>CAZHGS010000016.1:16894-56787 GCA_964532325.1 uncultured Gemmatimonadaceae bacterium | reverse complement strand
GCCGCGGCGGCACGCGCCGCCGCCTCCCTGCACGGCGGGCACCGTCCGAGGTGCTCCTCGAACCCGGCGCGCAGGGTGGGGCGGGCGCCCCCGCTCAGGTATGCGAAGAGCGTTTCGGCCGGAATGTGGCGCGTGCACTCCCGCCGCCAGCGCGCGAAGGGAAGGAGGAGGCCGGTCGCGCGGGCGGAGACCGTGGCCGCCGCGTTCAGGAAGACTCTAGGGACGGGGCCCGCCACCACAGCGACTCGGGGACCGGAGCCACCGGGCTCAGAACATCCCGGAGGTGTCGGGCTCGCTGGCCGGATCGGGTTCGTCGCGGCTCGGGATGAAGTCGCCCGTGATCATGTCCTCGTATGCCTGCCCGGGCCCGACCATCGGATAGACACCGGCATCCGGGTCGATGATGACCTCGAGGAAGGCCGGGCCCTCGTAGCGGACAAAGTCCTGAATCGTCTGCTCTATCTCCGACTTCCGGCTCAGCTGGCGCGCCCACTGAAAGCCGTCCGCTTCGGCCGTCTTCACGAAATCTTTTTTGTGGAGCGATTTGTCACTGGCCGAGAGCCTGCCCTTGAAGAAGAGTTTCTGCCACTGCTTGACCATTCCATCGCCGAAGTTATTGAGCACCAACACCTTAAGGGGGAGATTGTAAGTCGCGACGGTCTCGAGCTCCCCGATGTTCATCCGGATGCTGCCGTCTCCGTCGACGTCGATGACGAGACGGTCGGGGTGGGCGAACTGGGCCCCGATCGCCGCCGGAAGCCCGAAGCCCATCGTCCCCATCGAACCGGATGTGAGCCAGAGCCGGGGTGAACGGAAGTCGAAATACTGGGCGGCCCACATCTGGTGCTGTCCGACGCCCGTGCTGATGATCGCCTCCCCCGAGGTGAGGCGATTGATCGCCTCGACGACTTCCTGGGGCTGGATGAGCGGGCTCTCGCGGTCGTAGTTGAAGCCGTACGTACCGGCGAGCTCCGCGATTTCACCGAGCCAGACGGAGAACTCCCCGTAGAAGCCGTGCTCCCGGCCGTACCCCGTGAGCCTCCCGAGCGCCTGGGTCAGGTCCCCCACATGGTGCCAGTCGACGCGCTTGACCTTGTCGATCTCTGACGGATCCACATCGAAGTGGGCGATCCGCTGCGCCTTCCGGGCGAAGCGGTCCGGGACGCCCGCGACCCGGTCGTCGAACCGCGAGCCCACCGCTATGAGGAAGTCGCAGTCCTCGACCGCGTAGTTCGAGGATGCGGCGCCGTGCATTCCGAGCATCCCGATGGAAAGCGGGCCGGTCGTGTCCATGGCCCCGATCCCCATCAGCGTGGTCACAGCCGGGATCCGGAAGGCTTCGGCGAACTCCCGGAGCGCATCCGCCGCCCCGGCATTGATCACGCCGCCGCCGGCGTAGATGAGGGGCCTCCGGCTCCGGGCGAGGATCCCGAAGAACTCCCGCGCCTTATCCTCGTCGAGCCGGTTCCGGCCGACCGCCTCGAGGCGGCGGCGGTATCCGGTGATGGGCAGGCGCCCGCGCCCCGCGAAGACCCCTTCCCAGTTTTGGACGTCCTTGGGGATGTCGACGACAACGGGACCGGGCCGTCCGGTCCGCGCGATCTCGAAGGCGGTCCGCATCGTGGCCTCGAGCCGGCGCGGCTCGGTGACGAGGAAGACGTGCTTGGCGACGCCGGGGCCCATCACCGCGGAGACGGGTGCCTCCTGGAAGGCGTCGGTCCCGATCGCGGAGGTGGGCACCTGTCCGGTGATCACGACGAGGGGAACCGAATCCGCCATGCTGTCGCGGACCGGTGTCACGGTGTTCGTCGCACCGGGGCCGGAGGTGACCATCACAACGCCGACCTTCCCCGACGCGCGGGCATAGCCGGCCGCCATGAAGCCCGCGCCCTGCTCGTTGGCCGGCACCACCAGCGGCATCGGCTCCTCCCCCGAGGGAGCGCGGTGCTCGGCGTTGTAGCGGAAGATGGCGTCGTAGGTCGGCAGTATCGCGCCGCCCGAGTAGCCGAAGACGACGTCGACCCCCTCGTCGGCCAGCACCTGCACGACCATCTCCGCCCCGCTCATCGCGGTTCCGGAGAGGGGGTGGCGCTGGGCCACCCGGGCGATCGCGGGAGCGGGGGTGGTCACGGTCATCGCCGGGCTGGGCTCCATCTGCGGGGATGCGCGTTCCGTTCTTCCGGGCGCGGGGCGGCAAGGATTGCGACCGCGCGGGTACCTGAAATACTGTCGTCTCCCCAGTTGAGCGCAACCGGCGGGCGCGGGGTGGCTTCCGTTACCCCGGCCCCGTCGGCACAAGTCACCCGCGAGCCATGCGACACGTCATCTCCATACTCCTCCAGAACGAGAGCGGTGCGCTCGCGCGCGTCGCCTCGATGTTCGCGACACGCGGATTCAACATCGAGTCGCTGAACGTGGCCCCGACCGAGGATGAGTCCGTCTCCCGCCTCACCCTCGTCACCGAGGGCACCGAGGCGGTCGTCGCCCAGATCAACAAGCAGCTCGCGAAGCTGATCGACGTGGTCGCGATCGCCGACCGGACGGCGACCGATCACATCGCGAGGGAGCTCGGGATCTTCAAGGTCGCGGTGGATCCGGCCGCCACCGGGCTCTTCGAGGCGTTCACGGCCGAACGCGGGGCACGTCCCCTAGATCGCGACGGCGAGTGCGTCACCGTCGAGCTCGCGGGAAGTGAGCGGGAGGTCGACGCCTTCCTCGCCGGACTCCCCCCCGGGGTCGCCTTGCTCGCAGTCGTCCGGAGCGGCCCGCTCGTGACCGCGCGGGGGGCGGCAGCCCTCACGTAGACCGGAACCGCCCGTGTCGGAGGAGGGCGCTCCTGACGGGTACGCGCGGGGCCGCAGCGCCGGGCCGGCGGACATGGTCAAGAATCTCCGGCGAACACCCTCCGGGCCCGGTCCACCCGATCGGTGCTCTGGGGGTTCTCCGGCGGCCCGCTGAGCACCCGCGCATGCGGGACAGACTCCAAGGCAGAGTGGCGCGGCCCGCCGAAAGCAGGTTCACGATGCCGACGGGGGCAGCTGCTTCCCGGTCGCGGCCCGCGGTCGAGCGGGTGCCGGCGGCAGGGTCCGTTACCGGAGGACTGAGGTCGGAAACGAGACGACGCTCTCGTTTCCGTCCTCTCCGACCGCGGCGACCCCGAAGAGATAGTTGTCGATGACGAGGTTTTCGAAAGTGAACTCCGTCACATCCCCGACCCAGCGCGACCAGCGCCACTGGGCGTCCGTCGTCCAGCGCCAGTACACTCGGTAGCCGGCGACGTTGGGATCGTCGACGGGATCCCACGACAGCGTCGTGCTCGGGCGCACGGCGCCCCCGATCCCGACGTTCGCCGGGGCCGGCGGCGCCCAGGCGAGCCCGGCGAGGACGGTCGCGTTCAGCGAGGTCATCGTCGCGGCGAAGCGGAAATCCACGCCCTCGATCACGTCCCCGTATTCGATCCCGTTCTCCACCCGGACATCCTCGTGCTGGCGCTCGTACTGCTCATGCGCCTCCATGATGCGCACCGCCGGGAAACCCGCGTCATTGAAGGGGCGATGGTGCCCGCCGCGCCCGAAGCGGTCGAGCCGGTAGATCATCATCGCGTCCAGGTTCGGAAAGTAGAGATCCGCGATCCGGTCGACGTACCGCGCGATCTGCCGTGAGGGGCCATCCACCTCGCCCCCATTCGTCCGGTAGCTCCACGAGTCGGGCTGGAAGTCGGGGAGCGGCGTCGGCTCGGAGAAGACGCGGAACGTCGAGTTGTCGATTACGCCGTCGATCCCCTCGATATTGCCGATCATATCGTTGTTGAGCACCGCGGTGATCTCCCACCCCTCCTCGCGGGCCACGGCCGCCATGTGCTGGCCGCCCCAGAGCCCCTGCTCCTCGCCCGAGAGGCCGGCGAATACGACGCTCGTCGGGAACCGGTATTCCGATAGGATGCGGGCGGCCTCGATCGTCCCGGCCATCCCCGAAGCGTTGTCGTTCGCCCCCGGGGAGTCCGACTCCCCGTCCGTCGTGTCGGAGGGCCGGGAGTCGATGTCCCCGGACATGATGACGTAGCGGTCCGGGTGGACGGTCCCTCGAAGCACGGCGAGGACGTTGACGATGTCGACGTCCCGCGGGATCCGGGCGCTCTCGGTCGCAAGCACGCGACTGCGCTGGTAGGAGACCTCGAGGCACCCCCCGCACGCCCGGCTGATCTCGTCGAACTCCGCCTTGATCCAGCGCCGCGCCGCCCCGATCCCCCGCGTCTCGGAGATCGTGTCCGAGAATGTGTTCCGCGTTCCGAATCCGGCGAGGGTGCGGATGTCGGCCTCGACCCGTGACGGCGACGCGGCGGCGGCAAGCCCGTAAAGCCGTGCGTCGAGCGCGGACGGGACCTCGGGGAGATCCCCGGTTCCCTGGCCCGAAAGGGGGAGGGCACCGGCTACCACGACGGAGCCGGCGGCTGCGGCCGCGGAGGCGAGCCCCCGAATTCCCGCAACCCGCCGGCGCAGGTCCATCGAAGATTTCTGGCTTCCCACGACCCCTCCCCCCTCAGGTGATTCCGCCCCCTCCCGCAGGGCGCGGGAGCGGGCCTCGTTGCTCGCCTACATCCCGCCGCCGCTCAACTCCTCGTAGACGGCTGTCAGGAACCGCTCCGGATCCCCCCACTTCGCCTCGAACTCCCGCGTCGGCCGCGCCTCCATCACCGCATCGAAGCTCGCACCGTCCGCCACGAGCGCGACGACCCGGTCCTTGACTGTCACGACCATGTCCCGGAACTCCACGATGTCCTCGCGGCTCGACACGACCCCGTGCCCGGGTACGTAGCGGGTGTCCGGTCCGCCCATCCCCGCGAGCATCGCCAGGGCGTCGATCGTCCCATCGAGGGTGCCCCCGTTGCCCAGGTCGATGACCGGGAAGGCGACGGTCCGGAAGACGTCTCCGACGGCAATGACGTCGTCATCGCGGAAGTGGATGAAGCTGTCCCCGTCCGTATGGCCCGGAGGCAGGACACCCACGTACACCTCGCCCCCGTTCAGGTGGATCGTGATGGGGCCGCTATAGGTGAGGACGGGGAGCGCATCCTTCGGCGACTGCTCCGCGAGCCGCACCCGGACCTCGTCCCGCGCGAGAATCAGGATCCCCATCCGACCCAGGTTCTCGTTTCCACCCGTGTGGTCCCCATGCACATGGGTGTTGATCACGAAGCGGATGTCGCCGTCGGAGATCTCGCGGATCGCGGCGAGGATCCGGTCGGTGAGCGGGGCGAACTGGTCGTCCACCATCACGATCCCGTCCTCGCCGACCGTGATCACGATGTTCCCGCCCCGGCCCTCGAGGTAGTAGATGCTCCCGTTGACGGGATGCGCGATGATCTGGACGTCATCGAAGTTCTGCTGGGCGAAGGCGGCGGGCGGAGGGAGAGCGGCAAGCGCGAGCGCAGCGAGAGGTAAGGCGGCGGCGAGTCGAGTCCTCATGGTCATCTCCCGTGTGGGGGTGCGCTCGTATACAGCGCTTCGGCTAGATGGGCAAGATAGGGACCCGCAAACTACCCGTCACGGCGCATGGCGTGCACCGGCCGGCCATGCGCCGACCCGCCCGAGGCCGGAACGCAGTTCCCCGCAAGGTTCGGGCGGGAGGGGAGAGTCTACGCAAGCGCACGCGTAAGGGGTTCCGGGCCGGCGACGTTCCCGCCCTGAAGCCGGACCGGATCGGATCCTCCGGACGCCGTGTCGCGACGCGCTTGAGCCGACCCCGGCCGGCGAACATTCGCACATGCACTTCTGGCAGCTGCGCATCGTCGATGGCGCACCACCGCTCCGTACGATCCGGGCTAGTCGACCAGGTTCCGGCCCCGGAGCAGGCGCAGCACGATCGGAACGAGAACCGGCCGCACCTGGTACGGCCGGCCGGCCTCGACGGTGCTGAATGTGAGCGGCTCTCCGACCTCGCGGACCGTTCCCAACGGTTCAATGAGGAGGAGGTTGCCGAGGGACTCGAGCACGGTTGTGCTGGTCGCACCGGTCCCTCCGAACACTGCCGCGTGGTCCTCCACCGTGAGCGAGCGGTGCTCCACGAGCGCCTGGAGCGTGAAGATCTCGTCCCAGGTGAGCCTGTCCAGGAATGCGAGGTCGAGCGCTCTGGGGAGGGCCACCCGCATCCGTTTGGTCGCGGCATCGAATTCGACGGCGCGCAGCCAGTAGAGGAGGGAGAGGGCCCTGCTCCCGTCGGTGAGCTCGAAGAGCCGGTGGAAGAACGCTTCCCGGAGCATCGACTGGCGCGTCGCCTCGTCGCCCGCGGATGCGAGACGGCGCGCCAGACCGGCTGGGGGAGACTCACCGGCATCGAACCGGCAGGGGATCCCGCTCCGGCGGTGGCGCACCATCATCGCCCGTTCGAGCCCGGAACGGCCGGGGAGTGTGACGGCCTGGACTTCCATGAGCCGGGCGGCTGCCGGCTCGATCCGGCGAATGATCTCCCAGCCCGTGGCCGAAGCCGACGGAACCCAGAAGACGAGCCCGTCGGTCCGGGAGAAGAACTCAAGGGCGCGGGCGGTCAGCCGGCTCCCGTCCACCGTGCGCAGGAAGGTGTGTTCGAAGTGTTCGACCATCACGACCGCGGGACGGTCGAGCCCGCGGGCCAGCCCGGCGGCGAGCTCGTCGAGGTTGCCCGGAACGACCGGATCCCGGAGGGGGAGTTCGGCGGCGAGCGTGGCCGCAAGAACGGACTCGTCCGGGATCCGCCTTTCGAGCCTGACGCGCCGAATGTCGGACGTGCCGCCCGCAGCCGCCTCGAATGCGGTGAGCAGGCCGCTGAGCGTCCCCGCGCCGGGCCCCGTGAGGATCCGCCCCCGGGTATGTCCCGCCTGCCACTCCCCCAACGCGCTTGCGAGCGCCTCGAGATCCGCCTCCCGGTCGGCGGGAATCGAGGGGTCGGCGAGGGAAGCGAGCGAGAAGAGGCGGCGGTAGACGACCGGAAGCCCCGCGGCCGCCGCATCGAGCTGCCCGAGCGTCCTGAGCGCCCTCCGCGCCGCGGTCGCCTCCTCGGGTGTCTCGATGCCGGCGAGACGCTGGCCGCGTCGGACGAGAACGCGTGCCCGCGCACGCGAGCCGCGCACGACGGCAACCAGGCGTCCGAGAGCCGTCCGTCCGGTCAGCCTGAGCCGGCGGCGCGCGTCTGCCGCGCGCTGCCCGATATCCGTCAGGGCGTCCTCTACCTCCCCCCGTAGCGCGCCCTCGTGACCCAGCCGAACCCTAAGATCCTCGCATCCCCGGACCAGGCTCTCGCGGACGGACGCAACGGCGGCGGCCTCCGCCTCCTCCAGATCCTCGGCGATCCGGCCCAAGTGTTCCGCGGTCCGCTCGAGGCCGCCGAAGACCAGCTCGGCCACAACGCTGAGGTCCCCGGGGGCGGCCTCCGCCGAAAGCTCGCGGTCGGCCGCCTCCAGGTTGTACGCGAGCACGCTCTCCCCGTCCCGGATGAGCTCAGGCACAGACGATGCCACGCGGGCAACCTCCCCGACGGCGTCGCGGATGCCTTCGAGGCGGCGGGCGCCGAAGGCCCGCGAGGCCCATTCGCGGAGATCGAGCCCGACGAGCTTCGAGGGGAGCGCGTCCGTGTCCGGATCGGTGCGGGCGAGGATCCTCATCTTCTGCGGCAGCCGCGACAGTTGCTCGCGGATCCGCGAGATCAGGCCGTCCGCGGCCGCTCCGGAGGCCGCTCGGCCGTCGATCTGCCGGAGAACGTGCTCAAGCCCCCCGATTTCGAGCCGGCCATCGGCGAGAAGCGACCGTACCTGCCCGGCGAGCTCCTCGCGCGCGGGCTCCTCCCCCTCTTCGGAGGCGAAGAGCGCCCCGGCTCTCGTGAGATACGACCGGATCGCCTCCTCAGAGGTGCGGAGCGGATCTGAGAGGAGTGTGGAGAGCGCCGCGAGCTCGGCGCCGAGGGCACCGGAGAGCGCACTGATGCGGATCTCGAAGTCCGACATCGTGACGATGGCCTCGATCCGGGAGACCGCGCCGTCGAGCCGCTCGAGCGCCGGCCCGTCCAGGACCGGAACCGGGAGCTCATCTCCGCGCCGAAGCCGGCGGCGGACACGTCGCCTCGCGCGCGGGTGGCGATCCCGGTCCGCTTCCCGCGCCTCCCGGCAGACCCGGCCGCGGAGATCCGCGAGCGCGGCCGCGAGTGCGCCCGGAGACTGCTCGACGGTGAAGCGCGTCGCCTCGACATGAGCCGCGAGGATCTCCTGGAGTCCCGACGCTGCCTCGACATGCGCCGTCGTGCGATACCAGCGCGTCGCAGCTTCGCCCAGACCGACGAGCGCCGAGAACCAGACGGCCGCGAGCTCATCCAGGACCGCGGCGCGTACCCCGGGCACGGAACCGGAGGCGAACACTCGGGCGAGTCGCCCGGGCCGCGCCTGCGCCGCGCGACCCGGGTCAGGCGGATCGTCCACCGGCCCGGCGCCGGGATCGGCCGCGAGGTGCCGGGCCATCTCCACCGTCGCACGGTCCGCCTCCCAGAAGACCTCGACCATCCGGCGCCCGAGATCCTGGGCCCGGAGCCCTCCGGCGAGTGCGGCGAGAACGTCGTCGGTGGCCGACCGGCGGTAGGCAGTCCCATCGCCCTCCGTCTCGAGCGCGGCCACGAGCTCCCCATGCCGGACAGCGAGAGTTCGCAGCAACTCCCCGGCCGGGACTGTCAGTTCGGTTTCGACCCGGTCGAGGGCGGCGAGCTGCAGGTCGACTGCCTCGCCGACGAAGGCATCGAAGGCGTCTAGCGGCGCGGCGCCCTCTCCGCTCCCGGGCGGCTCCGACCGTCCTGCGCCCGGTTGCTCCGGCACCGCGTACGGCCCCGTTAGTTCCGGGTAGCGGGCGAGGCGAGGCTACCCGCGGGATCGACCCGGAGATAGGGCTTCGCGCCGTGCCATGGCGGGATGAGGCCCGCCTCCCGGAACGCGGCCCGGGCCCTCTCGGTGACGTCGCTCATGAATGCGAACTCGAAGCGGATGTCCAGGACGTACGCCTTCACCCGCAGATGCGTCACGAAGGTGTCGCGCAGCTCGTCGCGCACGAGCACGACGACGGGCTTTCGCCGGTAGACGTAGCGCGAGGTGATGGCGGCGCGGTATGCCAGATCCCTTGCCAGCTTCACGTCCACCCACCCGGGGAGGTAGAGATCCGTCACGACCTGACAGTCGAGAGCCCCGGCGTTGGCGTTCGCCACCTGCTGCTCGACGATCTGCGAATTCGGGACCGACACCAGATTGTCGTCGGGCGTGACGATCCGCGTCGAGCGCGTTCCGATCGCCGAGACCTCTCCGTAGGTGCCCGCGACAGAGATCTTGTCACCCACCTGGAAGGGGCCGTCGGCGAGGATGACGAGACCCCCAAAGATGTTCTTGAGGATGTCCTGCGCCGCGATTCCGATGGCCACGCCGAGGGCGGCACCGGCAGCGAGAAGCGTCGTCGCGTCGATCCTGAAGACGGCACCAAGCACGATGAAGATCGCGATCGTCCAGAACACGGTCCGAACGATCGGCTCGAGTCTGAGGTAGAGAAGCCGCCGGCGCGCATTCCGCTCGGCGAGCCGGGTCAGGACCCAGCTCGCGCCGCGGATCATGAAGTGGGTCAGGACCAGGAGGAGCACCGCCATGAGGGACTGGACCCCCCACCGGCGGGCCGACTCGGTCGCCTGGCTGAGATCCGCGCCCCCCTCGAGGAGCGCTCCGACGCCGCCCGGCTCCGCGGCCGAACCGGCTGCCTCGGCCGAGGCCTCGAGGCGCTCGGTTACCGCGCTCAGCCGCTCCACCTCGGTCCGGAGCGCCTCCACCTCGGCGGCGAGCGGTTCCTGCACGGCCTCCTGCCCTCCGGCTACTCCCCCCGCAGTCGCGGCTAGGAGGAGTACCCAGACAGTCGGACGGCGGACGCAAGGCAGTCGGCGCGCACTCATGAAGCCCCCTGTTAGGAGAGTGCCGGCCTCCGCGTGATATCCGCTGTTCTCCGTTTCCACGGAGATGTCTCACGGCAAAGGCCGCGAAAGCTGGGGCGTCAGAAAGTACAGGGGTAGCATCCCCGGCCCGGGCCGGCAACGCCCGGTGCGGAGGGAGGCTCGCCGCCGGAGGGCGCGCACCCAATCCGAGCCCTTCGGCCTGCAGGCGGGAGCGGGCCCGGTGCCTCGCGATCCTGGCCCGCGTGCCTTCGCGGCGCAGCGCTTCTGACGTGCGACGGGCGAATCTGCGATCCGGGCCTTGCCGGCACGCTGCCCTGACCCTCCGGTCCACGACCGGTTGCGCCGAAGCCCCGGCCACCCCGGTGGCCCCTTGCTGGCCGTGCGCACAACGGAACGCTACGCTGGAACCTCCAAGGATGAAGCCTGGCCCGCCCGATCGGGAGGAGCTCCGCGCCGGGTGATGGACGGCATACGGGAGGTACCACGCATGAAAGCCCGCACACTCCTCTTTCTCCGGGTCTCGGTGGCGCTGCTCGTGCTTCTCTGGGGCATCAACAAGATCGTCAACGTCGAGGGCGCGATCTCGGTATCCGACCGCTACTACTTCGGCCTTCTGAGCGCCTCCGGCCTGGTTCCGATTCTCGGGATCGTGCAGTGCGCCGTGGCCGTGCTGGCCCTCATCGGGCTCTGGCGCGCGGTGGTCGATCCCGCCATCGCCCTCATCAATCTGGGCTCACTGCTCGGCGTGCGGACCTCGATCATCGATCCGTGGGGGTGGTACCTCGAGGGCACGAACGTACTCTTCTTCCCCTCGCTCACCGTGTTTGCGGCATCCTTGCTGCTGATCGCCATGCGGAGCGAGGAGACGCTCGTCGTCGACCGGTTGCGGGAAGGCGCCGGGTAGACCGGCGCCGGAACGGGCGGGAGAGGCGGCCCCAGGCAGCCAGGTTCGGGAAAGGACCCGGATGACCGCCTTACGCGAACCCGGGATGGCACCGGTGCACGAGAACCGCCCGGCCCCGGGGCAAGGCCGCCGGCTGGCAAGGGGCGAGCCGGCTTCGCATCTTGCCCTGACCGCTGGAAGTACATAGTGGGGGCCGCCGTGTCTCGTGCCTATCCCGTTGTCGCCGTCCTTTGTGCAGGGGTCACCGCCGGCGTGTGGCTCACTGCAGGTCCCGGCGTCGATATCGCACTCCTCGACGCCACGCCCGACCCCACCGCCGGGGAGGGATATGCGACCTCGGCGACCTGTCTAGCCTGCCATCCAGCCGAGTATGACGCATGGCACCGCTCCTTCCACCGGACGATGACACAACTCGCCACCCCGTCGACGGTGCTCGGCGCTTTCGACGGACTCGTTCTCGAGGACCGCGGCCAGGAGTGGAGACTCGAGCGCCGCGGCGACGAGTTCTGGGTCGAGATGCCGGACCCTTACTGGTTCGACCGGCCGCTCTGGTTCATGCAGCTGCTTGGCGAAGGGGTCCCCGAGAGCCCGCCGCGCTTCGAGGCGCGGGTGGTGATGACCACCGGCTCCCACCACCTGCAGAACTATTGGGTGCGCCGGCCGGCCGCAGACGACGCCTTCCTCAGGCCGGACGACGGCGCGCTCGTGCAACTTCCCTGGATCTGGCTGGTCGAGGAGGAGAGGTGGGTACCCAACAAGGATTCCTTCCTCGGGCCCCCGAGCCCCTCGACCGAGCCCGCCGTGGTCTGGAACGCCAAGTGCTCGCAGTGCCACTCCGTCGGCCCCGAGCCGCGGACGAGCGAGAGCTTCGACCGCTTCGAGACGCGCGCGGCGGAGCTCGGCATCGCCTGCGAGGCCTGCCACGGTCCCGCCGAAGACCATGTGCGCTTCTACCGGTCCCCGGTGCGGCGATACCTTGAGTACTTCCGCGAACTCCGCGCACCGGACCACGCCGATCCCACGATCACGAACCCGGCGAAGCTCCCGCCCGAGCGCTCGCTCGAGACGTGCGGCCAGTGCCACAGCTTCGGGCGGTGGAGGGACCAGGATGCCTTCCGGACGGCCGGGATCCCGTTCCGGCCCGGAGAGGAACTCCACGCGGAGAGAGCCGTCTTCCGCTACACGGACGATCCCGGCGATCCACTCCTCCTCGAGGCACTCGAGACGGAGCCGCTTGTCCTGGAAGGCAGTTTCTGGCGGGACGGCACGATCCGCGTTGCCGGGCGGGAGTACAACGGTCTACTTGAGTCACCCGGCCACGCCGGGGAGATCAGCTGCGTATCGTGCCACTCGATGCACAGCTACGCGTCACCGGACACGCAGATCGATCCGGCGCGCGAAGGGGACCGGTCGTGCACCGGTTGCCACGCGGACTATGCGGAGGAGGTGAGCGGTCACACGCGACACGCCCGCGGATCGCCCGGCAGCGTATGCATGAACTGCCATATGCCGCACACGACCTACGGCCTCTTCTCGGCGATGCGGAGCCACCGGATCGACAGTCCGAGCGTACACGTCTCGGCCGCGAGCGGTCGGCCGAACGCGTGCAACCTCTGCCATCTCGACGAGTCGCTGGGCTGGACGGCAGAGTACCTGACCGAGTGGTACGGCCAACCGCCGGCCGCGCTGGCCGACGATGAGCGGTCGATCTCCGCCGCGGTCCTGTGGATCCTCAGGGGGGACGCCGTGCAGCGCACGATCCTCGGCTGGCACCTGGGCTGGCGCCCCGCCCGGGAGGCATCGGGCGAGAGCTGGCTCCCGCCCTACCTGGCGCAGCTGCTCGCGGATCCGTACGCCGTCACCCGCCAGGTGGCGTACCGGTCGCTCCGGACCTTCCCGGGATTCGGGGCATTTGCCTATGACTACACCGCCGCGCCCGCCGTCCATGAGGAGAAGGCCGCCGAGGTCATGGCGCTCTGGCGGAGGAGCGGAGGTGCCGGCATGGCCGCGGCCCGGCTGCTGATCGGCCCGGACGGAGACGTCAACGTCGCCGTGTGGCTTCGCCTTCTCGCCGAACGCGACCACCGGCCTGTGATGATCGTGGAATGAGCAGGCGCACCGACGGGGGGAAGACCGCCCTGGGGCGGAGGAAGACGGCCCGGAGGCATCTGCGCACCGGGTGGTGGTGCCTTCTCGGCTTCCTCACCCTAGGATTCGTCCTCGAGACGCTTCACGGGTTCAAGGCCGGCTTCTACCTGGATGTCTCGAACAGCACGCGCCGTCTCATGTGGACGCTGGCCCACGCCCACGGCGCCCTCTTTTCGGTGCTGAACATCGTCTTCGCGCTCTCGCTTCGGGCGCTTCCCCAGTGGAGCGCCGAGAGCCGCACGCTCGCGTCGAGGTGTCTCCTCGGCGCGCTGGCGCTCGTCCCGCTCGGCTTCTTTCTCGGCGGGTTCTTCATCCGGGGAGGCGACCCCGGACTCGGCGTGCTCCTCGTCCCGCCGGGCGCCGTCCTCCTCTTCGTGGGCGTCTATCTGACGGCCAGGGCCACGAAGGACTCGGTACCGTAGGACCCGCGGGCCGGCGCCTGCCCTCGCGGCGACGGCTCCCTCAGTCCGTGCCCGCCCCTC
This sequence comes from uncultured Gemmatimonadaceae bacterium, assembly GCA_964532325.1. Classification (GTDB taxonomy): domain Bacteria; phylum Gemmatimonadota; class Gemmatimonadetes; order Longimicrobiales; family Gaopeijiaceae; genus JAAXGI01. The sequence continues at coordinate 43,314 of CAZHGS010000016.1, read as the reverse complement.
CGAGGTCCCCGGCGACCCGCTCGGCCTCCTCCATCACGCGAAGGACGTTCCCGCTCCAGATCTTCCCGATCTCCTCCTCGGTGTAGCCGCGGCGGACGAGTTCGAGGGTGACGTTGAACGTCTCGGAGGCGTCATTCCACCCCCGGATGCCTCCGCCGCCGTCGAAGTCGGAGCTGATGCCGACATGGTCGATCCCTATCAGCTCCACGATGTAGTCGATGTGATCGACCAGGTCGGCCACGGCCGCGGGCGGCGGCGGCGGCCAGCGGGCATCGATCTCGGCAAGCATCCGGTCGTACTCGGAGCGTCGGCCCGGCTCCAGCGCCGCCACCGCCCGCCGGAGCGCGCCGCCGCCGCCGGGCAGTCCGAACTCCTCCCGGAGCCCCCGGAGCGCGCCCGTGCGCCCGGCCGACGGGGCCCGCAGGTAGCCGGGAAAGGCGACGACCTGGACGATCCCGCGATTCTCCTGCAGCGCGAGCAGCTGCTCGTCGTCCAGGTTCCTGCTGTGGTCGGCGAGCGAGCGGACGGCCGAGTGGGACGCCATCACCGGTGCGAGAGAGAGCCGCATCGTCTCGAGGTTGGCCGCCTTCGAGGGATGCGAAAGATCGAGCACAATCCCGCGGCGGTTCGCCTCCGCGATGACTTCCCGCCCGAGGGGCGAGACGCCGTTCCACCGGTAGCCGTCCGACTCGCCCGTATGGGAATCGGCCAGCTGGTTGTTCCCGTTGTGGGTAAGCGAGAGGTAGCGCACACCGAGTTCGGCGAACCGGCGGACGTTGTCGGCATCCTCGCCGAGCGCGTAGCCGTTCTCCATTCCGAGGAGCGCGACGAGGCGCCCCTCGCCGGCGATCCGCCGCACGTCCGCGGCCGTGCGCGCGAGCCCGATCCGGTCGGCCGCCAGCTCGGATGTCAGGCGGCGGACCGCGAGTGCCTTGTCCATGGCCGTGTTGTAGGCCCGGAGGTAGCCGGCCGGCGTGAAGTCGTCGCGCTGCGCCTGGTAGATCGAGAAGAACGCGGCGTCGAGACCACCGGCCGCCATCGAGGGAAGATCCACCTGCGTGTCGTCGAGACCGGAGACGTAGTTCGGCAGCTCCGCGGTGAAGTCATCGGCGTCGATGTCGACATGCGTGTCGAGCGGCACGACGCGGCGGTGGATGAGCCGCGCGCGCCGGAGCGTCTCCTCCGGATCCACGACGGCGAGCACGGCGGGGCCCTGGACACGGAGCGGGACGACCTGCGCGCCCGCGAGCCTCGCCACCGCGCCCAGCGTGGTCTCCATGGCGCTGAACCCGAGCCGGTAGTCGGCGTCGCTGAACGTCGCAAGCACATCCGTGGGTCGGTGCCAGTGCGGGTCGGAGCCCCGCCCGATCTCGTAGCGCCGGCGGTTCTCGCGCACGCTCACCGCCGCGACGAGGTTCATGAACGGGGTGGAGTCGGTGTTGCTCATCGCATTGCTCATCGCGGCCGGATGATGGGTCGCGAACATCCGGTTCGCGTTGATGAGCTCGACGGCGAGCTGCGCGGACTCCTCCCACATCTCCGAGTTGAGCTGGAACTCGACGTCGACGTCGGCGTTGAGCGCCTGGGTGGCCTGGACGGGGTTTCCCCGGTCGAACATGACCTTGTCGTGCTGGATCATGCCCAGCCAGGTGGGCTCCGGATACCGCCCGGAACCCGGCGGATCCTCCACACCCTGCATCGGCGCACGCTCTCTCACATACGCACGGGCGCCATTCAGCCCCGTCTCCTCGTTGTTCCAGAGCGCGAACCGGACGGAACGGTCCGTCCGGACGTCGGGCGAGGCGAGGACGCGCGCGATCTCGAGAACGAGGGCCGTGCCCGAGGCGTTGTCGTTGACCGCATCTCCCCCGCCCCGGCCGTCCATGTGCGCACCGAGGATGTACATCTCGCCGGGCGCGCCCACCCCGACCTTCGTGGCGTAGACCTGCTCGCGCGGCTCTCCGAGGTATTGGTAGCGGAACCGCTCTGTCGTATAGCCCCAGCCCCGGAGCTGCTCCTCGATCCAGTCGACCGCTCGGGCGTTCCGCTCGGTTCCCTGCCAACGGTCTCCGAACTCGGCGAGCCCCTCGATGAGCAGCCTGTAGTTGTCCATGTCGAGCCGCGCCACGATCTGGCGGGAGACGCTGTCGGCGGCCGTCATCGGCACCCCGCCGAGAACCCCGCTCGGGATCGGACGAGGGGCGGGCGCCTGCGCGGCTGCGGGGCGGGAGGCGGCGACGAGGAGCAGTGTGCCGACGAGCGCACCGTACACGGCGGTCCGGAGGGCCGGGACGGCCCCGGTTCGCTGGATCTCTGGACTCAGTCCCCCAATCATGGCATCGACCCCCTGGCAATCGGAGAATGCAGGCGTGCTCGCGATGGCGGACCCGATGGTCCGGACGGACTGCCAATGTGGGGAGGTGACGCCCCGGCAGAAAGCCGCGCACGTTGCCCAGGCCTCAGACGCCATTGCCCGGGGCTGCGGAGACTTTGGACCTACACCCCGTTTGCTGCTCCCGGACCGTCCAAGGTTGAGTAGGACCGCCCCGGCCTTCCCTACCACCGATTGCGCATGGCCGTCCAGTCACCGGTGAGGCTGACTTGTCCGACCAAGCGCGTACGAACCGTAGCCTACACCAACCCGTTCATTGCACTCCCCGAATCGTCGTGACTGGGCGGAGGGTTGATCTCCCCGGTATGCGTCGCGAACAGGAACATGTCGTCGGCGAATGCCCTGCTTGAGATGGTGAACGACACTGCGGGGTTCGGCCCCCATCCCCCACCCACCAACCCCGAGAAGGGTGCCAAATCCTCCAACTCGCCCCCGAAATCGCCGAATTGAGGCGAGGTACATCTCCAGTGCCCCCCCACGGTCTTGCCCACGAAATTTAACGGCGCACCCTCCACCTGCACGATCTCGATCTCCATATCTGAAATTGCACAGGAAATCCCGGTGTCCGACGTGAGGCTCTCAGCCGAATAGGTCCAAAACCCGCTAAGGTCAAGCACCGGAGGGAGGGACTTGTCAACGAATGGCCCCTGACAGGCCCCCAGAGCGAATGCTGAGTTCGCGACAAGTTGCATCCGTCTCAACATCAGGTCCTCCGCCGCCGTCGCAGGACCGGCCTCGGCCAGGGAGCATGAGTGTGGTGTCAGAGGGCCCAGTGTCAATCCGGATGTCGCGGTCGGAGATAGGAGTGTACCGCCTAAGGCCTTGTATTTCAGGGAGTTCCCACGACCAACAACTTGGAATGGAGCGCCCCCAGCAGACAGCGCACCGTCACTCCTTCCTCGGAGACCGGCTGCCCTTGGCAATCATCCAAGACTATTGCCACGAGGACTGAGCGGCACAATTGAACCGGAGGTCAGTAGTCCAACTTCTGCGTTTCACTTCACGGGGCTGATGACGGTGGTTGTGAGGTGGTTGACGACCTGCCCCGCTCGACCACCGAGGTGCGCGCCCGAACTTCGGCTGGGTCCGCAATCCGGACTCCACGACGTTCGGGCGCTGGCTGAGGCGGGCCAGCGGGTGCATGGTCCCTCTCACCGACCAACCGCAGGAGCCGGGCGTCTTCCTCCTGCCCAAAGCGCCCTGCTACCCCTGGTGGGAGGGATTGCGCAGCCGGTGGCGCCACTCGAAGAAGAGCGGAGGCATCGTCCCGAAGGGGGAGGAGCTCTGGAGCGCGACGGGTGCGCTCTCGGGTGCGCGTCTCCTCATGATCCAGACCGGAAAGCCGCTAAGAGCTGAAGCGGGCACACCTGATCTCGACACCTATGAACTCAGTCGAGCTCCAGGCCGATCTACTGACGAACATCCCGTTCGTCCACGCGCTGACCGCTCGGCGCAGCTACAATCCCAGTGCCGTGGTCGAACATCGGATCTAAGAGTTCGGCCAGCTCACGGCGGCGGCCAGCAGACCCCGATGCGCCAGCACCCTCTCACGGGCTGGTGGCGCACGGCACGGCCCAACCGGATCCGCCTGTGGATGATCAGGCTCCCGGCCAAGCTGACCACCTACGGGCGCAAGACCTATCTGTAGCTCCTGCACCACGAACGTACGCACTCGCGCACCCTCGCTGCCCGGCGGGAACTCATCCGCGACATCCCGCCCCCAGCGTCCGCCTGGGGCTGCCCGCGGCCCCCAGAGCCGTCCGGGTCAAATGCGCGATCGTGGCTTCCGTGTCTCCAGCGGGCACCCGGCACACCAATGTCCGGGTCCTGTTCGCCTCTCTGTCGTATGCCCACGACCCTCATGGCCCGCTACGCGCCCTGGCTCCCGCGTCCCTCCTCGACCCGATCGGCGCCGCCCCTCCGCAACAACCGCCGAAAACAACCCCTACTCCCAGGATCTGGGATGATACAGCCTACGGAGCCTTCCCCTTCCTGCCGGTGAGGACGCGGAGCACCCGCGCGACCGGGTCGAACACCTCGTCGACGACCCGCTCCTTCAGCGGAATGATCGCATTGTCGGTGATCGTGATGTGCTCAGGACAGACGTTGGTGCAGCACTTCGTGATGTTGCAGTAGCCGATCCCCCCCTCCTCCCAGAGCTCGCCGGCGCGGGTCTCCTCATCGAGGGGGTGCATCTCGAGAGCGGCCGCGTAGACGAAAAACCTCGGGCCGACGAACTCCCCGTGCTTGTGGTGGTCCCGGAGCACGTGGCAGACATCCTGGCAGAGGTAGCACTCGATGCACTTCCTGAACTCCATCACCCTGTCCACGTCGCGCTGGTCCATCCGCCAAGTGCCGTCCTCCGCATCGGGCGGGCGCGGGCTGAAGGGCCGGATCCCCTTCTTCACCTCGTAGTTCCAGGAGACGTCGGTCACGAGATCCCTGACCGGGGGAAAGGCCCTCATCGGCTCGATCGTGACGGGCCGGTCGTCGGGGAGCGAGCCCAGGCGTGTCATGCACATGAGCGCCGGCACGCCGTTCACCTCCGCCGAGCACGAGCCGCACTTGCCCGCCTTGCAGTTCCACCGCACGGCGAGATCCGGCGCCGTCTCCGCCTGGATCTGGTGGACGGCGTCTAGGACGACCATCCCCTCGCTCACCTCGGTCGTGTACTCCTCGAGTTCCCCGCCCCGGGCGTCCCCGCGCCAGATCCTGAACCTCCCCTCGGCCATCAGCCCATCTCCTTGATGACGGCGGCCAGCTCCCCGGGCACCTCGGGGACGGCCCTCTGCTCGACCTCCATCCCTCCGTCCTCCCCCTTGCGCACGACCAGGTTCACCCGGCCCAGCACGGGGTCCTTCGCGGGGAAGTCGTCGCGGGTATGCGCGCCCCGGCTCTCCTCCCTCGCGAGCGCGGCGCGCGCCACCGCTTCCGCGGCCGTGAGGAGGTTGTGCAGGTCGAGCGCGGTGTGCCAGCCGCTGTTGTATTCCCGGCTTCCGGGGGAGGCCGCCCGGCCCGCGCGCTCGCGGAGCCGCCCGATCGCGTCGATCGCAGACTCCAGCTTCGCCCCGTCACGGATGATCCCGACCCCGGTCTGCATCATCTCCTGCAGGTCGTACTGGATCTGATAGGGGTTCTCGCCCCCCGCCCCCTCGCGCCCGAAGGGGGCGAGCGCCGCGGCGGCGGCCTCCTCCACCTCGGCCCGGTCGAATGTGCCGCTTCCGTTCTCTCCCGCGAACGCCGCGGCGTGCTCCCCGGCCCGCCGCCCGAAGACGAGGAGGTCGGAGAGCGAGTTCCCCCCGAGCCGGTTCGCCCCGTGGAGGCCGGCCGCGCACTCCCCGGCCGCATAGAGACCGGGCACGGTCGACATCTGCGTCTCGGGATCGACGCGGATCCCGCCCATGGCGTAGTGGGTCGTCGGCCCCACCTCCATCGGCGTCTCGGTGATGTCGAGCCCCGCGAGCTCGCGGAACTGGTGATACATCCCCGGGAGCTTCCGGCGGATGTGGCCGGCGTGGTCGGGCAACTTCTCCCTCAGCCAGGCGATGTCGAGGAAGACGCCGCCGTGCGGGCTCCCCCGCCCCGCCTCGACCTCCGCGAGGATCTTCCGGGCCACATGGTCCCGGGTGAGGAGCTCGGGGGGGCGCCTCGCCTCCGGATCCCCCCTGCAGTAGCGCCACCCCTCCTCCTCTGTATCCGCCGTCTGGTCCCGGTAGAGTTCGGGGATCTCCTCGAACATGAACCGCGCGCCCGCTCCGTTCCTGAGCACCCCGCCCTCCCCGCGCACGCCCTCGGTCACGAGGATCCCGCGGACCGACGGAGGCCAGACCATCCCGGTCGGATGGAACTGGACGAACTCCATGTCCATGAGCTCGGCGCCCGCGTCGTAGGCGAGCGTGTGCCCGTCGCCGGTGTACTCCCACGAGTTCGAGGTGATGCGGTAGGCCTTGCCCAGCCCCCCCGTCGCCATGACGACCGCGCCCGCCCGGAAGAGGAGGAAGCGCCCGCGCTCGCGGTCGTAGCCGAACGCCCCGACCACGCGCCCCCCGGCGGTGAGCAGGCGCGTGACGGTGCACTCCATCTGGAAGTCAATCCCCTGGTGGACCCCATGGTCCTGGAGGGTGCGGATCATCTCGAGGCCGGTGCGGTCCCCCACGTGGGCGAGCCGGGGGTAGGCGTGGCCGCCGAAGTTCCGCTGGAGGATCCGCCCGTCGGGGGTGCGGTCGAAGAGCGCGCCCCAGGCCTCAAGTTCCCGGATCCGGCCCGGCGACTCCCTGGCATGGATCTCGGCCATCCGCCAGTCGTTCAGGTACTGCCCGCCCCGCATCGTGTCGGCGAAGTGGACCTTCCACCCGTCGCGTGCGTCCACATTCGCCATCGCGGCGGCCGCGCCCCCCTCGGCCATGACGGTGTGCGCCTTGCCGAGAAGCGACTTCGAGACGACCCCGACCCGCGCGCCCCGTCCGGAAGCCTCGATGGCCGCCCGGAGGCCCGCACCGCCGGCACCGACGACGAGGACGTCGTACTCGAGGGTCCGGTAGTCGGCCATCAGAAGAACCTGAGGTCCGTCCAGACACCCATTGCGCACATCCGGACGTAGAGGTCCGAGAAGCCGACCCAGACGAGGCTGAGCCACGCCCACATCATGTGCCGGCGGTTCAGGCACGAGACGCAACGGTAGGCGGCGGCCTGGGCCGGCCGCCTCGAGATCTGCGTGAGACGGCCCCCGGCGAAGTGCCTGAGCGAGTGGCAGCCGAGCGTGTAGCCGCCGAGCAGGACGACGTTCAGCAGGAGCACGAGGCTCCCGACGCCCACCCCGAAGGCGGCCGCGCCCGTCGCCGGGTCCTCGAACCAGAACCCCTTCCAGGCGTCGTGCGAGAGGAAGACGAGGAGCGCGAGGGCGAAGACGAGGAAGTAGCGGTGGACGTTCTGGAGTACGAGGGGGAGGCGGCGCTCGCCCCGGTAGCCGCTCCGGGGCTCCCCGACGGCGCACGAGGGCGGATCCGCCCAGAACGCCTTGTAGTACGCGCCCCGGTAGTAGTAGCAGGTGAGGCGGAATCCGACGGGGGCCCAGAGAATCAGGAAGGCGGGCGAGAATGGGAGCCAGCCGGGCCATCGCGCCGGGCGCGGACCGAAGAGCGCGTGCGGCGAGTCACCGAATATCTCCGGGGAGTAGAAGGGCGAGAGGTACGGACCCGAGTCGTAGAACTCGCCCTGGAAGGCCGCCCACGTGCTGTAGACGACGAAGGCCGAGAAGCCGAGGAAGACGGCCAGCGGCTTCGTCCACCAGATATCCGGGCGTGTGGTCCGGCCGAAGCCCCTGGGGGCGGGAAGAGAGGTGACCGCATCCGGCACGGCGAGCCCTCCTGCTTGAGCGTGCGCGCTGCCCCCGTGCGGGGGTAGGGGCCGGAAGGGAACCGGAGCTTCTCCCCACTCCCCCCGGCGGGCCGGTCCGAAGAATACAGGGGAGGCCCAACGGGGTCCAGAGCCCGCGAGGCCCGGCGCCGGGGCGGATGGTTGCCGCCTTGCCCAACCCCCTGCATTTTGGGATCTTGCATCTTTGAGGCGCGGGCCGGCGCGGACCGGGCCGCGCATAACCGCAAGCAGATGCAACACCCATCGGTGAGGGAGAGTCGAGAGATGTCCAGTGCCAGTCGAGCCGGTTCCGTAACCATCCTGGCCGCCGCCATCGCGGCGCTTGCCGCCTCACCTGCGGCAGCCCAGAACCACGCCCCGAACCCCTACACCACCCTCGAGCACTTCGCGCCGCTCCCCGACGGGCGGAGCTGGGGATCGACGAGCGCGGTGGAGGTCGCCCCGGACGGAGAGACGATCTGGGCGATCGACCGCTGCGGGGAGAACAGCTGCGACATTGATGTGCCGGGCGCCGAGCGGCTCGATGTCGTCTTCGAGTTCGACAAGGACGGCAACATCCTGACCCGGTGGGGCGCCGGCCAGTTCGTCTGGCCGCACGGGATCGACCTGGACGACGCGGGCAACGTCTGGGTCGCCGACGCGCGCGGCAACCAAGCGGGAACGAACGGCCACACCGCCAAGAAGTTCAGCCCGGACGGGGAGCTTCTCATGACCCTCGGCCGGCCGGGGATCGCCGGACGCACGCGGGACACCTTCGACCAGCCGAACGATGTCCTCATCGCCCCCGACGGGAGCATCTTCGTGGCCGACGGCCACCCGGCGAACGGCAACAACCGGATCGTCAAGTTCACCTCCGACGGCGACTACATCCTCGAGTGGGGCGAGACCGGTTCGGAGCCCGGGCAGTTCCGCACCCCGCACGCGCTGGCCATGGACTCCGAAGGGCTCCTCTATGTGGGCGACCGGAGCAACCGGCGGGTGCAGGTCTTCGACCAGGAGGGTGTCTTCGTGCGCGACGTCTACAATGTGGGGCGTGCGAGCGGGCTCGCGATCGACGAATTCGACCGGCTCTACATCGCCGACTCCGAGTCGAACTACCGGAGGAACCCTGGGTTCGGGCGCGGCATCCGCGTGATCAGCATCGCCGACTTCCGCGTGATCGCCTACATCCCCGACCCCGAGCCGGACCCCGACAACGCGGGGACGAGCGCCGCCGAGGGGGTGGCCGTCGACAACGAGGGGAACGTCTACGGAGCCGAGGTCGGCCCGAGGCAGCTCGTCAAGCATGTGCTCCCCGGAGGCGTGGTCCGCTAGGCGGCGGATCTCCAGCCGAACCCGGCCACCCCTCCTTCCTTGGCCGACCACCCGCGTTCCGGGGGGCGGGCGATTGCGCGCCCGGCCTCGCTGGCGGCCGGCGTGGCCGCGGCGTTCCTTCTGGGAAGCGTCGTGCTCACCCGTCCTGCCTCCACCGGTCCCGCAGCACCCGCCGGGCCGGACCGCGCACCGCAGGGGGCGGGCGGGGAACGCGCCGGCGCGATCCCCGCCCTCGAGGCCGCCGACGGCGGCCGCTCCCTCCCCTCCGCCCCGCTCCGCGTGGGGCTCCAGGCCGGACACTGGAGAGCGGCCGAGGCGCCCGACGAGCTCCGGGGGCTACGCAACAACGGAGGCTCATCGGGGGGAGGAAAGGCCGAGTGGGAGGTGAATCTCGAGATCGCGCACCTAACCCGCGCACTCCTCGAGGAGGCGGGCTACGCCGTCGACATCCTCCCGGCAACCGTGCCGGAGGCCTACCGGGCCGATGTGTTCATTTCGATCCACGCGGACGGGCACAACGACTCCTCGGTCAGGGGGTTCCGCGTCGGATCGCCGAGGAGGGACGCGACGCGGCGCGCCTCGGAGTTCGCCGAGGTGCTGGCGGAGGCCTATGGGGAGGCCACCGGCCTCCGGCACCTCCCCGTCGCGACCCGGCGGATGCGCGGCTACTACGCCTTCCGGTATACGCGCTACCTCCACGCGATTCACCCGTCGACGGTCGGCGTGATCATCGAGACCGGGTTCCTGACGAGCCCCCGGGACCGCGAGGTGATCGTGTCGGACCAGGGGCGGGCCGCCCGGGGCATCTTCGACGGCGTGACCCGTTTCCTCGGCCCGGCCACCTCCGAAGTGCCGGCGGCACCCCTCCGGACCACCCGGCAGTCAGCGGACCAGTAGCCGCCTGAGGCCGGGCCCGGGCCCCCGCCGGACGATCTGGACGGGCCGCCCGCTCCCTACGGGACGTTCTCGAACCAGACCACCCGGTCGGTCCCGGCGCTCCCGGCCAGCACGTCGAGGTCGCCGTCCCCATCGATGTCGTGCACCTCGGTGCTCGAGGTGGCCACGCCGCCCACGTCCAGCGGAACCCGCTCCCACCGGCCCGCGCCCGGGAGGTACCTGTAGATGACGAGTATGCCGCCGCCGGCCCGCCCGCCGCCCACGATCTCGTCGTAGCCGTCCCCGTCCAGGTCGGCCGCGGCGAGGCCGTGCCCGTTCTGGAACTCCGTGGCGATGACCTCGCGGGACCAGAGCTCCGTCCCGCCGCCGCCCGACCGGTAGATCACGGCGTCGGTGCCGTGCCAGGGGTCGATCGTCGCGACGAACCGCTCCCCGGCCAGGTGGCCGACCGCCACCTCGCTCGAGCCCCGGTTCGGGCGCGGGGCCTCGAGGCCCGAACCGATGTGCATGGGCGCGGTCCCGGCCGCGGGCCTGAAGAGGATGACGCCTGCGAGGCTCGCGGTGAGCACATCCTCGGCGCCGTCGCCGTCCCAGTCGACGACGATGACCCCGTGCGCGACCTCGAGTCGCGAATCGTCGAGCACCCGGCTCTCCCACCGCCCCGCCGGATCGGCGGGGATCCGGTACGCCGTGAGCCGGGACGCCCCCAGGTATTCCGGCGCCCCGGCCCCGAAACCGACGATCGGGAGGACGAGGAGCTCCCGCGCGCCGTCACCGTCCACATCGCCCCACCGTAGGCGGTGCGAGGCCGGTATCGCGTCGATCCGCCTCGACCTCCACTCCCCACTCGCCGTCGGATCCCCCGGGTTCTCGACCCAGGAGATGAGCCCTCCGCCCGTCGAGTTCGAGAGCGCGAACTGACTGGCGATCGCGAGGTCCACATCGCCGTCGCCGTCGATGTCGTGGGGCGCCATGTGGATGTACTGCCCCGAGGCGGTCGTGATCTCGTGGCGCTCCCACGTCGGGCTCCGGAACCACGCGACGCCGGCACTCCCGGAGAGCGCGACGATGTCGCGCATCCCGTCGTTGTCGACGTCGAAGAACGTGGCGTAGGACCCCCCCTCGAACACGATCTCGTGGCGGACGAAGGTCGGGAACGCGCCGTCCCGGACCGCGTCGGCGGCCGCGGCGCCGGGCGGCGGCCCTACCGCGCAGCCGCCGGAAAGGAGGAGAAGCACCGGGAGGATCGGGCGGATGGCTCGGATCGGGGACATGGCTGCCCTCCCGTTCTCGGGGAATCCCCGGCACCGGACCGGCGCCGGACGCCGGGGAGAGCGGGCAAGCGGCACCCCAGCCTCCCCGGTCCGCTACGGTATCCCCGGGGGAGGCCGGAGGCAAAGGAGACCGGCCGGGAGGCGGCAAGGGTCCGCCCCCGCGGCCTCACCGCGGGGTGAGCCTCAGGATCCGGTCGTCGCTCGGGGCGGGCCGGCCCCTCCCGTCCCGGTTGCTCGTCGCCAGGTAGATCTCGCCTCCCGGACCCACGAGGACGTCGCGCAGCCGGCCGAAGTCGCCCGCGAGCAGGGTCTCGCCCGAGACGGCCCGCCGGCCGTCCGCGGAGAGTCGGACTCGGTGGAGGGACGCTCCGCGAAGCGAGACCGCGAGGATGTCGCCCTCCCAGCCGGCGACCGCGTTGCCGGCGTAGAGATCCGCGCCGGCAATCCCGACGGTCGGCGACCAGGCCCAGAGGGGCTCGACGGCGTCGTTCGCCGCGCACCACGGCTCCTCCCCCCGCGTATTGCAGAACCCCTCGAGCGCCGGCCACCCGTAGTTACCGCCCGGCTCGATCAGGTTCAGCTCGTCCTCGTCCCCGGCGCCGTGCTCCGTCGAGTAGAGCATCCCCTCGGGATGGAAGACAAGGCCCTGGGGGTTCCTGTGCCCGAGGCTCCAGATCCGGTCGCCGAAGGGGTTGCCCCGCGCCGGCCCGCCGTCCTCTGTGAGTCTCAGGATCTTCCCGCTCAGCGAACCCGCGTCCTGGGAGGCGGGCCGGTTGCCCGCGTCCCCCATCGTCATGTAGAGGAGTCCGTCCGGCCCGAACGCGATCCGTGAGCCGTCGTGGTTCCGGCGCCCGGCGAGCCCGTCCAGGAGGATCTCGGGCGGGCCGAGCGAGCCGTTCTCGTAGCGCATGCGGACGAGCCGGTTCCCTATACCGCCTCCGGTGTCGTAGGAATGGGCGGCGTAGAGGATGGGCACGGCCGGGAAGTCGGGGTGGAGGGCGATCCCCATCAGCCCGGCCTCGCCGCTCTCGAGGACGCCGGGCACCTCGCCCACGGGGATGCGCGTCCCGGAGGCGGGATCGAGGCGCGAGATGCGGCCCGCGCGCTCGGAGAACCAGATCGAGCCGTCCGGCGCCCGGATCAGGTCCCAGACCGTGTCGAGCCCGCCGATGAGGGTCTCGACCCCGAACCGGGTGCCGTCCGGGACGGTGATGGTCTCCGGAACTCGCCCGTCCCCCGGCGACGCCGCGCAGCCCGCGCTGGAGGCGGCGACCAGCGCTCCGGCAAGGAGGCTCGCAACCCGGACCATGGCCAACTCCCTCTTCGGTTCCCGACACGGCGCACACCCGAAGCTGGAAGGGGGCTCCCCGGCGGCGCAAGCGCCCGGCGGGCCGGCCGCGGGGGGGGCGCCCTGTCGGATCCGCGGAGGCCGGGCGACCTTACGCCCGGCCCAACCAGCTCCCCGATCCCGGAAGGCCCGAGGCCCATGCGCGACGCGACAGACCGGCCGGCACCCGGACACGGGTTCGGGACGCTGCCGGTGTTCCTCACGAGCATCAGCACGATCCTCGGCGCCCTGATGTTCCTCCGGTTCGGCTATGCGGTGGGGCATCTCGGGCTCCTCGGCGCGGTGGCCATCATCCTGATCGGCCACGCCGTGACGATCCCGACCGCCCTTGCGATCGCCGAGATCGCGACGAACAGGCGCGTCGAGGGCGGCGGGGAGTACTTCATCATCTCCCGGTCGTTCGGCACCACGATCGGCGGGGCGATCGGCTTCAGCCTCTACCTCTCGCAGGCGATCTCGGTGGCCTTCTACCTCATCGCCTTCGCCGAGGCGTTCAGGCCCGTCGGGGGGTGGCTGGAGGGGATCACCGGCCTCGCGTTCGACCCCCGGACGGTGTCGGTGCCCGCGCTTCTCGCACTCGCGGCCGTCGTCCTCTCGCGGGGGGCGAGCCTCGGCGTGCGCGCGCTCCGGGGGGTGGTGACGGTCCTCCTCCTCTCGCTCGTCCTCTTCTTCCTCGGCTCCGCACCGCCGGAACTCCGGCCCGCGGGCCCGCTCCTCGTCTCCGAACTCCCCGATCCGGACCCCTTCATCCTCGTCTTCGCGATCGTCTTCCCGGCCTTCACGGGGATGACCGCCGGCGTCGGGCTCTCCGGGGACCTCGCGAATCCCCGCCGCTCGATCCCGCTCGGGATCCTCTCGGCCACCGGCGTGGGGGTGGTCGTATACCTCCTCGTCTTCGCGAAGCTCGCGAACTCGGCCAACGCGGAGCTCCTGGCCGGCGACCCGCTCGTCATGAGCCGGATCGCGCTCTGGGGGCCGATCATCCCCATCGGCCTCGCCGCGGCTACCCTCTCCTCGGCGATCGGCTCGATCCTCGTCGCGCCCCGGACCCTCCAGGCGCTCGCATCGGACGGGATCATCCCCGCCGGCGCCGGCCGCCTCCTGGCGGAGGGCCGCGGCGAGGCGAACGAACCGCGCAACGCGACGCTTCTCACCGGCGTGGTCGCCCTCGCCTTCGTCCTCCTCGGCGACGTCGACATCGTGGCCCGGATCGTCTCGATGTTCTTCATGGTCACCTACGGTGCGCTCTGCGCGATCTCCTTCCTCGAACACTTCGCGGCCCGCCCGTCGTACCGCCCGAGCTTCCGCTCCAAGTGGTACATCAGCCTCTTCGGCGCCGTGATGTCGTTCCTCCTGATGCTGCAGATGGACCCCGTCTACGCGGTGATGGCGATCGTCGTCATGACGGTCCTCTATCTCGGGATCCGGCGGAGCCGGGGCGGGATCGACGATCTGGCCGCGATCTTCCACGGCGTGATGACGCAGGCGACACGCTACCTCCAGGTGCGCCTCCAGAAGAGCCCGCCGAACGACTGGCGGCCGAGCGTCATCATGGTCACCGGGAGCTCGTTCCGGGCGGCGGCCCCGATCCAGATGCTCGAGTGGCTCTGCCACCGCTACGGGGTCGGCACCTACCTCCACTACATCGAGGGGCGCCTCGACCCGGCGACCTTCGAGACGAGCCGGAATGTGCAGGACCAGCTCGTGCGGAGCGCGAGGGAACGGAAGGGGGCCATCTACGTCGACACGATGATCAGCCCCTCGCTCGCCTCCGCCCTCGCCCAGAGCTTCCAGATGCCGGGCGTCTCCGGCGTGGAAAACAACACCGTCGTCTTCGAGCTCGGGGGCCACGACCCGCCGGATGCGCTCGACGACATCCTGACCGGCCTCGAGCTGGCCGGCGTGCCCCGGATGAACCGGCTCGTGCTCCGCCATGGGGAGAGCTTCTTCGGGCACCGGAAGACGATCCACGTCTGGCTGACGCCCGTCGACGCGAGGAACGCGAACCTCATGGTGCTTCTCGCCTACATCCTCCTCGGCCACCGGGATTGGCGCAGGGCGGAGGTCGACATCTTCGCCGTTCAGTCCGGCGGGAGCGGAGGCGAGTGGGCCGAGGAACTCCGCGCGATGATCGGGGAAGGACGCCTTCTCCTGAGCGAGAAGAATCTGACGGTGATCCCCGGCGAGGGCGACGCCGACCTCGAGCGGCTGGTCGAGGCCCGCTCGGCCGTCGCGGATCTCGTGCTCCTCGGGTTCACCGCCTCGGAGATCGATCCCGGGCCGGCGGCCGGGGACGTCGCCGCGGGGGCGGAACACCCGGGGCGGAAGGTGTTTACACGGTTCCCTGCCCTCCAGGACGTTCTCTTCGTCTCGGCGGCGGAGACGATCCGGATCGAGTAGGCCGGCGAGCCGGCCGCAGGCGGGGCGGAGAGATGGCGGGGGCGTGTCCGGGGCGGCTCGACCCCCGAAAACACCGGCGTTATCCTGAGGGTGCCGCCGGAGCCCGCCCCGGGACGGCCGGGAGGAAGCCCCCCGGTCGCGCGGGGCGGCGGCGGGAGAGCGCGAGCCGGTAGCTCAGCTGGTAGAGCAACGGACTTTTAATCCGTAGGTCCTGGGTTCGATCCCCAGCCGGCTCATCGGTCGGAGAGAGCCGCGGTCCGCCCCGGGGACCGCAGCCGGCCCGGGAGCACGCGGGCGCTTGCCTCCCCGCCGGCACCCGCGCCACTATGTCGGCGACCGGCGGGAAGACGGCCGCGCCGGGCCGTATTCATAGCAGGCCTCCATTCTCCCCCCCGCATGCCGGAAGAGACCCGCCCCAGCATACGTCCCCCGGGCGAGAGCACCGGGTGTGTGACCCCCCGGTCCGGCGGCCCGCGTGGCCCCCACGGCCTCGGGGGCCGCGCGGGCGCTCTCGCGGGCGCGCTCGGGTCCCTTCTCCTGGCGGGGTGCGGAAGCTCGACGGCGCCCGCGCCCCCCGCGCTCTCCGGTCCCTACGCCTTCGAGGTGAACCTCACCGAGCGGAGGGACCAGCTCCGCTGCCACTCCGGGGGCACGGTCGAGTTCACGCAGGACGGAGAGAGCTTCTCGGGGTCGGCGACCGGGATCGTGACATGCAGCGGTCTCGGCACGCAATTCACTCTCGAGGAGACATCGCACCTCAGGGGCCGACTCACCGGAAACGCCGTCCAGATGGAGTTCTCGATCCTGGGCTCGCCGTGCGAAGCGGTAGGGAGAGCGCGAGGCGATCCCGTCGAGACGCTGTCGGGCACCGTGCGCTGCACCTTCGCGATCGAGGAGAGGATCTACACGCTCGACGGTCGGTGGGAGGCGGCCGGCGGAGCCGGCCCGGGAGGATAGCACCGTGAGAGTGCCACCCGCAGAGCTGCCCCTTCCGGGCGTCCCGCGAGGGGAACGGCTCCTCACGCGCCGCCGGTTCCTCCGGTTCGGCCGCGGTTTCGCCGCCCTGGCCGCCGCCGGCGCGCTCCCCGCCTGGCGGTCCGTTCGGCGCGTGCGCTTCCAGGAGAGTCCGTTCACGCTGGGTGTCGCCTCCGGCGATCCCACGGCCTCCGGCGCCGTGCTCTGGACCCGGCTCGACCCGGGAGCACTCGCCTTCGCGGACGCCGCCTCGCGGGAGGTCGCGGTTCGGTGGGAGGTGTCGGCCGACGACGCCTTCCGGCAGATCGTCCGGACCGGGGAGAGCCGCGCTCTCCCGGAACTCGGACACTCCGTCCACGCCGAGGTCGAGGGGCTCGAGCCGGGGCGGTGGTACTGGTACCGGTTCGACGCGGGCGGGCGCGGGAGCCCGGCCGGCCGGCTCCGGACCGCGCCCGCCCCCGGAGAGGTTCCCGGGAGCCTCCGCTTCGCCTTCGCCTCCTGCCAGCACTACGAGCACGGGTACTACACCGCGTACCGCCATATGGCGGCTGAGGAGCCGGAGCTGATCATCCACCTGGGCGACTACATCTACGAGATGCGGTACGGCGACATCGTCCGGGACGCCGCGCCCGGAGAGGTGACGACGCTCGCCGACTACCGGAACCGCTACGCGCTCTACAGGTCCGATCCCGACCTCCAGGCCGCCCACGCCGCCTGCCCCTGGATCGTGACCTGGGACGACCACGAGGTCGACAACAACTATGCCGGCGCGGTGCCCGAGGACGCACAGGGCCGCCACGAATTCCTCATGCGGCGGGCCGCCGCCTACCAGGCCTACTACGAGTTCATGCCGCTCAGGCGGTCCTCGCTGCCCGTGGGCCCGGCGATGCAGCTCTTCCGGCGCCTCGACTTCGGCGACCTGGCCAGCTTCCACGTCCTCGACACGCGGCAGTACCGGTCCGACCAGGCGTGCGGCGACGGGCGAGCACCCCGCTGCTGGCCGGCGCACGCCGCGGACCGGACCCTCCTCGGAGCCGCCCAGGAGGCATGGCTCCACGACGGACTCGCCTCCGGCCGGGCCCGCTGGAACTTCCTGGCACAGCAGGTCCGGATGGCGGAAGTCGTGATCCCCCCGCGCGAGGGGGAGAGCGAGGAGAGCTTCTCGCTCGACATGTGGGACGGCTACCCGGCCGAGCGGGAGCGCCTCCTCGGTTTCCTCGCCCGGGAGGGGATCCCGAATCCGGTGGTCCTGACCGGAGACCTCCACTCGCACTGGGCCGCCGACCTCAAGCGCGATTTCGGCGACCCCGCCTCCGCCACGGTGGGGGTCGAACTCGTGGGTTCCTCGATCAGCACCGGCGGGGACGGAGCCGACGCGCAGCTGTTCACGGGAGAGATCCTCGCCGCCAATCCGCACCTCCGGCTCTTCAGCGGACTCCGCGGCTACGTGAGCGTGACCCTCGGGCCGGACGGATGCCGGAGCGACTTCCGCACGGTCCCCTACGTGAGCCGTCCCGGCGCACCCCTCGAGACGCGCGCCTCGTTCGCCGTCGAGGATGTCCGTGCCGGGCTCGAGCGGGCCTGACCGGGCGTCGCAGCATCCCGGGGCACGCCGGCGCAGCGACGGATGCTACCGCTCCCCGCGGCGGAGGACTCCATGTTGAAGCGATCCCCGGATCGGCTTACGTTCCCGTCCGCACCGCGGACGGAAGGAGGCAGGGCGACACGATGAGACGATGGCTGGGCGGCGTCCGGTTCCTCACCGCTTTCGCCGCGCTTCAGGCCTGCATCCCGGCCCCGGGGCTCCGGGCACAGGAGCCCGTCCGGATCGGGCATGTGAACACCGAGAGGATCCTCATCGAGGCCCCGGGTGCGCCCGAGGCGGAGGCCGAGCTCGGGCGGCTCGCCGCGAGGGCCGACGCGGAGGTGGACGAGATGTCGGCGGAGTTCGACAGCCTCGTGGCCGCCTACGAGCGGGAGCGGGAGCTTCTCCTCCCGAACATCCAGCAGGCGAGGGAGACCGAGATCACCCAGAGCCAGGCACGCCACCAGGAGCGGATCGACCAGATGGCCCAGGAGCTCCAGCAGCTCCGGGTCACCCTCTTCGCGCCGATCGTGAACCAGATGACGGCCCTGATCGAGGCGGTCCGCCAGGAAGAGGGCTACCACCTCGTCTTCGAGATGGCCGGTGCCGAGGTGACGGCCGCCGATCCCTCCCTGGACATCACCGACGAGGTGCTCGCGCGCATGCAGACGGCGCCGGCCGCGCCCTGACCCGGGCCCCGCCGCCGACTGCCCTGCAGGACGGCGGGCGCCGGCCGCTCCGGCGCTCTAGTCGACGGCCGGAAACCGGACCAGCACGTAGGTAACGTGACCCCCGTCCGGGACGAGGTAGGCGTGGGGCGTCCGCGCCGGGATGTGGAGCACGTCGCCCGCCGCCACGCTGTGGCGTTCGCCCCCGTTGATCGAGGACCCCGGCACGTTCGACCGCCCCACCATCTCGCCGCCGACGTGCATCGTCCCCGCCCCGCTCGTCACGAAGACGACGTCGATGATGTCCTCGTGCCATTCCGGCCAGCCGTCCCCATCCCTCCGGATGTGGCGGAAGCGGTGGGAGAGCCCCCCCGGCCCGAAGTCGGCCAGCGTCTCGCGGGCCGAGTCGTCGGAGCGGATCCGCTCCCCGAGGCGCGCGTTCCGGCGGCCGAGCTCGGCGGCCCGCCAGAGGGCGAACCCCTCGGGCTCGAGATCGGGGGCCTCCCCGTCGGGGTCCGCCACCACCTCGCCGCGGAATGCGGGCATACGCACTAGCACGTAGGTGATGTGCCCCCCCTCGGCGGGGAGATAGGCGTGGGGTGTGCCCGCCGGGATGCGCAGGATGTCTCCGGCCCCCACCTCGTGGCGTATGCCCCCCTCGATCGCGGTGCCGAGGTCGCCGGTCCGGCCGAGCATCTCGCCCCCCACGAGGATGGTCCCGCCCCCGCTCTGGATCAGCACCACGTCCTCGATCTCGTCGTGCTGTTCCGGGCGCCCGTCGGAGTCGCGCCGGATGAACCGGAACCGGTGCGAGCCGGCGGGCGTCTCGTAGTCGGCGAGCGTCTCGCGGGCCGATCCATCCGCACCGATCCGCGTCCCGAGCGCGTCATTGCGCTCCTCGAGCTCCGCAGCGTCCCACATGAGGTATCCCTGCAGGGCGGCGGCCTGCCCGGGGGCGGGCGAGAGGAGAACGGCGGCGAGAAGGAGCGAGGGGACGGTCATCGGCGGAGCCTCCTGGGGGGGGGCGGAACGAGGGGGGACGGGCCCGGAGGTTTTCGCGCCCCGGGCCCGTCCCCGCGACCGCGAAGGGCCGCTAGAATCCGGGAATCATGAGATGCGCGGCCGACGTGCCCGCGTCCATGATCCACATGGCGTCGCTGCGCCGCGACTCGGGGATCTGGGAATTCGCCTCGGTCGCGTAGGGCACCGCGATGTTCGTGTGCGATCCGCCCGTCTCGGCGTCGCCCCGCCAGTGGTAGTACATCGAGCCGTAGACCGGCTCCGCCCGTGTCCCGTCCAGCTCGGCCTCGTCAATGAGCGCCTGGATCGCCTCGTTCGTCTGGCCCCGGTGCGAGAACTGGTGATTCTGCTCCACCCTGGCACGGTTCAGCTCGCTCGTGCACTGCGACGTCCAGTTCCCCTGGCGCCCCGGCTCGTTCGAGCTGTCCCAGCACATCAGGCCGTTCGACCCCTCGCGCACGAACACGATCCGGCCGTTCGAGTCGAAGGCGATGACGGCCGCTTCCTCCCTCAGGTTTGCGGGAGCGGCGAGAAGCGCACGGTCGATGGCCGCCTGGTCCATCGACTGGGCATCGACGGCGAATGGAACGGCTGCGACAACGAGTGCGAACAGGGCTGCCTTCCTCATCTTTCGTCCTCCTATCTTGTGATACCACATGGTGTTCGATCTGGTGCGCAACGCGGCACGACGGACGGACCGGACCCGCCGGAACAGGACGGAACGCGGACACTTCCCGCCCGCCGGCCCGGGCATCCCCCGCTACGGGAGAGTACCCCACGGCAGACGGGGCGGCAAGCCGCGGCATCGTCCGGGGCAACCCGAATCCACGGAGAGCGTGGGGACGCGGGGCGGGCCGAAACGCCGCCCCGGACCGGAAAGGGCAGCGGAAGGGGGGCTCCCGCGCCGCGGGAACTCGATACGGGCGCTTCCGGGGCGGCTTCTCCCGGCCGTTTCCCTACTTATTACCCTGTTGGACCCCACGGCACCCCCGAAGGGTCAATAAGGCCGCCAGGAGCCCTCATTCCTGTTCGGCCGGCCGAATTCGACTCCGCCGGGCCGCTGGCCCTCGACCAGCGGACTCCGCCAAACCTCGATCGCGCAGAGCCGACAGAGCTCGCGTGAGGAGATAGGAATCCAGCTGGGCGACCGGACGCGGCCGGTTCGCGTGCCCGGTCTCGGCACGGATGGCGCCGCCAGCGTACGGCAACGGACCCGGAGAGCTGACCGCATGAATCCCGCCCGAAGCCCGGCCCGTCTGCCGGAGAGCCCGTACCTGCTCGGCACGGAGCCCGTCGAGAGCCGCCGCCTGGCAGCGCAGCACCGCCTCTGGGCGGACCTGGCGCACGATCTCTGGGACCGCGCCGGGTTTGGCCCGGGCGACCGGCTGGTTGACCTGGGCTGCGGGCCCGGGTTCGCGGCGCTTGACCTCGCCGAAAGGGTGGGCCCCACCGGCCGGGTGCTTGCGGTGGACGCGTCGGTGCGCTTCATCGGAGCGCTCGACCTGGAGGTTCGGAGGCGCGGACTCGCGCACCTTACCGCCCGGGCAGAGCGGGTGGAGGAAATCGGGCTCCGGCCCGGATCGCTCGACGGAGCCTTCGCCCGCTGGATCTTCTGTTTTCTCCCAGCCCCGGCGCCGGTTGTCGAGCGCGTGGTGGCGGGACTGCGCCCGGGGGGACGGCTCGTGGTCTGGGATTACGTCAACTACTTCGCTGCCGCGCTGCATCTGCCGAGTCCGGCATTCGATCGAGTCGTGGCCGCGGTCCACGAGAGCTGGCGACGATCCGGGGGCGACCTGAATGTCGGAGAGCGCCTCCCCGGACTGATCGCCGCGGCCGGATGCCGCATCCTGGATCTCGTCCCGCTGACGCGCTTCCCGCGGCCCGGCACGCCGCTCTGGGAGTGGCCGACCGGATTCTTCTTCGGCTACATCCCCCGCCTCGTGGAGACCGGGCTCCTGACCGAGGCCGAGCGCCTCAGCTTCGAGACGGAATGGCGCGAGCGCGAGGCTCATCCCGGCGCCTTCCTCTCGCCACCGCCGATGGTGGGCATCGTCGCCGAGAATCGGTAATCCGAACGCCGGAGCCCCGGGGCAGGGTTCTCCCGGAGCGGGGGCGGCCGGCGCCGGCCGATCTGACGGAGGCGGTGTTGACCGCCTGCGGAATCGGCGCACGGAGGTCTTCGGGTGCCCGCCCGCAGCCGCCGTGCCGATATGACGCGGCACGGTGTACATGTTGCGGGGCAATGCGCCTCCCGCACTCCGGCTTCGGGTGCCCGGGCCTAGAACTGCACCCTCGCGCCCACCTGCGCCCGGCGGGTATCCCCGAGCCCGCTCTGGATCGTGCCGTCGAAGTTGAAGAGAAGCGATCCGTGGGCGTTGTCGAGGAAGTTGTCCTCGTTCGTGGCGTTGAAGATCTCGAACACGGGCTCGACCACTACACCGGCGCCCAGCATGAACTCCCGCGAGAGGCGGAGGTCCAGGGTGAAGAACCCGTTGTCGCGCCGCAGGGTGTTGCGCCGCAGAACGGAACCGTCGGCGCAGATGCGGTCGGCTGGCTCCGCGGCGCGCTCGGCCGGACTCGCGCACCTCGCCGAGACGGGGGATGGGCTCAGGAGGCGGATCAGGTGCGATGCCCGCACCCCCCCTGGGAGCGGGACGACGATATATCCGTTCAACTGGTGGCGCCGGTCGCGGTCAGACCAGCCGTACTCGGCGCCGAGGTTGCGGGGATCGGCGTACCGGAGGCTGAAGGGGTCGCGTTCGTTGTCGTCGTCGGAGCGATCGTAGGCCAGGGTGTAGTTCACGTCGTAGGCGAGACCGCCGCCGGCCGCCTCGCCCCGGAGCCCCACCGTGATCCCGTGGTAGCGCGAGCGGGCCGTCGATTCTCCGACCGTCAGGGTGTTGATGCCTCCACCGGAGGGATGCGTCCCGATTCCGAAGGGGGATCCCAGCGTCGCGGCGTTCCGGTCGACGAACCGGAAGAGGCCGTCGGTGCGGGCCTGTCGGTAGGAGAGGCTCACGGTCATGAACGGAGCGAGGATCCGCGTCGCCTCGGCGCTGAACGACCAGGTGCGCGGCAGCTCCAGGTTGCGGTCGGCCACATGGATGTCGGGGAGAAACGGTGCGGTCGACGAGGTGTCGATCTGCTCGTCGATGGCCGGCACTTGGCCCAGGACCGCGGCATCTGCGCTGCTCCGGAAGAGAATCTGCTGGAAGGCCCCATTCGTCGTGCGGTACTGGGCGAAGACGAGACCCGGGATCCGCGAAGTGTAGGCGCCCGCGTTCAGGCGGAGGAGGGTCCGTCCACCATCCACATCCCATACGAGCCCGAACCGGGGCTGGACATTGTCGAGATCATTGGGGATGGCCCCGTCGGAGGGGAAGCGCGGATCGTCGAGATACGGCGCGTAGAAGGTCTCGGCGGGCTCGATGAAGACGTCGGGATGCCAGGCGCCCTCCCAGCGCACGCCAAGGTTCAGTGTCAGCCGGTCGGTGGGCTTCCAGGTGTCCTGGAGGAAGACGGCGAGCTCGTCCGTCGCCATCGCCTGGCGACCGAGCCGGTCGGCGGGCACGCCGGGCACAGTCGCCGACTGCAGGTAGACGAGGACCGGACCCGTCACCGTGCTCCCCGGCGGGCACGCGCCCGCCAGGCTCTCGGACCCGTCCGAGCAGGTCACGTAACCGCTCCCGTGCGTCGCGAACCCCACGAACCCGTCGACCGAGTCGAAGATGTATCGGCTGTTGGCGAACCCGATGAACTGCTGTTCCATGGACGTCCGGTTGTACTCGATCCCCACCTTGAAGAGATGCGCGCCCGAGAGGTAGGAGACGTTGTCGACCAGCTGGATCCGGCCGTCGTAGCCGGGATCGACGGGAAGGAAGAAGGGGAGGCCGATCCGGAACCCGTCGTCGAAGTCCATCCCGATGTCGGGGAACGGCCGGCCTCCGAGGCGGGCAAACTGGGGCGGCCCGGGGAGCGCCGCACCTGGTATGAGCGGCCCGCCGTACCAACGCGGCCGCTGCTCGCCCGCCCACTGGAAACGGAACTCGTTCGAGAGTGTGTTTCCGAGGAGGGACCTGAGACTCGCATTGACCGCATGCGAGTAGTCGCGCTCGATTCCGTTCGCGGAGCGGCCCCAGGAGTCGACGTCGAAGGTCCCGTTCACCTGCTCCGACCATGTGTGGTTGTACTTGAAGGACGCCTGGTGGCGTTCGCCGACCGTCACATCCAGCTTGGCGATCAGCGCGCGCGCGTCGTCGGTGCGCTCGATCGGACCGAACTCGTCGTCGAAGAGCCCGGGCCAGCGCCCCCGGAGGAAGCTTCCCAGCCGCTCGAGATTCTCTTCGCTCCGGACCCTGCGTTGCCGCTGCTTCGTCTCGGTCGCGCCCTGGTGGTCGTAGGCGAGGAAGAAGAAGGCGCGGTCGCGCACGACCGGACCGCCCAGCGTGAACCCGAACTGGCCACGTCCGAACTCGGGTTTTCCGCCCCCGCGGGCCGCGGGATGCGCCGCCGCTATCCCGTCCCACTGGCCGTAGACGTGGGCGGTGCCGGAGAAGTCGTTCGTGCCCGACCGGGTCACGACGTTCACGAACCCGCCGGCCGAGCGCCCGAACTCGGCCGTGGCTCCCTGGTTGACCACGACGATTTCCTCGATGGCATCCTGGTTGAAGGTGAAGGCCGGACGCTGGCCGCCCCGCTGTTCCCCGAAGAAGGCGTTGTTGAAGTCGGCGCCGTCGACGATGAAATTGTTGAAGATCCCGCGCTGGCCGCTCACGTTCAGCTCGTCGCCGTCGGGGCCCTGGGAGATCGAGACCCCGGGCGTAAGCAGGGTGAAATCGAGGAAATTGCGCCCGTTGCTCGGAAGGCCGTCGACGACCGCTTCGGAGAAGCGCTGCGAGCTCGTCACGTCCTCGGCGTCGAGCACCGTTCCGGGAGCGCGTGTCACGGTGATGCCCTCGAGCTCGACGGGACCCAGCACGAAGGCGAGCACGAGCGTACCTCCCACCCGGAGCACGAGGCCCTCCCTCCGGTCCGCCCCGAAGGCACCGGGCGCGGTCGCCGTGACGTCGTACGTGCCGAGCGGGAGGAGCGTGCGCGCGAAGGTGCCCCCCGGGGTGGTCTCCACGGTCGTCCGAAGCCCGGTCTCGCGGTGCTCGATGGCGACCGCGGCACCGGCCACCGGCTCCCCCGCCGGGTCGCGCACCGTTCCGCGGACGACACCGGTCGTGGCCTGCGCCTGGGCCGATCCGTCGGCGGGGGCCAGGGCAGCGGCCACCGCGAGCAGCGCCAGGGGGAGCGCCGCGCGGACCGGCGAGCGGGCGGGGACGGGATTCTCGGTCGTCGGGCGGGTCATGCGTCCATCTCTCCGGCGTGCAGTGGCGGGCGGACACGACAGATCGGGAGCACCGGATGCCTCAGACCCGGGCGCCGGCTGCGAATATCCGGGCTCCGCCCGGGTTGGCAAGGGCGCCCCCGCTCCCCACGCGGGGTCCGGTGCACCCCGGGCTCCGCACCGGGCGGACGCCCGCGCCGGTGAAGGCATCCGGGACGGGAGCCGGAGCCATCCGCCAGGAGCCGGACCCGTGAACATCCCGACCGCCGCCCGTCACGGTCCCGGCGGCGGCTGAGCGGCAGGCGAAGTCGATGTACGATGCCATCGTCGGCGGCGTGGGCGGGATGGGGAGCGCCGCCGCCTACCACCTTGCCCGGAGCGGGTGCAGCGTGCTCGGCCTCGAGCGGTTCGGGATCGCTCACGCATACGGCTCCTCGCACGGGTCCACCAGGAACATCCGGCTTGCCTACTCCGAGGGTCCGGAGTACGTGCCGCTGCTTCAGGCCGCCTACCGGTACTGGCGGGAGCTCGAGGAGGTCTCCGGCCGATCGGTGCTGAGGGTCACCGGGAGCCTGGACATCGGACCGGAGGACAGCCGGATCATCGCGGCCTCCCGGCACGCCTGCCGCGAGCACGGACTTCCCTTCGAGGAGCTCGACGGCGCCGAGATCAACCGCCGCTATCCCGGCTACCGCCTCCCGGCCTCCCACCGCGGGATCCACCAGCCGGACGGCGGCTACCTCCGGTGCGAGGAAGCGGTCGCGGCGCATGTGGCTGCGGCCCGCAGGCACGGGGCGAGGATCGTGACCGGAGCGCGCGTCCGCGGGTGGGAGGGAGGCAGACGATGGGTCTGCGTGCGCACGGAGGACGCGGAATTCCGGGCCCGGAAGCTCGTGGTCACTGCCGGTGCATGGGTGGGCTCCCTCCTCCCCGAACTCCGGTCCGTCTGCCGGCCCCAGCGGCAGGTGATGCTCTGGACCGAGCCGCTCCGCGCGGAGGTGTTCGAACCGGGCCGCTTCCCGGTCTTCAATATGGAGATCCCGGGCGGACGCTTCTACGGGACCGCCAGCGACCGGGACGAAGGCTTCAAGATCGGCAGGTACTACCATCGTTTCGAGGAGGTGCGCGACCCGGACCGGCTGGACCGGGAGTGTAGCCCCGCAGACGAGGCGGTCCTCCGGGAAGGGGTCGCCGCGTATTTCCCAGAGGCGAACGGCCCCACCCGCCGGATGACCGCATGCATGTTCACGAATACGCCCGACCGGGACTTTCTGCTGGACCGCCTTCCCGGCGAGCCGGGTGTCTTCGTCGCGGCCGGCTTTTCCGGGCACGGATTCAAGTTCGCGAGCGCCGTCGGCCGCCTCATGGCGGATTTCTGCCTGGGCCGCGGGCCGGAGTGGGACATCGGGCGCTTTCGCATCGCGCCCGCCCGCTTCTCCTGAGGGCGGCGGGGGGAGCACCCCGGTTCCGATGATGACCTGCCCCCGCCCATCCTCCCTCCCTCGAGGGCGCCGTGGCCTCCACGGCCATCCGCGTCCCGCCCCGCTACCGGACAACCGGTCTCCCTCCGACCCGACCCGTCCCGGCGGTCCCGCCGGGCCACTAACATCCACCGGTGCCGGCCGGTGCCGGTGCCGACGCACTCGTCGAGGGAGGGCCCGCGCCCCGGGGCACCGGCGCGCGGGATGACGTTGCGGTCGCCTTCGTCCCGGCCGGGACCGCGGACGCCATCCGCGGATGAAGACCGGCGGGGAGCCGAAGCGGAGCAGGCGCGCACGCGGGGCCCGCGTCCCGCCCCGGGAACGGCGTTTGACGGAGAGGACCGCCGCCCGCACCCTG
>CAZHGS010000016.1:0-16794 GCA_964532325.1 uncultured Gemmatimonadaceae bacterium | reverse complement strand
CCGCGTCCCGCCCCGGGAACGGCGTTTGACGGAGAGGACCGCCGCCCGCACCCTGACTGCCGGAACACGGCAGCTTCCGGCGGCCGCGGCCATCCGCGGCCGCCGGAAGCTGCCGTCGTCCCCGGGGGCGATATGGCAAGACGGCACAACCCGCGGGGCCCGGACGGTCGGGCGGCGCTCCGGCGCGCGCTCTGCGGCGCGCTTCCGGCCCTGGCCCTCCTCCTACCGCCTTCCGCGCTCGGTGCGCAGGTGGGCGTGGTGATCCACGGAAGGGTCGAGGATGCGTTGTCGGAGAGCCCGGTCGCGGGAGCGCTCGTCCGAAGCGCCGATTTCGCGTCGGTGGTCGTCTCGGACTCGCTCGGGACCTTCGCGATCGAACTCGACCCCGGAGTCCCGTTCCTCCTCGTCGCGGAACAGTTCGGATACCTCCCGACCGAGTTCGCGCTGGCGGAAGCGGCTCCGTCCCAGGTCTCGGTGCTGAGGCTCCCCCCAGTCGCGATCGAGCTGGAGGGCGTGACCGTCGTCGGGGAGTCGGAACTCGAAGAGATGGTCCACTCGCTGACCGCGAGGCGCGACGCCTTCGCCGCTCCCTCACGGGTCATGGACCGGGAGGCTCTCGAACGATTCGGGGCGGGTGACGCCTTCGACCTCGTGGTCCGGCAGGTGGTGAACATCCGCGACTGCGTGACGGACTCGCATCCGGACGCGGCCACCGTCTTCCTCTGCCGCTATGCACGCGGATCCACCGAGAGGCTCCTCGTCTGCCTGGACGGCGTCGAACTGGTCGCCGCCGCGGCGGCGCTGCGGGGCATCCCCGTCGAATCGATCGCCATGGCCGAGTTCTACGGCTACCGTTCCGGGGTCGGCACCTACAGCGGCGGGCTCGCCTTCGGCGGCGGAGACCGTTTCGGTGTCCGGGTACCGGTCAACGGCCAGGCGAGGATCTACACGCGCGAGTGGGTCGTGAGCAGAGCCGGGAGCCGGGCCACGAGTCTCCTCTCACTCGAATTCGACGGCTGCTGACCTCCGGGATCCCCATCCCCGCGCGCCCGCCCGGCCCAGCGTCAGGGTGGACCGGTCCCCTTCGCGGGCACCGCGGTCCGCCGCCGCCCGCGAACCGTGGCCACCGGCGAACGGCCGGCTTCCCCTCCCTCGGAGGCCGCCGACCTCCGGCCATCATCCGGGACTTCTGCCGCGACAGCCGGGCGGCACGGAAGACCCGGAGGCCGGGTGTCCGACGTCCGGGGGTCACTTGAGTGTCGGGAGCAGGGGACCGTCCCATGACGGGCGGCCGGCCGGATCCGATCCGCTTCCTACGCCGGGGCTGTCACTCGCGGCCAGCCCCCGGGTCGCGCCCGCCGTCCCCGGCCGCCAGCTTGGAGAGGCGATTTCAGACACTCCCCGCCCGACGAGAGGAGACGTGACGATGGAAGACCGGAGCCCTCCCCGACTGGATCGTCGACAGGCCCTCCGCCGGATCGGAGCGGGCGGGCTCGGTCTCCTCGGAGCCGGAAGGGCTGCCGGAGCCCTCTTCGCGGCGCCCGGGCGTGAGCTCTCCGGAGGGGGGCAGGTCGCCTTCCAGGAGGGCGCGATCATCCGCACGAACCTCACCGATCTGGCTCCCGACGCGCTCGCCCACGGCGTGACGCTCTTCCATGAGCACCTCGACGGCGTCTACTCGCGCGACACGCGCCAGCTCCGGCTTCCGCCTCCGTCGTCGGCCGATACCGCTCCCGTGATTGCGGACGTCGAAGAGGTGATGGAGGGCGGCGTGATCTGCATCGTCGACGCGGGCCATCCCGACATGGGCGTGAACTACGAGCACCTCAGGGAGATCTCCAGGGCGACCGGCCTTCACGTGGTGGCGAGCGGGGGCTACTACCTGCGCAACACCTATCCTGCCGAGATCTCCACGATGACCGAGGACCAGATCGCGGCCCGGCTCGTCGCCGAGGCCAATGCGGGCCGGTTCGGCGCATACGGGGAGATCGGCTACATGGCCGGCCGGTCCGAATTCTTCGCCGACGAGATCAAGGTCTTTCGCGCGGTGGGCCTGGCACACCTCGAGAACAACCTCCCGATCTTCACCCACAACAGCTACGGATCCGGGCCGGACGCGGACCTGGTCCCCCGCGACATGGCGCTCCGCCAGCTCGACGTCTTCGAGTCGGTCGGCGTGGATCCGGGGCGGATCGCGCTCGGCCATATGGACTCGCTGCCCGGAACGGACGCGGACATCATCATTGCGCTCGCCGAGCGGGGCGCCTTCGTCGGCCTGGATCGCATCAGGGGGGAGAGCGCGAGGGACGAGGGGCGCGTCGCCCTCGTGCTCGCCTTCCTGGAGGCGGGCCATCTGGAGAGCCTGCTCCTCTCGAGTGACACGCGGAGCGACTTCCTGAAGGTCATGCGCTTCAGCGAGCAGCTTCGCCGCGCCGGCGTGGACGAGGCGACGCTACACACCATCATGGTGGACAACCCGCGCCGATTCCTGGCCTTCGTTCCACGGTCGTGACCGGCGCCCGGGAGGCCGGAACGTGAAGCCCGGCGCACCCCGGTCCGCAGGCAGCCGGCTGGCGGCGGCGGGACCCGGGCCGGTTCGACGGCCACCCGGCCGACCGGCCCGGTCCCCGCCCGTCCACCGTACCACTTCGACCGGCGGCGACTCCCGACCGGCATCCCGTCGAGACCTCCTCCACCCCGGCGGACCCCGCGGGGAAGAGCACCCCGCACGGCCCGTCAACCGGCTTCGGCCTCCCGGCCCCCGGGGGCGGCCGGGCCCTCGGTCCCCCGCGCATCGACCGGAGAGCCAGGCCGGGGGTTCCTCCAGCCGGCACGGTCCTCGCCGACGACGTCCCGCTCGACGATCCCGTCGAGGAGGTGGAGCTGGCGCCCGGCGTACTCCGCGATGTCGTGTTCGTGGGTTACCATCAGGATCGTCTGTCCCCGGCGGTTCAGCCGAACGAACACATCCATGAGTTCGGCCGTCGTGCGCGAGTCCAGGTTCCCGGTCGGCTCATCGGCGAGGAGGATGGAGGGCTCGTTGACGAGCGCCCTGGCCACGGCCACGCGCTGCCTCTGCCCGCCGGAAAGCTCGGGGGGCTTGTGCGACATGCGGTCCCCGAGCCCGACCATCTCCAGGCAGGCTCTCGCCCGCTCGCGCCGTTCGGACGACCGCCGGCCCGCATAGATGAGGGGCAGCTCCACATTGTGGAGCGCCGTGGCTCGCGGCAGCAGGTTGAAGGTCTGGAAGACGAACCCGATCTCCCGGTTCCGGATCCTCGCGAGCTGATTCTCGGTGAGCCGGCTCACATCGCGTCCGTTCAGCCGGTACTCCCCCCTCGTCGGGGTGTCCAGGCAGCCCAGAAGGTTCATGAAGGTGGATTTGCCTGAACCCGAGGGACCCATGATCGCGACGAACTCGCCCTTCCGGATGGTGAGGTCGGTGCCCCGGAGCGCCCGGATCACCTCGGCCCCGAGAACGTAGTCCTTGCTCAGGCGCCGCGTCTGGATGACGACCGGTGTCTTTCGTCCGGCGCCGGGCGGCGGCTCTCCCCTACCCGCGGCCACGCCCCGCTCCGGAGATCCCGCGACTGCCGCGCCGGAACGCGCCCGGACCGGACCGGGGCGGTGACGGGGTCCGGCCGAGGGTGCTCACTCGTACCTCAGGGCTTCGACGGGGTCCATTCGGGCGGCCCGGACGGCCGGCACCAGCCCGAAGACGAGTCCGGTGGTGATCGCCATCGAGAGCGCGGCGATCACCGCCGTGGCGGGCACGGATGCGGGGATCGGGGTCAGGGCGGCGGTGAGCGAGGCGAGGCCTCCGCCGAAGGCGAGCCCGGCCGCCCCTCCGAGAAACGTCAGGACGGCCGCCTCGACGAGGAACTGCCAGAGGATGTCGGGGCGTGCCGCACCGAGCGCCTTCCGCACTCCGATCTCGCGCGTTCGCTCGGTCACCGATATGAGCATGATCCCCACCACCCCGACCCCACCCACGACGAGGCCGACCGAGGAGAGGGAGAGCATCACGATGAAGAAGACGCCGGTGATCCGGTCGAACAACTCGAGGAGCTGCGTGGAGCGGATGATCGAGAAGTCGTTCTCCACGCCCGGATCGAGCCCGCGCATGTTCCGGAGCAGCCCGATCACCTGGTCCTCCGCCACCGAGAGCTCGACATCCGGGAGCGGCACGACGATCATCTGCGCCCATCTGTCGGAGGTCCCCATCCGCCTCCGCGCGGTCGTGATCGGGACGACGGCGAGGTGCGCCGACTGCTCCTCGAAGAGACTCTCGCCCGGCCGGACGACCCCGACCACGGTGAGCGGGACGCGACCGGAGGTGCTTCCCGTGGCCCGGATCCTCCGGCCGACCGCGCTCGCCCCCTCCCCGAAGAGGTCCCCTGCCAGCCGCTCGGTCAGGACCACGACGCTCCGGCCCTGCTCCACCTCGGTCGCCACGAAATTCCGGCCCTCGACGAACTCCACGAGGCGATACTCCGGCCACTGTTCCGTATCGGCGGCACCGGTGACGCCGGTGATGCTCGTGGCGCCGTACTCGACCGTGATCCCTCCGCCGGAGGCCGGGTCCTCAAGCGGGACGGTCAGTACCGCCTCCTGGATCGCCGGAAGCTCCGCCGCCCGTCTCGCCTCGGCGGCGGTGATCGGTGGACGGTTCCACCATGGGGGGCGTCCGCTCCCGTCCGGCGTGAGCTGCACATCACTCAGATCGAACCGGGTGACGAAGAAGTTGCGGGGTCCGGCCGCCTCGACCCCCTCCTGGACGATGCTACGGACACCGGCGATCAGCGCCGCCATGATGACCACGACGGCAACGCCGATGGCCACCCCGAGCACTGTGAGCCCGGCGCGGAAGACATTCGCCCGGAGGGAATCCATCGCGATCCGGAAGCCCTCGACGACGCCGCTCACCACCCGCGGGCCGGGGATGAGGGCGCGGAGCGGCCCCTTACTCATACGAGAGGGCCTCGACCGGATTCATTTTGGAGGCACGGAGCGCGGGATAGACGCCGGCGGCGACCCCCACGGCTACGCCCACCACGATCGCGAGCACGACCCACTGGGCGGCGATCGCGGCCGGAAGCGGGGTGGTCGTGCGCACCACGGCGGCCACCCCCACCCCCACCGCGGCACCCAGCACCGCGCCGCTCCCCGAGAGGGTCGCAGCCTCGACAAGGAACTGTGTCACGATGTCCTCGCGGCGGGCGCCGAGCGCCATCCGGATACCGACCTCCCGGGTCCGCTCGACGACCGAGACGAGCATGATGTTCATGATCACGATCCCGCCGACGACGAGCGAGATCCCGACAAGGCCGGGGAACGCGATCATGAGCACGGTCGAGATCCGGTCCCAGAAGGCCAGCGAGTCGTCGGCCGTCTCGAGCGTGAAGTTGTTCGGCTCAGCCGGACGGAGGCGCCTCTGGACCCGGAGCGCCGCCTCCGCGTCCATGAGCGCGGCGCCGACCTGGTCCGGATCGGCGGTCTTGATCACAATTTCCGTGACGGTGCCGGGGCGGCTCAGGAACCGGGCCGCCGGGGAGACGGCCGGCACGACGAGGATGTTGTCGAGCGACTGCCCGAGAAGGCTCCCCTGCTCCTCGAGGACCCCCACCACCCGGTAGGGGAAGTTCCGGATGTGGATGCGCTGCGCGAGCGGGTCGTCGGCCGGGAAGAGCGCCTCGGCCACGCGGGTGCCAAGGATTGCCACGGGCAGGCCTCTCTCCGCCTCCTGCGGGGAGAAGGCCCGTCCCTCCTCGACCGCCCAGTCGCGGATCCCGAGGACCTCGTGGGAAACCAGGCGCACGCGGACGTTGTCGAGGCCGGCGCCCCGTGGGGCGCGGACCTCGCCCGAGAAGCCCGACTCCACCCCCACCAGCGCGGGCACCGAGAGGCCGGCGCGGATCGCCTCCGCGTCATCGAGGGTGAGGCGCGGCCGGCGCCGCCATTCGCGCCGCTCGGCTGGGTCGGTGTTGACCTGCACCTGGGGGACCCGCCGCACCTGGACGGTCCCGATCCCGAAGAGCTCCGAGGCGAGATCCTCGGTGACGTACCGGTCCATCCCCTCCACGACGCTCACGACGGTAATGAGGAAGATGACCCCGATGATCACGCCGAGAAGCCCGAAGACGGTCTTGAGCTTCTCCTGCCAGAGCTGGAGGAGGGCGAGGCGCACCCCTTCTCGAAGGCGCATCGTTCGAGCGGGCTAGGCGCGGACCGCCGCCGTCACGAGGCCGGGCGCTCCCCGGCCACCCGGATCCGGTCGCCGTCGGCGAGGTCCTGGATGACTTGGTAGGGGCCGCTCACCACCGTATCGCCGAGGGCGATGCCCGAGACGATCTCGAAGTGCTCCTGGCCGGTGATGCCGAGGACCACCGGGGTCCAGAGAGCGACGCCGTCGCTCACCACGAAGACGCCCTCGGCGGACCGGGCCTCGAGAGAGCGCGCGATCGGGCCGGTCGGCGCGTCGTCCCCATTGTCCGAGCCCTCCTCCTCCAGTTCGTCCTCCGGCTCCTCCGAGCGCACGGTGACGGAGATGATCGGAACAGCAGGCACGCGGGACTTCCGGTCCACGATGATGTCGGCGGTCGCGGAGAGATCAGGCCTGAGCTCCGGGGGCGGATCGAGGAGCGCGAGGATCACCTCGAAGTCGACACTCCCGGTGACCTGCGCGGGCGGAGTGCCCTCGCCGGACTGGATCGCAGAGTTGCCGATCGAGGAGACCCTCGCCGGGAGCGGCATGCCGGGAAAGGCATCGAGCTCGACGACGGCGGAGTCGCCGACGGTGATGTGGGGGATGTCCGTCTCGTCGACGGCCATCACGGCCTCGATCCCGGAGAGATCGCCGATCGTGAGGAGGAGGCTCCCGGGATTGTTCATCGTGCCGACGACCGCCGTCTCCCCCTCCTCGATGTTCAGCCGGATCACCGTCCCCGAGATCGGCGCGCGGATCGTCGTCTTGGCCAGCTGGTCGGAGGCCTCGGCGAGCTCGGCCTCCGCCTGCTCGGCGCCGAAGCGCGCGGATGTGAGGAGCGCATCCTGGACCTCGACGGCCGTCGCGGCCTCCTCGACGGCCTGGAGGCTCACGAGATCGGGATCCTGCTCGACGATCCCCTCGAGGCGGGCCAGCTCGCGCTCGGCCTGGAGGAGATTCGCCTCCTCGCGCGCGACCTCGGCCTCGGCCTGACTCAGCGTGGCACGGGCCCGGGAGACGAGCGCCCGGAGCTGGCTCGGATCGACCGCCAGGACGACCTGGCCCGCCTCGACCTCGTCACCCTCCCGGACCGTGAGCTCCGTCACCCGGCCCATCACATCGGAGGAGACGTCCACCTGGCGGCGCGCCCGGACCTGGCCGGTGGCCGTGATCGTGGATATGACATCGCGCTCGTCGACGGCCTCGACCCGGACCTCCGGGCCCCGGTCGGCGCGCGCGACGTACACCCAGACGGCTCCGCCCACGATCAGGAGGAGCGCGATCAGGAGAACGATCGTCCGGCCTCGGTTCATGCGACTGCCTCGGATGTCCGGGAGAGCCGGACGGCGGCCGGCCCCCTACATCGAGAACCTGCAGTGGTCGGGGTGACCCGGGTTCTCTCTACTGTCTTTCGCCCCTCACGGGTCCGGCCTCCCCGCTCAGCCCACCCGACGCAGCGGGACGAGCCGCACATACCCCGGCCGAACCCGAAAGGCCCGCGGGCCTCCGGCGATGCGCCCGTGCCCGGTTTGAGACCGCGGCCGAGGCAGCCGGGTTCCTTCCCGCAACCACCCGGCCCGCCGCCGGAGCCCGCCCGAATCTTTCGGACTCGTTCCCGCGTATCGGATAGAGTCCGCAGACCCGCGGCCCCACTCCTCCCGCACGACCGGAGCATGTCCCGTGCCACGAAGCCGATCCCTCCCTCCGGCAATCCGCCTCCTCGCCGCGCTCATCGCCCTCCTCGCATGCTTCCCGTCCGGGGCGGCGGCGCAGGAGGGGGCGCCGGTCGAGACGCTTTCCCTCGACGACGCCGTCCGTCTCGCCCGGGAGAACAACCCGGGATTCGGGATCCAGGCGAGCAGCCTCGAGACGCTGGGCTGGAGGCGGCGGAACGGCTGGGGGAGCTTCGTCCCCCAGGCATCCTTCTCGAACTTCTTCGGCTACACGGCCGACGGCGCGCGCCAGTTCGGCGACTTCACCCTCGGGACCCGTCCGGCACAGCTGGCGTCGGTCTACAACCTCGGACTCTCGCTCAGCCTGACCGGAGCGGCGTTCCTCGAGCGCCGGGTCGTGAGTGCGCAGGAGGTCGCCACGCGCGCGCAGGTCGACGGCGCGGCGGCGGCGCTCGTCGACGAGGTCACACGCGCGTACCTCGCCGTCCTCCAGGCGGATGAGGAGCTGGAGCAGGCGCTCGTCGAGGTCGAGCGGACGGAGGCCTACGTGGGGGAGGCCGAGGCGCAGGTCGCGGTCGGCGCGGCGACGCCCCTCGACATCCGCCGGGCCGAGACGCAGGAGGGACAGGCGCTGATCCAGCTGGTCCAGGCGGAGAACGCGGTCGCCACCACCCGCCTCGCGCTCGGCCAGATCCTCGGGACGGAGGTGAGCCCGGTGGCCGCCCTCACGACGGACTTTCCGATCTTTGAGCCCGGGCTCGACGGCGCCGAACTCATTGCGCTCGCACTCGCGGGGAACCCGGTCCTCCGCGCCACGCGGAGCGAGGCCGCGGCCGCCCGGACGCAGACGGGGATGGCCCGGTCCCAGTACTTCCCCAGCGTCTCGCTCTCGGCGTCGTGGACGGGCTCGGTATTCCAGGCCGACGGGATCGATCCGCTCGTCACGAACGCCCTCGCGCAGGTCTCGGGCCGGTACCAGGGATGCCTCCAGGACAACCGGATCTCCGCGCTCCTCGGCGACCCGGCCCGCGACTGCGGCCCCCTCGACGTCTCGAACCCGGCGGTCGCGGCCACCGTGCGCTCCGACATCCAGCGGGCCAATTCGGGGTTCCCGTTCAGCTACGAGCGCCAGCCGGTGTCGTTATCGGCCAGCGTCTCGATCCCGCTCTTCACAGGGTTCTCGCGGCAGCTCCAGATTGAGGAAGCACGCGTGGCCGCGGCGAACGCCGGCCGGCAGGTGGAGGCGGAGGAACTCCGGCTGCGGGCCGAAGTGGGGACGGCGCTCCGGGCAGTCGAGGCCGCCTTCCGGATCGCGGAGCTGCAGGCGGGGATCCGCGAGAACTCGGCGGAGGAGCTCCGGCTGGCGCAGGAGCGGTTCCGCCTCGGTCTGGCCTCCTCGATCGAGGTCGTGGATGCCCAGGCGAACCTCTCACAGGCGGAGAGGGACGAGATTTCGGCGGTCTACGAGTTCCACATCTCATTCTCGACGTTGGAATCGCTGGTAGGAGCACCGCTGAGGGAGTGACGGGGCGCACCGGCGCACGCGGCGAGCGGGCCCGGGAGGGCCAGAGGGTGCTTGCCGCTGCCCGCCGGACAAGGCGCGCGGAGCCTTTTCCCGAACACGGGATCGCCGCCATCCGGTGCCTGGGGCGCGACGCGAGGGCTTCACCACCAGCCCGGCCGCATCCCGCGCACGCCGCCGCGAAAACGGCCGGCGGGCCCCCGTACCTCCCCGGGCAGCCCGGCGCCGGCCACCTCGACCCGGTACCCGCCCGACGAACGTTCGCGCAACCGGCGAGGACTACGGAGCGGCTTCGCCGAGGATCGCCCGGCCCGCGTCCGCAGCGTCCACCGTCGTCCGGATGATCCGCCACCCCTCGCGCACCCTCCGGGCCACGTCCCCGCCCGTCGTCGCCGTGATCGCACAGGGCACATCGTTCTCCAGGCAGGCGGCGAGGATCTCCTGGAACGCCGCCTCGAGTTCCGGCGAGTCCCGGGGCACCCCGAGCGAGCGGCTCAGGTCTCCTCCGGCGCCCGGAAAGAGGGCGCCCACCCCCGGCGTCGCAGCGATCGCGTCCACATTCCGAAGCCCCTCGACCGACTCGATCATCATCACGGCGAGAAGATCGCCGTCCGGGTTGAGCGGCCAGAGGTCGGCCCGCTCGACATAGTCGGCCGAGCTCACGCCCCAGGCCCAGGCCGCGTTGCCGGCCGATACCCCGCGGATGCCCGCAGGCTCGGGATAACGGGAATCGCGAAGCTGCGGATAGCGCATGGTGCTCACCGCGAACGCCGCCTCTCCGGGCGTGTCGACCCCGTTGAAGAGCACGCCGTAGAGCCCGAGGTCGAGCGCCTGTTTCACGATCCACTCGGATTCGAGCACCGGTGGTGCGAATCGGGCGAGGAGGGCGACGTTCGGGCGGACCGAGCCTTTCGAGAGAACCATCTCCTTGTCGCCCATCGCCAGCAGGAAGGTGCGCAGCGCCGGCAGGTCGATCGGGCTGTGCTCCATGTCGACGTAGAGGAAATCGACAGGTGCGCGGGCCGCCTCGCGCGCGTAGGCCAGCGAGAGGTCCTGGGTGCTGAGGCCGTAGACGGTCTCCCCGGCCTCGAGCGTGGCGATCACGGGGTTCAGATGCTCCCGCTGGCCCGCCAGGGCAGCCGGGGCCGACGCGGCCGCGAGGACCGCGAGGGCAACGGTCAGGAGGGCCCTCGGCGTCGGTGGAAGCCGGGACAGGCGAAGCCGGAGCTCGGCGGGGGATTCGGCACGGATCATGGAAACGGCTCCCTGGCCTTCGGAGACCCGGCTCGACCGGGAACTACTCGCGCGGCTGCATCCCGACGAACCGATAGCGGTAGTAGCGCTGCCCGTCATTCACTTCTCCTATGAAGAGATGGCCGCGGGAATCCACGGCGAAGCTGTGGGCGTGGAAAAACTCCCGGGCGTTGTGTCCGGCGTAGCCGCCGACTTGGTGCACGGTCTCGAGCGTCTCCCGATCGAGGATGTCGACCCACTTGTTGGCCCCGTCCACAACGTAGAGGAACCGCTCCCCGGGATCCGGACTCGTGCCGAAGGCGTGCACGGTGCCGACGCTGTAGAGCGTGTTCGGCCGGACGAAGGCCTCACGGACGAAGCCGCCCTCGAGATCGAACACCTGAATGCGGAGGTGTCCACGGTCCGCGACATAGACGAGGTCGTCCCGCGAGACGAAGACCGCGTGGACCGGCGTGTTGAATTGCTGGGGCAGCGGTCCACCGGCGGCCACCTGCTCGATGTACTCGGCCCGCGACGGGAGCTCGACGCCGTCGTCGGGCCGGTTCCCGTAGGCACCCCAGTGCCGCCTGTAGGACCCGGTCTCCGCATCGAAGACGATGACACGACGGTTCCCGTAGCCGTCCGCGACGAAGAGCTCGTTCGTCGGCTCGTGGACGAACAGCCCGGCCGGTCCCCCCACGTTCAGAGTATCGTTGCTGCCGGCACCCATCCCGGCGCGGCCGATCTGCATGAGAAAGTCCCCGTCGCCCGTGAACTTGAGGATATGGTTGTCCGACGACGCGCTTCCGCTAAGCCAGACGTTGGCCTCGTGATCGACAAAGATCCCGTGCTCGTTGCTGAACCACTCGTACCCCTCGCCCGGCCCGCCCCATCCCCGGACGAACTCGCCGCCGGCATCGAATTGGAGTACGGGCGGCGCGGGAAAGCAGCACTCCGCCTCCGGGGGATCGAGTGCGGCTGCCTTCTCCCCGTCCGGGATCGTGGCGGGACGGTGGAACACCCAGATGTTGTCGTTCGAATCGACTGCGAGCCCCCCGACCTGACCGCTTACCCACCGGTTCGGGAGAACGGAAAAGAAGAGTGGGTCGGGCTCATAGACGGGAACCTCTCCAGCGGCCGTCCAGTCCGCGGACGCACCCGACTCCTGACCCGGCCCCCCGTTCCCGGCACCCGCCGCACAGCCCGCAGCGGGTGCGACGACGGCTGCGGCGGCAAGCACACGGTATACCGAGCAGCGCGGGATCGCTGGGGACATCGGACAGCCTTCCGTCCGAACTGGACCGGCAGGGGAAGCGGGATAAGGGGCATCAGCCGGGACCGGTGCACCGGTCCCGGGATCGGGGTTCATGCCGACACGCGAGGGGGCGCCGGACCCGTTTCGCACGGTCCCCCCGGATCGTGCCGCCACCATGGCGCGCGGCCGGCCGGGTGTCAAACAGCCGGACACTCGAATCGTCCGCCGCCCGAATGACGGGTCACGGGACGGGCAGGCCTGCCGGGTGAGATGTCGCCCCCCCGGGGTCCGCTTCGAAGGGATCCACCGACCGGGGGTCCGCGGCACGCAACCGGGGGCGGACCGGGGATCCTTCATCCGCCCGGGGCCGCATTGCCCCGGCGCCGCGGACGCAGGGGCCCTGGACGCCCCACGGCGAAGGGGTTGCGCCGTTCGGACCACGCCGGCCCGTACAGCATCCACACACACCCGGCCACTCCCTCCCGGCAAGCCGCCGCGACAGGGCGTGCCGGGCGCGGTGGCCCATCACCGGGATCGTCGGTTGCCCCGGACCGGGACTATGTCGCGGCAGACCGGCGGAACCGTGGCATTACGGTCAGCCGTCTAGCGGTGCGCCCGGCAGCCCGGTTCGTCCCGATGACGCCGGGGACGGCACCGGCCCGTGGGTTGCCATACATTCAGTCACGCCGCGCGGAACCGAGCGCGCTGCCCCGCGCCGGACCTGGGGATGCGGCCGGATCATCCCGGCGAGGCCATGGCACCGGACTTCACCGAAGCTCTCCCGTATCTCCTCCTCTGGCTCGCACTGGGAGCCGCGATGTTCCCGGGTGGCCGCCCGGGTTGGGCTGGCCTCATCGCCCTCTCCCTCGTTGCCGCGGTCGCCACCGGCATCGTCGATGTGGCAGGCCTCGCAGTGCTCGGGCTCTTCGCGGGTTCCTGCCTGGCTGCCGTGCACGGTGGGTTCTCCACGGCACTCCGCGGCATCGCGTGGGCCGTCGTCCTCATCACCGCCATCGCCCTCGCGACGCATCAGGTGCCGTGGATCCACAATGTTCTCATTCTCGATGGCGTGTCGGTGTCGGCCTCGGCGGCCGACTACACGCTGTACTGGAACTACGACAAGGGTTTCGCCGGGGTCCTGCTCTACGCGGTGTGTGTCCAGCCCCAGGAGAGGACCCGCTGGAAGCACGCGATCGCGACGACAGGGACGATCGCTCTCCTCGTCCCCCTGCTGATCGTCGTGCCCGCAGTCGCGACGGGGTACGTGGCGTGGGACCCGAAATGGCCGGCGATCCTCAGCGTCTGGGTGCCGGCCAACCTGCTCCTGACATGCGTGGCCGAGGAGACGTTTTTCCGCGGGCTCGTGCAGCGGCACCTGGGCGAGGCTCTTCGCGGGCGAACGCCGGCACCGACCCTCATGGCACTCCTCGCGGGAGCGGCCGCATTCGGCGCAGCGCACGCCGCGGGCGGCACCGCCTACGTCGTGCTTGCCTCAGTCGCCGCGATCGGCTACGGCGCGGCCTACGCCCTGACGGGACGGGTGGAGTCGAGCATCCTGGTGCACTTCACCCTGAACCTCGCCCACCTGGTCCTCTTCACCTATCCGTTCGCCGCGTAGCACCGGGGCCGGACGCAGCCCGCCGGAGCGCGACGTCGGGGAGGGGAGACGGCGCAGCTCTCCTCTCCCCACGCATCGCAACCGCTCCGTCCCGCCGGGGAGACGGCCGCGCGCCTTGCGCCGATGTACGCGGACGGGACGTGCCGGCACGCATCGGTCGCGACCGGTCGGTCCGCGACGA
Source organism: uncultured Gemmatimonadaceae bacterium (assembly GCA_964532325.1). GTDB lineage: Bacteria > Gemmatimonadota > Gemmatimonadetes > Longimicrobiales > Gaopeijiaceae > JAAXGI01. Next base: position 3,107 of record CAZHGS010000016.1, on the reverse strand, counting down.
TGTCACGCGCTCCCGCGCGGCCAACTTCCGGCTGGAACCGTCACCTCCGCAGGGCCGCCCAACCCGTCCCCCCGGCAAGCGGCCGGAGCCCGTGCCCACGGTGGCGGGCCCGGCCCCGCCCCGGGCCAGACCCCCGAGCGATCGCGGGACCGCCACAGCGACGAACCTGCGGATCTCTGCCGCCCGGCCCTGCTCCGGCGAGACTTCCCCCGGCGACCCCCCCGACGCCCGGCGGCAAGGTCGTGCTGTCGCGCCCGACAGCGCCGGCGAGAGCGGTGAGCCCGACACCTTCTGACATTCCCCGTTTCCGCATGGGCGCCTCGCCGCCGCGAGGGTCTGCTACCTGCCCGCCGCCGTCGATCTCCCCGCTGCGAATCCCGAGCTGCCCTCTCACCTCCCGAACGCCATCCGGCGGGGTCCCCCATGCAAAGCCTCAAGCACCGGGCCGCAGTTCCGTCTCCAACGGCCTTCCTCCGCCGGTGAATACACGCACCGGCCGGCAGCACCCCGGGAATGCCCGACGGCGAGCTCAGCGGGCGACCGGCGGGTAGCCGCGCGCCCGCGATGGGAAGTGGTGCCGGGTTGCCCGCCATCCGGACCCGTGGTCTCTTCCGGTTGCCTGTGGGCCGGCGTCGGGGCGTCCCCCGCCGGGAACCGTGAATGGCCCGCCCGACGGGAGGATGATGCCGATGCAATACCACCGCCTCGGAGCGGGTGCCCGCCAGGTGTCGCGTGTGGGATACGGGGCGATGCACCTCTCGATCACCGGCCGCCCGGACGAAGCCACCGCGATCCGGACGGTTCACGCCGCGCTCGATCGCGGCGTCACACTCATCGATACGGCCGACGTCTACTGCATCGACCACAACGACATCGGCCACAACGAGAGGCTGATCAGGAAAGCCCTCGACCAGTGGCCTGGCGGCCGCGACCGCATCACCGTCGCAACAAAGGCCGGGCTTACCCGGCCCGGCGGGAGATGGACTCGGGACGGACGTCCCGGGCATATACGGGCCGCCTGCGACGCCTCGCTCATGGCACTCGGGGTGGACCGGATCGACCTCTACCAGTTCCACGCGCCGGACCCCCGTGTGCCCTTCGCCGAGAGTATCGGCGCGTTCAGGGAACTCAGGGATGAGGGGAAGGTCCGCTGGCTGGGACTCTCGAACGTGACGGTCTCCGAGATCGAGGAGGCATCGGAGATCGCCGGGATCCACGCTGTCCAGAACCGCCTGAGCCCCTTCTTTCGCGAGGCAATCCACGACGGTGTGCTGGGCCAGTGCGAGCGGATGGGGATCGCCTTCCTGGCCTACAGCCCTGTGGGTGGGGGCCGCCTCAACCGGAGGCTCCCCCGACACCCGGTCGTGGGACGCATCGCGGCTGCGCACGGTGTGAGCCCGCACGCTGTCGTGCTGGCCTGGGTCCTCGCCAGCTCCCCTTCTGTCGTCGCGATCCCCTCGGCGCGCTCCCCGGCGCATGCGGCGGATGCGGCGAGCGCAACCGGGATCCGGCTCTCGCCGGGAGAGATGCGCAAGATCGACCGGGCCGACTTTCCGACCGGCTGACCGGCATCCGCGGGTCCCGCCCCAGCTGGCGCCCCCGCCTTCCGTTCGGTCAGGGAACCGGGGGCGCGCACGGAAGATGCGGTGCCCAGGCGACGGGACGCGCGCCGCCCAGGTGAATCGGGGGTCATCGTCCGGCGGAGACCACCTGCGCCGAAGCCATACGGCGGCCCGGCGCCCCCGGTCCGAGCGCTCCGGCGGCGGGCGGGATCTCCGGGGAGGGCCAGAGCAGCCGGAAACAAGGACCGTGGGCCAGCGGGGGAACGGGCAGTTCACCCCCTGACCAGCGGCGATCGATGAGATTCCACACCGCGTCGGCCCGGCGGGTCCATGTAGATTCACATCTTATTGCAGTGAATGCATTTGCGTGTTCGAAAGCCCGGGTTCCCGCTGGTTGACTCCCGCCATTCCCGATCTCAGCCGCGAGGGCGGTGGCGGTGTTCCGGAGCCTTCCGAAGCTGTCCCTCGTCCGCCCTCTGGTAGCACCGCAGGACCGTCTTTGCCGTCTTCCAGCCGCCGAGTTGGCAGATCACCTTGAGCGGCTGGTCCATCAGGCCGGAAGCGAACTTCCGCCTGAGCGGGTGCCAGCCCCTGCCGGGCTTCGGCTCCAGTCCCGCAAGGGTTGGGGCCTTCTGCCGCCAATCGCACAACCGAGTGGCACCCGCAACCGCCAGCCGACTGCCGGACGCGGGCCGCGACCGTGATGGCCCACTATGCACCGGCGCCCCCGCCCCTCCTCCACCCAATCGGCAACGACCGCCCGCCAGAACCGCCCAAGCCGGAGCCCACCGCAGGATCTGGGCTCAAGAACAGTGGCGGGTTCCCGGCGGGGATGATGGAGCACCTGGAGGTGTGCCCCGACGCTGTCCAGGTGGAGGAGAGAGAGGCGCAATCTTGCGGGGTGGGCATATCAGGTGGATATGGCACGCTGGACGTCCGTTGGCGGGCCGCTGATCAAGCGCCGAGGCAGCGCGTCGAAACACTCCTTGGCTTGTCCATACGCCTTGTCGACACCGCGCCCGGCGCTGTTCCATTCGGCGATCCAGTGGCCTCGGGCCGTTTGGGGATTACGATTCGCTGCGACAAGGCAGGTTCGCTCCACCGCGCCACCATCAGGTTATCGTCAGGATCGAGACCGCTTTCGGCGATCGATCTCGCGGGCCGGGAAGACGGCCTTCGAGGGCTGGAATACGTAGAATGCGTGAATTGTCCAAAACGGGCGGCGTATGGGCTCACCAGCGGGGGAAGAGCCATGAGAGCGCCTCTCCTATCTCCGGACGGCGTATGGCGCCCCCGAGGTGCCCCGTCCAGGCCAGAACGTAGCTGAGAAGCAGGGCGCCACCCACCACGATGCCGTGCAGCCAACCGGGCACCGGCTCCTCCTGCATCTCCCTCAGCGTCGTCTGGAGGGCGGTGAGTGCCAGCAGCACGAGACCGAAGAAGGCCGCCCTTCCCAGAACCGCGTGCAGCTCCACCAGATCGCGCATCGCGGCCAGCTCGCTCTCCATCGACTCGAAGGCGGGCGGGCCGGAGAAATACGCGGGC
>CAZHGS010000015.1:0-69260 GCA_964532325.1 uncultured Gemmatimonadaceae bacterium | reverse complement strand
GTATACACCCGCTACGGGAGGTTTCCCCGCCGCATCCTCCAACCTGCCAGATCAAGGGAGCCATCGGGTGCCGACTGTGTTCCTACCGGTTGGCGCATGGCCGCCTGAAACGACAAAGGTGGCTTGTCGATCCGCCCCGTCATCCAACCCACCCCCTGAGAAGCCCGGGGAGTCCCTGCGGCTATCGATACTTCGGATTCAGAAGTGGCTCCGATCACCGATATGGTGTCGCTTCCGCCCGGATTCCCCTGCTCACATCATCGTCAGCCGATGACCCCCGCGATTCTCCAATTCTTCCGCGTCGGTGGCGCTAAACCTGCGGAGCCAGCCACGGCAGTGGCTACAACATGCCACCGCATCGGATTCGTTAGCGGCAGCACATGGAACCGGGCCGGACCAAGTGGCCGCCCTCATGTTATGCCGGAGTGACGAGAGTGGCTGCAGATCTCTCCCCGGCGCCCGCTTGGACCTTCGACGCCGACGGCGCCCTCTTCCGCCTCGCCTCTGAAGCGCAGCGCATCCGCCGCGCGTACCTCTTCGACCCTCTGCTGGCGGTCCACACATCTCTCGTCGAACCTCTCCCCCACCAGATCACGGCTGTCTACGAAGCGATGCTGCCCCGTCAGCCCCTCCGCTTTCTTCTCGCGGACGATCCCGGGAGCGGCAAGACGATCATGGCTGGGCTGCTGATGAAGGAACTCATGGCCCGCAGCGACCTCGAGCGATGCCTGGTTGTTTGTCCCGGCAGTCTGGCCGAGCAGTGGCAGGAAGAACTCGAGAGCCGCTTCCAGCTCCCTTTCGCCCTCTTCACCAGCGAAGCGCTCCGGTCGGTGCGGCCAGACAACTGGTTCGAGCAAAACGATCTCGTAATCGCGCGCCTGGACATGCTCTCTCGCAACGAGGATGTGCAGGAGCTGCTCCAGACTCCGAACTGCCGCTGGGATCTCGTCGTGTGCGACGAAGCACACAAGATGTCGGCTACCTACACCGGTCGTAAGGTCAAATACACCAAGCGCTACCGGCTCGGACAGCTCCTCGGACGCCTCACGCGTCACTTCCTCCTCATGACGGCGACGCCGCACAATGGCAAGGAGGACGACTTCCAGCTGTTCATGGCACTGCTGGACGGGGACCGCTTCGAGGGCCGTTTCCGCAGCGGCGTTCACCGCGCCGACACCTCGGACTTGATGCGCCGGATGGTGAAGGAAAAACTGCTGAAATTCGACGGCACTCCCCTCTTCCCCGTGCGGCGCGCCTACACCGTCCCCTACCGACTGTCCGAAGCGGAAACCGGCCTGTACGAAGCCGTCACTCATTATGTGCAACGGGAGTTCGACCGGGCCGAGAACCTGGACGGGAAAAAGCGGACGACCGTCGGATTTGCACTTACGATGCTTCAGCGACGGCTCGCATCATCTCCCGAGGCGATCTATCGGTCCCTGCAACGGCGTCGCCAGCGCCTGCAGGACCGGCTGGCGCAGCTGAACCACCAATTGCTGGGCGCGCCGCCGGACGGACTGACCCTGTTCGGCGGTCCGGAACTGGACTCCGAAGAACTGGAGGATCTGGACGACGTCCCCGAGGTCGAGTTCGAGACCACGGAAGCCGAGGTCTTGGATCAGGCCACAGCCGCCCAGTCGATCGATGAACTCGAGGCGGAAATCGCCACGCTGCGCAAACTCGAACGGCTTGCACGGACAATCCGGAACCGGAGCGACGACACAAAGTGGCGCGAGCTCGCCAACCTCCTCGGCAACATCTTCACGACAGCGGCCATCGCCACTCTGGCTGGTGAGCCCTCCGGTCGGCACGGACCGAGCGATGCTCCATCACCTAGGCCTTCTGCCAGTCAGAAGCTCGTCATCTTCACCGAACACCGAGATACGCTCAACTATCTGAACAACCGCATCACGACGCTGATCGGACGGCCCGAAGCTATTGTCGTGATTCACGGGGGGCTGAGCCGGCGCGACCGGCTCAGGGCAGAGGACGCTCTGCGCCACGATCCCGAAGTCAGGGTGCTTCTCGCCACCGACGCGGCTGGCGAGGGGATCAACCTGCAACGGGCCCACCTGATGGTGAACTACGATCTCCCGTGGAATCCCAACCGGCTCGAGCAGCGTTTCGGTCGCATCCATCGGATCGGGCAGACCGAAGTCTGCCACATGTGGAATCTCCTTGCCGAGGACACCCGGGAAGGCAGGGTCTTCCGGACGCTCTTGGCCAAGCTGGAAACCGAACGGCAGGCCCTTGGGGGGCAGGTGTTCGACATCCTCGGGCAGATCCACTTCGAGGGGCGTTCCCTGAAGGATCTCCTAGTACGGGCGATCCGCTTCGGAGAGAGACCGGAAGTGCGCGCCCATCTCAACACCGTCGTCACACAGGCAATGGATCGGGACCGGCTGCGCGGGCTCATGGATCAACACGCGCTGGCCGAAGCCACGATAGACACGAGCCGCCTACGTGCGGTGCGAGAGGCGATGGAGCGCGCAGACGCGAGACGGCTACAGCCCCACTTCGTCGAGTCGTTCTTCCTAGAGGCATTCGCACGGCTGGGTGGATCGGCACGGCAGCGTGAGCCGCGCCGCTACCAGATCTCTCACGTGCCTGCTGCAGTACGCAGGCACGCGAGGGAGTTGGGGACGCGACAGGCGGTGTCCCGCCGTTACGAGCGTATTGCATTCGAGAAACCGCTGGTATCGCCGCGCGGGCAGCCGCAGGCTGCCTTCATCTGTCCCGGCCACCCGCTCCTCGACGCCGTACTCGATCTGACGCTCGAACGCGATGGCGCCCTCCTGCATCGGGGGGCTACGCTGGTCGATGAGCGCGACCCGGACCTCACGCCACGTGTTCTTGTCTATTTGGAGCACGCTGTTCACCATGCTCGCGCTACGCCAGCAGACGACGACCGGATCATCTCCAGACGGATGTTCTACCTTGACATCGGTCCTGAAGGTGTCCGCGGGCGCATCCGGCTCGCTCCGTACCTCGACCTCCGGCCGCTTGTCTCGGACGAACCCGGGCCAGAAGAGCTCTTGAGCCTTCCCGAGTGTACCTGGATCAGCCGAGAGCTTGAGAGTCAGGCCATGACGTACGCCGCCGCGCAGCTTCTTCCGGCACACGTGCGGGAGATCCGAGATGCCCGGGCGACTGCCATCGATAAGACAGAAGCGGCCGTCAGGGATCGTCTCACGAAGGAGATCTCCTACTGGGACCACCGTGCCGCGGACCTAAAGGTGCGCGAAGAGGCGGGTCGCCCCAACGCCCGACTGAACTCAAGCGAGGCCGAGAGGCGCGCCGATCAGCTGCAGGCCAGGATGCAGCGGCGCCTTGAGGAGCTGGCGCTTGAGCGGCAGGTCTCGGCCGGGCCGCCCGTCGTGCTGGGAGGAGTCCTAGTCGTGCCCAAGGGACTACTCGACAAGGCTGAAGGGGTCAAGAGGGAGAAGTCGGGGGCGACTACCGACACGCAGGCTGTCGCGGCGCATGCGCGCGCCATCGTCATGGACATGGAGCGCCGCATGGGTTTCCAGCCCACCGACAGGGAGTTCGAGAAACTGGGATACGACATCGAGAGCCGAGTGCCTGGGACTGGACAGCTCCGTTTCATCGAGGTCAAGGGACGAGTGGAGGGGGCACGGACAATCACTGTCACCCGGAACGAGATCCTCTTCTCCCTCAACAAACCGGATAACTACATCCTGGCGCTTGTCGAGTTTCCCGAGCAGGGGGGACACCGCGTGCACTACCTGCGACGGCCCTTCCGGCGGGAGCCGGACTTCGGCGCATCCGGCGTCCTGTACGACTTCCCGGACTTGGTTGCTCGGGCAGGTGAACCGTCGTGACCGGCGACACCTGGTGACGGACGCGAATTAGCCCCCGAGGTGGCATTCGGCCACCCGCGTCGCCCGGCCGGAGCCGGACCTCATGCAGGGTGACCTTGCACGGAACGATCCGGTGCGTGGCTCCCACCGGCCCAGCGGAAAAGCCGGCCCCGCCCCCCCGAACGTGGCTAGGTCAGTCGGGGAAGACGAACGTGCGGATCGTGCCTCCGTCCACCGGCGTACCGGTCATCACCTCCGCCATCTGGCGCATCTGGCTTCCCACCACCCGCACGCGTTCCAGCACCGACAACGCGTGCGCGAAATCGAAATACGCTGCGACGGAAGCCTCGGCCGCCGGATGCCCGGAAACCACGCACGCCTCCATGTCGGACCGAAGATGCCCGACGACGGCCCCGACGGCGTGCTCCACCGCCATCTGGTCTGCGAGCGTGGAGAGGGAGAGGTCCCCGGAGAGACGGTCGAGGAGCAACTCCAGAGCGGTGCGGGTGGGGCCGGGAGCCTCGGGCACCCGGATATCCGGCGCCGCGTCAAGCATCGCCTCGGCACCCCCACGCAGTGCGGCAAGCTCCTCGTAGCTGCAGGTCACGATCACGTTGCCCTCCCAGGCACCGGAAACCGCGGCGCGTACCGGGAACGCCGCCAGCCCCGTCCCGCACGCGCAGTCTGACACCCCCGCCGCACCATACCGAACACCCGCGCGGACCGAAAGGTCACCCTTCCGGCCCCGGGGATCCGCCAGGCTTTCGCCAGTGCACCCGCCGGAGCGGGGCGCCTCATGGTGACGCCTCGCCTTCCGCCAGCAGCCTGGGCCCGATCAGAAGGCCCGCGATGAGGTTGATGCAGGCGTGGGCGAGGATCGAGGGGATCAGGCTCCCGGTCGCGAACACGGGAAGCACGAGAAGGAGCCCGGTCAGCCCGGTCCGCACGATCCCGGCCGCGCCCTGGTAGGCGTGGAGCAAACCGAATGCGGCAGAGGACACTATGGCGGCAATCCACGGGCCGAGCCCGAGAAGCTCCAGCGTCGAGAGCAAGTAACCGCGGTAGGCGACTTCCTCGCCGAAGCCTGCGACGACCGAAAGGCCCGCGAAGAGCCTCTTCTCGCGTGAGGTCCTCGGGATCAGCCGGAGCACGAACCCCGGTGAGCTGCCCCAGGGGTCCTGGTCCAGAGCCTGCGATACCCCGATGAGGGCGAGGCCCCCTCCCGTCGCCGCAGCGGTCCAGAAGAAGAGGTCCGGCGGGGAGACCGCAACGAATCCGGGGAGGAATTCTCCGTTCGAGAGCCAGCCGAGCGCGGCGGCGACCCCGCCGACCGCGAGGATCGTCACGCACGAGCCGCGGTAGATCGAGGCCCGGCCGACATCGATCATCCCGAGGAGGGGAAGCTGCGCAAGGGCGAGCGCGGGAAGGAGAACGCCGAGCAACCCGAGTCCGAGAGCCTGCCAGAAGTCAGCGGTGCCGACAAAGGAGAGCAGCGCCACTGCGGCGACGGCAAGAGCGACCGCGGCCTTCATGTGCCGTGCGGCAGCCCGTGCGGCAGCCCGTGCGGCATCCTCCGGAGCGGCCGGAGGGGATCCGGGCGTCACCCGGTCGCCCGGAAGGGGGAGCGGAGGTCCGACGGAGTCGCCGCGCCGGACACGACCGGGAAACTGTACTTCCCGGCCCTCTGGTGAGACCTTTCCGGAGAGGACGCGAGTCGCCGCCGACTCCACCGCGCCGCCACGATCCGAACGGTCTGCAAGCGATGGCACACCACCCGCCGGACCCGCCGCTCCTCAGGGTTGTCGACGCCCTGGATCACCCGCACGGATACCGGATCCTCAGGACCCGGCTCATCGGGGGATCCCCGCCGCGCGTCCGTCAACTCCGCGGCGCGCGGTTCGAGGCGCAGGGACCGGAGGGGAGAACCGTCGATCTGCGGGTGGTCGGCTTTCCCCTCTTCGGGGGCACTCCGTCCAATGCCCGGATCCGGGCGAGCGGCCGCGTCGACCTCGTGGTGGATGGCGGTGAGGACGCCCGCGCCGTGGATCGCACCTGGAAGCTTCGGCCGCGAACGGCGTGACGGCCCGGCGGCGCGGACCTGCTACACCCCGTCGTCCGCGCTCTCCGACTGCTCGTCGGGCGCGCGGATGAAACGGGGCCCGTCCGAACCGAAGGTGTTCCGGAACCATCTCCGAAACTCCTCCTCGCGCCCCGGATTCTCGGTTCGGTGCGCATCCTCCTCGCCCGGGAACCGGTCCGGCTGGGTGGCGAAGATGAAGTCATCCAGATAACCGAACTCGCTCGCGTAAACCAATTCGTCGAGCGGGGCGTAGGGCTGCGTGTCGAACACCGAGCGACCGAGCAGCCAGACTTCGGCCACTCGCTCGAGAATCGCTCTCTCGAGGACGTATCCCGTCAGGCCCTCGGTCCCGGGATACGCCTCGACGAGCGCGCCGCGGGCGTCCATCAGCCGGAGGTAGCCGTAGACGAGGAAGGGGGTCTCCGCGTCCGCGGCCGTGTCCGTCAGGACGAGATCGGCGGTATCCGCGACGATCTCGAGCCCGTCCCACGGATACACCTCCTCCTGAACGGCGGAGAGGCGGATCAGGAAGGCGGGATCGAGGTTGATCCGGTCGAGCTCCGGCGTGAGCCACGCCTCGACCTCCTCCATCCGCGCAGTCTCCGGCTGGATCCGCTCCCCGGAATAGACGACGATCGACCTCGGCATGAGAACCGGGACCTGGCTCGCACACCCGACGAGCAGAAGGGAGAGCGCGAGGCAAGGTCCCCTCAGGTGCCGTTGGCAGCTCATGCGCTCACTCCCGTACCCGGCGCGGCCGATTGGAGGATCCGGGCACCCCGGTCCAACCCGCACCGGGAGCCTCCGTACAGTATTGCCGGCCCGCGCTGCGTACGGAACCCCCGGCATCCGGGCGACGCCTCCGCCCACCGGGGCCGGGGCCGCGTCCACGGGCGGGCGCCGCTCGCGCTGCAGGAGAGAGAAGGCCCGAACCGGCGCCGCCGGCTCTCCCACGGGCCCCGGGGCACATCCCGGGAAACAGGGTCTCCGCAGAGGCGGGACACGGTGCGGCTAGAGCCCCAGGGAGGAGCGGATCAGGGGACTGATCCGCTCCGGGGTCCACGGCGGGTCGAAGGTGAGCTGCACCTTCGCGCTCTCGACGCCGTCCACCCCGAGCACCGCGGCCTCGGCCATGCGCACGATCTCCTCGGCCACCGGACACATCGGGCTCGTAAGGGAGATGCGCGCGTCCACATGGGCCCCGTCGACCTCGACGCCGTAGACGAGCCCTAGCACGACGAGATTCAGGTTGAGTTCCGGATCCTTGACGGTCTTCAGGGCCCCCAGGACATCCTTCTCAGTGACAGCCATCGTCCCTCCCCGAGTCTTCTCCGGGCGGCCCCGCGCCTTCGGGCCCGCTAGAACCAGAAGGCGCGCCGCACTCTCGCGCCGAATGTCTCCACATCGTTCCCCTGGCAGCCTGCCGGATCGAAGCTCCCGTCAAACTCCGGGGCGTTGTCGAGGACCGAGGAAAACTGGATCCCCATGATCTCGTCGGCATCCTCCGCCCCGTAGGATATCAGCATCCGGTCGCCCGGGCGGATCACACGGTTTGCCGCCGGCGGCACGAGAAGGCCGTCCAGGACGAACGTCAGCCGCCGTGGCCCGTCGGCCCTGTAGAGCGCCCCGCCGTCCGTGTACACCCAGTCGGAGCCGATCCCCCACCCCAGGTTCTGGAGGAGATGCCCCCAAGTCGCACCCCCATGGTGCACGTGCACGACGTCCTGGTCGTTGTTGTGCAGGTGGACGCGCTGGGGACCTGTGATCCCGTCCGCCGAAGCGGAACACGCCGCCACATCCTCCATGTACCCGTCGGCGGAGAAGTCCACCCGCTCTCCCTCGATCCACACCGCCCAGTTCGCATGATAGTGGACGGACTCGACCGGCGGCAGGAGGGCGAGCCTGAGGAAGCCGAACCCCAGAATCCCGACCGCGGCTCCCCCCAGCAGGCCCAGCAGCAACCTGGCGTGGCTCATCCCCTTCCCGGCCCTCCCCCGTTCGTGTCCGGCGGTGGCGTACACCGGACCCGGCGTCTCTGAGCCACGGATCGGCTCCGGCCGCCCCACGCCGCTGATTCGCGCCGGGGTGCCCGCACCGCGCCGGGAGGGTACATTCGGCGCGACATCGACCCACTCAGGACGGAGCCGGAAACATGCAGGGAGAGCGTGCGCACTGGGGATCGAGTCTCGGATTCGTCCTCGCCGCGACCGGGAGCGCCATCGGGCTGGGGAACCTCTGGAAGTTCCCCTTCATCACCTGGGACAACCAGGGAGGCGCATTCGTGCTCGTCTACCTGGCGTGCATTCTGGCCGTCGGGCTCCCGATCATGATGGCGGAAATCCTGATCGGCCGCCGGGGCCAGGCCGGCGTCGTGGGCGCGCTCAGGTCCGTGGTCGGTCCCCGCTGGGGAATCGTCGGGATGTGGGGCGTGCTCTGCGGGTTCATTCTCCTCAGCTACTACACCGTGATCGCCGGGTGGTCGCTCTTCTACTTCACCCGGACGATGGGCTGGACGCTCTCCGGCTACCCCGCGGGGCTCCTGACCGGGGATCTCTTCGGTGAACAGGTCGGAAACGGCGGACTCCAGCTCAGCCTCTCGCTCCTCTTCAGCATCCTCACCGTCTCGGTCGTCTATCTGGGGGTCCACCGCGGCATCGAGCGGCTCGCCCGGACCGTCCTCCCGATCCTCTTCGGGATTCTCCTCCTCCTCCTCGTGAGCGCGCTCCAGATGGAGGGGGCCGGCGAGGCCATGGCCTTCATCTTCCGGCCAAGCTTCGGCGAACTGGAGCCCGGGGGCGTTCTGGAGGCGCTAGGGCACTCCTTCTTCACGCTCTCGCTCGGGATGGGAACGATGATCACCTACGGCTCCTATATCCAGCGCCACCAGTCGATCGTGAAGATGTCGGCGCTGATCGTGGTCCTGGACACGGTGATCGCGCTCATCGCCACCGTGATCATGTTCTCGGTCATCTTCTCGGTGGCAGGGATGGAGGAACAGATCGGCGCCTCCACAGTCGGGATGCTCTTCATCTCCCTCCCCGAGCTCTTCTACTCCGAGGTCCCGTTCGGCACGCTTCTCGGACCCCTCTTCTACGTTCTCGTCGCGCTCGCCGCCCTGACGTCCACGATCTCGCTGCTCGAGGTGGTCGTGAGCAACCTGATCGACCAGCACGGGATCCGGCGGGAGCGGGCAGCGCTCGTGTGCGGTGGCTCGGTCTTCCTCTTCACGATCCTCGCCGCGCTCTCCTTCGGCGCGGTGCCGGCGCTCTCGGGATTCGAGATCTTCGCGGGGAAGGCCGGGTGGTTCGCCACGGCCGACCACTTCGTCTCCAACTGGATGCTTCCGACGGGCGGGCTCGCGATCACGATCGCTGCCGGCTGGTTCATGACCCGCCAGGCCACGATGGACGAACTGGTCGACGGCACCGAGCCCGGCTGGTTCCGCTACGGTCTCTGGAGGCTGTTCATCCGGTTCGTGGCCCCGGTCGCCGTCGGCGCCGTCATCATCGCCGTGGTCCTCGGCGTGGACTTCAGCTAGCAGGCTCCGGCCAGCGCCGGCGCACCGACGTGGCTGCTCCTCCCGTGCGTGCGCCGTGGCGCGTACGCGGCGCCTTTCCGGTCATCGCCGCGTTTCTCGCCGGATCATCCGGTCTCACCGGCGGGCCGCTCGCAGCCCAACAGGCGGTCGAGGGATCGGCGGGCACGCCCGGGTCCGCGCCAGCCGGCGACTACGACCACGCCCGCGCCCCGCGGGTCCGGGCGGCTCCCCTCCGCGGCTCGATCTCGATCGACGGGACGCTCGACGAATCCGGGTGGGTGGATGCCCCGCCGATCACGGCATTCACGCAGACGCTTCCCCTCGAGGGCGCGCCCGCGTCGGAAGAGACGGAGGTAAGGATCCTCTACGACGGGGATGCGGTCTACGTGGGCGCCCTCCTCCACGACCGTAGCCCGGCGACCACCCGGCTCGCCCGGCGCGACTCGGACCTCGGCGACTCCGATGTCTTCCTCGTCCTCCTGGACAGCTTCCACGACCACGAGACGGCCTACCGCTTCTGGACGAACCCGTCGGGCGTCAAGGGGGACGCGATCGTGACGGGCAACAGCGACGGGGCGGGCGACTCCTCGTGGGATCCGGTCTGGGACGTCGCCAGCAGCGTCGGCGATTCCGGGTGGAGCGTCGAGATGCGGATCCCCTTCAGCCAGCTGCGCTTCCGTCCCGGCGGGGACCAGGTGTGGGGCATCCAGCTCGAGCGTGACATCACGCGAACCCGGGAGAACGCGACCTTCCCCTTCACACCCCTTCTCGAGCGCGCCGGGGTATCGCGCTACGCGCATCTGGAGGGGATCAGCGGAATCGGCGCAGGACGCAGGCTCGAACTCCTCCCCTACGTGGTGGCCCAGGGAGAGTACCTCCAGCTTCCCCCTCCGGCCCAGGCGGGGTTCCGGAATCCGTACCGCAGCGGGTCGGACCACTTCGGGAGCGGGGGTCTCGACCTCAAGTACCGGATCGGAACGAACGTGACGCTCGATGCGGCATTCAACCCCGATTTCGGCCAAGTCGAGCTCGACCCCTCGGTCATCAACCTGACGGCCTTCGAGACCCGTTACGAGGAGCGGCGGCCGTTCTTCGTGGAAGGCGCCGACATCTTCACCTTCGGCGAGGGCGGACCGAGGGGGAGCGTCGGGACCGGCCCGGAGCTCGTCTACTCGCGCCGCATCGGGCGGCCGCCCCGGGGCGTGCTCCCGGCCGAGGCGACCTATGCCGACACACCCGCGGCGACCACCATCGCGGCGGCGGCCAAGCTTACCGGCCGGGTGGGCGAGGGGTGGTCCGTCGGAGTGCTCGAGGCTGTCACGGCGGAGGAAGTCGGCTCGTACACAGACGCCGGCGGGGGGGGTCACGAGCGTACCGTGGAGCCGGCTGCGAACCACTTCGTGGGCCGGGTGCGGCGCCAGATCCGGGGCGGCCTGACCCGGTTCGGGATGATCGCCTCCGCCGTGAACCGGAGGACGACCGGCACCCCGCTCGCCGACCGGCTCCACGCCTCAGCCTACTCGGCGGGGATCGACTTCGCGCATGAGTGGGGCAACCGCGCCTGGCTCGTCACGAGCCTCCTCTCGGGGAGCCACGTCGGGGGCGATGCCCGGGCGATCACGCGGACGCAGCGCGCGTCCACCCGTTACTACCAGCGGCCGGATGCACGTCACGTCGAGCTCGATCCAGAGGCAACGTCACTCACCGGGTACTACGCCATGGCCTACCTGGGAAAGGAGGCCGGCAACTTCACGATGCGAAACGGCGTGGCCCTCGTCAGTCCCGGCTACGAGGTGAACGACCTCGGATTCCATATGAACTCAGACCGGGTTCTCATGGACACCCACTACCAGTACACGCAGCCGAACCCGGGCGACGTGCTGCGGTCCTGGAGCTTCATTCTCGGGGGCCCGAACGCGATCTGGAACTTCGCGGGCGACCGCCTCTATGCGAACATCAACGCGATCGGGCGAATCGAGCTCCTCAACTACTGGAGCACCTCCGCCCGGCTTCTCTATCTCGCCCCGTCGGAGGATGACCGGCTCACCCGGGGCGGCCCCATGGCGCGCTCGCCGGGGGGATGGTCGGGCAATGTCAGCGTGAACTCCGACCGGCGCCGGGCGGCCGTCGTAAGCGCGCGCTACAACTGGGGCTCCGACGATGCCGGCGGCTGGACGCGGGATGTCCAGCTCAATCTGAGCGGGCGCTACGAGGAAACCTTCCAGTTCGATATCGGCCCCACCTACGCCTGGTCCTACGGCGCCGCGCAGTACGTAACCCGGGTCGCCGACCCGCTCGCCCACCGCACTTTCGGAGCGCGCTACATCTACGCGGGCATCCGCAGGACCACTCTCTCGGTCGAGACGCGGATGAACGTGACCTTCTCGCCCACGCTCTCGCTCCAGCTCTACGCCGAGCCCTTCGTCTCGACGGGAGACTACGGAACGCCGAAGGAATTCAGCGCGCCGAACACCTTCGAGTTCCTCGAGTACGGAACGGACGCCGGACGGATCGAACACGCACCGGACGGCGGCTACACGGTGGATCCCGACGGGGCGGGTCCGGCGGCGGCGTTCAGGGTCGCCGAGGAGGACTTCAGCTACCGGAGCCTTCTCGGGAACGCCGTGCTCAGGTGGGAGTGGCGACCCGGTTCGACGCTCTTCTTCATCTGGCAGCAGAGGCGGATCAACCGCGCCGCCGAGGGATTCCTGGAGAGCGGCTCCGGGATCGGCCGGTTCGACTTGGGCCGGGACACGAGCGATATGTTCGACGTGCCGCCAGACAACATCCTCATGATCAAGGTGAACTATTGGCTGAACCCGTAGTTGCGCCCCGGCCCATCCCGGAGCACCGCGGCGGACGGGTTCGGAGAGCCCCGCCGGGCAGCCTCCCGGGCCGGCTACGCGGCGACCCCCGCGGCCTGTCAGACCTCCCGTTGCGGCAACGCCCGCCTCGGTCAGAACCCCGATCCGGTCCATGCGAAAGACGACCCGACTGAAGCAGCTCATCCACGCGCCGGAGATCCTCGTCCCCTATCCGGCGCACGACGCCCTGAGCGCCAGGATCGCAGAGGACGCGGGAGCCCACGCCATCACGGTAGGCGGTTTTCCCGCCTCCGGCGTGCTCCTCGGCGAGCCGGACACCTCGCAGCTCACGGCCACAGAGCTGGCGGGCTTCTACGAGGGGATCTGCGCGAGCGTCGACATTCCCGTCCTCGCCGATGCCGACACCGGGTTCGGGGGCGTGACCAATGTGATCCGCACGGTCCGCCACTTCGAGCGGGCGGGCGTCGCCGGCCTCTTCCTCGAGGACCAGCGGTTCCCCAAGCGATGCGGCCACACGGCCGGCAAGGAGGTGGTGGGAGCGGGGGAGATGCTCCCCAAGCTCCGCGCCGCACTCGATGCCCGGGAGGACCCGGACCTGGTCATCATGGGCCGGACCGACGCCCGGGCCATCCTCGGGATCGACGAAGCGATCAGGCGGGCGAACCTCTATATGGATGCGGGGTGTGACGCGGCCTTCATCGAGGCGCCGGAGACGCCCGGGGAAATGCGGCGCATCTGCCGCGAGGTGAACGGCCCCCTCCTCGCCAACATCGTCGAGTTCGGCCGCACTCCCCACCTCACGGCAGGCGAACTCGAGGAGATGGGCTTCGCCATCGCCGTCTGGCCCGTCTCATCGGTTTTCGTCACCGCCCGCGCCCTCCAGACACTCTACCGAACCCTCGGCGATACCGGCTCGACCACCGCGCTTCACGACCGGATGACGAGCTTCCGGGAGTATATGAGGATCGTCCGGCTCCCGGAGCTCCGTGAGCGGGAGGCGCGCTATGGGGAGATCAGCGCCGGGGGTGACGGGGTCGACCGTTGAGTCTCCGGCGCTGGGGCCTGATCGCCGGGCCGCTCGCGGCCGTCCTCCTCTACGCCTGGATCCCCGACACGCTCCCGGATCCGGCCGGCGGAGAGCTGGTCCTCGGCCGCGCGGGGCGCATCACCGGAGCGGTCGTCGCCTGGATGGCGATCTGGTGGATGACCGAGTGCATCTCGATTTTCGTCACGGCACTCCTGCCGGCGCTCGTCCTCCCGCTCGCCGGTATCCAGGAACTGCCGGAGACCACCGCCCTCTACGCGCACCCCCTCATATTCCTCGCGATGGGCGGCTTCGTGCTCGCCCTCGGGCTCGAACGCTGGGAGCTCCACCGCCGCTTCGCGGTCTTCATCCTCGGGGCCGTGGGAACCGGCCCGCGGCGGCTCGTCGGCGGATTCATGATCGTCTCCGCATCGCTCAGCATGTGGATCTCGAACACGGCGGCAGCCGTCATCATGCTCCCGATCGCGCTCAGCATCATCGCCGCCCACGATTCCGGGGCGAGCCACCACAGGCGCTTCCGACTCTGCCTCCTTCTCGGCACCGCCTACGCGTGCTCGATCGGGGGGATGGGTACGCTGATCGGCACGGGGACGAATGTATTTCTCGCGTCATACTCGGCGACCGAGCTCGGCCGCCCGATCTCGTTCGCCGCGTGGATGGCGTTCGCGACACCGCTGGTGCTCGTGCTCCTGCCCCTCGCGTGGTGGGTGCTCACTCGAGTCGTCTACCGGTTGCCGGCCTCCGTGGAGATGGGGAGCGGTGTCGCGTTGCCGGCGTCGGGGGTGTGGTCGCGGGGGGAGGTGCGGACCTTCGCGGTCTTCTGCCTCGCCGTGACGGGCTGGGTCGGACAGCCCCTCTTTGCGGGGATACCGCTCCTCCGGCACCTCTCCGACCCCGGCGTCGCGCTCCTGGCGGTCTTCGCGCTCTTCCTGACTCCGGACGGGACGCGGAGCGGCGGCCGACTCATGGACTGGCGAACCGCCGCGAAGCTGCCCTGGGGGGTGCTTCTGCTCCTCGGCGGAGGGCTCGTGCTCGCGGACGCGATCGACCGGCACGGCGTCGGGGCCGCGATCGCGGTCTCATCGGCGAGCCTCGAGGGGACCCCTCCCCTCCTCCTGGTACTCGCCGCAGCCACCCTCATGAGCCTGCTGACGGAGCTGACGAGCAACCTCGCGAGCACGGCGACCCTCGTCCCGGTGCTCGCCGCGATGGCAACGGGGCTCGGGATCGATCCCCTCGTCCTCATCGTGCCGACCGTGCTCGCCGCGAGCTCCGCCTTCATGCTCCCCGTAGCCACGCCTCCGAATACGATCGTCTTCGGATCGGGGATGCTGCGCATCCCCGAGATGGTCCGCTCGGGGATCTGGATCAACACGCTCGCAGTCGTGCTGATCGCGCTCGTGGCGTATCCGCTCGCCAGCCTCCTCTTCTGATCCGGAGGTGCCCCGGGCGGGAGGACGCACCGGAGGGTGCCGATGGCCGCGACCCCGGGGTTGCGGGCGCCAGCGCGCGGCGAGGGCGTGCTAGAAACGCAGCAGCCGGTTCACCTTGATGATGAAACCCCGGTTGACGAGGTCGGACCAGCGGTCAAGGACGTCCGTGTCCCGCTCCTCGGTATACACAATGAAGAGCTCGCTCCCGGGCGCCCATTCCCAGCGAAGCCGGAAGTTGTTGCTGAAGTTCTCGCTTCCGGCGTTGTACTGCACGAGCCCGCTCACGTACATCCGCGGACTCAGGCTGTAGCTGACTCGGGTCCGGGCCACATGCTGGTTGTACTGCCCCTCGAACTCCTGCAGCTCGGGCAGATCGATCCAGTTGAACTCGATGCTCGGCTCCGCAGAGAGCTGTGGGAGGATCTCGATGCGCGCCTGGCTGAATCCGACCGAGGTACGTGTGCCTCCGAAGTAGTCGCCCTTGAGGAAGGTGAGATTGCCGGAATAGGGGCGCTGGAGTCCGAAGCTGTAGCCAACCTGGATGTCCTGGAACTCGTAGCGGCCCGCCGGGATCCGGGCGCCCGATATCCGCTCCGGCGTGCTCAGCTGCTCGTAGGAATCCGTGAACTGGAGAGTGAACTGGTCGCTGTTCTCGAATTCGATCAGGAACCGGCCGATTCGGCCCCGGCTCTCCACGAAGCCGAACCGCTCGTTCTCGAGGTATCCCAGGTCTCCCTGCAGCGTCACCTGCCGGATCCAGTCGATCGACTCCGGCCGGGGACTGAACCGGGCCGATGCGCGCGATTGCCGGAAGCCCTTGCGGCGGACGAACCCCACCTCCGGGTTGAAATCGTCTCCCACAAGCAGATGTCCGATCTCCCCACCCCAGGTGTCCCCGCGGTAGCCGACGTCGGCGCGGTAGCTCTCGTCGTTCCCGTCGAAGCCCTCGGTCCGCGTCTTCGCGTAGGAGGTAAGGAGACTCAGGTTCTCGAGGAAGGCGAAGGAGCCGTCGATCCCCCACCCCCGGTTCGACCCGTCCGCGACCGCCGACTCCGACCGGTTCTGGAGGAGCACGCCGATGCTGCTCCGGGCCAGGATGTCACGGCGGAGCCTGAGGACGCTGAAATTCGTGGACTCGATGTCCGCGCCTATCCCGTCGGTCTGGATACTGAGCGCGCCGACATCGAAAGACCCGATCTTCCCGGTGACACGGCCTCCCCCGAGGATCGGCACCGGCCGCCCGTCCTCAAGCCCGATTCTCCGACTGTAGAAGAAAGTGGGGGCACCCACCGTCCCCTGACCCGGACCTCCTCCCGGACCTCCTCCACCCCCCGCGCCACCCGCGATGCTTGGCGCGAAATTGAAGATGCCCCGGCCCTCGAGAAAGAACTCCCGCTTCTCGGGAAAGAAGAGGCTGAAGCGGGTGAGGTTGACCTGCTGCTCGTCGACCTCCACCTGCGCGAAGTCGGTGTTGACGGTGAAGTCCGCCGTCAGGTTCTCCGTGATCCCGTACTTGACGTCGAGGCCCGCGTCCGCATGCCCGTCGTTGGATACCTGCGGGTCCACCGAGAGGTCTGTCTCGAGACCGGAGATCGCGTAGGGCTTGACCTCGAGATCACGCCCCACGGGTGGCACCTCGATCCCGACGAGCGTGCCGGCCATCGAGACCCGGAAGGATCCCGCAGCTCCGGATCCGACGACGGCCCGGGGGAGGAAGGTCAGGAAGTTCCACTCGTTCTTCCGCCGGATCGCACGCCGGAGCTGCACACCCCATATCTGGTCCGTGCCGGGCCGGTAGCGGAGCGACTGGAAAGGGATCTCCATCTCGACCGTCCAGCCGCCGTCGAAGCGCCCGGTACGCACATCCCAGATCGGATTCCAGTCGGAATTCGGGTTCCCCTCGTTCGTCATCTGGAACTCGGCCAGCGCGCCGAGCGGATTCGAGTAGAACATCACGCCGTTCCGGCGGTCGTAGAACGTATCGAACATCACTCCGAACGTCTGGTTCTGACGCAGCTGGCTGGTGTCCCGACGCATCTCGTTGGCCACCCATTCGCTCTCGGGCGCGGAGTCCCAGTTCCTGGCGGAGACGTAAATGTTCTCGTCATCGAAGAGAATCCACGCCTCCGTCCGCTCAGTGGGCGCGGCGCCCTCGTCGGGGAGGCTCTGGATGAAACCGGTAATGGACTCGATCCTTCCGTAGACCTCCTCCGAGAGCTCGCCATCGATGTTGATGGGCTCGGCGACACGGAATGCGCGGACCGTGGCATTCCCCGACTCATCCCTCGTCATGACGGCCGGTGCCACGGGCGGGGGCGGGCCCAGGATCGTGACTCCCGCTTCGGAACCCGGGACCACCTGCGCAACGACCGCGCCGGTCGTTCCCACCAGCCCGGCTACCACGGAGGACACAGCGGCAGCGAGCACCTGAACGGGCGCGCCGTGGATGGGTCGCAGGTCAGCCATCATTCGAGATCCGGGAGTGTCTTCTGGTGATCCGAGGCAACCGGCCCGATGCTCGGGCACTGAAGTCCGGCGCCGCCCCCGTTGAACCCGGCTCGGCACCGGGTGTTTCGGCGCCCGCCGCTGTCGGGTGCGCCCCGTACGGAGTCAGCCGTCCCCGCGGTTTCCGGGCACGGAGCCGGCGCGGCCGGTAACGCGCCAGAGCGGCCGGCACAATGGCTTGATCCAGTGCCGGAATCACCCGGGTCGTCTGCGTGAGCTTCGTGAACTGGTCGGAGCCCGTGCGGATCCGGATCGTCGACAGCGAGCAGGCATGCGAGGAATTCGCGTGCCGCGGGAAGAGGGATGCCCCGGCCCGCACCGATGCGCTCCGTGCGCGGCTTCCCGCCATCGGGACCATCCGGATCGTCCGGTGGATCAGAAAGGAGCGGGAGACGAACCGACGACGCGGAAGATTGCCCCTCGGCAACAGGAGCGGCGCCCCGTCTGCCGCTTGCTCAGAGCCGCCCGCCGGCGCCGGCGATCCGCCCGGGCCCGGATGGGAGGGCGGAGCTCCTTCCTCCCATGGCCCGCGGCCCCGCCGGGGCCGCACCGAGGGCTCTCGTCAATTCCTCCAGGCTCTCCAGATTGTGCACGGGCCGGAAGTCATCCACGTGGGGAACGATCGCCCGGATTCCCTGGGCCTTCGGCCGGAACGCCTCGAAGCGGAGGAGCGGGTTCAGCCAGATCAGCCTCCGGCATGAGCGCTGCAGGCGTTCGGCCGCTCCTTCGAGGCGCCGGCTCTCGTCCCGCTCGAGCCCGTCGGTCATGAGTAGCACAGCAGCGCCACGCGCCAGCACCCGGCGCGCCCAGAGGCGATTGAATTCCTCGAGGCACCCGCCGATCCGGGTGCCCCCCGCCCAGTCCTCCACCTCCGCGCCGACGGCAGCGAGCGCCACGTCCGCGTCCCGGTGCCGCAAGTGGCGCGTGACCCGGCTGAGCCGGGTCCCGAAGAGGAAGGTCTCGACCCCCGGGTCGAGGCGGGTCAGCGCATGTGCGAAGCGGAGGAAGAGACGCGTGTAGGGACCCATCGAGCCGGAGATGTCCACCAGAAGAACGAGCGGGGGACGGCGGTGCACCGGTGCCCTGTAGCGCAGCGGGATTCCGGCGCGGCCGCCCCGGACGGCCGCCCGGAGGCTCCTCCGCATATCGATCCGGCCAGGCCTTGGCGCGGGCCGGAAGCGCCGTGTGGGATGCTCCCTCAGCGGGAGCTCTATCTGCCCGATCGCCCGCTCCGCCTCCTCGATCTCCTCGACCGACATCTGCGCGAAGTCCTTCGTGCGGAGCACCTCGCGGGGCGAGTAGCCCACCCGGTCGATCTCCGTCCGGGATTCCCGACCCGGATCCTGCATTCGCGGGCCCGGACGGACGAGTCCTTCCCGCACGCGCCGGCCCGCGGGGCGGAGCGGCGGCTCGCCAAGGCGCTGCGCATCGCGCGTCAGTTCGGCCAGGCGCTCCTGGCCCGTGCCGGACCTGATCCAGTACCGGCGGAACGCTTCGGCAAAGAGAGCCCTCTCCTCGGGCCTCCGGACGAAGACGGCGTGAAGCGCGGAGCGGACATCGGCGCGGCGCGTCACGCCGACCGCCTCGACGGCACGGACGGCCTCGATCACCTGCGCGGGACCCACCGGCATCCCGACTGTCCGAAGGAGGCGGGCGAAGTGCATGATCCTCGGCACGATACGACTCTCGCCCAGGGGATTCCCGGCGGTGGCCCGGGCCGGTGAGGAACGGGCAGGCGCGACTGGTCCCGGCTCGTGCTGTCCGGTCACGGCGCCGGAGCAGCCGCGAGCTCCGCGTTCACCTCCGCGAGGGTCCGCCTGACCTCGTCTCCCCGGACACGCGCGATGTCATCCTCGTACTTGAGCAGAACCCCTAGGCTCTCGGTGACCGTCGCCTCGTCGAGCGCCGTGCGGTCGAGCGCCATGAGGGAGCGCGTCCAGTCGATGGACTCAGCGATTCCCGGGGCCTTGTAAAGGTCGCCCCTCCTCAGCCGCTGCACGAATCCGACGACCTGTCGTGTGAGCCGCCGGTTCGCCCCCGGCACCCTGATTTCCAGGATCTCGAGTTCCCGGGCGGCGTCCGGATAATCGATCCAGTGGTAGAAACAGCGCCGCTTGAGCGCGTCGTGGATCTCCCGGGTCCGGTTCGAAGTGAGGACCACGACCGGGCGCTCGTCCGCGGACACTGTTCCGATCTCCGGTATCGTGATCTGGAAATCCGAGAGAACCTCGAGGAGGAAGGCCTCGAAGGGCTCGTCGGTGCGATCCACTTCGTCGATGAGGAGGACGGGCGGACCGGAGGGCCCTCTCTCGAGCGCTTCGAGGAGCGGGCGCCGGATCAGGAAGGACTCTGAAAAGATGTCCGCGCCGAGACGCTCCGGATCGGCCTCACCCGCGACCTCGGCGATCCGGAGCGCGATCATCTGGCGGGGATAGTTCCACTCGTAGACGGCCGATCCCGTGTCGAGGCCCTCGTAGCACTGCAGCCGGATGAGCTTCCGGCCAAGCGTCCGGGCCAGAACCTTGGCAACTTCCGTCTTCCCGACGCCCGCCTCTCCCTCGAGGAAGAGCGGGCGGCCGAGCGAGAGCGCGAGATAGAGCGCCGTGGCCAGACTCCGGTCCGCGACGTAGTCGCCGGCCGCGAGCAGTTCCGCAGTGCCGTCGACCGAGTCGGGAAGGGAGAGGGAAAGCGGTGCGTCCGGACTATCCACGCGCGCCGTGTCCCGGTCCGCGGCTCAACGGAGCCGCCGGGCCGCGCCCGGCTCTGCTGCCCTCAGCCGCACGCCTCGACGGCGCGGCGGGCCATCACGCCCACGAGGTGCGCCCGGTAGTCCGCGCTCGCCTGGGGGTCGGAGAGGAGCTCCCCGGCGTCCACGGGGACGCCGTCGAGGGACGAAGCGCTGAAGTCTGCCCCGAGTGCACGCTCCATCCCCTCGTGCCGGAAGGCCCCCGCCGCGGCTCCCGTGACCGCGACCCGCACGCCGCCCGCGACCCGGGCGACCATCACGCCTACGATCGCGTACTTCGAGGCGGGGTTCGGAAACTTGGCGTAGGCGGCTGCCTCGGGCACGGCGAAACGGACGGCCGTGATGACCTCGTCGTCCCCGAGCGCGGTCTCGAACATGCTCCCGAGGAAATCGGCCGCCGAGACCTCCCTCCGGTCCGTGACAACCGTCGCATCGAGGGCGAGCAGCGCGGCGGGGTAGTCGGCGGCCGGGTCGTTGTGCGCGACCGAACCGCCGAGCGTCCCGCGGTTGCGGACCTGCGGATCGCCGATCGCACCGGCGAGCGCAGCGAGCGCGGGGATCGCCTCCGCCACCTCCTCCGACTCGCCAACCTCCCGGTGGGTCATGCCCGCCCCGATGACGAGCTCGCTCCCCTCGACCCGGATCCCACGGAGTTCCCCGAGTCCGGACACCGGAACGAGCGTCCCGGGGGCCGCGAGGTCGAGCTTCATGACGGGGATCAGGCTCTGGCCCCCTGCGAGTAGCTTGCCCCCGGGGACGGACCGTAGCGCCTCGACGGCATCGGCCAACGACGCCGGCCGCCGGAAGGTGAAGTCTTGCATCGCCGCCCCCTACGCCTGAGAGCTCTGGATCGCCCGCCACACCCTCTCGGGTGTCGCCGGCATGTCGATGTGCGTGACGCCGTGTTCGGCCAGGGCGTCCACGACCGCATTGATCACCGCCGGACAGACGCCGATCGAGCCCACCTCCCCGACCCCCTTCACGCCGAGCGGGTTGTGGGTGCAGAGCGTCGTGTTGTGGCCGAGCTCGAAGTTGGGCAGATCGGCCGCCCTCGGCATCGTGTAGTTCAGGTACGAACCGGTGAAAAGCTGTCCGTTCTCATCGTACTGGCACTCCTCGAGCAGCGCCTGTCCGATCCCGTGGGCAAGCCCCCCGTGCAGCTGGCCGGCGACGATCATCGGGTTGATGATCCGCCCCAGGTCGTCGACCCCCGTCACCTGCACCAGCTCGACGGTTCCCGTCTCCGGATCGATCTCCACCTCCACGATGTGGGTGCCCGCTGGGAAGGTGAAGTTCTTCGGATCGTAGAAGGCCGTCTCGTCCAGGCCGGGCTCGAGCTCCTCGATCGGGTAGTCGTGCGGCACGTATGCCGCGAGCGCGACCTCGCCGAACGACTTTGCCCGGTCCGTCCCGGCGACGGTAAAGCTCCCGTTCTCGAACTCGATATCCGCCTCCGAAGCCTCGAGAAGGTGCGCGGCGATCCGTTTCCCCTTGTCGATCACCTTCTGCATGGCGTTGTAGATGGCCGCACCGCCAACCGCGAGGGAGCGGGAGCCGTAGGTTCCCATCCCGAAGGGGATCTGCTGCGTGTCGCCGTGCACGACCTCGACCTGGTCGATCGGGACCCCGAGCTCGTCCGAGACGATCTGCGCGAACGTCGTCTCGTGCCCCTGGCCGTGGCTGTGCGTCCCGGTGTAGACGGTGACGCTCCCGGTCGGGTGCACGCGTACCTGACCGGACTCGTAGAGGCCCGCGCGGCACCCGAGCGACCCCACGACCGCCGAGGGGGCGATCCCGCAAGCCTCGAGGAAGGTCGAGATCCCGAATCCCCGGAGCCGGCCGCGCGCCCGCGCCTCGGCCCGGCGCTCCTCGAAGGAATCCGCTCCCGCCATTTCCAGCGCCAGGTCCAGCGTGGCCTGGTAATCACCCACGTCGTACTGCAGCGCGACCGGGGTCTGATAGGGGAACTGGTCGGGACGGATCAGGTTCGTCCGCCGCAGCTCGACCGGATCGATTCCGGTCTCCCGGGCAGCCTTGTCGACAAGCCGCTCGAGGAGGAAGGTCGCCTCCGGACGGCCTGCGCCCCGAAGCGCGTCCACCGGCACCGTATTCGAGAACACCCCCTTCACCTCGACGTAGATCGCCGGCGTCGTGTACGGCCCGGCAAAGAGGATCCCGTAGAGGTACGTCGGCACACAGGTGGAGAATGTGGAGAGATACGCACCCAGGTTCGCGGCCGTCGTGACACGGAGGCCGAGAAACCGGCCCTCCGCGTCGAGCGCGAGTTCGGCGTGGCTCAGGTGGTCGCGTCCGTGACGATCCGAGACGAACGACTCCGAGCGCTCAGCCGTCCATTTCACCGGGCGACCGAGCCTCTTTGCCGCCCAGGTGACGATGACCTCCTCGGCGTAGTGGTGGATCTTCGACCCGAACCCTCCGCCGACGTCGGGCGCGACGATCCGGAGCTTGCTCTCGGGAATCCCCATGACGAAGGCCCCGAGGAGGAGCCGGATCAGGTGCGGGTTCTGGCTCGTCGTGAAGAGGGTGTGGTCTCCCGTGCGCGAGTCGTATTCCCCGATCGCGGCACGTGGCTCGATCGCGTTCGGGATGAGCCGGTTGTTCACGACATCGATTGAGACGACGTGATCCGCGCCCCGGAACGCCGCCTCGGTCGCCTCGGCGTCGCCCACCTCCCAGTCGTAACAGATGTTTCCCGGGGCCTCGTCCCAGACGAGTGGCGCCCCGTCGCCGGTCGCGCTTGCGAGCGTCGCCACGGCCGGGAGTTCCTCATACTCGACTTCGACGAGCGCGGCCGCGGCCCGGGCCGCCTCACGGGTCTCTGCGATCACCCCAGCGACCTGGTCGCCGACGTGGCGCACGCGATCGGCCGGGAGTGCCGGATGCGGGGGCTCGACCATCGGCGAGCCGTCCTTGCTCGTGATGAGCCACCCGCAGGGGAGTCCCCCGACGCCGTCGTCCGCCATCTCGCGCCCCGTCAGCACGGCGACGACACCGGGCGCCTCCTCGGCGGCCGAGGCGTCGATCGAAACGATCCGCGCGTGCGCCAGGGGCGAGCGGAGGATGTACATGTAGGCCTGCCCGGGACGGTTGATGTCGTCGGTGAACTGTCCCCGTCCGGTGAGAAGCCGATCGTCTTCCTTGCGGAGCACCGCCGCCCCGATTCCGTTCTCGCTCATGCGCCCGCCTCCATCGCTTCCGCGCCGGCCAGGACGGCCTTCACGATGTTCTCATAGCCGGTGCAGCGGCAGAGGTTGCCCTCGAGCCACTCCCGGACCTCAGGCTCGCTCGCGTCCGCATGGTGGGTAGCTAGGTCGACCGCGCTCATCACCATGCCGGGGGTGCAGAACCCGCACTGGAGACCGTGGTGCTCCTTGAACGCCTCCTGCATCGGGTGGAGGGATCCATCCGGCGCGAGCCCCTCGATCGTCATGACCTCCGCGCCGTCCGCCTCCCAGGCAAACATCGAACAGCTCTTGACGGACCGGCCGTCGACGAGCACGACGCACGCACCGCACTGGGAGGTGTCGCATCCCACATGGGTGCCGGTCAGCCCCAGCGCCTCGCGAATGCACTCCACGAGCAGGGTCCGGTCGGGAACGTCTGCGGTGACTGAACGTCCGTTCACGTTCAGCGTGAGACTCGACATATGGCCTCCAGCGCGGGGGACAAGGCTCGGGGACGGGCCTCCGGGACGCATCGGAACGATCCCGGGGACCGAGCCATCAGAGTGCGTGGCGGCGGAGCGGCGGTCAAGCGGCCCGCCACCCGCCTGACCGGCGGTTCAGAACTGCGGTATCGGGGCGTTTCCGTCGAGCACGAAGCTCCATACCGCACCCGGGCCCCGGGCATCGCCGGGTCCCGAGAGGATTGTCACGTACTGCTGGCCATCCAGCTCGTAGGTGATGGGCGTGGCAGGGCCCTCCGGCAGCTCAGCCTCCCAGAGCCGCGCACCGGTCGTCGCGTCCAATGCATAGAAAACCCCTTCCTCCGTCGCACTGAAGAGCAGGTTCCCGGCCGTGGTCATCGTGCCGCCGTTGCGCGTCCCCGTGTGGGGGATGCGCCAGTGTTCCTGCTGCGTCGCCGGATCGATCGCGGCCAGAAACCCGCGCGACTCGGGCAGCCCCGGGGGGTCCGGACGTCCCCCGGCGCTCGACGGACCAATTCCGAGGTTGAAGCTCCCGGGCTCGGGGTCGAAATCGAGGTCAACCTCATAGAACCGCTGGTTGTGCTGACCCGGGAGATAGACGAACCCCGTATCGGGATTGTACGACATCGGGTTCCAGTTATGCGCACCGCGCGGACCGGGGGAGAGCCATACGCCAGAGGTGTTGTACCTGGCCTCGGGCACCTCGAGGGGGCGGCCGGTCTCCATGTCCACCTCGTAGGCCCACGTCACGGTCGAGAACGCCTCCGCCGAGAGAAGCTCCCCGGTGATCCGGTCCAGGACGTAGAAGAATCCGTTCTTCGGGGCCTGCATAAGGACCTCCCGCTCGACTCCGTCGATGACGATGTCGGCCAGGATCATGTTCTGGACAGCCGTGTAGTCCCAGTCGTCCCCGGGGGCCGTCTGGTAATACCAGACGATCTCACCGGTGTCGGCATCAAGAGCCAGGATCGAGGCGAGGTATAGGTTGTCGCCTACGCCGTCGCTCCGGTGCTCCCGGCTCCAGGGTGCCCCGTTGCCGGTTCCGATGTAGAAGAGATTCGCGTCGGGATCGAAGGCCATCCCGTCCCAGACCGTCCCTCCGCCTCCCCCATCCCACCAATTGCCTGCCCAGGTCGCCGCGGCGAACTCCATCGCAGGTGACTCGAAGCCGAGTGCCGGGTTGCCCGGCACGGTGTAGGTCCGCCAAGCCTGGTTGCCCGTCTCGGCGTCGTAAGCCGTGACGTAGCCACGCACACCGTACTCGGCGCCGCTGTTTCCGACGATCACCCTCCCGTTCGCGATCCGCGGGGCCATGGTGATGCTATATTCCCCCCCGACCGGTGTGGTCTGCTCGACCCACACGGGACGGCCCGTCTCGGCGTCGAGCGCAACCAGGCGGCCATCCAGGAGGCCCGCGTAGACCTTCCCGTTGTAGAGCGCCGGTCCCCGGTTCACGGGCCCGCAGCAGACGCTCGGCCCCCCATTCTGCCTGCCGCCTCGCACGATCGCCGGATCCCATCGCCAGATCTCCTCCCCCGTGCGGGCATCCACGGCGAAGACGGTGCTCCAGATCCCTGTTCCGTAGAGAACGCCGTCGGAGACGAGTGGCGTGGCCTCGAGGCGGCCCTGCGAGCCCCCGATATCCCACCACCAGGCGAGCCCCAGGCGGTCGACGTTGTCCGCGGTGATCTGGTCGAGCGGGCTGTAGTACGTCTCCCCGGGATCGCGGCCGTGGGCCAGCCATTCCGTCGGATCCGCCGCCTGGAGCGCGGCGTCGTCCACCCCTGCAGACCGTTGGGCGGAAAGCGGTAACGCGACGAGGGGGAGAAGGAGGGCGACGACGGAGATGGGCGGGACACGGGACATGAAGTACCTCGGCACGAGACCGGTCAGACGGCGACTGGAGCTTCCGACAGTCACGCTCCCGGGCAAGCGTTGCCGACCGGGAGAGGGGACCATTCAAGAGATTCGCCGGCGCGGGGTGTGTCAATGCCGAATTCCGGTGGGAGGGCATTGCCCCGCACCGGGACGGACGGGGGTTGCTCAGCTTTCCACGGCACAATACGCTTATGATGATGCATATGTGTGGGAGGCGGGGAAATCGAATGTACGCGACCCGAGATTCCGAGCCCCAGAGGTGGAGGAGACGGCTCTTCGGAGCACTGACGCTCGGTGCTCCGTTCGTGCTCGTTCTCGCCGCAGTGGCGCAGGGCACAGGCCTCTACCCATGTCCCGTGCACTCCCATGGCGCCTCCCACGACGGCGCCGCATTCGGCGTTCACGGCCCGCGGGACGGGGAATCCGGCTCCGGCGCGGAACTTCCCGCGTGTGACTGCGGTCTCGCCTGCACCGAAGCCAAGACCCTCGACGACCCGCCCGGCGCCGGCGAAGACAGCACCGAGCAGGTTCTCGCCCCCTGGAAGCCGTACTCCCAGCAGTGGGTGCCCCTTGCGGCCCCGCCGCGTGCACCTGTGCGCTACTCCATTCCGCCCGCCAACGGACCGCCGTCGCGCTAGACCGACCCGGTTCGCCAGCCGGACCGCGCTCCCGGGAGCGATCCGGCATCGGGTGATCCCGACAGAGTTTGCCTCTCCCCGACGGCTGTCACCGGACAGCCGAGACCTTCGGGATATTGCGCCGCGGCGAATGACTGCCGTGAGCCGCATGACATGGAGAAACCAGATGTCTCAGAGAACACTCCGCCGGCAGATGAGCACTGCATTCGTCATCGGCGTTGCAACCGCCGTCGTCCTCATTCTCGGACACTCCCTGGGCGCACAGTTGTCCACCGAGCTGCACTTGGCGCTCGAGCGATCGGTCCCGGAAGCCGATGCATCGGTGGGCCAGGGACCCGAGGAGGTCCGCCTCTTCTTCACGCAGCCCCCGCAGCTCGCCGGCACCTCGATCCGCGTCGTCGACACACGCGACCGCCTGATGGATGCAACGGCGGCAGAAGCCGACTCCGACGACCCCAGCGTGGTCTTCATCCGGCTCGAGAGCGCACTTGCCGCCGGCACCTATACGGTCCACTGGCGCGCGCTGGCGCAGGACAACCACCCGGTAAACGGAGACTTCGGGTTTGCGGTGGTAACTGAGTAGCGAACTCCGGAGTGCGAGTCGCGGCACCGGTGTGGAGGCGTGGTATCCCGTGGCGTGCGATAACCCCGGGGATCTGGCCTCGGCCCCGACGGGACGAGGGACCGCCAGGCGCGTACGGCGTGCAGACGAATGCTCAGCCCGCGTGCAGGCGCCCGCTGACGATGCCCCGGAAAAGGACGGGGGTGGTTCCTCAGCCCTGCACGCCCTGCGGGTGGGGGTGGCCGCTCCTTCGGGTGCCCACCGCACCGGGCGATGCCTCGCCGGCACGTCAGCTGCCGCGAAACGGCAGCCGGAGCAACCAAGACAACACACGAGATTCCAGATGCTCTCCCATCGACCGGGTGGGAAGCACCTGTCAAGGAGCTAGCATGTTCAACAAATCCAGATGTCGAAATCGCTGGAGACCGAACGATGGGCCCCGCCCCGCCCCGATGCGTCCATTCCGGAACTTCGCCGCGGCCATCCTCCTCGCCGCGAGCCCCGCGGCAGCCTTCGGGCAGGCGGCGGTGACGGGACGAGTGCTCGAGAGCGAGACGGGAAACCCGATACCAAATGCCTCGGTTCACTTCCACCAGACCGCGCAGGGCACACTCACGGGGCCCGGCGGAGAATACTCGATTAGGGAAGTCCCGGCAGGTGAGCACACGATCGAGGTACATGCGCTCGGGTACCGGACCGCCACCCGAACCCTGACCATTTCCCCGTCGGGTGCATCCGGCATCGACTTCGAGCTGGACGTGCGGCCCATCGAGCTCGGCGGGATCCAGGTGTCGGTGCTCATGCCCGACCTTCAGCCCCATGTTGACCTTGCAAGCCGCGAGATCCGGGAGTCGAATCCAAAGGACTCGGGCCAGCTCCTCCGGAATCTGGCCGGAGTCGACGCTGTGCGGCGCGGACCCCTCGGCCTGGACCCGGTTGTGCGGGGGCTCCGGGAGACCGAGGTCGGTACATACCTGGACGGGGCCCGGCTCTTTCCCGCAGGACCGGCCCGGATGGACTCCCCGCTCACCCACCTGGATCCGAGTTCCGTTGAGTCGATCGAGGTCGTGACCGGACCCTATGCCCTGACCTGGGGAGCCGGAAACCTGAGCGCGATCCGGGTCGTGTCGGCCGACCTGCCTCGGCGGGGCGACGAGACCCTGCACGGCAGCTTCGCCACCGGCTACGACACGAACATCGAGGCATCGGAAGTCGCGGGTGCACTCGCCGGGAGGCGCGGACCCATCTCCATATGGACGCATGGGGTATGGCGGAGCGGGAGCGACTACGAGCCCGGAGGCCCCGTGCTGGGGACTGTACCGGGCGACTTCCGCTCCTCGGCGGGACGGGGAAAGATCGGCATCGATATCGGCGACAATTCTCTCCTCACCCTCTCCGGTGGATACCAGGACCAAGGGCCGGTCGACTACCCCGGACGCCTCCTTACCGCGGACTTCTTCCACGCAAGCAATCTTGCCGCCGGGTTCGAGACAACCCGGAACGAAGGGTTTCTGCGGAGTCTCGAGATCTCGGCCTACTACAACGCTGTCAGCCACGGCATGAACAATGAGGGAAAGCCCACGCGGAACTCCGTCCCCATGGGGTCGCGCATGCCTCCGTTCGGCCTCGACATACGCGTGGACTCCGAGATCCAGGTCCGGGGCGGGCGAGCCGCGTTCGAACTGGCACGCGGCCCGTGGACGGCCAGCATCGGCGGCGATGTCTACAGCGCGGTGCGGGACGCCCGGCGGACGATCGCACGCCTGACGGAGGAGCCCGCCATGATGGCGATGCCTCCCGTTGGCACGGTGCTCTTCGACAACCGGCTCTGGCCGGATGCGACGATAACCGATGTCGGGCTCTACGGCCGCCTGGCCCGCAGTCTGGCTTCCGGGATCCGGCTCACGGGCACGCTCCGCCTGGACCGCGTGTCAGCCGACGCCGCAAGTCCCGATTCCGAGTTTCTTGAGTTCCTCCAGAGGGTCGACGGATCGGACGAGCTCGCGCGAACCGAGACGAATGTGAGCGCGGCCACCACAGCCAGTTTCGTCCTGAATGCGAACTGGGCGCTCTCGCTGGGTCTGGGTTCGGCCGTAAGGACCGCGGACGCGACGGAGCGTTATTCCGACCACCTCTCCGCAACGAAGTCGCAGACTGCGGCGGAATTCATGGGCAACCCCAGTCTCCGACCCGAGAGAAGCACGCAGGCGGACGTCTGGCTCGAGGGCAGCTACGCGCAGGTCGGCTACCACCTGAACCTCTTCGGGCGCAGGGTCAGCGACTACATCACCTTCGAACGGACGGAAGAGGACAAGCGGCTCCCACTTCCGATCTTCCCTCCCGTCGTGTACCGATATGTCAACGGCAACGCGAACTTCTTCGGTGGCGAGGCAGACATCAGGCTAGGGCTGACCAACACCCTCACCGGTGAGGTCGGTACATCGTATCTCTGGGGTGAACAGACGCTTTTCCCGGCCTCCGCCGGCATGGAAGTGACGGAACCCGCCTTCGGTCTGGCTCCCATCACCACCCACGCCGGCCTCCGCTACGAGGATGTCGCCGGCATGTACTTCCTTGAGGGAACGGCCAACCTGGTCGCCGGGCAAAGCCGCGTCGCCGCAATCCTCCAGGAGTTGGAGACGGACGGATACACGACGATCGACCTGCTGGCCGGAATCGCACCGGTGAGGGGAATCAACCTGCGGGTCGGCGTCGACAACCTCTTCGACGAGGAGGTCATCAACCACCTCAACTCGAAGAATCCCTACAGCGGCGCGCAGATCCCCGAACCTGGACGCATCCTGTACGTGGATGTGAGCTACGTCTTCTGAGGACCCCGGGCCGCAGAGAGACCCAACGTCGCGGCACCCGGGTGCTCAGATTCACCACAGACGCGCCGGGAACCGACCGCTTGCTAGGCGTCACCCGTCGGCGGCCGAGAGTGTCTATGGACCCCGCACCGCTCCGGTCCTAGACTCTAGGGTGAGGTATGGGTCCAGATTCGGGAACGTGCGAGTGAGGATCGCCGGCGGCGGGCGTGAGCCTCCGTCGGAGGAAAGTCCGAGCTCCGCAGGGCAGGGTGCCGGGTAACGCCCGGGCGGCGCGAGCCGACGGAAAGTGCCACAGAGAACAGACCGCCGATGGCCTCCGCAGGGAGTGCACAGGCAAGGGTGAAACGGTGCGGTAAGAGCGCACCGGGCTTCCGGCAACGGGAGTCGCACGGCAAACCCCACCTGG
The DNA here is from genome assembly GCA_964532325.1 of uncultured Gemmatimonadaceae bacterium. GTDB lineage: Bacteria > Gemmatimonadota > Gemmatimonadetes > Longimicrobiales > Gaopeijiaceae > JAAXGI01. The sequence goes on along the minus strand of CAZHGS010000015.1, from coordinate 39,285 downwards.
AGCAAGGCCAAGCAGGGACGAGGAGCGGCCCGCTCCATCGAGTCCCGGGTAGGCTGCTAGAGGTCCTCAGCAATGCGGACCCAAGAGAAATGATCCTCCCCGGCTGCGCCGGGACAGAACTCGGCTTATTCGCACGTTCCCGGCAATCGGGCCGCCCGAGGAGTGCTGGCGTTGTGGCCGGACGAACAGCCATCGAGAGTACCCGGCGGTGCCAACGGGGCCGCGCCGCAGTATGGAAACCCGCCACCTTCCCGAATCTGGCTGCGGACCGGCGGTCCGACGCTCTCCCGGCCCCCGACGTCGGGCCGGGACTGTGCGGTGTATCGGGGGCGGTGCTAAATTCCGCGCGCCAGACAACGCGCCCGTAGCTCAGCTGGATAGAGCGTCGGCCTCCGGAGCCGAAGGTCACAGGTTCGAATCCTGTCGGGCGCATGCGGGGAACCGGGGCTTGCCAGGCGAGCCCGGCTGCGACGGCATGCTCGGAACCGGCAGCATCGCAATCGGGGGCCGCCCGTCCCCTGCACCCCCGCCGAGCCGCAGAATCGGTGTACGGTCACCCCTGGAAAGAAGGGCGATGCGTCGAGCGATCCCGTTGTTGCCATTCCTGCTGTCCTTTGCCTTCACCCTCGGTGCCCAGGAGCAGACCGTGCTCAGGGGCCGCGTCGTTGACATCGATGGCAATCCCGTTTCGGGCGCCACAGTAAGCGCGAACGGGGAGGTGGCCGGAGTCATCACAGACGCCGACGGCGGATTCGCACTCACGGGCCGCTGGACCGGCACGGTCGAGCTGCTAGTACGGGCCATCGGCTACCGTGCATCCGAAACCGAACACGCTGTCGACGAGCTGGCCAGCGGCGGCCTCGTCGTCTCGCTCCAGCCTGAGGCGATCGCCCTCGAGGAAGTGCTTGCCAGCGCATCCAGGCTTCCCGGCGCCGCGCATGCAGCGCCGGACGTTCTCGGGACCATGGTTCTCGCCGGCACCAAGACGACGATCGTGGAGCTCGCAGACCTGCCGGCGAATCTTGCCGAGAAGACGGGCCGGCAGGTGTTTTCCCGGGTCCCGGGCGCCTTCGTATATGATATGGACGGCTCCGGCAACCAGGTGAGCGTCTCGACCCGCGGCCTGGACGCCCACCGCTCGTGGGAGCTGAACGTCCGGCAGGACGGAGTCCTCCTGAACTCGGACATGTACGGCTACCCGGCCAGTCACTACAGCCCGCCCATGGAGGCCATCGAATCGATCGAGCTGGTGCGCGGGACGGCGGCGCTCCAGTACGGCTCGCAGTTCGGCGGTCTCGTCAACTACGTGACCAAGGGCCCGGATCCGGATGGGGAGCTCGGGTTCGAGAGCATCAGCACCCTCGGATCCTTCGGGCTACGGAGCACCTACAATGCGGTCGGCGGCGAGGCGGGACCCGTCACCTTCTTCGGCTATATGAACGAGCGAGTCTCGGACGGCTACCGCGCCAACGCGCGCTCGGAGTACTCCGCCCAGTACCTCGCGGCCTCGGTGGCCCTCTCGCCCACACTCCGGCTCCGGGGCCAGGTGGGGCACTCCACCTATCTGCACCGTCTGCCCGGCCCGCTCACCGACGCCATGTTCCGGTCCGATCCGACCCAGGCGACCCGGACGCGCAACTACTACAACCCGGACATCACCGTCCCGGCGCTCTCGCTCGAGTGGGAAGGCCGCGACGGCACCGAGTTCACGGCCCGGGTGTCGGCCGTGCTGGGGCCGCGCAGCAGTGTGCAGTTCATCGGCCTTGCAGACCGCACGGACGCCGTCGATGCGGAGTCGGGCGGGCGCGCGGCAAGGCAGGTGGACATCGACCGCTACCAGAGCTACACCACCGAATTGAGGCTCGTCCGTCCGTGGCGGGCAGGTTCCGTGGACCAGGTTCTCGCCGTCGGCCTCTCCGCCTCCGACAACGACATGCACCGGCGGCAGCGGGGAGTCGGCACGCGAGGCGATGACTACGACCTCACCGTCGAGGACGACGCGTTCCAAAGGGATGTCCACTACAAGACGGCGAACGGGGCCCTCTACCTCGAAGACCTTATCCGGATCACCCCGACGTGGTCGATCGTGCCCGGAGCCCGGTTCGAGGTAGGGCGCACACGACTCGTCGGGCAGCTCGCCTACTACGACCCCGAGGAGACGCCGCGGCAGATCGACCACAGGTATCCCCTCTTCGGGATCCGGACCTCTTACCGGCCCTCGATCTGGACGGAGCTCTACGGAGGATGGAGCGAGGCATACCGGCCGCAGATCATGAAGGACGTCCTCCCGGGGAACGAGCTTGAGCTGACCGACCCGGATCTCGACGACTCGCGAGGGTGGACGGTCGAGGCCGGCATCCGCGGCTCCACCGGAGCCCGCATCATCTACGACGTGAACGTCTTCGAGGTGCGCGTCAACGACCGGTTCGGAACGGTCCTCAGGACCCGGCCCGACGGGAGCCCGCTCCTCTACCGCACGAATGTGGGCTCAAGCCGGACGCGCGGCGTCGAAGCCTCTCTCGAGGGACTCCTCTATCAGGGCGGCGGCACCTTCCTCCGTCTCCACACCGCCACCTCGTACTTCGACGGAAGGTACCTGACCGGTACGGTGGCGTCCGGCGGGAGGAACATCACGATCGCTGGGAACCGGATCGAGAGCGTGCCCCGCTGGATCAGCCGCTCCGGACTCGCGCTCGACCAGGAACGCCTCTCGGCGAACCTCCTGGTCAGTTACGTGAGCGATTCCTTCGCCGATGCCCTGAACACCCGGACACCCTCTCCGAACGGCGCCGTCGGGATCGTGCCTGCGTACACGGTCGTGGACCTGAACGCGGCGATCCGTGCGACGGACTGGCTCCGGATACGGGCCGGCATCAATAACCTGCTGGACAGGCAGTACTTCACGAAACGGCCGCAGTTCTACCCGGGTCCTGGCGTATGGCCGAGCGACGGACGGACCGTGCAGCTCTCAGTCGAGCTCGAGCGGTAGCCCGTACCCCACCGTCGCTCATCCGGGCGTCGGCAGAGCAGTAAGGAAGGCAGTGAGACCGAGGACGGCCACCGCCGCCACCACCTCGATCGCAGCGCGGACCCACACCCGCTCCGCTTCCGCAGCAGTCTCCTCGATGCGCGGGAGCCCCTTTCGCCAGTTGCGGTAGCCGAGCGCGAGGGCGACGCCGGCGACGGTCACCTTCGCAAGGAGGGTACGGCCATAGGCCGCCTGCCAGAGGTCCGCCACAGCCGCGAGGTGGATGACCGAGAGGACGCCCCCGGCCCCGACGAGGAGGAAGACGCCCAGGACCGCGAGAGGCGAGAATGCCCTGAACTGGGCCGTGAGGAGCGGGCGGCTCCGGGGCGCCGGCCAGTTGGCGAGAAGGATGACTGCGAGCGAACCGATCCAGATGCCGGCGGCGAGCCCGTGCATGGCGTCCGCTCCCACCGCGACGAGACGGATGAGGCCGGTCTCGCCCATCGCGTGACCCGATAGTGCCTGTGTCAGGGGAAGCAGAAGGACGAGGGCCGCCACGGATCTCCACCCGGCGCTCATCCTCCCGGACTCGCCGGTCTTCCGGCGCCCGGTCCGACGCAACCGGACGAGCCGGAGGAAGACCAGCAGCAAGACAACGCCCACAGTCCCCTGGACCACCCACGCACTTCCCCACGACGTTCTCCAGAGGAGAAAAGCGATATCCTCCCGCAGAGGAACGAAGGGGTCCCTAAAAGCGGCCACCTGTACGACGAACGCCAGGGCCCACGCGAGGACGAGTCCGAGGGCAGCTCCGAGCCCGATCCGCTCCACACGGCCGGTCAGCGCCGCGAGGGCCGACCCGGCCTCTTCGGGGGAGAGGCCGGCCCTAAGGTGGGATGGGGCCGCGCGGAGCACCCAGGCAACCCAGGCGGCCACGCCGACCAAGCCTAGGACGCTCACGTGGCCGATCCATCTCTGGAGAAGCGGGAGGCTCGCCTCGATCACACGTGCGCATCCGGAAGAGCGTCCACCGATCACCGGCCGTCTCCGCGAGACGCTCGCATCGGTTCCGGCCGCGGTCCGCGGCGGACGGAGCGGCCCCAAGTGCCGGAATCCCGCGCTATTGCGGACAGCCGAAGACTAGGACACCCCGCTGGCACCGACAACAGCCAGCCATCAGAGATCGGCCTCGCCTGCCAGCGCGGCGCGTCACGCGGCGGGGACGGGCGCACCCCTCCGTCCCGACCCGCATCTGTCGCCACGGGGCGGCACGGCGTAGCTTCGGGTGATCCTGAGGGCGTAGATTCTCCTCCTGCCCCGGCCGCCCGTGAGATCCGTTTTCCCCGTGACGCAACGCATGGTCATCGGAGCGGCCCTGGGACTCGTGCTTGCCGGTCCGGTGCCGCTCGACGCGCAGCGGTACTACCGGCGATATACCGGTGTTCAGCTCGGCCACGGACTACCGGACCAGCCCGGCGGGTTCACCTTCTGCCGACTGGCCTACCCATCGGTCCGACGGGACGGCTCGGGTGGCGGGTGGGACACGGACTACCCGCAGGCGGACAGGAACCTCCCCACCCGGCTCGGCCAGCTCACCCCGACGCCTGTCTCCAGCTGGTCCCATGGGGAACCCGGATTCGCCATTGTGCGGATCACCGATCCCGAGGCCTACGAGTGCCCCTTCCTCATGGCAACCGATGTCGGCGAGCTGGGTTTCGATGACGACGAGGTGGAGGCCATGAGGACTTTCCTGATGAAGGGGGGATTCCTTTGGGCCGACGACTTCTGGGGCTCGAGGGGCTGGGACCACTTCGCGCGCCAGATCCGCCGGGTCGTTCCGGAGTTCGAGATCATCGACCTGCCGCTTGACCATCCGCTGTTCGACATCGTCTATGACGTGCCGGAAGTGCCGCAGATCCCGTCTATCAACTCATGGAGACGCATGGGCGGGAGCACCTCGGAACTCGGCGCAGACAGCGCCACGCCCCACATGCGCGCGATACTGGACGACACCGGCCGGATTCTCGTCCTCATCACGCACAACACCGACATCTCGGATGGATGGGAGAGGGAGGGGGAGGACGCCGAGTTCTTCTACCGGTTCTCGCCCGACGCGTACGCGATCGGTGTGAACGTGGCGCTATGGGCGATGACGCACTGACGGGCGAGCCCGCACGGCCGTTGACGCGGCGGACAGCCGGGAGCGGGGGCCGGACCGGCAGACGGGAGCGATAGCCTCGAGCCCGCACGGCCGGCGTCTCTCCGCTGTGAAGCCATTCGACCCCTGCCCAGGCCCCGGGAGGACCGGCCACGCCCCCTACCCAGAGGTCGCCCTCGATGGAAGCTCCAACGGGACGAGGAATGGAGAGAGCTGAGACGGAGGCCAGCGGCAGACGCTCAGCGGAAGGGCCGAGGCACGCCCGCCACAGGGTGGTTCCCGGCCACAGGTTCCGCGCGACAGCCGTCGCGTGGCTCCTCGCCACATCTGCCCTCGCGGGTGCTGCCATCGGCTGCGCGCCCGGTCCGGAGAGCGCGGCGGCCGGCTTCGATGTGATGGAAAAGTCCATCGCCGAACTCAACCTGGCACTCGAGGCAGGAACGGTCACATCGCAGGAACTCGTCGAACAGTATCTCGCGAGGATCGAAGCCTACGATCTGCGGGGACCCGCCCTCAACGCGATCGTGACGCTGAATCCGCGGGCGGGCGAAGACGCCGCCGCGCTCGACGCCGAGCGGGCATCCGGCACGGTCCGGGGTCCCCTTCACGGGATCCCCGTGCTTCTCAAGGACAACTACGACACGCACGACATGCCGACGACAGCCGGGGTCGTGGCGCTCGCGGCCTCGATCCCGCCGGACGACGCCTTCCAGGTGCGGCGGCTGCGCGAGGCGGGAGCTGTGATCCTCGGGAAGACCAACATGCACGAGCTTGCCCGCGGGATCACGACGGTCGGCTCGCTTACCGGGCAGACCCGCAATCCGTACGACCCCACACGGAATCCGGGCGGATCGAGCGGCGGGACCGGGGCGGCCGTCGCCGCCAGCTTCGCGGCGGTCGGAATGGGAAGCGACACATGCGGGTCGATCCGGATCCCATCGGCACACCACGCCCTCGTCGGGCTTCGGGGGACGCAGGGTCTCGCGAGCGGGGACGGGATCATCCCCCTCTCCCGGACCCAGGACATCGGCGGGCCACTTGCGAGGTCCGTTGAAGACCTGGCACTCGTCCTGGACGCGACCGTGGGGTTCGATCCGTCCGATCCCGCGACGGAGCTCTCGGAAGGGCAAATCCCGGAGACCTACACGGCATACCTCGACGGCGACGCTCTGGACGGGGCTCGGATCGGGGTAGTTCTCGCGCTGCTGGGCGAGAGCGACGCGGAACAGCCGGTCCGGGAGGTGATTGAGGCGGCCATCGAGACGATGCGCGGGCTCGGCGCGGACTTCCTCGACATCGAGGAGCCCGACCTGACCGAGGTGGTCGCCGATGCGTCGGTGATCGGCCAGGAATTCAAGTTCGACCTGGACGACTACCTCGCGGGGACCCCCGGGGCTCCCGTCGGCTCCCTGGAGGAACTCGTCGCAACCGGCGCCTATCACGAGATCGTGGACGGCGGCCTCAGGAATTCCCTTGGGGTGGAGAGCCTGGACACCGAGGAGTACCGGACCCGCCTCGAGCGTAGGGACGCGGCCCGGGCGACGATCACGGCTCTCATGGAGGACAACGGTCTCGACGCACTCCTCTATCCGACGATCCGCCAGACGGCCCGCCCGGTCGGCAATCCGCAGCCTGGCAGCTCGTGCGCGATCAGCGCCGTCTCTGGGCTGCCGGCGATTTCCGTGCCGGCCGGCTACGCCGACGACGAGATGCCCGTCGGCGTCGAGCTCCTCGGGCCGGCATTCGGCGAGCCGGAGCTGATGGCGATGGCGTACGCGTTCGAACAGGCCACGGGCCACAGGCGGGCGCCCGATTTCACCCCGAGTCTCATCCACCCGCCCGAGCCCGTCCAGCTCTACCCTCCCGAGGGAGGCGTCGACGGGGCCGCGATGGTCTTCTTCGACCCGACAACCCGCAGGCTCCGGTACGCGCTTGGACCCGCCGGCATCGCGCCCGCCGACATTCTGCAGGTCGCCCTGCACCGCGCCGGCGAAGGGATGGAAACGGGCCCGGTGATCCGTTCGCTCGTGAGTGCGGGCGGGGAGCTGGCCGGCGAAACCGTTCTCACAGGCCGTGAACTCCGCCTTCTTCGTGAGGGGCGCCTGTACATGGACTTCCATACCCGCAACGACCCGGGCGGCGCATACCGGATGGATCTCGAACTGCCCCTGCTACCTTAGGTCCCCCGCCGAACAGGACGCGGAGAACTCAACAAGAGGATGATGGAGATGAGAGGACTGATTGCGGTGACGCTGATCGGAGTGGCTCCCGGACTGCTTCACGCCCAAGGGGTGATGGACTTCGATCCGGCGCAGTGGGAGTACGGTCCACGGTTCGACGTCGAGGGAGAGGTCCCGATCTGGAACCCGGTCATGCAGAAGATCCGCAACGGCGAACCCGTGATCGGAGGCACGGTCCGGGCCACCGATGCAAGGACCTACTGCGCCACGGCGGATGCCGGCTACGACTTCACATGGATCGAGATGCAGCACGAGGCCATCAGTTGGGAGCAGGTGGCGCGGATGTGGGCCACCTGCCCCGGCGGGGCCGTACCGGGGGTCCGGATCCCACACGAGGGGGAGGAGAACGTCCAGAAGCCGACGGACATGGGTGCGCTGGTGGTGATCATTCCGACGGTCGACAGCGTGGAAGAGGCAAGGCGGGCCGTTGACTGGACCTACTTCCCCCCGATGGGGCGCCGGAGCAACGGCGGAGGTCAGGCTTTCGGGGCCGGGATGTGGGGCCAGGTTCCTGGCAGCTACCGCGCCACCTGGAACGAGAATGTCGTGCTCATCCTGATGATCGAGACACTGGAAGGGGTCCAGAACGCGGCTGAGATCGCGGGCGTTCCGGGTGTGGACGGACTCTTTGCGGCCTCCGGCGATCTCGGGAACTTCTCCGGCTACTCCGAGGGGGACCCGGAGTACGAGATGCTCGTGGACGCGGTGGCCGATGCCGCGCTCCAGGCCGGCAAAATCGCCTGTGGGCCTCTTCGCTGGATGGGCGTCCGGCCCGCGTTTACCTGCTTCCAGGGCGGAACAGAGGCGGCCAATATCCGGCGCGGTGCGGATGCGGAGATCCAGGCAGCTCATGAACGGTTCGAAGGAGGAGGGAATACAGCCGGCGAGCTCGCCACCGCCCTGGCGGAACTGAATGCAGCATGCGGCACTGTCATCTACGAGGAGGACTGTCTGAGCGCGGTCGCCCAGGTACTCTCGGCAGGGCAGGGAGCGGGCAGCCAGGCAGACCGCGACCGGCTGCGCGACCGGCTGGCCCGGATTGCGTCTGACAACCCGGGACTGTCGGCCCGTATCGAGGAAGCGCTGGAAGCGGCGGGCATCTCCACACGCTAGCAAACCGCGACGCCACATGTGAGGGATCCGTGCCCTTGTCCCGGGTCGCCCCTATAGGTAGGGTAGACCGCCCCAGCGGTCCCAAGGGCTCATCTCCTGCCTGTTAGGGAGGCGCGAAGACGGTGACGACTCTGGCAGATGCACTCTCTCCGCGGCAGATGCCGGCCAGACCGCTCTCATGGGCGGTTCCGGCAACCCAGATCGTGGCGGGGAGCCTCGTGGTGGCGGCGCTCGCTCGCCTCGCCTACGTGCTGCCCTTCACGCCGGTCCCCGTGACCGGGCTCACGCTGGGTGTCCTGCTGGTCGGCGCGGCACTCGGCAGCCGACGGGGCGCCGCAGCACTCACCCTGTACCTCGCCCAGGGCGCAGCGGGCCTCCCTGTGTTCGCGGGCGGCGGGGCTGGCGTGGCCTGGCTCCTCGGTCCGACGGCCGGTTACCTCTGGAGTGCCCCGCTCGCGGCCTGGGTCGTGGGACGGCTCGCGGAGAAGCGGTGGGACCGGACCCTCTCGACCGCGTTTTTCGCCATGCTCGCCGGCAACGCGTCAATCTACGCGGTGGCACTCCCCTGGCTCGGACTCTTCGTGGGACCTGGAGAGGTGCTTGAGGCAGGGCTCCTCCCGTTCATCGTTGGCGACCTTGTGAAGGCCGCACTCGCGACGGCACTTCTCCCGGCGGCGTGGAAGATCATCGGGCCAACCGGCAACGATGCCGACCACCCCGGCGGCTGAGCACTTCGCATGGGCATCTCCCTCATCCCATTTCACCGGGGCCTGATCGCAGCCGCGATCGTCTTCTGCTTCGGCTACGGGGCGTGGGAACTGGCCGCCCTGCGAAGCGGCGCGGAAGGCGGCATTTCCCTAATCGCGGTCGTCTTCATCCTCCTTGGCTTCGGGCTCATCTACTATCTTGTCCGGCTAAACCGCTTCCTCGGTTTCCGCCCCGGGGGGGATGCAGAGGACCGATAGCGCTGCGGAAAACCCGGCCACGGCCATCCAGTTTCAGCTTGGCGGAGAGATGCCGCCGCCTGACCTCCTGCGGCAGCTGAGCAGCCCGCATCGCGTGGATCGTTCGCCACGCCGATACCGTGCCCGCCACCTTCACGGGGACGACCGCCGCTCGGAACTCCCGCGGCCGGAGAGCAGCTGCCCCGCATCGGCACCCGGACAGCAGGAGGAACCGGCGCTGGCGAGCGTTCAGGTGAACGATCCCCTTCTGGACGCGGGGCTCGTTCTCGACCTGCTCGCCGCCGGCGTCCGGGGACACGCCTTCGACGGCTTCTTCCGGGACGATCCGCGGCAGCGATGAGACACCGCGAGTCGAGGCTTGGCTCTCCGACTGCGGGGAAGCGCCGCATCACGCGCTCAGCGGAGTCTGGCGCGGACCGCGGCGGTCCCACCGCATAGCGAAGCCGCACAAGCCCGGCGGGGGCGTTACTCGGGCAGCGACTCCCTCACAGAGTCGTCAGATCGCACGGCCCACCAGCGCCGGAGGAGATAGAGGCAGACTCCCAGGGTAAAGAGAATGGGGACGGCTGCAACGAGCAGCCCTCCCCAGAACATCCCGAGCGTCAGAGGTTCGTTCGGACCCATCCGGACCTGCGCGTCTCGTGCAGGGGACGGGGCCTCTGCGGGGCCCCGTCCCCTGCTTCAGCAGCACCCGCCGCGGGGATCACCATTCCTGGATCACCGTGAGGATCAGGATCGCCACGAGCGGGAAGGGCAGGAACGCCAGTACCCAGAGGAGCTTCGTCTCGAAGCGGAGGTGCATGTAGTACAGCGCAACCAGGGCGGCACTCAGGAGGGAGATTACCACCAGCATCCCAACTGCGAGTGCCTTTGGGAGGCCGGAGAGGCCCACTGCCACCTTGCCGAACATCAGGACTGCGAGAACGGCCCAGATCGTCATGTACGGGGGGTGGGTGTGCTTGTCGAGGCTCATTGCCGTCTCCCCTCAGATGAGGTATACGATCGTGAAGAGCACGATCCATACGAGGTCAACGAAGTGCCAATACAGGCCGACGATCTCAACGCCGCCAACATTTTCCGGGGTATACGCACCCTTTCGCGCCTGGATCAGGACGAATATGAGCGCGAGCACGCCGAGCGTCACGTGCGTGCCGTGGAAGCCGGTCATGACATAGAAGGTCGATCCGTAGAGCGGACCGCCCTCCGCTGCGTACAGATCGGCAGAGGGCACGAATCCCTCGTGCGCCGCAAGCTGGACATACTCATAGATCTGCACGCCGACGAAGGCCGACCCAAGTGCGATCGTGACCAGAAGCCAAAGCTGAAGCCCCTTCTGGTCTCCGTTCTGGAGGGCTGCAAACGCCTTCACCATGGATACCGAAGAACAGATCAGGACAAAGGTGTTGATCGCCGTGAGTGGAACGTTCAGTACCTCGCCCGGCAACGCGAAATGCTCCGGGTTCGCGAACCGCAGAATGACGTACGCCCCGATGAGCGACGTGAAGAACATGACCTCCGAGAGGAGGAAGATCCACATCCCGAGCTTCTTGGTGTAGACGCCCTCCAGAGCGATCTCCGGCTGGCGCCCGGGGAGATCGACCGCTGCTGCATGACTCTCCATCTGCCTGCCCCCTAGCGTGTTGCGGGTTCGACTGGGCGTTCGGCGGGTTCCGCCTTCTCATCGGGCTCCGTCTGGAGGATGTAGTCCTCATCGGCGCCCGGCAGGCTGTACTCGTACGGTCCGCGGTAAACGACCGGCATGTGCTGGAAGTTCCCGTGCGGTGGCGGCGACGGGACCGCCCATTCAAGCGAGTTCGCCTTCCACGGATTCGGGCCCACCTTCTTGCTCCGGAGCGAGAGAATGAAATTCAGTGCGAAGATTACCTGCACGACCACCAAGCCAAACAGCGCGATCGATATGAAGCGGTTGAGCGGGAGCATGTCGGCGAAGATTTCATACTGGTACGGATCGTAGAGCCGCCGCATCATCCCCTGCACGCCGAGCGAGTGCATCGGGAAGAAGACCACATTGTAGAGAATGAAGGTCAGCACGAAGTGCACTTTCCCCCAAAACTCGTTCATTATCCGCCCGAAAAACTTCGGATACCAGAAGGTTATGCCGGCAAAAATCGCCAGCAGGCTTCCGCCGAATAGTACGTAGTGAATATGTGCTACGATGAAGTAGGTGTCGTGGATCTGGATGTCGACCGGCGTCGCCGCCATGAACACCCCCGACAGTCCTCCGATGATGAAGAGGGAGACGAAACCGGCACCGTGCAGGAAGGGGGTGTGGAGATGGATGTTCCCCTTCCACATCGTCCCTAGCCAGTTGAACACCTTGATGGCGGAGGGCACCGCGATGAGCATCGTCGTGACCATGAAGGTCGTTCCGAGCATCGGGTTCATCCCGCTCATGAACATGTGGTGCCCCCAAACGATCCACCCAAGGAACGCAATCCCGCAGATGGCGAGCACCATGGAGTGGTAGCCGAACACCGGCTTGCGCGAACCGTTGGCAACCACCTCCGAGGCGATCCCCATTGCCGGCACGATCAGGATGTAGACCTCCGGATGGCCGAAATACCAGAAGAGGTGCTGCCAGAGCAGCGGCTCTCCCCCCACCTCCGGGCGGAAGAACGCGGTGCCGATCGTCTGGTCGAAGAGGAGCATGATCAGGGCCCCGGCCAGGATCGGCATCGCCAGCAGGACCAGCCAGGCCGTGATGAACAGCGCCCACGTCGCAAGCGGGAGCCGGAGCCAGGTGAGTCCCGGAGCCCGCATGTTGATGACCGTCGTGACGTAGTTTACCGAACCTGCGATCGATGAAAAGCCGAGGATGAAGAGGGAAGCGAGCCAGAGCTGCTGTCCAAGATACACTCCCGTCCACTCCCCCGATGCGGAGAGCGGCGCGTAGGCGGTCCAGCCGGCCCCGGAGGCGCCCCCCTCGACAGCGAAGCTCGCGAGCATCAGGACCCCGGCGGGAACGGCCAGCCAGAAGGAGGCCATGTTCAGCCTCGGGAAGGCCATGTCCGGCGCCCCGACCTGGAGGGGGATGAGGAGGTTCCCGAACACCCCGACGAGCAGCGGCATGATCGCAAAGAAGATCATGAACGTCGCGTGCATCGTGACGAGCGCGTTGTAGAACTCGGGGAGGATGATGCCCCCCGGGGCCATCGTGTCGGGCAGCACGTCGCCGCCGGGCATCGGCTGCCCGGGGAAGCCGAGCTGCCATCGGATCATCGCCGCGAGCAGCCCTCCCACGACGAGGAAGAAGAGGCTCAGGAAAAGGAACTGCCGCGCGATGACCTTGTGATCCGTCGAGAAGATGTACTTCCGGAGGAACGGGAGTTCCTCGTGGTGTTCTCCCGCGAACGGTAGCAGGTCAAAGTCCGTTGTCGGTGCGCTTACGCTCATCTGCTTACACCCTTCATGGGTTATGGGGACAAACCCCGATTCGGACCGCTATTCCTCCGTCGCCCCGCCAGACGTCCGGGCGGCGGTCGCGCCGCCGGCCCCGTCGGGCACCGAGGCCGTCGCACCCGGGAGGGGCGACTCACGCTCGAGCGCCTCGAGTGCGGCCACCTCCTGCTGGCTCTCCCACTGCTCGAACTCGGGTTCCGTCTGCACGACGAGAAGCCCGTTCATCGTGTAGTGCCCGAGCCCGCAGAGCTCCGCGCACCCGATCGTGTACTCCCCCGGCGTGGTGGCCTCGAACCAGACCGGGATCGACATTCCGGGGACCGCATCCTGCTTGACGCGCATGTCGGGGAGGAAGAAGGAGTGCAGGACATCCTCCGCCCGCAGGTGCACGGTGACCGGCCGGTCCACGGGAACATTGATCTGGTTGAGGAGCGTGAAGTCGTCGTCGGTCTCGAGAACTCCGTCCGCTCCCGCGTAGATGGCCTCCCATTCGAACTGCCGGCCATTGAGGATGAGCTCGTAGCTCCCCGCCGGGAATCTTGACGGATCCTTGATGTCGGCCCAGAGGCCAGCGCTCATGAGTCCAATGGCCACCACGATCACCGCGGGCACAGCCGTCCAGATGATCTCGGCCTTCGTGCTACCCTCGATGTACTCGGCCTTGTGGCCCTCGCGCTTCCGGTACTTGATCAGGAAGTAGACGAGAAGCACCTCGGTCACGACGAAGATCACCCCGGTGATCGCCAGGATGATGTAATACATCCGGTCGATATCCGGGCCGAACGTCGAATAGCTCGGCGGCAAAAACCAATTCATTCGGCTACTCCCCCGACGCGGGCCATCATACCGTGATCGTGCGTGCCGTCGGTCGGCGTTCCGGCCGAGGACAACATCGCGTCAGTGAAGTTGAAGGTGACCTCGGCCGTCTGGCCGGTCGTAACGGTGACCGTCTGCTCCAGCGTGCCGAGGCGTGCGTGCCACGCCTCGATCACGTACTCGCCCGGGGGGAGCTGGCTTAGATCGAAGCCGCCGCTGCCGCCTGAAACGGAGTGGTAGGGGTGCGTGACGACCCCGATGTAGCCGGCCATCCACCCGTGCACATCGCACTGGATGGGGATCATCACCTCGGGAGCCGCGAATTCCCGTTCCGTATCCATGTTGACGGGCTGGCTCACGTTGAACGGCCTGTTCGCCGTGGGCGAGGCGTTGATGTTGTGCAGAAGCCCATCGGAGTTCCGGAAGGCGACACTCTGGCCGACCTGGACGCCGGCCACGAGCGGCCGGTACTGGCACCCCTGCTGGTCGATGACGACCGCCTGGCCAGGCACCGGGAAACTCATTCCCTCGAGGCCTTCCCGAACGTAGACGAAGACATCGGCGAGGCCGCCTCCGCTCACGTCCACCCACGAGACCTCCGGGTCGCCCGTGTAGGTGGCGGCGCAGTCGGCCTCCGAGGTCATGTCGAGGACCTCGGGCGGGGGCGGGGTGCCCTCGAAGGTGACGGATCCGGTGATATTGCCCGCCGTGGCGACATCGAACGGCATCTCGGCAGGCGCGGCATCGCCGCCACCACCTCCGCCGGCTGCATCGCCGCCACCGCCGCCGCAACCCACGACAGCCAGCAAGACTGCCGGAGCCAGCGCTCTGAAAACCCTCTCATATCGAGCCATGCTCATCCCCTCCCGGGTGTGAGTGGAGTAATCCGATTCCTACCCGCTAAGACTTTCTGGGCCCCTGATACCTGTGCCGGGCCGTGCCAATAAGCGCCACCGAGGCGGCAATCGTCAAGAATCCGGCGATCACCGCCCACCAGAAGCCCACATCCGACTGCCCTGCCGCCCACCCGCCGACAGAGTTTCCCACAGCGGCGAGGGCGAAGAGCAGCCAGAGGGCGCCGACAGCGAAACCGAAGTTCCGGGCCATCTGCGGCCGGGGCTCCGGGGGCAGCACGATCCCCGCGGCGGCCGCCTGGACCTCGCGGTCCCTCCTCTGCGCCCGCCGGACCACGAGGACCCCGAGCCCGCCCGTGAAGAGAAAGGCGAAGAGCGGCGCCATGTAGGTCGACGGCGGCGTCTCCTCCTCGAGCTGCACGAAGTACCACGAGCTGACCGAGCCGCGCGCACCCTCCTCGGAGTTGTCCCCGTCCCAGGCGAAGAACGCGATCGGGATCGGGACCCCGATCTCGAACTGGAGCTCGCTTGCCGGGTCCGCCGGAACCAGAGCCCGGCGAAGGAGGAGCTGCCAGCGCCCCGCTTCCCACGCCGCCTCCGATGCGAGTCCCTCGGCTCCCAACGGCTCGTAGATGTCGAGGCCCCGAGCCAGCGCCTTCACGGCCGTGCCCGGCACGCTCGACCACTGCCACTGGTAGACGGGGTTCGCTCCGTCGCCCATCAGAAAATACGGCATGTCCATCCCTTCCGGAATCGTCGGCGGGAACTGGACGGTGATACCGTCGGGCCGTGGCGCGGGCTCGAGATTCTCGCCCTCTCTCGGCGCCATCGCGTCGAGGACCCAGCCCTGCCACTCGAGCCATCCCGGATCCGGGCTCCTCGAGCGGTCGTGCCACGTAAGACGGAATGCCACCTCACTCCCGTCGTGCAGGGCCTGCACCCAGACGCCGTCGACGGACGGGTCGAACCACCGGGGATCCTCGATGATCTGGCCGACAAGCGGGACATAGAAGGACTCTGCCTCCCCCCACCGCTCGTCGGCGAGCTGTCCGGGAAGCTCGCCGGGGGCCACCTGCCCCACGACGATCACCTCCTCGGGCGTGGGCGTCTCCTCGGGGGAGAGACTGCGCACATAGTGCGCCAGGTTCCAGAGCTGGTCGTCCGTCATGAACCCGGCGTCGATGAGATCGGAGAAGTTCGGCATCGGGGTGCCGTCGAGCCCCGTGCGGAGCCTCTCGTAGATATCCTCGACGGTGCTTCCCCCATTGAAGGTCCAGGCCTTCCAGAGGTCCGCCGAACGGATCGGGTTTCCTAAGTCGTCCTGCAGCGTC
The DNA here is from genome assembly GCA_964532325.1 of uncultured Gemmatimonadaceae bacterium. Classification (GTDB taxonomy): domain Bacteria; phylum Gemmatimonadota; class Gemmatimonadetes; order Longimicrobiales; family Gaopeijiaceae; genus JAAXGI01. The sequence goes on along the minus strand of CAZHGS010000015.1, from coordinate 23,420 downwards.
GAGGATGCCTCGCCGTCGCCCCGACCCTCCGCCCCATGGCACTCGAAGCACTGGATCGAATCGTAGAAGAGACGGCCTTCGGCGATGCGCTCCTCCGAAGCCCCCGGCGCGCCGGGGAACTCGAGGGGCTCGGGCGCCCCGAGCGTCTCGAAGAACTGCGAGAAGGTCTTGATATAGGCGACGAGCGCCTCGCGGTCCGCGCCGGAAAGCTCTTCCTCCCATCCCGGCATCGTCGTTCCGGGCATCCCCTCGTTGATCACGCGCAGGATGTCCTCGTCGGTCGGGAGCTCCCCGGTCGCCGTCGACCGGATCTGGTAGAGCCCCGTCGTGAAGTCGCGCGGCCGCGGGATCATGTACTCGGCCGCCGGCCCCTGTCCGTCGCCCTCCGATCCGTGGCACTGCGAGCACCACTGTTCGTAGACCTCCCGGCCGCGCTCGACATCCTGCGCGCCGGCCGGGGACGGATGGAGCGCCGAGAGACCGAGCAGCGCGGCGACAGCGGCGGGAAGATGGGTCCGGGTTCTCATTCCTCGACCCCCTCCTCTTCCCACGTCCGGGGCGCGATCCCCGCCTGGTCGTAGAGGAAGAGCGTGATCGCCCAGATCTCGTCGGCCGTCAGGAAATCCTCCCATACCGGCATCGCCGAATTCCAGGGCCCTCCCTCGCGCGGAAGTCCCGGACCGCCCTTGGCAATCCGCCAGAAAACAAAGCTCTCGGTAAGCTGTGCGATCGTGCTGCTGCCGCGCAGCTCGAGCGGTGTCGGGTTGAAGCCGGGGGCGTAGTGGCCGCCCCCGTTCAGGTAGTCGCCGTGGCACGGCATGCAGTTCTGGTAGTAGAGCTCCTTGCCGAGTTCGAAGGCGGCCTCCTCATGCTCCGGCTCACGCAGCGGATTCTCGAGACCCTCGAGGACGATCGTCTCTCCCCGGAAGGTGATCTGCGTCGGGGGCGCGGGGTGAATCGAGCGGAGGCTGGCAGGTGCGGAGATCGTCGGACGGACGTTGTTGAAGGTGGCGAAGGCCACGAGAAGGGGCACGACCGCCATCATGCTCATGCGGACCACCTTCTTGTCCGGCTCGACAAGCGCCGCGTGGATCGGCTCCTTGAAGCGCGCCCACCGCTCCTCGTTGTCACTGACCCAGACGAGCACCCCGACGAGGACGATCGCGGTGTACTGCAGGACCACGCTGGCCGGTACGGGCGCGCTCGTGATCCCGACCAGTCCGGGGAGATAGGCGATTCCCCACCGGATCAGGACATACGAGACAACGACCACGGCCAGTGACTGCCAGAACGGGTGCTTCGTGTATCGGCCCATCGGCGTTCCCTCTTATTCCAGGCCGCTCAGATAGCCTACGACGGATTCTAGCTGGGCCGCCGTGAAGCGGTCACCGAAGGTGGCCGGCATCGCGCCGAGCAGCTCCTCGTACCCCTCCGAGACGCCCGCTCCCGGCTCCAGGATCGAGATCCGGATCTCGTCGGCGGTCATCCGCGCACCGAGACCGTCGAGCGGCGGGCCGAGCTCGATCCCCCCGCCCGCGAAGACGTGGCAGAGCGCGCACTCCTGGTTGACGATCTCCACCGGATCGCTCCCCGCCACGCCGGGAATTCCCGCCGCAGCCATGGCGCCGCCCGCGTCGCCGGCCGCATCCTCGGTCGGGATATCGGCACCCGAGACCGTCACCTCGCCGCCCAGCGACTGGAGAAACGCGACCACGGCCCACACCTGCTGCGGGTTCATCGTGCGGTCCAGCGCCGGCATGATCGGCGGGTAGTCGTCGACGAGGTGATCGACCGGGAGAGTGAGTGACTGATAGAGGTACTCCTTGCAGTCGAGCCCGGGGATCCGGTCCCCGCACCGCTGGCCGATCGTCCCCTCCCCCTGGTAGTCCGTCACCAGGTTCGGGCCCCGCGCTCCGGCGCTCTCCGCATGGCAGGCGATGCATCCGCCGGCCCCCTCGAAGAGCCCCTCTCCGGCCGCCACGAGTTCCTCGGCGGTCACCTCCGCCCCGAAGGCGATCAGCTCCGGCACGTCCGACTGGACCTGGGGGATCGCGTTGGCCACCAGGGTGAAGACCAGGATCGTCCCGAAGACCACCCCGCCGACCTTCAGATCTACGGCTCCCATCCCGCGACCCTCCTCTCGATCAGGTTCCGGGGAGCGGCTCGAGCCCGGGCTCAAGGCCCGCGCCCCGGTCCGCTCCGCCCCCGCTCCGTCCAGAACCGCCCGCCGCCGGAACCGGCTCCGCGCCGGCGGCCTCCGCCGCGGCGGGCACGAGCGCCGGCTTGGCGATCATCCCGCCGATCCAGAACACGAAGGCGATCATCAGGAAGAAGATCACGACGGACGCGCTGATGATCTGCGCCGCGTATCCGAGGGCGGGCGTCGCCGCGTATGCGCTCGTGTCCTGGACGATCTCGTAGACATGCCAGTGCTGCCGGATCCCGCTCCGGGCGAAGCCCATGAGACCCATGAGCCAGGTGAAGGTGACCACCAGTACGAAGAGCGCGTACTGCGAGCGGGGCGGCATCCGGCCCCACCGGATATCGCCCCTCGACTCCGCGCCCCGGGCGATCAGGATGTCCAGCACGAAGACGGCGATGATCGTGAAGAGGACGGCCAGCACCTGGTAGACCGAGAACCCGATGCGGACGATCGCCGGGACGAAGTAGCCGGCGATCCCGTAGAAGAGGACCACGAGCGCGCAGACAAGCAGGATGATCCCCTGAGAGAGCGTCCCCGTCCGTGCCCAGCCCACCGTCGGGTTCTTGTTCGCCCGGCGGTAGAGGAGGAAGGAGAGGAAGGTCGTCAGGATCATCAGGTTCACGGCGGTGTTCTTGGCGCTCATGACCCCGAGCGGCTGGAGGAAGGGGTGGAAGGTCCCTCCCATCGCCGCAAGCTCCGCCCTGTCGGCGATCATCGTGTGCGGCGTGGCCCATACAATCACGCCCACCACGAGCACGAGGAGCATCCATTTCGTGTAGGGCGCGAACCGTTCGCCCCCCGGGATCCGCCCGAGCCCGATCCAGAGGTAGTAGTTGCCCGCCAGGAAGAGAACTCCGATGAGGAACGCCTGGATGATCCAGAGCCAGCTCATGAAGCCGCCCATCATCGTGACGCCCATCTGCTGGTTGAACTCGTAGATCTCCCGGCCGAGGTAGTACCCCGCGAAGGGGAGGACGAGGAAGACGCCGATCGCGATCATATTGCCCACGTACCCCATCCAGTCGTAGTGGGCGCGCTCCTCGTCCGACTTGGCCTTGAGGAAGCGGTAGGCGGCGTAGGCCGCCACGATCGCGCCGCCGAAGACGGCGTTGGCGATCAGGCGGTGGACGTTGATCGGCATCCAGGTGGCGTTGGCGAACGCGCTCCAGAACTGGACGGTCGCGGGCGAGGTGTCGGGCGTGAGGTCGCCGGGCGGGCTCATCATGAAGGTGAGCCAGGAGTTGGCGATGAGCAGCGCGATCGTGCCCCAGACGTTCAGGAGGAGGCCGAGGCCCCAGTGGCCGAGCTTGGCACGGCCCTTCTTCCACTGGTCCCACCCGTAGTAGTACATGTAGAGGGTGGCCGATTCGGCGAAGAAGATCCCGGCATACATCCACATCGAGATCCGGAACACTTCGCTCAGGTAGCTCCAGAGCGCCGGATAGAGTGTCGTCAGGAGGAAGACGAAGAGTCCGCCGAGGAGCGCCGTCGCGCTGTAGGCGACGAGGAGGAGGCGCGTGAACTCCTTGGCGAGCCGGTCGTATCGGTCCTCCCCGCCGAAGAGCGCGACCGCCTCGGCGATCACCGCAAACATCGGCACGCCGAGCACGAAGGCCGCGAACATGAGGTGGACCTGGGCCACGATCCAGACGGCGGCCCGGCTGCCGATCACCGGGAAGTCGGCCCCGTAGTCCGGCGGCACGTACGCCTGCGCGGTGAGCGTCTCGGCGAGGAGGAGGCCGGCGGCAAGGGCGACGGCCGCGGAGAGGAGCCACCGGCCCGCACCCGCCCAGGACCTATCTTGGATCATGCATCCCCTCCGCGACGGAGGAAGAAGGGCAAACGCTTGGAGAAATCAACGGGCATCTCGCGCCTCACCTCCGCCATCACCGCGAGATCGACGACCGGCCGGCCCCGCTCACGGGCGTAGTTCTCGATGCGCGACGTCACCACGCCCCGCACGAAGCTCGGGATCCGGTCGACGCGCGCCTCCGCCTCGGCTGTCCAGGGGAGCGTCCGCTCACCCGGGGCTCCATAGGTGACCGCAGGTCCGCTCCGGACCACCGGTTCGATCCCGGACGGCTCGTAGGCGCACGAGTCATCCGGCCCGAGCAGATCGCCGGTGACGGCCTCGGCCCGGGCGCGGCATCCACCGCAGACCTCCCTGTAGCCGCAGCGCCCGCACTTCCCGCCGAGCTCCCCGTGCCGGAGGGAGTTGAGGACGGGGGAGCGCTCCCACACCTCCCGGAAGGACTGCTTCCGGAGGTCGCCGGCGACGGTCGCCGTGTAGGGGCACGGCGTGAGTTTCCCCTCGGGCGTGATCCGGCAGTACTGCACGCCGCAGGGACAGCGGGTCCGGTAGTTGAGGAGGGGGGAGTCGGGATCGGCCCCGTGCACATGCCGCATGATCTGGGGCTGGCACTTCGAGCGGACCATCATCCTTCCGCGGTACTCCGATTCGAGAACGGCCAGTTCGGCGAGCACCTCGTCGTTCTCCTCCGGCGAGAGGCCATCCATCCGCCCGCCCCGCCCCGTGGGCACGAGGAAGTAGAGGTTGAAGGAGACGGCTCCGTGCTCCGCGCCCCAACGGACGAGTTCGCCGAGCTCCGCGCGGTTGCCGCGCGTCAGGCTCGTCTGCATCACGAAGTCGAGCTCGTGGTCCGTGAGACGGTCGACGGCCGCCAGCGTGTCGGAGAGCGCTCCGGTCCCGTGCCGGAACCGGTCGTGGTATCCGGGGCGGAGGGAGTCGATGCTCACGGCGACGCCGGTGACGCCGGCGTCCTTGAGCGACGCGATCCGCGCGTCCGTCAGGCGGGTCCCGTTCGTTCCGACCACGACGGTCGCGCCCGCCGAGGCGGCGTGCCCGGCGATCTCCTCCAGGTCGTCCCGGAGGAGGGGCTCTCCCCCGGAGAGGATCAGCATCGGGTTCGGGTTCACCTCGAGGAGTCCGTCGAGGATCCGGAGGCACTCGGCGGTCGGGAGCTCGGCGGCGGCCGTCTGCCACGAGCCGGCCGAGATGTAGCAGTGCGCACACGCCAGGTTGCAGCGCTTCGTCAGGTTCCACGCCACGACGTGGGGGATGAAGCCGCCGCGGTCCGCGCCGGGACCCCGGGGCTCGAGGAGCGCCATCCGCGCCTCGCCGGCACCGGCGGGAACGCGGATCCGGGCATCGATCACGCCTCGCCACCCCCTCCGTTGCCCATGAATTGCTCGACGGCCGCCTTCGCGTCCTCCGGGGTGGTCGTCTTCAGGTCGACGGGGCACTTGTCGGCCTGCTCCTCGACATCGCGGATCGGGCAGCGCGTGACCCCCTGCGCCTTCGCCTCCTCGATGAACTTCCGCATCTCCGGACTCACGGCGTCCACCCCCTCCGCCGCGGCCCTGATCTGCTTCGTCTGGAGTTCCTTGAACATGACGAGCATCGTATCGATGTCGAAGGTGTCGGCCGCGATCATCGCCTCCCTGTTCTCGTCCATCACGGCCGTCGTGACCCGCCAGACGGCGTGCTCCCTGGCGAACTTCTCGACCGTGTTGCGCGCAAGCGGCCGGGCGACCAGGGGCACCGCCGCGAGGCGCTCGAAGGCCTCATGCGTCCAGACGACCGGATCGGAGAGCGTGCGCTCCCGGACCTGTAGATGGCCGGTATAGGGGCACTTCGTCTCGATCGTCGCAGCCTCGGGCACGGGATCGGCGTCGTGGCCCTCGACGACCGTCCGCTTCATCGCGTCCTCGGCCTTGACCTCGGCGAGCGCCAGCTCCTCGGCGGTGCCGATCCCCATGATCAGCTGCATGTGCGTGGGAAGGAGCTTCTGGATCGCCTCGTCGAGCCGGTCTCCGGTCACGGTCGGGAGGACCGGGGCCGGGGCGCCGTTCCCGGAGGCAGCCGGCGCCGGGCCGTAGTGCTCCATCACGAACTCCTCGACGGCCTTTCTCGCGATTCCGAGCGCGAAGGGCGGCACCCTGAGAATCCGGACCTCGGCGTCGGGGGCCCACTCGAGCCCCTTCTCCCCATCCTCCTCGATCCACGGGATGTCGTCGGGGCGCACCTCGGTCGTCCCGACCAGGAGCACGTTCGTCGGCGAGAGGCGGCAGAGGTTGTCCGCCTGGGAGCCCATATCCGTCCCCTCGATCCGGTGCCCGCCGTGCCGGGCGAGGACGAGAAGGGAGGGATCGACCTCCTCGATCCACTGGAGAATGCACTGGAAGGGCTTGCCGATGAGGATCTGCGTCTCCATCTCGACGTCCGGGAAGCCGGCGTGCATGATCTCCGCACGCTTGAGGTTCGCCTGGCAGAGCTTGAGCAGACCCTTGTCGATGATGTTGTTGTGGAGCTCCTCCTGCTCCTCGAACTTGAACACCTTGGCGGCCTGAGCCGAGAGCACGTCCTTGATGTTCCCGAAGACGACGTGGTGGTACTCGACGTCGAAGGCCGAGCAGACGTAGAGCTTCGCCCTGTATTCGCGGGCCATCTCGAGGGCCACGCGCATCGCCTTGTAGGAATAGGACGATCCGTCGATGCAGACCATCCAGCGTCCCTCGGCGAGAGGACGGTCGTTCCTGATCACGAGGGCGTCCTTCTCCACCTGCCGGATCACGCGCGAGGCGACGCCGCCGAGCTGCGAGAGGGGTTGCTGGCCGATCCCGTGCGCGCCGATCACCATCAGGTCGTAGATCCGGCCGCTCTCCCCGGCGAGCTTCTCCTCCTGGTCCTCGTCCTCTGCGACGAGCCTTCCGTCCTCGCCCAGGATCACATCGCCCCGACCATTCTCCCCCCCGTCGTACTTCCCCGCGATGTTCGGATCGAACCCGATGAGGCTCGGAAGGCGGCCCGCGCCGCGGTTCGCCTCGCGGATGATCTCCTCGTAGTTGATCCCCTCGAGGAGCTGGCGGGTGAGCGGCACGTCCGCCTCCCCGCAGAGTTCCTCGGTGCGGTCGAGGAAGGAGTCGGAGATGAGCTGGAGCCCCTTCTCGATCAGCTTGTCGTGGATCTTGCGCTGGCGCCTGATCTCCGCATCGGTCTGGAACTGGGCCGGAAGCCCCGTCTCAAGCTGCCGGAAGCGGACGTCGTGGAGCCGGGCCGCATACACATGGTTGCCCGTAATGCGCCCGCCGGATCGCCGGCAGACCTCGATGGCCCTCTCGACCGCCCAGCAGGAATGGTCCGAATTGTCAACCGGGACAAGGATTTCTCGGTACATCATATCCTCGGTATGCAGGCAGTGTGTCCCTTGAATTCCCGGATGACGGCCACCCGCCCTGCCGGCACCGTTCGGACCGGTCAGCGGCCCGGCCGCCGGGCCCGCGGCGTGGTGTCGGGCGCCCGGGGGACGCAGACCCTCCGCCCTCCCGCGACCGGCACCCGATCCGGGGCCCCGCAAGGAGCCCGCCGCGCCGCTGGCCGGGACCGGTCAGCGGGCCCGGCCGCCCGCCGAAACGGGGAGTAAGATACCCGCTTGTGAAAATTTTCTCAAGCTCGCAGCGGCACCCGTCCGCGGGCCCCTTCCCGCTCCCCGCCGGCCCCGTAAACCGCTCCGCAATCCGCCCGATTCAGGGCGCCGGCGAGGTGATCCGTTCGAGGAGCGGCCGCGCCGGGAGGAGGGTCGCGAAGAGGAGCACGAACGTCGCGAGGAGGGGTGGCCCGAGGCTGGCGCCGCCTCCGGGGAGAGCGCCGCCGGCCACGGCGAAGAGCGCTTCGTGGAAGGGCGTGAACGGCAGCAGGGCCTCGACGCGCGCCTCCCAGCTCCCCCCGGCGGGGGTGCGGAATACCCCCGAGCCGTGGAGGAGGAAGAGCGAGGCGAGGGCCGCGAGCAGCGCGCCCTCGGCGATGGAACGGGCGAGCGCGGCCACCCAGCAGCCGACGAGATTCGCCGCGAGCAGCGCGGGAGGGACCGAGGCGAGAAGCGTCGCGACCGCCGGCGCCCCGGCTCCTCCGACCCAGGAGATCACGAGGAGCGCAGGGAGGATCTCGAGGGTGTCGAGGGCGGTGTAGGCCAGGATCCGCTCGGCCAGAAGCACCCGTTCGGGGATCCCCCGGAGGATCACCCGCCTGAGCGGACCGCCCTCCCCGTCCCTGAGGAGCGGGATCGCCGATCCGAATGTACCGAAGAGGACGAAGAGGACGGCGTAGGCGGCCGAGGCGTGGTATGCGGGCGCCCCGCCGGTGGCGAGCGGGAGGACGAGGAGTAGGGGGATCGCGGTGTTGAGGAGAAGAAGCCGGCGGCGGCGGAGCGCGAGGCGCCACTCGAGCCGCCACACCGGGAACCTCACCCGCCCGCTTCCCGCCCGGCACGTGCGCTCCGTCGTTCGGCGAGCTGTTCTCCGGTGAGCGCCTCGAAGAGGTCGCCGAGGTCGGGGCGCCGGACCCGGACGCTCCGGACCCGGCACTTCGCCTCGAGGAGCACCTCGAGGAGCCCGGGAAGCGGCTCCGTGCCGGCCGGACTCTCGATGACCGCGCCCGCTGGCGTGGGCGTGGCTCCCGCGACCCCGCGAACCTCCGCCAGACGCCCGAGCCAGGGGCCGGGCGCGGCGTCCTCGAGGCCGACCTCGATGCGGGTGTGTCCCGCGAGACGCGCGAGGAGCTCAGCGAGCGGCGCGGCCTCCACGATCCTCCCCCGGTGGAGGAACACCACGCGGTCGGACCAGAGCGGGACTTCCCGGACCTCGTTGGAAGCGATTACCACGCACCCGCCCGTCCCGCGAAGCTCCGAGACCGCATCCCGAAGCGCCGAGACGCCGCGCGGGTCGAGCCCCACGGCTGGCTCGTCGAGAACGGCCAGCCTGGGCGCGAAGGAGAGGGCTTCGACGAGGAGCAGCTTCCTGCGCATCCCGTAGGAGTACTCCGAGACCGGAACGTCACTCTCCGCCGCGAGATCGAAGGCACGGAGGAGTGCGGGCACGGCGTCCGCCGCCGGGCCGGGGACCATCCGGTGGAAGCGATCCGCATTCTCGCGTCCGGTGAGCACGCCGAAGTGGACGGGCGTGTCCGGCGCGTAGCCGATCCGCCGCCGGATCCGGGCCAGGCTCCCCCGGACCGGGCGGCCCAGAAGCGCGAGCGACCCGGTGCTCGGCCTGAGGTCGGTCGCGACGAGGCGGAGCAGCGTGCTCTTGCCCGAGCCGTTTGGACCGAGCACCGCCACGATCTCGCCCGGCCGGGCCGAGAAGTCGAGGGGCCTGAGTCCCGTGCGGCCCGAAGGATACCTGTACCCGACACCTCTCGCGACGACGGCGGGGTCCGGACCGTTCAGAGGTCCCATGCGGCCCGGGCAAGCACCCCGAGGTTCACGAGCACGACGGCGAGCGCCGTCAGGTAGAAGCTCCCGGGAAGCCCGGTACCGGCCGCCGGGAAGAACGCGCCCTCGATCAGTGCGGGGAGGCGGAGGGCGTGGAGACCCCAGATCACCCGCGCGAACCATGGGTTGCGCCAACTCCGGAGCCCCCAGAAGACGATGGCGAGGATGCCCGCACCGAAGGCCATCCAGACCCAGACCGGTCCGCGGTCCGGAGGGAGGATCCCGGCCCCGACCATGGCCCATACCGCCGCGAGGTAGAGGATCCCCACATGGAGATAGACCCATGCGGCCAGCCGGTATTTCCGGCGGAGCGCTCCGCTCATCGCCGTCCGGCCCTACATCCCCTCGAGGCCGAGTTCGGCACGCGCCGTGTCCATGACCTCCGGGGTGAGGGTCCGGATCTCCCGCTCCCGTGCATAGTCGGTATAGATCCGCTTGACCATGCCCCGCACGAAGCCCGGCACCCGCCCGAGCCGCTCGACGGCCTCGGGGCTCCACTCAACGGGCGGCGGGCGGCGGCGGGCGGGCGGCTCCGCCTCCCTGAAGGCCTCCCGGCGCCCCCCTTCCAGCCCCGATCTCGTAGCCTCGAGCGGCTGTGCGCGGACCTCGCGCCCCCCGATCTTCACCCCCATCGAGCTCACGAGCTGCGTCTCCATCGGATTCGTGAGCATCGCCATCTCGCGCCCGCACGTCTTGCAGCTGAAGACGGCGGCGAGCGTCCCGTCTCCCGGGAGCTGCCGTTCCACGAATCCCATGACCTCGTCGCACCCGATGCAGAGGAACTTCATTGCGCAGCCCTCCCGGCCGGCGCGGCGCCAGCCGGCCGGGGATCGAGGAGCGCCTCGATGCGCCCGGCAAGTCCGGCGAACGCCGCGGCAGCAGGGGCGTCCGGACGCTCCAGGACGAGGGGACGCCCCCGCTCGGTCGCCTCACCCAGCCGGGGATCGAAGGGGATCTCCGCCCAGATCGGGCAGCCTGTCGCGCGGGCGAGCTCGCGGGCTCCGTCGCCCGGGAAGAGCGGGTGGCGCCGGTTGCACGAGGGGCAGGCGTAGCCGGTCATGTTCGCGACGAGGGCCACGGGCGAGACACCCGCATCGCGCACGAGTCGGAGAGATCTCGCCACGACGGCCCGGGAGATCTCGGCGGGCGTCGTGACGAGGAGCATGGCCGAGAGGTCCGGCACGAGCTCGAGGAGCCGGGTGATCTTGTCGGTCCCGGGGGGCACATCGACCAGGAGAACATCCGCATCGCCCCAGTCGACGTCGGCGAGAAACTCGCGGAGCACGGTCGCCTCCATGCTGCTCTGCCAGAGGAAGGTGTCGGTCCCGGGGTCGCGCCACCGGAGCGGCGCATCCTCCCTCTCCTGGAGGAGTTCCATCGAGATGACGCGCACTCCTCCCGCGCCGGGCGGCGGCACGACCCCCGTCTCGCGGTCCTCGAGCGGGGCGGTGCCGGCCGCAAGCATCCGCGCGAGCGACGGACCGTTCAGGTCCGCATCCACGGCGCCGACGCGCCGTCCGCGCGAAGCGAGCGCGGCGGCGAGGTTCGCGGTCACGAGACTCTTCCCCACCCCGCCCTTCCCGCTCGCGACCGCCACGGTCGCACCGACGCCCGCGAGCCGCCGGGCGAGGCGGGCACGCTGTTCGGTGACCTGCTCGAGGAGGGCCGATCCGGTGCCGTGCTCCACCTCGGCGTAGGTCCGGAACCTTCTCACGCGCCCCGCACCCGGGGAGGAGGCGCCGTCACCGGTCCCTCGGGCCCGCCCCATCACGGGACGATCTGGATGCCCCGGGCGTCAAAGACGGTGAGCGCATCCACGGGACAGCTCTCGCACGCCTCGATGAGCTCCTCAGGAGACACTCCCTCCACACCCGGCCGGAAGACGGCGATCCCCTCGTCGTCGATCTCGAAGGCCTCGGGACTCACCTCGATACAATCCTCGAACCCGACGCAGATCAGCCGGTCGATCCTGACGGTCAGCTCACCGACCGTCTGCTCGTCAGTCTCTCTCACCACACCACTCTCTCCCAGCACCGAGTGTCCCGGCCAACGCCCGCACGTCCGGAGCCGGACCCGACCCCGACCCACCGCACCCCCTCATCCGTCGCGGTCGGAACCGTCTCCGCCGGGTCGAAGCGCCGGGCCGCCCGCGCCCTGGTAGACGTACTCGAAGGTAACGCACCCGGGCTGTGCCCCGGGGCAGTAGTACCCGAGGAAGCGGAGAGCCGCAAAGCGGCCGTCCGCCGTCCTGACAGCATACGCTTCTCCCGTCGGCCTCAGAAGATGGGTCAAGAACGAGTAGGTATACCAGTCCTCGAGCGGGGCGACGATGGAATCGCCGCGTTCCACGCTCGTGCCCTCATACCCCCGCAGGGGTAGCTCGGCGATCGAGTCGAGGGACACAGCCCCGAGCCGGAGGGCGCCGCCGTCGCCCGCAAACCCGTCGCCTCCATTCGCAATGACCTGGAACCGCCTGAACCCGAGGTCCCACTCCGAACCGTCCGTCTCTTCCACAGCGCCGCCCTCGGCAAAGGAGAAGAGCTGCCAGCGGTCCGACTCGCGGGCGTCGACGGTGTAGGTTGTCGGCCCGACGAGCCGGCCCGCCGCGGGTCTCGTCCCGGGACCGGAGGGGGGATAGGTGGGGAGCTCCGGCCGGCGGAGCGAGCCCACCACGAGGACTGCTGCGAGAACGAGAACCACCGCTCCGACTGCGGCCGCACCCCGGTTCGCGGCCAGTTCCTCCGGGAGCCCCCGCACCCGGCGGTCCCCGCTCACCCGGCACTCCGGGCGATGAGTTCCGCATAGAAGCGCACGGCCGCCGTGTAGACGCCCGTGCGGACGCGGTCGAGCGAGCCGGGAAGCTCGAGGAGCGCATCCTCGTCCATGCGGAAGGGGGCAAAGCCATAGACCTCGCCGGCGAGCGCCCGGAAATCCGCGAGCCCGTCCGGGAGGGGTGTGACGGCAGGCACCACGGCCGTGACATCCGGGAAGACGAGGTGGATCGCGGCGCGGATCGCACCGAAGCCCCCGGCGGCGTTCGCGGTGGAGGTGCTCCCGGCGGCAGGCGGTGGGCCTGCGGCCGGCTCGACGGTGAGGGGGAGATCGACGAGGCGCTCCCGGACCTCTTCGACCGCGGCCGCCGGCTCGTTCCAGGGGGCGAGCGCCAGGCGGACGCGCGCCGAGAGCTCCCGGGAGAGCGCGCCGTCCGGAGCAGAGAGCCCGATCGAGTCCACCACCGCCGTCGTCCGGAGCGAGGCATTCAGGAGCGGCCGCTCGGTCAGGGCACGGGCGAAGGGCCGCGCGAATAGCCAGAGGTTCGCGGCCAGGAGTCTCGTCCCGGGGTCAGCGCGCGCACCGAGCGTCCGGACCAGCTCGACGTTCGGTTCCATGAGCGCCGGGGCGAAGACCTCGTCGAGCCGGCCCACGGCCTCGCCGAGGATCCCCGCGGCACTCCGTCTGGGGGGGAGGGCGGCGCTCCCCGGCTCCGAGCGCGCCGTGAGGCGAAGGTCCATCTCCCGCTTGCCGGCCACCGCCACCGCGCCGACGGGATCACGGATCCCCGGGAAGAACCCGGAGATGAGGAAGAGGCCGTCAGTCAGGACCCACGCGGGACGGATCCCGCGCGCACCGAGGATCTCCGCAGCCGCCCTCTGCGGCGCTCCCGTCCCCTCCGGCCAGACACGCTCGAAGACGACGATCACCGTTCGGCGGGGTGCGAAACCGGCGGAGAGCAGCCCCTCTACGCTCTCGAGCAGCGCGAGCGCCGAACCGGTTCCCCCCCGCGCGCCCCGGCCATGGATAAACCCCCCGTCGATCGTTCCGGCCGGCGCAACGGGCGCGGACAACGTCCGGACGGGACCGCCGTCGAGGCGGGCGGAGAGGACAACGGGGGGGAGTGCGGGATCACTCCCCGGCCATTCGTAGAGAAAGGTGCCGGCCGCATCCGGCTCCCGGCGGAGAGTGGCGTGAAGGAGAGGGAAGCCCGTCTCGAGAACCGCGGCGAGACCAGGCCCCTCCTCCCCCTCGCCGAGCACCCCGAGCGCGGCCGCGAGGCGGAGGGGAGCGCCCAGCTCATCGAAGGCGAAGGGGAGCGGTTCCCCCTCGGGGCGCGGCACGGGGGTCAGCATCGCGGCCCGGACGAGGAGAACCATCACGAGAGTCCCCGAGAGGGCGAGCCCCGCCGAGGTCGTCCAGAGGAGAAGGCGCCTCATGTGGTCGCCCCTGTCGCGGTTCGCCCGACGGGAGGGTTACGCCGTTCCCTCGAGGGAGCGTATCGCCGAGTCCACCCCGCCCCGACGGATCGGGACGCCAGCCAGGACGAGTGCGGACTCGACGCCCCCGAGGGTCCCGATCAGCATGAGATCGTTGAAGTCCCCGAGGTGGCCGATCCGGAACATCCGCCCCCTGATCTTCCCCAGGCCCGTGCCGAGCGAGAGGTCGTAGCGCTCGAGAGCCACCCGACGGAAGGCGTCCGCATCGTGGCCCCGGGGCATCCGGACGCCCGTGAGGACATCGCTGTGGGCGGACGGATCGAGGCACTGCGTCTCAAGGCCCCAGGCGGCCACGGCTGCCCGCGTCGCCTCCCCATGGCGCCTGTGGCGGCGAAAGACCTCCTCGAGTCCGTGCTCGCGGAAGATCGCGACCGACTCCTTCAGCCCGTAGAGGAGGTTCGTCGCCGGGGTGTAGGGGAAGAAGCCCCGCTCGTTCTCGGCGATCATCCGTCCCCACTCCCAGTAGGAGCGGGGGAGCGTCGCCGAGCCGGAGGCCTCGACCGCCTTCTCGCTGACCGCGGTGAAGCCGAGCCCCGGCGGGAGCATGAGCCCCTTCTGCGAGGCCGCCACCGTGACGTCCACCCCCCACTCGCCGTGACGGTACGGCACCGAGCCCAGCGAGGAGATCGTGTCGACCATCAGGAGCGCCGGATGGCCGGCGCGGTCGATCGCCTGTCGGATCTCGGGGACGGAGGATATCGTTCCCGTCGATGTCTCGTTGTGCAGGACGCAGACGGCCCGATACGTTCCCGACCGGTCGCGTCCGAGCCGCTCCTCGACGACTCCGGGGTCCACGCCGTGCCGCCAGTCGCCTTCCACGAAATCCACCTCGAGACCGAGCCGCCGGGCCACACCGGCCCACTCCACCCCGAAGTGGCCGGTCTCGAACATGAGGACGCGGTCGCCGGGAGAGAGCGTGTTTACGAGCGCCGCCTCCCAGGCTCCGGTCCCCGAGGAGGGGTAGGCAAGCACGGGACCGTCGGTCCCCACGAGCCACTGGAGACCCTCGAGCACCTCGAGCGCGAGCCCGGCGAATTCGGGGCCGCGGTGGTCGATCGTGGGCCGCGCCATCGCCCGGAGAATCCGCTCGGGGACGTTCGAGGGGCCGGGGATCTGGAGGAAGTGCCGGCCGCTTCGGTACTCGGACATGGAGGTCGGGAGGGTGAAGTGAGGGGGACCCGGTCCGCGGGCAGGGCCGGGGGCTGGACGGAGGGCAAGGGAGAGTAGGAGTGCGCCGGGAGGGGTGTCAAGGACGCTCTTCCGGCGACGGAACTTCAGTGCTGAGGCCCCGGGACGGGGCCGGGAGGGGAGCCCGTCCGAAATGATCCAGATGACCGGGCCTGATCCGGGGAGCGGGGGGAGGTCGGGCGGAGCGCCGGCGAACCGCGGGCTCGAAGCGGCGCTCCGCCGCCGCCTCCGGGGAGAGGTGCGCTTCGACGAGTACTCGAGGCACCTCTTCGCCACCGACGCGAGCATGTACGCGATCGAGCCGATCGGCGTCGTCTACCCCTTGGACGCCGACGATGTCGTGGCCACGGTCGAGACGGCCCGCCGCTTCGGCGTCCCGGTTCTCCCGCGCGGGGGTGGCACAAGCCTCGCGGGACAGACCGAGGGCCGGGCGGTCGTGCTCGATTTCTCGGCCCACATGAACCGCATCCTCGAACTCGACCCCGCCTCCCGGACCGCCGTCGTCCAGCCCGGCGTTGTCCAGGACGACCTCAACCGGGCTGCCGCGCCCCACGGACTCCTCTTCGCACCCGACACCTCGACGGGCAACCGGGCCACCGTCGGGGGGATGATCGGCAACAACTCCTGCGGCTCGCGCTCCGCGCGCTGGGGGATGACGATCGACCATGTGAAGAGCCTCCGCGTCGTCCTCTCCGACGGGAGCCGGGCCGTACTCGGGGAGACCACGCCGGAGGCGATCCGGCGCCGGGCGCGGACCGACACCCTCGAGGGCGCCCTCTACCGTGAGATTCCGTCCCTGATCGAGGAGAATGCCGCGGCGATCCGCCACGCGGTCCCGGCGCACTGGCGCCGCTCGGGCGGCTACCGGCTCGAGCGCATGCTGCCCGAGGCGGGACCGTTCAATCTCGCGCACCTCGTCGTCGGCTCGGAGGGAACGCTCGCCGTCACCGTCGAGGCCACGGTGGGCCTTGTCGAGCGGCCCGGAGCGGTCGCGGCGCTCGTCGGCCACTTCCGGTCGATCGGAGAGGCGATCGCGGCTGCCCCGACGGCGATGGAGTGCGGGGCGATGGCCGTCGAGCTCGTCGACAGGATGATCCTGAACCTGGCGCGCACCTCGCCGATCCACGGCCACCTCACGGGCCACCTCACGGGAGATCCCGGCGCGATCCTCTGGGTCGAGTTCTACGGGGAGTCGCTGGAGGAGGCAGGGGCCGCGATGGAGGTGCTCCGGCGGCGGTGGGAGGAGGAGGGGCACGGCTACGCACTCGTGCCGGCGCCGACGCCGAAGGAGCAGAAGGGGTTCCGCGAACTCAGGAAGGCCGGGCTCGGCCTCCTCATGAATGCGGGCGAGGGCCGCGAACGCTCGCTGGCCTTCGTCGAGGACACCGCCGTCGATCCCGGCCGGCTCGCCGAGTTCACGCGGCGCTTCCAGGAGATCCTAGGGTCGCGGTCGCTCCGCGCCGGCATCTACGGCCACGCATCGGCCGGCACCCTCCACATCCGCCCCTTCATGGACCTGACCCGCAGCGGCGAGGCCGGCCGGATGCGCGAGGTCGCGGAGGCCGTGCTCGAGCTCGTCGAGGAGTTCGGCGGGATGAACAGCAGCGAACATGGAGACGGGCTCGCGCGCGGGGAATTCAACCGACGCTTCTTCGGGGAGGACTTCTACGCCGTCATGCGGGGCGTCAAGCGGATCTTCGACCCCGAGGAGAGGCTCAACCCGGGGAAGAAACTCGATGCGCCGCCGATCACCGACCACCTGAGGGAACCCGCGCTCGGCCCCGCGCCTCCGCTCGACACCCACTTCGACTTCGACTTCGAGGAGGGGATGCGCGGGGCGGCGAACCGCTGCATGCGGATCGGCGCATGCCGGAAGTCGCCGGGCGCCGGCGGGGTGATGTGCCCCTCCTACATGGCCACGCGCGATGAGGAGCACTCGACGCGCGGGCGCGCGAACGCACTCGTCAAGGCGCTTTCCGAGCCGGACCCCTCGCGGGCGCTCGCCGACCCCCGGCTTCACGAGATCCTCGACCTCTGCCTCGAGTGCAAGGCCTGCCAGACGGAGTGTCCGCTCTCGGTGGACATGGCGGCGATGAAGTCCGAGGCGCTCGCCCACAAGTACGCCGTAACCGGCGTCCCGCTCCGTTCCCGGGTCTTCGGGCACGTCCGGCGGCTGAACCGGATCGGTTCGGCGCTCGCGCCCCTCTCGAACCTCCCGGGTGCGGCGGCGCCCCTGCGGGCCGTCCTCGAGCGGACGCTCGGGATCGACCGGCGGCGTCCGCTCCCGCGCTTCCGGCGCGACACGCTCCCGCGCTGGTTCCGCAGGCGGGAGGCGAAAGCAAACGGGCGGCTTGCGGCAGGCCGGGGAGCTGTCGTCTTCCTGGCGGACTCCTTCACCAGCTATACGGAGCCCGGTATCGGCCGGGCGGCGATCGAGCTCCTCGAGGCCGCCGGCTGGGAGGTCGGGCTGGCCGACGGCGTCTGCTGCGGCCGGGCGCTCATCTCGAAGGGGCTCCTCACCGAAGCCCGCGCGGCCCACAGCCGCCTGATCGAGGAACTCGCCCCCGCCGCGATGCGGGGAACCCCGATCGTCGGAGTCGAGCCGTCGTGCATACTCACCCTCACCGACGAACTCATCGGCCTCGGCCCGGAGGAGAGGGAGAAGGCGGAGGCGATCGCCGGCCAGGCGCGCCTCGCCGACGAGCTCCTCGCCGAGGCGGTTGCTGACGGGAGCCTCGCTCCCGACCCGGCCTCCGGGATCCCCGGCCGGCCCGTCCTCTTCCACGGCCACTGCCACCAGAAGGCCGCCGGGGCGCTCGGAGGGAGCGTCGCGCTCCTCGAGGCGATCGCCGGGCCGGGCCTCCGCGTGCTCGACGCCGGATGCTGCGGAATGGCGGGCTCGTTCGGCTTCGAGCGCGAGCACTACGATCTCTCGATGAAGGTCGGAAGCCAGCGGCTCTTTCCCGCGGTCAACGGGGCGGACGACGGGGCGCTCGTCGCCGCGACCGGCGTGTCGTGCCGGCAGCAGATCTCGCACGGGACCGGGCGGCGGCCCGTGCACCCGATCACGCTCCTCAGCTCGGCGGTGAACGCACGGTGATTACAGAACAGATCCTCACGGCCCTCGGCGGCCTGACCGCGGTCGTCGCGCTCCTCTTCCTCGCGATCACGCGCTTCAAGTGGCACGTCTTCATCGCGCTTCTCGTCCCGATCCTCCTCTTTGCGCTCCTCCCGGGGATCGACCGGGAACGCTTCATCACCGCCTTCGAGGAGGGATTCGGGGGGACGATCCAGGGCATCGCCGTCATCATCGTCCTGGGGTCGGTGCTCGGGGAGGCGCTCAAGCACACCGGCGCGGTCGAGAAGATCACCGAGACGATGATCCGCTGGGTGGGCAAACGCCGTACCCCCCTCGCGCTCACACTCAGCGGTTTCGTGATCGGGCTCGCGATCTTCTCCGATGTCGGCTACGTGATCCTGAATCCGCTCGTGCACTCGGCTGCCATGCAGACCGGCGTGAGCATGAGCGTGATGGCGACCGGACTCGTCGGCGCGATGCAGCTCACGCACGCGATGGTGCCGCCCACGCCCGGCCCGCTCGCGGCCGTCGCGCTCGTGGGCGCCGACCTCGGAACGGTGATCCTCTTCGGATCCATCGCATGCCTGATCGGCGCGCTCGCCGGGTGGTGGTTCGCGCTCATCGTCGGGCCGAGGATCGAGTCCCCGCCCTCCGAGGAGTTCGTGGGCAAGTCGTTCGCCGACCAGGGACGCGAGGCGGACCTCCCGACGACCTGGCGCGCCTATGCGCCGATCCTGATCCCGCTCGTGCTGATCGCGAGCCAGAGCGTTGCGGGACTCACGCTCCCGCCCGGCCACTTCGTGAACGCGGCGCTCCTCTACCTCGGCTGGCCCGTCGTCGCCCTCGGGATCGGCGTCCTTCTTGCCTACCGGAACACGAAGCCGGAGAACCGGGACGACCGGAAGAACGGCTGGATCGAGGAAGGGCTCCGCGCCTCGGCGATGATCATCATGGTGACCGGGCTCGGGGGCTCGCTCAGCCAGATCCTCCGCGAGACGCCCGCCGTGGAAGCCATCGCGAACGCGGTCGCGCTCACGGGGCTTCCCCCGATCTTCCTCCCCTTCGTCCTGGGGATCGTCGGGAACATGATCACCGGATCCACGACGGTGGGGGTCATCACGGCCGCCTCGATCGCCGCCCCCATGATGGACACCTTGGGACTCTCGCCGGAGGCGACGATGCTCGCCGGCGCCGCGGGTTCGATCATCGTCAAGTACGTGAACTCGAGCTATTTCTGGGTCTGCACATCGCTCTCGCGCATGCCGCTCCGCTCCGCGCTCCTCTCCTACGGGGGGGTGACGCTCGTCAACGGCATCTTCTCGATGGCAGCCGTATACATCCTCTGGATCACGGGCTGGATCTGATCTCCCGCCCCGGCCGGAAAGGAGCCGACCGATGCATACGATGAAGGTGGACCGCCGGACGTTCCTCGCCTCCGTCACCGCCGCCGCGGTCCTCCCGGGGATCGGCCTCGGAGGCCGGCGCCGGAGGCTCGCCGGCGCCGGCCTCCACCACGCGGTCCTCGACGTCACGGATCCGGAGCGTTCGCTCGCCTTCTATCAGGGCCTGCTCGGACTTCCCGTCCAGGCGCGCCAGGGGAGGACGGCCGTCCTCCGCATCGGGGACGGCCCGCGACACATCGCGCTCCGGCCGGTCTCTCCCGGGTCGGCGCCGCGGATCAGCCGGATCGGAATCGCTGTCGAGGACTTCGAGATCGCGGGCGCGATCGATGAATTGTCCGGACACGGAGTGCGGCACGCGGGCGAGGGCACCCCGGCCGACCCCGCGATGCGCAGCTGGACGGAGCTTCGCGGGGCGGAGCGAACACGGGAGCTCCTGCTCGGAGATCCGCACGGGATCGTCCTCCACCTCGTGGACCCGGGCCACTGCGGCGGGGGCGGACCCTCCGGGAGCAACTGCGGACCGGTGGAGGAGCCGGACACCCCGGGGCTCATCGCCGTGCGGGACTTCAACCACTTCACGAACAACGTCGCTGATCCCGAGCGTGCCAACACCTTCTACGGCGACGTCTTCGGAGCCCGCCCCCAGGTGTACCAGGCCGCGGCGGCCGCCCTCGACATCGACGGCGGCGGTCCCCAGTTCCTCATGTTCACCGGCGGCTCCAGCAGAGCGGGCGGCCCCGGTGTGATCAACCACCTCTGCTTCTCGATGGAGGGGTTCGACACCGAGGCGGTCCTGACCACGCTGGCCGACTACGGGATCCGGCCGCGGGCGGAGGGCGAGGCCAACACCACGCCCCTCATCTCATATGTGAGCATGCGGATGCCGAACCGGGGCGGAGCCCCCGGCGGAACGCCGGAGCTCTACTTCACGGACCCCGACGGCCTCAGGATGCAGCTCCAGGACGTCAGCTACTGCGGGGGCGGGGGGGTTCTCGGGAACATCTGCTGAGGGCACCCGGCAGGGATGCCGGGAAACGGGCCGACGACGTTACCCGGCTCGGCGACCGAATTGGCCCCCGCGGTGGCCCTGCCGCAACGCCCGGCGCACAGCTTCGGGAGCTGTCAGGATCGGCGCTCGCGGTCGTGGCTTCTCGGGCGGTGCCGTCGAACGCATGCGCGACGAGACCCTCCCGGGCCTCGCGGGAACGCGGGCGGGCGGACCGGCGGCGAATCTCCAGGAGGCATCGCCGACCCCCATGCAGGTTCCCGGGGTCGAGACCGCCGGCCCGCGCGCCGTCCCCGATCCGGCCACCTGCCGGGAAACTGCAAATCGGTGTCTTCGGCTACGCCTCACCACCGCGTGCGGCCAGAACCCCGACGACGGCTCCCGCGATGCCGTACATGACCATCGCCACAATGCCGTCGCGAACCACATCTCCCAGCGCCGGTCCGGCTGCCATGGTCCCGTGCGCCAGCGTGCCGTAGGTCAGCTCCATCAACAATCCGAAGACGCCGCCGGACTTTGCCCCCTCCCCCGCGCCGGAGGCCCCGTTCCAGCCCAGAACGATCGAGAGGAGACCGCCACCCAATAGCGACCCCGCCAAAATCGCCCACATCCTGGGGGTAGCGGCCACGCCGCTCGGCTCAATCAGGAAGGTGTAGATGACCGACCCGAGCACGAAGAGCACCAGCCCGGCCGCGACGGTGCGCACAACACAGTCCTTGAGACTCATGGGGCTGCCTTTCCCTTGTGGTGGTGAACGGAGCTGCGACCGGGATCAGAGTGCGGTACGGCCGAGAGCGGCACAAGCACCGGGTGGGCCGGATGCCGGGCTGGCCGCGGATGGCGCGGACGGCCACTTGCGGCGGCCCTCTCCGCCAAGATGGGCGGGACACCCGCTCTGGTCGGTATCGGTGAGGACGTTGAGGAAGTAGCGACGATCCAGATTACCAATCATCGGCCCCGATGGTACCCGGATGCACGCGTCCCGCATCCACACACGTGCGTTGAATCATGGAACCCCCGCCTCCGGACCACACACGCGGGGTTGCGTGCTCTCGCCACCCTCGGCGACGGATCCGGGGGTCAGTCGCTCGGGTGGAGCTCAGATCGGCGTGAAGCTCGCGGTCATCCGGGTGAAGTAGATTCCGGTCCTGCCCTCGAACCCCGAGTCCGTGCCGAAGAGGATCCAGCCCCGGCCCATACCGCTGTGGGAAAACACCAACGGGACTGCCTCGGGGCACCCGGGGCTCTCCCGCGGCAAGCGCGGACCGGCATTCCCGGTCCCAGCCCCAGCCATCAGGCCGATGCCCGCCGGCCCCGGATCAGGGGTCGGTGTCCGGGACCAGACGCCTCAGCACCCCGTCGTGCTTGTTCAGGAGGAAGACCTGCTCGCCCGGTCCTCGCGCCAGGTGGAGATCCACGCGGGTCGCAGGATCCCGCCCCTGCTCCAGGTTCTTCGCCCGCACGACATCGAGGACCGTCGTGGCCTCGCCGCCTTCGTTCAGGAGCACCCGGCCGATCGGCGCCTGGCCCCCGTCGGGGAGGTCGTCAGCATCGATGTGCAGGATCTCCCCGCTCGGAAGGTCAGTGAAGAGAACGAGGTCGGCGAGCTGGGGAATCTCCGCTCCCCGGTACACATGGACGCCGGAAGCGGCGGACTGCGGCTGGAAGAGCGGATCGAGCTGCCCGTACTCGGCGACCGGGTAGTTGACGCCCGGATCGCTTCTCGGCGACGCGAGGTCGACCGCCTGGCGGCTGATGAAGCGGAAGCTCCCCTCCCAGTCATTCCATCCCAGGTTCCCCCCCCGCGTCACGAGGCTGAGCTCCTCGACGACGTTCTGCCCGATGTCGGCGAGAAACAGGTTCCCGTTCTCGGGATCCCAGGCGAACCGTTGGGGATTGCGGACGCCGTAGGCATAGATCTCGCCCAGTGTGTCAGGGTCTCCGTCGCGCGCGTAGGGGTTGTCGGCCGGGATGCCATACTCTCCGTTCTCGCTGTCGGAGCCGAGGGGATCGATGCGGAGAATCTTCCCGAAACCGGAGGCCAGATTCTGGGAGAGGTCGAGCGGGTCACCGCCGCTCCCCCCGTCCGCGGAGCCGATATAGAGGAGTCCGAAATCCGCATCCCCGGGAGAGGCGAGGGGGTTGAAGCCGATCTGCCCGCCGTTGTGATTTCCGAAGGGCTGCTCGAAGCGCATGAGCTCCCGGGGTGGTCCCCCGTCATAGCGCGCACCGGAGGCGTCGGTCGCCGTCCACTCCAGGAGAACCGTGTCGTGCACGTCGTCTCCGCCCCCCGGGACGAAGTCAGGGGCCGGCGCGGTGTTCTCCGTGTCCGTCCAGGCGTAGAGCTTCCCGTAGCCCGGGGTGCCCGTCTGCGCGAACTGGGGATGCAGCGCGAAGCTCTGGACGCCGCGTTCCCGCCCGCTGGATTCGACACGCACGCCCCACTCGGAAGCGTTGATATCGAGATACATCGCAACCGCTCCGTCGTAGCCGACGGTATGGACCGGTCCACGCATTCCGTTCAGGAACATCCGGCCAACCACCGGCTCGTCCTGGAGCTGCATCATCCGGGACGGCTCGCCCCCGACATCAGGGATCTCGGCGAAGTCCTGATAGTCGACCCGGATCACCTCGCCGTTCGAGGCCAGCGGCACCTCGAACGGATCGTTCGACATCTGGGCGTGAACGGGCGCCGCCAGAAGGAGCGCGGTGGCCAAGACACAACCGGGGTGTGGCCTCTGGCTCAACGACATGATCTCGTCCTCCCTGTTGGACCGGGTCCGGCGGGCGCCGTCCCCCCTACCCTCTGGGACCACCGCAATCATCCGGGGCGACCGGGGGGCATCCGCGCCGGCCTGGGGCTGGCAACGTTCACCCACGGCCAGCCCCCTAAGATCGGGTGGGAGGGGGACTCACGCCCCCCGTCCCCCCCACACCACCGGACATACGGGTCCGTATCCGGCGGTTCTCCTCAGTGTTGC
>CAZHGS010000014.1:38011-70834 GCA_964532325.1 uncultured Gemmatimonadaceae bacterium | reverse complement strand
CTTACAATGTATCAGCGTTCCTCCGCACACCACCGTGGTGAGCGATCCGGGTTAGCTTCTCCCTTGGCTGTATCCGCCGTTTACAGCTTCGTGCCCGTTTAGGGTATCGCATATCGGCCGCAGCCCTTACCAGCGTGCTTCAGCTCATATCGTTACCTCCATGATCCGCGCTGGCTGCTACCAGCTGGAGCGACGAGTTGCTGGGCGGGATTCGCACCCGCCAGGAAAACGCGCCTTTCCACGGCGCACGGCAACCGAGTGGCTGGGGGAGCTGCGGCTGAAGGAGGCGGGCGTCGGTGAGATCATGGTGCGCCTCCGGGGAGGAGTGACGACGCACCCCCTACGCCCACGGGCGGATGCCTGCCCGCAAGCCGATCCAGACCATCGGAGGGGTGAATCACGCCTTCCGGGACCCACCGGGCACCGGTCGGGATCGGTGACCTCCACCGACCTGACTCCCATGCGTGCCGTCCCCAAGGCGGGTCTTCCGAGATCCCGCCACGGCGGCCTCGGATTATGGTCCGGAATGCAAGGAGCGCGGACCGGACTGTGCCGAATCTCCTCCCGTTCGCTTCAACACCCCGGAGAGGCGATGGCGGTGCACATCCGCGGCCGGGCCGAGGGCTGAGGACGGACCTGCGGCATTCGATGAGGAGGATGCGACCCAGAGGCGAGTGGACAGCAACGCCAGGAACAGGGGAGCGGTCCAGAGGTAGGAGGCGGGGCTTGCGGTTTTCGACCCGTCCGGAGAGCACACGCTTGATCTTCATCACACTCCCTGCCCGGGACGAGGAGCGGACGATCGGCGTCCTTCTCTGGAAGGTGCGCAAGGTTATGGCGGAGTTCGGCCGTCCCTACGAGATCCTGGCGCTGGACGACGCCTCCGCGGACGCGACCCCGGACGTCCTCGAGCGCTACCAGGGATTCCTGCCGCTGCGCGTGATCCGTCCGCCGCGACCGCTCGGATATGGCGCCGCTGTCTCGCGTCTTCTCGCCGAGGCCGTGGAGCGGAGTTCGTACCCGAAGCGCGACGTGGCGGTAACGCTTCAGGCGGACTTCTCCGAGGATCCGGGGGACCTCGTCCCCATGGTCAAGGCCATCGAGGGCGGAGCCGACTTGGTGGCGGGCGTCCCGCCTGACAACGGCGGCGCCCTTCCCATTCGATTGCGGCTCTCGAAGGCGGCTGCGCCACTGATCCTCGGCCGCGCCTACTCGAACGCGCCCGTCTCGGATCCGCTCGACAGCTATCGCGCCTACCGGATCGTCGTATTGAAGAAGGCGTTTCGGGAAGCGGGAGGCGACCGTCTGCTCGCTTCCTCCCGTGGGTGGGGCGCCAATCTCGAAATCCTCTCACGGACAGCGCCACACGCGAAGAGGATCAACGAGCGCCCGTGCGGCGGCGGACTCCCGCAGCGGGGCCGCGCATCGCGCTTCCGGGCGCTCCCGAGCCTGACGGAGCTCGTGGGTCTGCGACGGACCCCGTGGCCCGCCCGGTGAGAGAGCACGGGCGCCTCCGAGGCTACTGCACGGAGCCGGCGACCGGATCCGCGGCGATGAGAAAGAGGGAAGGGCCCCGGAACCGCCGGCCCTTTACGCGGATCTCGAACCGGTAGGCACCCGGCACCGGAAAGATCACCTCCTCGAGGGGGAGGATCAGGCGCGTTCTCGGCGGGGGCCGGTCCCCGGGAACCCGTTCCACGTCGGTATGGCCGTCCACGGTCAGCGCCTTCCGCCCGTCCGGTGTCATGAGATCCACCCGGAACCTGTGCCGTCCCGCGTCCGAACGGCCCCACTCGATCACCGTCACGAACACCATGCGGACCTGCTTCGCCGGGAACCCCGGTGCCGCGAGATCGTGGAACACACCCGTGACGTCCACCCGCCCGTCCGGACGCGCCCCGGCGTCCTCGCAGACCAGAGACAGCTGCACGTGCATCGCCTCCCCTCCCCCGATGCGCTCCCCATCCGGCGTGGCTCAGCCGTTCGTGTCCGCGGACGCGCCATCCCGGCGCCCGCGTCCGCCGGCCTCGGCGGCTTCGGCATCACGCCGGGCCGGCCCCCCGAATCCGCCACCACCGGGAGAGCGCACGCTCAGGACATCGCCGGCCCGGACCGTCAACGTAACCTTCGAGGGAAGGCGGCGGGGCCGGTCGCCACGGAGGAGGAGATTCTCTCCCGGCGCGCCAGGCCGGCCCCCCGACCGGCCCTCCGGCCCGCGGCGCCTCCGCTCGCTCCAGATCGAGACCTTTGCCGCCGTGAGGAATTCCAGGTCCCGCCGCAGCCCGTCACCACCCCGGTGGGTCCCCGCCCCGCCCGAACCGCGCCGGAGGGCATAGCGCTGGACACGGAACGGATAGGCGTGCTCAAGCGCCTCGACCGGAGTGTTGAGCGTGTTCGACATATGGGTGTGCACGCCGGAGAGACCCGGACCCCGGGGCCCGGCGCCCATCCCGCCGCCAATAGTCTCGTAGTAGCTGAAGGGGAGGCGGGTGGCGGGATCGAGGCCGCCGACCGCCGTATTGTTCATCGTCCCCTGCGAGAGGGCGGGGATCCGGTCGGGCAGCGCACCCCCGAAGCACCTGAGAACGACATCGGTGACACGCTGGCTCGTCTCCACGTTCCCGGCGGCAACGGCCGCGGGGTGACGGGCGTTCACGACGCTCCGCTCGGGGAGGAGCACCTCAAGCGCCCTCATCGACCCGCCTCCGGCGGGAAGCTCCATCCCGAGGAGGTCCTCGACCACCGAGCGGACCACATAGCGACAGGCGGAGGCGGTAACGGCGGCGGGTGCGTTGATCCCTCCCTCCACCTGTGGCGCGCTCCCCGCGAAGTCGATCCGGACGCGGCGCCCCGCGACGGTGAGACGCGCCCGGACGGGAACCGGCGCCTCGCTCACCCCGTCACCCTCGAGGTGGTCGCCGGCCTCCCACGTCCCGTCCGGGATCCTGCCGATCCCCTCGGCGAGGAGCGAGTCGGCGTATCGGAGGACCTCCCGCTGCGCGGCCAGAAGCGCGTCGGTCCCGACGCGGGCCCGGATGTCGAGGAGGCGCCGGCGCCCCGTATGCAGCGCCGCGAGCTGGGCCTCGAGATCCCCTTCCCGCTCGGCCGGCGTGCGGACATTGGCCATGAGCAGCCGCCACACCTCGGAGACCCGCTCCCCCTCCCGCACGAGAAGCACGGGGGGGATCCTGAACCCCTCTTGGTAGATCTCCGTTGCGAGCGGCATCGAGCCGGCACTCATCCCGCCGATGTCCGAATGGTGCGCCCGCGCGGCCACGTAGGCGAGCCGCTCCCCCCCGGCGGGAGCCGTCACAGGAGCGAGGAGAGTAATGTCAGGGAGGTGGCTTCCACCTTCGAAGGGATCGTTCAGGATGGCCACGTCCCCCGCACCGAGCGGGCCGAGAGCGGCGAGGGCGGACGCGACGCTCATCGGCATCGCGCCGAGGTGGACCGGCATGTGGTCGCCCAGCGCGACGGGCGTCCCTGCCGGGTCGAAGAGCGCGCACGAGAAGTCGCACCGCTCCTTGATGTTCGGGGAGAAGGCGGCGCGCCTGAGCGCCGCCCCCATCTCCTCGGCGAGCGCGGTGAAGAGGTGGCGGAACACCTCGATGTCCACGCGTGCGCGGCCCTGCATCTCCCCCTCCACGCTCCGTATCGTCCCGGCGGACCCTCCGCGGCCCGGATCCGGCGTGTTTGCCTCCCGGCTCCGGCCCCGGTTACCTTGGCGCTCCCTCAATTTTTCGTGACCTTGTGGTCGCGATCCAGCGCTTAAGCATAGGACGGAGGTGAGATGCCCGACAGGAAGCGCCTGAACGAACGGGCCCGCGACGAGCTCTTCAGCCACATAAACCGGTGCGGCGTTCTCGAGGCGGAGCGGAAGGACCAGGAGCACTGGCTGAACGAGACGATCGAGTACCTGGGAGAACGGTATCCGGACCTGAACGATGCGGAACTCCGGGAGCTCCGGACGATCGGGATGAGGTTCTGTCTGCCGGCGATTTCCAACGGGAGCCCGGGACGCTCCCCGGTCAGCCGGGTCGGACAGGGGGCCACGCGCTGACTCCGGCCGGCTGCACCCGCGCCCGGCTCCATCCCGCCAAGATCCCCCGCGTACCCGGCCGACGCGAACCCTCGTGAAGGCCGATCCGTCCAAGCCATCGGCAGAGCGCACCGGCGACGCTGTCGGGCGCTTCCACCGGGTCCTCGCGGAATCCATTGCCGTGCGGGCTCCAGCCTATCTGCGGAAGAGCTTCACGGTCGCGGAGATTTACCAGTCCCTGACGCCCTTCCGGAGCCATCACGACCGCCTCGGCATCACTCTCAACCGCGAATATGACGAGCTCCTCATCCGGCTCCTCGCGGGAGAGGGCGGCTATCTCGTCCTGGAATCGGAACCGGCCCGCGAGGCGATCCGGAGGGAGCTCAAGCGCCGGCACCGAAACACCGGGATCTACCGCGAGTTTGCCGCAGCGAAAGTCCGACTGAACCCGGCCCGGATCCCCGTCGATCTCCCCGAAGCACCGTCCGCCGCCACGCGTGCGACCGGTGAGGACGGGAGACGAACCGGGCCTGCCGGAGATGCGGCCCGCTCCCCCGTCCGGAGAGTGGCAGCCGTCGGGAAAGTGAGGAGGAGCGGCGCCGGTCCGAAGTCGGCGGCCGACACCTGCCCGGCGTGCGGCGGGAAGCTGCCGGACCACGACAGGCTCAGGTTCTGTCCGCATTGCGGGGAGAACACCCGCGAGGCACCCTGCCCGCAGTGCGGGGAGATCCTCCAGCGGGAGTGGCGATTCTGCATCGTGTGCGGTGCGAGGGCCCATCCCTGATCCGCGGGGCGCGGGGCGGGTCGCCGGAGCCGGCCTCCTCCTCGTCCTCTCCTCCTGCCTGGCTGGCGGCGACCGGCCTCCGCCGGACGAAGGGCTCCGCGCCGAGCTCGACATCGCGGCCGGGGTCCCGATCCGGAGGGTGGACCTCCGCTGGCGGGCGGGCGCGACGCGGATCCTGCCCCGCCGAACCGACATCGCGGCCGGTGGGGTCGTGCAGTTCGTGACGCTGGATCACCGCGTGCATCTGATCCGCTTCGACGAGGGAGCGCTCGACCCGCCCGCCCTGGGTTTCCTCCGTGGGACAGGACAGGACCGGGCTCCCCCTCTCCTCGTCGAGGGAGCCCGCCTCGTGCTGACCTTTGACGGCGCACCGCCGGGGATCTACCCCTTCTGGGTCGAGGGGAACGGCGGGCGTGCGCCCGGCGAGATCCGGGTGCGGGGTCCCGACTGAACGGAGGGACGGGGCATGACCGGAGCCATCCGCGGGAGACCGGAAGAGGTCGTTTTTCTTGCGGCGAAGCGGACGGCCTTCGGCAGCTTCGGCGGAAGCCTCCGGACGCTCACCGCGACCGAGCTCGCGACGTTCTCGGCGCGGGCCGCGCTCGCGGCTTCCCGCATCGAACCCGAAGCGATCGGGCACGTCGTATACGGCAACGCGCTCCAGACCTCGGCGGACGCGATGTACCTGGCCCGCCACGCCGCGCTCAAGGCCGGCACGCCCGAGTCCACTCCCGCAGTGACGGTCAACCGCCTCTGCGCCTCCGGCTTCCAGGCGATCACCCAGGCCGCGCAGGAGATCCTCCTCGGCACGGCCGACGCCGCGCTCGCGGGGGGAACGGAATCGATGAGCCAGGCGCCCCACGTGATCCGCGGCGCGCGCTGGGGCGAGCTCCGCCTCGGGGCCGAGGGGCACTTCGAGGACATGCTCTGGCAGGGGCTCCACGACTCCCACTGCGGGCTCGCGATGGGAGAGACCGCCGAGGAGGTGGCGAGCCGCTACGGCGTGACGCGCGAGGAGTCGGACCGAATGGCGCTCCGGAGCCACGAGCGGGCCGCGGCCGCGTGGGACGGGGGCCGGTTCGCCGCTGAGGTCGTCCCCGTCCGGGTCCCTGCGCGGAAGGGATCCGTGGACTTCGGCTGCGACGAGCACTTCCGAAGGGATGCCACGATCGAGGGGCTTGCGCGGCTCCGGCCCTTCTTCCGGGAGGACGGGCTCGTGACCGCCGGCAGCGCATCGGGGATGGGCGACGGGGCCGCGTCGGTGGTCCTGGCGTCCCGCAGCTGGGCCGAGGCCAAGGGGATCGAGCCGCTCGGACGGATCCTCTCCTACGCCTACGTCGGGGTGGACCCCAGGATCATGGGCATCGGTCCCGTTCCCGCGATCCGGCAGGCACTCGAGCGGGGCGGGGTGACGCTCGCCGAGATGGACCTCGTGGAGGTGAACGAGGCGTTCGCCCCCCAGTATCTCGCAGTCGAGAAGGCACTCGCGCTCGACCCGGACCAGACGAACGTCGACGGAGGTGCGATCGCCCTCACCCACCCGCTGGCGGCATCGGGCGCGCGGATCACCGTCCACCTTCTCCATGAGCTCAGGCGGCGAGGCGGTGGCCTCGGGGTCGGGGCGGCGTGCGTCGGAGGCGGGCAGGGGGGCGCGATCGTGCTGGAGGCCTTCGGGGCATGAGAGAGGCGGCGGTGGGCGTCCTCGGGTGCGGGCTCATGGGGAGCGGGATCGCGGAGGTCGCGGCCCGCGCCGGCCATGAGGTGCGTGTGTACGAGATCGACCAGGCCGCGCTCAAGACCGGCCGGAACCGGGTCGAGAGGTCGCTCGAACGTGGGGTCGCGAAGGAGAAGCTGACCGCCCGGGAACGTGACGCGGCGGTTGCGCGCATCTCCTACGGGACGGATCTTCGGGCGCTCTCCGACCGGGATCTCGTGATCGAGGCCGTGGTCGAGGACATGGGGATCAAGACCGAACTCCTCCGGCGCCTCGACGCGATCGCCGTACCCGACACGATCCTCGCATCCAACACCTCATCGCTCAGCATCACCGAGATGGCTGCGGCGGTCCGCCGCACCGACCGCGTCATCGGGCTCCACTTCTTCAACCCCGTCCCGGTGATGAGGCTCGTGGAGATCGTCCGCACGATCGCCACGTCGGAGCATACGACGGCGCGGGTCACGGAATTCGCCCTGGGCCTCGGCAAGGAGGTGATCGCCGTTCAGGATCGTCCCGGCTTCCTCGTCAACCGCCTCCTGATCCCATTCATCTTGGACGCGGTCCGGCTCCTCGAAGCCGGCGCCGCCTCCGTGGCCGAGATCGACCGCGCGATGGTGCTCGGGTGCGGACACCCGATGGGGCCGCTCACCCTCTGCGATTTCGTGGGGCTCGACACCGTGCAGCGAATCGCCGGGATCATGTACAGGGAATACCGCGACGCGCGATACGCACCGCCGCCGCTGCTCAACCGGCTGGTGGTGATGGGCCGCTACGGGAAGAAGTCCGGAACGGGCTTCTTCGACTACAGCAGCCGGGATCCGGTGCCGCTACGGATCTGAACCCGGCCCCTCGGGATGCGCAGTCCGCCGCCGGTCAATGCCTCGACCTGGCGCCGCGCCGCTGGCGCCGCCGCTCGCGCCGGATCGCCGCCTCGCGCTTCCGCTTGCGCTGCGCGCTGGGCTTCTCGTAGAACCGCCGCTTGCGGAGCTCGGAATAGAGCCCCGAACGCTGAACCTTCCGCTTGAACTTGCGGAGGGCCCGCTCGAGGTTCTCTCCCTCCTGGAGGATGACTTCCAATGGTCGCGTGGGCTCGGTGGGCTCATGCGGGCCGTCGAGCGGCCCGGGGAAGCACAAGGTAGCCGCTGGACTGCTGCAGTCAACCCGAAGCGTCGTCCGCGAAGCGGGGCTCCGCGGCAGGAGCGATGGTGCGAGGCCGAGGGGAATGGGATGCCGGGCCCGCGGCCCGCGACCGCATGCGGGAGTGGCGGCTGGCCACCGCGGACGCGCCAGCGGGCGACCGGCCCATCGCGAAGCCCGGACCGTCGGACGCCTCGCAACGCACTGTAGGTCCCGACGCAACGCAGAGGCTCACCGGGGCCCGTTGGGCATGCGATGAGAGGGAGCCAGCCCTCTGTCAGCGGTTCAGACGCTACTGTGCACCCGACGGGGAGACGACCGCAGGACCAGCGGTCCGTCAGAAGGGCAGATCGTCGTCCGGCTCGCTGGGGCCCGGGGGCCGGGGCGACGATGGCGGCGCCGGTCGCGGAGCCGGGGCGGGCATCCCTGGACCCGCTCCCATCTCCGGTCCCGCGCGCGAACCCAGCATGACCAACTCCTGCACGACGATGTCGGTCCAGTACCGCGTGCCGCCGCGCTCGTCCTGCGTCTGTGAATACTCGATGCGCCCCTCGACGTAGAGCCGGTCCCCCTTCGAAACATACCGCTCGACGATTTCGGCCAGCCGACCCCAGAACGTCAGGCGGTGCCACTCCGTCCGATCCTCCTGCGCTCCATCCCGACTTGTCCACCGACGATTCGTGGCGAGCGAGACCTTGGCCCGCCTCGTCCCCGAGGGAGTCGAGCCGATCTCGGGGTCTCCGCCAACGTTGCCGATGAGCATCACCTTGTTCAGCGAACGGGCCATCTTTTCCCTCTGCCTCCTCTGGAGCACACGTATGGGACCGGTGCGGGTCTTCTCCACGGGGAGAGCCCGCCGGGCCACCAAGGTACAGAGGGCCACGGGGCAGTGCCATGCCGACGTTCATTGGGCCGCGTCGGAGCTACCGTCCGGTCGATGTCCACATACCGCGTCAGAGCGGGCACCGCCTGGCACGTCCGGAAAGAAGCGGACGGACACCATGCTCCCGGCCACCGCCGGCCCGGACCCATCGACCGCGCTGGCCCGGCCGGTCACGCCTCTCACCGCATCGAGGACGGTATTCCGGGGCGTCATGGGGGAGGGGAGCGGAAGCTTCGGGTGATCGGGACCGGGCGTTGCCTACGCGCGGCGCGTACGCCGGAACGCCGGCTCTCGGAGACGGGGGTATCACAACTTGAAGGTGCCGCAGCGCCGCCCTCGGACCGAACGAGCACGACCACCCCATGGCGCCTGGTGAGGTGGTCCACTGCGGTCGTCCCCTACTTCGGACCCATGGGAACACTGCACCCCCTTCCGCTCACAACCCGGAATGCCACGACCACCCCTCAACCCCAACCACCCCCGGGGTTCTCCCACCGGCCCGGTGCATACTCAATTTCGTACTGGGACACACCTGCCGGCGACGGCGTGACACGCCATTCGCCCGGGGCGTATCTTTCCGGTCCATGCAATTGATCGGCCTACGGCTCACGGGCTTCCGGAACCTCGCGGACGACCGGCTAAGCTTCCCCGGAGAAGGGATCGCGCTCGTGGGCCGCAATGCCCAGGGGAAGACGAACCTCCTCGAGGCGGTCCACTACCTCGAGACGTTCCGCTCCTTCCGCGGAGCCCCGGACGGAGAGCTCGTCCGATTCGGCGGAAACGTCTTCCGGATCGAGGGAGAGATCGAGAGCGACCTGGGAGGCTCGGCGGCGATCGCCGCCGCATTCCAGCGAAGCCCGAAGCAGAAGCGGGTGACAGCGGACGGCAAGGTGGTGGCACGCCTCGGAGATGCTGTCGGGTCGGTCGCCACCGTGCTCTTCACCCCTTCGGACCTGGGACTCGTGCGCGGCGGCCCCTCGGAGCGCCGGCGCTTCCTCGACATCGTTCTCTCGCTGAACGAACCCGGATATCTCGGCACGCTGCAGGAGTTCGGGCGCGCGCTGGCACAGCGAAACGCTGTCTTCCGCGGGGGAGGCGGCGATGCGGCTTTCGCTTGGGACGAGATCCTGGTCCGCTCCGGCGCCAGGATCATCACCTCGCGGGCGAGGTGGATAGCCAACCATGCCGATCTCTTCCGCGGCTGCTACGATGAGATGGCCGGATGCGGGATGGCCAGGATCCGGTACCGGTCAAGCGTGACCGGCGACAAGGATACAGCGGACGTGCAGGCCGCGGCCGACGCCTTCCGCTCGGCGCTTCGCTCCTCCCGGGAGCGGGAGCGCCGGCAGCGGACCACGGTGGTCGGGCCGCACCGGGACGAGATGGAGATCACGCTCGAGGAGGCGGCAGGAACGCGGGATCTCCGCGCGTACGGTTCTGGAGGCGAGCAGCGCACCGCTGCCCTGGCCCTCCGGCTTCTCGAGGCCGAGACGGCGAAGCGGGTCCGCGGCCGGGAACCGATTCTCCTTCTCGACGACGTCTTCGCCGAACTCGACGACGAGCGCTCGGCGAGGACACTTGCACTCCTCGAGAAGACCCGACCGGGCCAGGTTATTCTGACGGCCCCGAAGGAGTCGGAGGTCCGGTTCCGCCGGGAATCGCTCACCCAGTGGAGGATCGAAGGCGGGAGGATCGCGGGATGAACCGAACCCGGGGAGAGAGGGAAGGGGAGGAGCGGTCGGCACGGGTCCGCGACATCCTCCCGGGGCTCCTCAGGCGGCTCGGGATCGCGAAGGAGGTGGCGAGCCAGGAGGCGCTCGCTGCGTGGGCGCCGGCCGTAGGCCCGCACATCGCGGCGGTCACGCGGGCGATGGCGGTCGCAAACGGCGTCCTCTTCGTCGGCGTGCGGTCGAGCGCGTGGATGTCCGAGCTCAACATGATGAAGCGCGAGCTCCTCCGGAAGCTGAATGCGGGGTGCACGGAGGGGCGGATCGAACGGATCGTCTTCCGGCTCGACGGCCGGTGAGCGCCCTGCGAATCCGGGAGTGGCCGGCGAGGGGAGAGGGTCCGGGCGGAGGGGCGGTCGCGGGCGGAGGGCAATGGATCCAACGGCCCGATTCGGCTAGATTTAATGGATACCTCGACGCGCCGATTCGCTCGAGCCGCTCATCCCGAACCCGGGTCCTAGATGGCTGAGCCCAGTCGCCAGAGCCACGAGACAGAGTCAGAGTATACCTCGAGACAGATCCAGGTCCTGAAGGGTCTCGAGGCGGTCCGCAAGCGGCCCGGGATGTACATCGGGTCGACCGCCGCGCGCGGGCTTCATCACCTCGCCTACGAGGTGGTCGACAACTCGATCGACGAGGCGATGGCCGGGTTCTGCACCCGGATCGACGTCACGATCCACCCGGATGGCACCGTCACCGTCGACGACGACGGTCGCGGTATCCCCGTCGACCCCCACCCGACCGAGATGGTCTCGGGGGTCGAGGTCGCGATGACGACCCTCCACGCGGGCGGGAAGTTCAACAAGGCGAGCTACAAGGTTTCGGGCGGACTGCACGGTGTCGGGGTGAGCGTCGTCAACGCGCTCTCCGACAGGCTGGACGTCGAGGTCCGGCGGGACGGCGGACGGTGGCACCAGTCCTTTGCCCGGGGAGAGCGGGAGAAGGAGCTCGAGCGGATCGGTGACTCCGCCGGGCGGGGTACCCGCGTCACCTTCAGCCCCGACCCCGAGATTTTCGCCGACCGGAACTTCAGCTTCGAGACGCTGTCGGCGAGGCTCCGGGAGATGGCGTTCCTGAATCGGGGTCTCCGGATCAGGATTCGCGACGAGCGCCCCGGACGCGAGCGCGAGGAGAGCTTCCGTTACGAAGGGGGGATCAAGGAGTTCGTCGAGTACCTGCGCGGGAGCCGGGCGGCGATCCACGATACGGTGTTCTACTTCCGGGGCGAGAAGCCCGAGGCGGAGATCGAGCTGGCGTTCCAGTACGACACCGGCTTCTCGGACAACACCCACAGCTTCGTGAACAACATCAGCACGCACGAGGGCGGAACGCACGTTACCGGGCTCAAGGCAGCGCTGACCCGGACGATCAACGACTACGCGAAGAAGAACAACCTCCTCAAGAAAGCCGATGAGTCGCTCTCGGGCGAGGATGTCCGCGAAGGGCTCACCTGCGTTCTCTCGGTCCGCGTCATGGAGCCGCAGTTTGAGGGCCAGACGAAGACCAAGCTCGGCAATTCCGAGGTGCGGGGCGCGGTCGAGACCACGGTCAACGAACACCTGGCGATCTGGCTGGACGAGAATCCGAAGGCGGCCAGGAGCATTATCGAGAAATCGCTCCAGGCCGCGCGGGCGCGGGAAGCCGCCCGCAATGCGCGGGAGCTCGCCCGAAAGAAGAATGCGCTCGAGGGCGGGGTCCTCCCCGGGAAACTCGCGGACTGCTCGCTGAACGACCCGACGATGACCGAGATCTTCATCGTCGAGGGAGACTCGGCCGGCGGGTCGGCGAAACAGGGCCGCGACCGGTCATTCCAGGCGATCCTCCCGATCAAGGGGAAGATCCTGAACGTCGAGCGGGCGCGGATCGACAAGATCCTCTCCAACCGCGAGATCCGGGCGATGATCACCGCGATCGGCGCCGGGATCCGGGAAGACCTCGACCTCGATCGCGCCCGCTACCACAAGATCATCATCATGACGGACGCGGATGTCGACGGGGCGCACATCCGCACCCTCCTGCTGACCTTCTTCTTCCGGCAGATGCGGGAACTGATCGAGCGGGGGTACATCTACATCGCCCAGCCGCCGCTCTATCGCGTGGCGAGGGGGAAGGAGGCGCACTACGCCTACTCCGAGGACCAGCGCGAGGAGCTCGTGGAGCGGCTGGGCAACGGGAAGCCGGGAGACTCGAGGAGGCTCAACATCCAGCGCTACAAGGGGCTCGGGGAGATGAACCCCGACCAGCTCTGGGACACGACGATGGATCCCGCCGCGAGGACGATCCTCCAGGTCACGATGGAGAGCGCGACCGACGCCAGCGACATCTTCTCGCGGCTCATGGGCGGCGACGTCGAGCCCCGCCGCCGGTTCATCGAGGAGAACGCCCGCTACGTACGGAACCTCGACGTCTGAGATCTCCGGGAGCCGTCCGCCCCTCGGCTTCTCCTCCCGCAGGCCGCCGGTCGTCCTCAGTCGATGCGTTCCCCTTCCCGGTCCGCGATGAGGAGGAATCCGAGGATCGCCTCCACCGCATCCACGTAGAAGTCGAGGGTGAGATTCTCCACGGTGTCCGTGGGCCGGTGGTAGTACTCGTGGTCCTCGACACCAAAGTAGATGAAGGGGATGTCCCGGGCGTGGAAGGCCGCGTGGTCGGAGAGTTCCGTCCAGTCGTCGCCGCCGGGGAGTTCGGGCGAGTCGTGGCCGGCGAGAAGGGTGATCCGCGCCTGCGAGGCCGCCTCCTCCACCAGGGGGCCGAGCACCGGGTAGTGGTAGGTGCCGGCGGCGTAGAGCTCTCCCGCGGTGCTGTGACCGATCATGTCCAGGTTCACATTGAGGAGGATGGAGGCGAGAGGGACGGGCGGATCGGAGACGAAGGCGCGCGCGCCGAGAAGGCCGATCTCCTCGGCGTCGAGGGCGACGAAGAGGAAGGAATGCCGGGGCGGGTTCGAGGCAAGGTAGGCCGCGAGCGCCGGGAGGGCGGCGCTTCCGGAGGCGTTGTCGTCGGCCCCGTTGTAGATCTCGCCCCCCCGGACTCCGAGGTGGTCGTAGTGGGCCGAGACCACGACATACCGCCCGGGGTGCTCGACACCCGGTATCATCCCGAGCACATTGACCCCGGCGTTCGCCTCGGCCGTCCCGAGCCTGAGGGGAAAGGCCTGCGTGCGCGCGCCGCCGACGGGAACGGTCCCGCTCTCGACGAGACGCGAGAGGAGATACTCCCCGGCGCGCCGCCCGCCATCGGATCCCGCCAGGCGGCCCGCCATCGAGTCGGCCGCGATGACCGAGAGATCCCGCACGAGCGCATCCCCATCGATGCGCCCGGGCTCCTGCGCGGTGCGGGCGGACGCCGGAACCTGTCCGGTGCCGGCCGGGGCGACGACGACGAGAAAAACGGCGAGCGCCGGAAGGATCCCGGCCCACCGAGAACGACGCTTCGCGCACGGTGTATCCATTTCGTCTGGTCAGGGCAATGTGGGGAGGGGAGTCGGACGTGAACAGGATCCAGGGAGTCGGCGCCGTGAGGCAATGTAGGATGGTCGCAGGAGCGTGTCTCGCCCTCCTCGCTCCGGTGGCCGGCCCACTCTGCGCGCAGATCTCCGCCGGGGAATATGCCGAGCGGCGCGGCGCGCTCGCCCGGGAGGTGGACGACGGCCTCATCCTCGCGGTCGGAAGTCTCCAGCCCCCTGAGGACTACATCAACTTCTACCAGAACTCCCCCTTCCGGTATCTGACGGGGTTTCTCGAGCCGGACGCGGCGCTCATCGCCCTCGCCGAGAGAGGCGAGATCGTGTGGGAGCGCCTCTTCGTGAATCCGCGGAGCCCCGCCGATGAGACATGGGAGGGCTACCGGGTCGGTCCCGGAGGCACGATGCGGACGGCCGGTCTCCCCGGGCGGAGCATCGGAGAGCTCGAGGCGGTGCTCGACTCGCTCATCGGCGAGGGGTGGGACGCGGTTCATCTTGCGACAGGCTACGACGCCTCGTCGCCTGTCCAGGACGACATCACGCAGCGGGCCGACGGGCTCCTCGAGGGGCACACAGGGGTGGAGGTGGAAACTGTCGCCTCCGTCGTCGGCGAGCTCAGGGGCGTCAAGAGCGAGGCGGAGCAAGGGCTCATCCGCCGGGCTGCGGTCATCACCACGGAGGCGCAGCGCGAGCTGATGGGCGCCCTCGCTCCCGGCATGAATGAGTTCGAGCTCCAGGCGGTCATCGAGTACACCTTCCGGCGCTACGGGGCGGAACGCCCGGCGTTTGCCTCGATCGTGGGCTCGGGACCCAACTCGACCGTCCTCCACTACAACGCGAATGACCGGTTCACCGGGGACGGCGACGTGATTGTCGCGGACGTCGGGGCAAGCTACGGGGGCTACGCGGCCGACATCACCCGGACCCTTCCGGTGAGCGGCCGCTTCAGCCCCGAGCAGCGCGAGATCTACCAGCTGGTGAGGGACGCGCAGGCGGTCGCCGAGGAGATGGCCGCACCGGGGATCTCGCGCACTGAGATGTCGAGAGCCGCGGCCGAGGTCCTCGCCGAGGGGCTGGCCCGGCTCGGTCTCATCGAATCCCCCTTCGCCTCCTACGAGGATGAGCTGGGACGCGAGCTTCCCCAGTACTTCCTCTACTACATGCACGCGCTGAGCCACGGACTCGGGCTGGATGTACACGATCCGTGGCCCGCGGTCATGGAGCCGGGCGTCGCCCTGACGATCGAGCCCGGGCTCTACGTCCGCCCGAACCTCCTGACGGAGGTGATCCCGGATATCCCGGCGAACCGGGCGATGATGGATGCGATCCGCCCCGCCTTCGAGCGCTATGTTGGGATCGGGGTCCGGGTCGAGGACAACTACATCATCACCGAGGGGGGAGTCGAGCGCATCTCCTTCGCGCCGAGGGAGATCGAGGAGATCGAGACGCTGATGGCGGAGCCGTGGCCAGCTCCCGCCCCCCGCAATCCGGAGTGGGTCGAGTGGTACCGCGCGATGCCCTGACCCGCCTCTCGCCGGGGACGCTGGCCCGGCGACTGGCCGGGATCGGCCTCGGCCTCGCCGGGTGGGGAGCCTACCGCTTCCTCGCCGATCGCCCCGACCTCGCGAGCGCCGTTGCCGGAGCGGGACCCATCCCCGCGCTCATGCGGGGACTCTCGATTCTCACCGCCACCGTCCCGCTTCCGCTCGCCGAGGCCGTCGTCGTGGCCGTCATCCTCAGGCAGGCGGTCGGGGCCGGGCGCGGAGTCGTCCGGATCCGGGCGGGTCAGGACCGGGTCCTCTCCGCCCTCGGAAGGGGAACACTCAGGATCGCCCAGGACACGGGCGTCCTTGTCTTCCTCTTCTACCTCCTATGGGGGATCCAGTACACCCGCCCCGGGCTCGAGGAGCATCTCGCCATCGAACCCGCGGGCGACGCCCGGACCCCGGAGTTGCGCGCTCTCGCCGAGCACGCCGTACGGCGCACGAACGAGGCGTACGAGGAGCTTCACGGCTCCCCGGACATCGGCGAGCCGACCCCTCCTCCCGAGGTCGGGCGAATTGTCCCCGCGCTCGAGACCGGATGGGAGAAGGTCGGCGACCTCCTCGATCTGCCCGGAGAGGTCGCCAGGCCCTACGGCGCGCCGAAGGAGATCCTCGCCACCCCGCTCGTCAAGCGGCTCGGGATCTCGGGAATCTACTTCCCCTACACGGCGGAGGCGCTCGTCCTGAACGACCTCCCGGGCGTCCTCCTGGGCAAGGAACTCGGACACGAGATGGCCCACCAGCGCGGGTTTTCCTCCGAGTCGGACGCGAATGTGCTCGGAACGCTCGTCGCCCTCCACGCTCCCGATCCCTACCTTCGCTACAACGGCTACGCCTTCCTCCAGCGCCAGCTCGTCCCGGCCCTGCAGAGGGTCTCCACAAGCGGAGCGGAGGCGGTGCTCGCGGCACGGGCCCCGGGCGTGCGGCGCGACCTCGCAGCGCTCGCCCGGTACTGGCAGCCCGCGCGGACGCCTGTCGCAGTGGTCGCCTCGCGCGTCAACAACGCGATGCTTCGCACCCACGGGATCGAGGAAGGCGTCGCGAGCTACCGGGGGAGCACCTGGGCGTTCGTGGCGATCGCCCGCGAGCTGGGCCTCGAGGCGGTCTTCCCCTAACCCGGGGCCCCGGGCGCCCCGCCGCCGGGCAGCGGGGCGTTCATGCAGAAGGCGCGGCCTCCCGTCCGGCAGCGGCAGGGGGCGAGCCCGCGGGGCGGGGCGCCGGCGGCGCCTACAAGGCTCGCCAGGATCCCGGCGAATCGGGGATCGTCGTGCGGAACGGGGACCCGGTGGAACTCGAGGCCCGCGTCCTCCGCGTCCTCCCTCAGATCGCGGTCCAGCTCCGCGAGCGTCTCGGACTGCTCGTGCATGAACGAGACCGGGTCGACGACGATGCGACGCGCCGGAGCCGCCGAGCGGACCACCGCCTCGATGTCCGGGGCGGTCCACTCGATCCCCCGGTTCGAGTGGTTCTGGTACCCGATCCGGTAGCGGCGGACCCCGAGCCGCGCGCCCATCTCCGCACAGAACCCCTCCACGTACCGGACGTAACGGCTCCCCGCCTCGATGTACCTGATCGGGGTTCCGTGCGCCGAGAAGACCAGGAGGGTCTCCGGATCGGCAAGCGAGACGCCTCGCCGCACGGCGAAACTCCGGATCGCTTCCGCGCGCATCTCCAGGTAGTCCGGGTGCCGGTGCCACCCGGTGACGCCGTAGAAGGGCACCTCCCACCCGAGCCGGGCGAGCGCGTCCTCGACCAGGCCGACCCCCGCCACATTCGTCGAAGGTCCGCAGAGCGGGTAGACAGGGATCGCCACGAGGGCATCCACTCCGTCGGCGCGCGCATCCTCCACGACGGCACGGACGAGCGGATCGGTGAACTGGAAGGCGCAGTAGACCCTGACGTCACGGCCGGCGCGACCGAGCTTCGCGGCGAGCGCGCGGGCCTGCCCCTCCGCCTGCCCGTTCATCGGCGAGCCCCCGATCGCCCGGTACTCCTCGATGAGCCCCGGGGCCCTCCGCTCCGCCAGCTGACGGCTGCGCGCCCGCCTCGCCGCCTCGCCGTCGGCCTCCTCGAGGGCGGCGTTCGCATGGAAGATCCGCTCGAGGAAGGCCACCACCTCCCCGCGCTCGAGACCCGCCGGTTCGCCGAAATTGATCAGGATCACGCCGGTGCTCATGGGCGGTCCGAACCTTCCTTTCCGCCGCGGAGCGCCGCGAGGTCAAGAGAGTGGACGTGGTCGACTACCGCCTTCACCACCGAGGGATCCGTATCCGGATGGATCCCGTGGCCGACGTTGAAGATGTGGCCGGGCCTCCCGCCGACCCTGCGCACGATCTCCTCCGCGCGCGCGGTCGCGGTCCGCTCGCCAGCCAGCAGTGTGAGCGGATCGAGGTTGCCCTGGACGGCCACACCGGGTCCCAGGATCTCTCGCGCGCGGTCGATCTCGATCCGCCAGTCGAGTCCGATCGCATCCCCTCCCGCCGCCGCCAGGTGCGGGAGGAGGGCGGGGTTACCCGTGGCGAAGTGGATCGAGGGCACGCCCGCGTCCCGGAGGCCCGAGAGGATCCGCCTCGAATGGGGCAGCACGTGCTCGCGGTAGTCGTCCGGCGCCAGGGACCCAGCCCACGAATCGAAGAGCTGGATGGCAGCGGCCCCCGCGCGCGCCTGGGCGCGGGCGAAGGCCAGGAGGTGCTCGGACCAGTACGAGAGCAGCTCGCGCCAGAGACCGGGCTCGCGCCACATGAGGGCCTTCGTCCCGCGCCGGTCCGTGGAGCGGGGCGACTCGACGAGGTAGGTCATGAGGGTGAAGGGGGCACCGATAAAGCCGACCACCGGCACAGTGATGCGCTCCCTCAGCCGCCGGATCGTCTCGAGGACGAAGTCGAGCGTGTCGGAGGGATCGAAGGGAGCCAGCGCACGGATCCTGGCCCGCGAGTCGAACGGCTCGGGGAGGACGGGACCGAGCCCCTTCCGGATCCGTACATCAAGGCCGGCGCCGACGAAGATCGTCGAGATGTCCGCGAAGAGGACGGCGGCGTCCACGGGATAGTACTCGAGGGGGAGTGCCGTGATCCTGGCGGCGAGCTCGGGATCGCGTGTCACCTCGAGGAGATCGCGCCCCCCCTTGAGCTCCCTGTACCGGGGAAGCGAACGGCCTGCCTGGCGCATGAACCAGACGGGGGTTCGCTCGACGGGTTCGCTCCGGAGCGCGCGGATCAGGAGGTCGTTCATGGGGGATCGGGCCGGACTAGGGGCGTCGTGAGCCGGGAATCTACCACGATCGGAGCGCGAAGGTCAGCGCGGCGGGGGGGCGCCCGCCGCCGCGCGGGCGCCCTTGCCGGTGATGCGGGAACGCCTCTCTATTGCGGTGCACCGCCCGAGGGGGAAGCCTCCGGCATGCCCGGCCCCCCGCCTCCGGCGACAACCCCTGGTGGACCCATGGAAACAGGACGCCCGACCGTTGCGGCCGCCGAGGAAATCCTGGGCGGCTACTTCCCGGTGCTCGATCACGGGTTCGTGGCGCTCGTCGACTATATGGGGTCGGACACGGACGTGGAGCGGGCGGCGAGGGTGAGCTACGGGATCGGCACCAGGAGACGGTCGGAGACGCGGGGCCTCATCCGCTACCTTCGCCGGCACCGGCACACCACCCCTTCCGAGATGGTCGAGCTCAAGTTCCACTGTTCGATGCCGATGTTCGTGGCGCGCCAGTGGATCCGGCACCGGACGGCATCGGTCAACGAGTACAGCGGCCGGTACTCCGTCATGCCGCTCCTCTTCTACCGGCCCGAGCGGGAGAGCTTCGCCCTCCAGACACGGACGAACGCGCAGGGGCGGGGGGAAGGGGCGTCCGCCGAGGTGTGGGAGGAGGCGCTCCGCCGGTGGGACCGGCTGAGGTCGGGTGCCGGGGAGGCGTACGGGTGGCTCCTCGGGGAGGACGTCGCCCGGGAGCTCGCGCGCATCGACCTCCCGCTCTCCACCTATACGCAGTGGTACTGGAAGATCGACCTCCACAACCTCCTCCACTTCCTCTCGCTTCGCGCCGATGCGCACGCCCAGTGGGAGATCCGGGCCTACGCCTCCGTGATGGCCGGAATGGTCAAGAGGGTGGCACCGCTCACCTACGAGGCCTGGGTGGATTTCGACCTCTGCGGCGAGGCGATGAGCCTCGCGGAACTGAGGGCGCTCCGCCGGATGCTCGAGCCGACGGAAGCGGGCGGGATCCGGGCGCGCCGGGGGAGGGACGGGATCGGTCGCGCCGGCCTCGCCGCACTGGGTCTCTCCCCCCGCGAGATCCGGGAGCTGCTCGAGAAGCTCAGGCCGCGGGAGAAACCGGACTTCGAGCTGGACCTGGCGGCGATGCGCACGGCGAAATCCGTATCGAGGACGATGGCCGAAGCGGCCCCGCGGATCTCGTGAGGGAGGGTCCGCGAAGACCGGTTCCGCCTCCGGTCCGGACGGCCTGCCCGGCCACATGCACCGCGGACGCGGCTCCCGCATCCGGCCGCGCTCGCACCCGCGAACCAATGGGGGAGCGGCCGCGCCTTCCACCCGGAGCACCACGCCGGACCTGACACCATGCGACGACATCCCGCCCGTCCCCGGCTGAACCGGATGCTGGCCGGCGGAGCCGCGGCCGCGGCCGTCCTTCATGCGGCCCCGGTCGCTGGCCAGCTCCGGAACGGCCCCGGGGGAGAGCCGCCGCTCGAACTGCCGCGGATCGGGGGCCCGATCGAGATCGACGGAGTGCTCGACGAGCCCGCCTGGGGAGGCGCGGCGGTCCTCGAAGGGATCGTCGCGGTCCCGGACTTCGGGGCGGAACCGAGCCAGAGGGGGGAGTTCCTCCTCGCCCACGACGGCGAGTACCTCTATCTGGGCTGCCTCATGTATGAGACCGATCCCGGGCTCATACGCATCACGACCCTCGAGAGGGACGTGAGCCCCTACCAGACAGACTCGTGCGGGATGCGGCTCGACAGCTACAACGAC
Source organism: uncultured Gemmatimonadaceae bacterium (assembly GCA_964532325.1). Classification (GTDB taxonomy): domain Bacteria; phylum Gemmatimonadota; class Gemmatimonadetes; order Longimicrobiales; family Gaopeijiaceae; genus JAAXGI01. The sequence continues at coordinate 50,551 of CAZHGS010000014.1, read as the reverse complement.
GAGGAGAACTCGCTCGTCTTCATCACGACGCCCGCCAGCGTCCGCACGGACTGGACCTTCGCCAACGACGCTAGCGGTCCCCCGAACCGGGAGTGGGACACCTTCTGGGACGCTGCCGGGACCGTCACCGATTTCGGGTGGTCGGCCGAGGTCCGCATCCCCTTCTCGAGCGTCGGATTCCAGGTCGTCGACGACCGCGTCGTCATGGGATTCTCGGTGACCCGGACGATCGTGCGGAATGCGGAATCGATCGTCCATCCGGCGATTCCCCCCGAGTGGGGTCCCGCCAGCGTCGCGAAGCCCACCCAGCTCCGGAAGATGATCCTGAGGGGACTCGAGCCCGAGAAGCCGGTCTACCTCACCCCCTACCTCCTCGGGGGCGGCGGCCATACGCACGCCCTGGACGAATCCGCCGGCCGTTACGACCGGAGGGTCGAGCGGGTCGCCGAGATCGGGGGCGATCTCCGCTACGGGATCACCCGGAACCTGAACCTCGATCTCAGCGTGAACACGGACTTTGCCCAGGTCGAGGCCGATGACCAGCAGGTGAATCTGACCCGGTTCTCGCTCTTCTTCCCCGAGCAGCGGCGCTTCTTCCAGGAGCGCAGCCAGATCTTCCAGGTCCCGCTCGGCTTCAACGAGCGCCTCTTCCACTCCCGCAGGATCGGGCTTGCGGAGGGGAGGCCGATCCCGATCTACGGGGGCGGGCGGCTCGTGGGGCGGATCGGCGAATGGGACGTGGGTCTCATCGACATGCAGACGGAAGCGTCGGGAGCTATCCCGTCCGAGAACCTGGGCGTGGCCCGCATCCGCCGGCGCGTGCTCAACGACGCCTCCTACATGGGCGGGATCGTCACGAGCCGGATCGGTGAGGACGGAGGCTACAACGTCCTCTATGGCGCCGACGCCTCGCTCCGGCTCTTCGGACAGGACTTCCTGACGCTGAACTGGTCGCAGAGCTTCGACGCGGCCGACAGCAACCGCGACCGGACGGGACCGATGGACCGCGGCCTTGCCCGGATCAACTGGGAACGCCGCGGCAACGACGGCGCGACCTACCGCATGAGCCTGGCCGGCGCGGGCGCTGCCTTCGAGCCCGGCATGGGATTCGTGAGGCGGCGCGACTACCTGGCCGCGGACGGGAGCCTCGGCTATGGATGGCGTCCCGGAGCCGGAGCCGCCCTCAACCGCTATGGGGTCGCCGCCAACGGGCAGTTCTTCCGGAGGAACGGAGACGGCTCGATCGAGTCGGGTCGGGTGGGTCTTTCCGGAGTGGTGGAGACGCGGGGATCGCACCGCCTCACGGCAGAGATGTCGGCAAGCTACGAGGATCTGACCGAGAGATTCGTCCTCTCCGGAGGCGCGGCCGCCCCGGCCGGGTCCTACTGGTTCGGCGAGGCCAGCCTCCGCTACGCGCCCCCCTCCGGTAACTGGTTCCGCCCGAACGCATACATCTCGGGCGGCGGTTTCTACGATGGCACGCGGCTCTCCGCCGGCGTCTCACCGACCTGGTCGGCCTCGCGCCACGTGAGGCTCTCGGCGGCGTACGAACTGAACCGGATCAGGTTCCACACGCGCGGCGAGCGGTTCACCGCGCACCTTGCCCGGCTGCGGACCGCGCTGACACTGAGCACTCGCACCTCCGCCTCGGCCTTCGTCCAGTACAACAGCGCCGGCGATCTCGTCGTGTTGAACCTCCGGTTCCGCTACAACCCGCGGGAGGGCAATGACATCTATGTCGTCTGGAACGAGACCTTCAACCAGCGGCGGTCCGCCCCCGGACCGGTCCTCCCCCTCAGCGAGGAGCGGACCCTCCTCCTCAAGTACTCCCGCACGCTGACTCTCGGGCTCTAGCACCGGACGGCCCGCGCTCCCGTCCGCGACGGCCGGGGCTCCCCAGGCGCCGATCGTCCCGGTCGAGAGACATCCGAGCGGGGCAGGCGCGCGCGCGCGCAACGTGCCGTCCCGAAAGCCGTCTTGCTTCCCCGACCCGCGTCGCACAAGTTTGTGGCCGCGCAGACGTTCATGACGGGCCGTCTCCGAGGCGAACGCGGCAAGGGGGCCAGATGGAGCCCGGCCGCACGCACATCAAGCCCCCCCAACCCATCTGGAAGTCCCGACTATGTGGAAGAAGGAAGAGACACCCAGGCCACCGACTGCTCCTCCCACTCCACGCCAGGACCCCGGCCCGGTGCAACGCAACCCCCGGACCTCGGAGACCAGTATGCCGACGGTTGGACAGAAGATCCGACTGAAGGGAGAGATCACCGGCGAGGAGGACCTCCTCATCGAGGGACAGGTCGAAGGCTCGGTCGTTCTCCGGTCCCACGCGGTAACCGTCGGCGAGGAGGGTGAGGTCAAGGCGAGCATCGTCGGCCGGACCATCACGGTCAAGGGGAGTGTGAAGGGCAATCTCACGGCGGACGAGCAGATTGTCCTGCACAGTTCGGCGACCGTCCAGGGAGACCTCAAGGCGCCCCGGGTCATGATGGAGGACGGGGCGACGTTCCGGGGCGGCATCGACATGGGAACCAGCAGCGCACGGCCCGGCGGCGCGCCCGCCCGCAAGGCGGAGCCGGCTCCGACGGCGAGAAGGAGCCAGCAGAAGAAGGCAGCGGCCAGCTCCGGCCCGGCAGGGCGCCCCGCATAGCTACGGCGTGCCCGCCGACCGATGTCGACGCGGCGGTGGCGGCGGAACACCCGTGAGCAGAGCAGTGGAGAGGGCGAGGCGATTACACGCCCGTCTCCCGGGATCGCAGCTCTCTTCGAAGGGCTCGGCGCGGCGCGCACGGACCTCTCCGTCCTCGATCTGGCGCGGGCGACGGACGCCGCCCTCAGAATCTACACCAGGAACGCTGCGCGCTGGGTGAGGTTCGCCAGCGTCGTTGGCGACCGCATCTGTGATGCCGGCGCGCTGGCCAAGCTCACGGACACCCCCGAGCCGCCCTACGATCTCCTTCTCGCATGGGACCTGTTCGATCGGGTGCTGCCCCACGAACGGGGTGCCATCGCCCGCCACCTTGCGGCCGTGTGCGCACCGAACGCGCGCCTGCACATGCTCGTGAGCATGTTCGAGGGGGGGGAGCCCCTCGCGTCCTTCCGCTACAGCCTCCTGGACGAGCGTCACATGCGGTGTGAGCCCCTGCCGTTCCGCAGCAGCCGCAGGCCGTGTGTGCAGCCGGCCGAGGTGGAGCGCCTCCTCGTCCCCTTCAGGGTGGCCAAGGGGTTCGTGCTCCGCCCGAGCCTGCGGGAATACGTGGCAGAATACCCGGCCGGGAGCGCCTACGACACCCGCGCCCGATAGACACCGGGTTCTCCGGCCTGCTCGAGAGGTGCGGGAAAGCAGCCCCGGCCGCCGTTCCGGGACGCCTGCGGCGGTTCGCGCCGCTCAGGGGACACGGAGGACTGTCCGGAGCGAAGCAAGCCCCAGAAGAAGGAAGGCCAGGGCACACAGCCGGTACGCCACACGCGCCCATCCAGTCCCGAGCCACACGAGCAGGCGGTCGACAAGGGCAGCCGCGGCCAGCGCCCAGAGCACGCACGAGAGCAGGAAGCCCGCATAGAAGAAGCCGTAGTCGGCCGCCGTGGGTTCTGCTGCGCCGATGGCTCCGAATGCACTCCCGACAGCGGCCCAGAACGCCACGGCCTGCGGGTTCGTGAGCGAGAGGATGATGCCGGAGCGGAGCGCCGCGCTCCCAACGTCCCGGTCCAGGCAGACTGTTGCCGGCCCGGCCGATCCCGCCCGGCGCCATGCATCCAGCGCAAGCCACAGGAGGTAGCCCGCACCGATGAGAGCCACCGGTCCGCGAAGTGCCTCCGACCGGAGGAGGAAGCCGACCCCGGCCAGGCCCAGCGCAGCCCAGAGCGCGTCGCCCGCCAGGGAGCCGAACTGCACGGCCAGCCCCGCCCGGAAGCCACCGGCGACGGACCTGTGGACCGTCTCTGCCAGGACCGGACCGGGCGCCGCGTTGTAGACGAGCCCGAGGGCGAACGCAGCCATCACGATCTCGGGCATGGCATCCTCGGATGTCGCGGAAGAGAATCCGGCTCCGGCCGCGGAAAGTGAGAGGCAAAGCCGCCCCCCACCGGGAGGCGAGGCGGCTCCGGGATCACCTGGTGCACGCTCCCGCCCACCAGTCCAGGAGGACCGGATGCGGGACCGGCCGGAGCAGGGTTGCCCGGGGTTCCCGGGCGGCCGCACATTGTGGATCGATACGCGTACCCGGGCGAGCCGCCGGGACGTCCACGATGCGGGCCGGCCCCGGCGCGCCGGCTCCGTCACCTGTCGAAATGGAGGTCTGCATGCTCGGTGTTCCAAGTCGGCGATCGACAACCCGCGCGCTGGCCGCGCTCTCCGTACTCCTCCTCGCTCCCCCGGCCGGGGCGGCCCAGGAGATCACGGTTGAGGAGGGTGTGGTCTATGCCTCCCACCAGGGCTCGGCGCTCCTTGCGGACATCGGATATCCTGCCGCCGGTGACGGGCTCAAGCCGGCCATCATATACGTCCACGGCGGACGGTGGCGGGCCGGGTCCCGGAACGGGAATGGAGCCCTCGACGTCAGGGAGTGGGCGAGGCTCGGCTACTTCGCGATGACGATCGACTACCGGCTCGTGGAGGCGTCCCCCGCTCCGGTTCCCTACCAGGACACGCTGGCCGCGGTCCGCTGGGTGCACGCGCACGCCGGCGGCTACGGGATCGATCCGGACCGGATCTACCTGATTGGAAACTCGGCGGGCGGGCACCTCGTTGCGCTCGCGGCCACGCTGGGCGACGGCCCGTACCCGCGGACCGGCGGGTGGGAGGATGCCCGAAGCGATGTGCGGGCCGTGATCAGCGTGGCCGGACCCTACGACCTCAACACACTCTCCTGGGGCAACCTCTGGACACCGGTCGGGGAGGATCCGGCCACAGCCCGCAGGCTCGCGTCCCCGATGCACCAGATCTCGGCAGGCACACGGCCGATTCTTATCGTGCATTCCGATGATGACCAGTCCGTGCCGGTCCAGCAGGCGATCGACATGGCCGACGCGCTGGCAGAGGCGGGGGTCCGCCACGGTTTCGTTCACTGGGAGGACCGTGGACACATGGCGATCACGGACGAAGTCGCCGATGCGGCCCGTGCCTTCATCGCCGAAGTCGAGGGAGACCGGTAGAGCCGGCAGGCGGGCCTTGCGGGGCGGCACGGCGCGAGGTCCCCTCCGCACGATGGGACGGGTGCCGGCGCATCCCCCGACGGACCTTACGCCGGCCGGCCGACGCTGATATCTTCCGCCCCGGCAATCGCTGAGTGCCGGGGCGGCCCGATCACCCTATCGACGCGGGAGCCTCTTCGCCGCACCGCAAGGGCGGCAGCTGCACGGACTCGTCTGCGCGCACCGGTCGGCGCCGGGCTTCCCGCAGCTTGGCACTGCACCGGTGGCCGCGATGCCTGACGCCGGCTCGGCGCCGCTAGCTCAATTGGCAGAGCAACTGACTCTTAATCAGTAGGTTCGGGGTTCGATTCCCTGGCGGCGCATTCCATAAATTCACAACTGCAAATTATTCATCGAGTCCCTGCAGACAGCGTGGAGTCGCCCCGTTGTGTTTACTTCAACATGACCGGGCCTCCCGCCCATACGGTGACGCCAGACTAGTCGGTCGACGCGCTCCCGGGGAAACCAGCCGGTGCTCGAGATCCTGCCGCGATGGACGGTGGCTGGAGAGTACCGGCGATCCGATCCTGACCCTCAATCCGTAACCTTGACCTCCCTCGCTCTGGATCGGCCCGGGCGGTCGAGGCCCCGCTCCTGCCTACGAACGTCTCGGAGGCAGCTATGTCTGCGCTTGATGCCATGATCTGGGCCGTCCAGGGAATCCTGACAGCCGTGTTCCTGTTCTCCGGAGCCATGAGACTCCTGGCGTTCGACCGCTACATCGGGATGGTCGAGCAGCGGTCCGGAAGGGACGCCGACCTCTCCAGACCGTTGATGACGGTGGTTGGGGTCAGCGAAGTGGCCGGTGGTCTGGGCCTGATCTTCCCGTGGGCCACGGGGATATTGCCGGTGCTGACGCCGTTGGCGGCCCTCGGCCTGGCTGTCATCATGATCGGGGCGACCAACTATCACCGGCGGCGCGGGGAACCGCCTCTGCCGACGGTGGTCCTGCTGGTGCTTGCGTTGATCGTGGCGGTCACGCGTTTCGGGGGAATGTGAGCGGAGAGCGCCCGCGCGCGGCCGGGCGGCATTCGAGGATTGGCGGAGGACCCTGCTCGTCTTGGGCGGGTTCCGAGGTCTGAACCAGAAGCAAAACCACTCGCGCCACATCAAGAATTCGCTCGCGCTGTCGGTCGCCTCGGTCCTGGCGGGATGTTCCGGCAGCCCCGGAGATACCACCGGCGATCGCGATGGCATCAACATGGCGATCGCCGGCCAGGCGATCATCGAACACGACCCTCGGCAGTATCTGGATGCGCCGCTCCAGTCGGTTGTGCCCATCGTCGACCGCTCCGACGTGGTCTTCACGAACCTGGAAGTTGCCATAGCGGGGGCGGGGTGCCCGTGCCAGCCCACGCGCAATGACGTGTTCTTCCACGGCGCGCAACCCGTCGTTCTCGACTACCTCGCGGAATTCGGCGTGTCGCTTCTCTCCCTGGCGAACAACCACTCCTGGGACTACGGGACCGCGGGTATCCTCTCCACCATCGAGGAGGCCGACGCCCGAGGCTTCGTGCACTCCGGCACGGGCACCGATGTCACCGGCGCGACGGCACCGGCCTATCTGGAAGTGGGTGGCCTTACCCTGTCACTGATTTCCACGGCGTCCGTCAACTCCCCCGACGAGGCCCGCGCCACGGAAAGCCGGCCCGGCGTCAACATGCTCGACCCCCTCAGCACAGCTGACCGGGAGAGAAATCTCGCGAGCATCCGCGATGCCGACCCCGTGTCGGACATCGTCATCGTCTACCACCACTTCCAGACCGACGCCGAGCCGGGATGGCAGCAGTCGTAGGCGCGCGCGGCGGTCGACGCGGGCACCGACATCTACGTCAGTCACGGCGAGCCCGTGCTGGCGGGCGTCGAGGTGTACCGAGACCGTCTGATCCTGTACGGCCTTGCCAATTTCATCTTTCAGAGCCGGACCGAGCCCGGCTATTACCCTGCGGAGACCTGGCAGAGCGTCGTGGCGGAGGTCTCGATGGATGCAGGCGGTCTCGACGGAGTCGTGTTCACCCCGATCGTCCTCGATTCCGGGGAGCCGGGCCCGCTCTTCTTCGAGAGGCGGGGATTTCCGGAGGTGGCCGGCGGCGAGCTCGGCCAGTTGATCCTGCAACACCTGGTCGAGCGCTCCGAGCCGTACGGAACCGCCCTCGAGCTCGAGCAGGGCCGAGCGACGCTCCGGACTCACGACGACTCCGGGTAGAGCGGCGCTACCACCGGGTTGCGCGCCCGCGTCCACGACAGCATGTCGCAGGCGCTCCAACGTGGTCCGAGGCCGCCTGACGTTTTCCGCTCCCGTTGCATCGACCTGCGACCCTGTCCCCACCTGCACTCCTGCGAGTTCGTCAGTCCGTTGTCGCGTATCGTACTCTTACGTAACCCGAGGGAGCTGCGATTCGGGGATCCGGAGGGCTTACCACTACCGTATCGACAAGGGGGTCCTGCCGAAACCTGCCCTTGGCGGCCAGGCAGCCTGCGAGGTACACAAACGCAGTCCGGAGAAACTCCGGGCGATACCGCCCGGCGGGCTCGCGGATCTGACGGAGCGCCCGGATCCGCCCCGTCCAGAGTAGCGCGGTCGCTCCCCGATGATCCGCCCGCACTCCCGGTCACGCTCACGTCCCGTCGGCCACCGGCCGCTCGCTCCGCATCATTTCCTACTGTCCGAGACGCTGGCACCCCTTGCCCGTTATTGATAACGTATTATCATCACAGCCAAGCACTCGCGTCCCCTCTCTCTTGTCGGTAGCGTGACACCATGGACAAGGCTCTGGCTTGACCCTCTCTGTCGGCGAGCCGTAGCTTTTGGGCTTCCGTTCGTCTCCAAGGGGATCACTGCATAATCGTGATGTTGGCATCTGCTCCCGTGTGGGATCTGTGCAGATTCCGGGTATTCGCGTTTGCACTGTTCCAGTGCGGCATCTTCGCCGCTGCTCCGGCGGCGGACGCTCTGCTGGACGCCAGAGAGTCGGGCAGAGCGGCGCACGTGGAAGGAGAGGACCACGACCACTGTGCGCCGGGGCACAACCATATCAACCCCGAGCGCAATCACTTCCACTGCCAGTTCACCCGCGCCCTCTATCTGGGCGTGGTCCACTCGCACATTCTCCCGGACCTCCGGCCTGTCACCGACCACGAGGCTATCCCATCGGCGGAAACCGCTTCTGCCACTGGCCCTCTCCTCTCGGGCGGGCTGGGCCCGAGGGCTCCCCCGACCGCCTGATCTCTCCAGACAACCAAACTTCCTCGCTCTCTCTAACCCGCCGGGGCGCCACGTCGGCGATGCCGGATCCGGGTTCCGGTAGCTCGCACACTGCATCGGTGACCTCACCGGCGATCGACGGACCGTAAGCAGGAATCAGGTATGATGCGACGCGGCACAGTCATCGCAGTGCTCGTGGCCATCGGCTCGGCCGTTGGCGCCGCGGATTCGTCCGCCCAGCTCGAACACGCGGGCGAGATCGAGGGGATCGTTCGGGACGTTGAGTCCGGCACACCGCTCGCGGGAGCCACGGTGTCGGTCATCGGCACGGGCCGGATGGCCGTCACGCATGGAGACGGCTCTTTCCATATTCCGGTGCCCAGCGCGTCCGGCTACGACCTGAGAGTCGAACGGCTCGGTTACGCAACCCAGACGATTGAGCTGAACGGCCTGCCGGAGGAACCCGTTGCGCTGGAGCTGGAGGTGGCCGCACTGACGCTGCCAGGCTTCGTCGTCACGGGTACGGTCACCGCGAGGGCGGCGGACCAGACGCTCCGGCCGGCCAGCGTCTATGCGGCCGAAGAGCTGCAACGGCGTCTCGCGACCACCATCGCGCACACGCTGGCCGCCGAGCCGGGTCTGGCCGTCGTCAGCATGGGGCCGAGCTCGGCCCACCCGGTCATCCGCGGCCTCAGCGGAGACCGGATTCTCCTGCTCGAGGACGGACAGAGAGTCGGGGATGTCTTCAACAGCGGCGTGGACCACGCCACTGCGGTGGACCCCACGTCGGCGCGACGGATCGAGGTGATCCGGGGGCCGGCTGCCATCCTCCTGGGAAGCAACGCGCTCGGCGGGGTGATCAACGTCATTCGTGACGAGGTGCCGCCCGCCGTCCCCCATCATCCGACCGGTTCGGCCACGCTCCAGGTGCAGTCGGTGACAAGTGCCGTGGGTGGAAGTGCGGAGACCACCGTCGGCATCACCGAGCATATTCCCCTGCGGGTTGAGCTGTCGAAGTGGACGAGCGGGGACCTGAAGACGCCTGTCGGCACCCTGGCCGGCACACAAACCGACACCTGGAACGCCTCGATCGGATCGTCGTGGATGGATGACTGGGGCTACGCGGGCGGCGCATTCCGCTACTACAGGAACGACTACGGCATTCCCGGCGGGTTTACCGGCGGACACGTCACCGGTGTGCGCGTCGAGATGGAGAGGGCCGCGACCCGCCTGCGCAGCGTCATTCGCCCGGGGGGACGCTTCGAGAGCATCGAGATTGATGCCGGATACACCTGGTACGAGCACAGCGAAATCGAGCCACCGGACATCCTGGGGACGCTCTTCCAGCGCGAGACCGTGAGCGGTGAAACCCTGGCACGGCATTCCGAATGGGGACCGTTCTCGTCGGGCGCGGTGGGAGCCCGAGCCTCCTGGGAGAGCTTCGGCTTCGGAGGCGGGCTGTATACGCCGGACTCCCGGCGCACGACGGCGGCCGCCTACGTGCTGGAGGAAATCGATCTGGATCCGGTCCGGATCGAGGCAGGCCTGCGCTACGACCAGGTCGAAGTGCAGCCGGTCCGGGAGGATCCCGATTCGGACATCGGCCACATCCGCGCGCGAAGCTTCGGTGCCGCGTCCGGATCGCTCGGCGCCCTTGCGCGACTGACCGGCCAGCTCGCCGTGGGTGCGAGCCTGGCGCGGGCGTTCCGAACTCCGGACGTCAATGAACTCTACTCGGAGGGTCCGCACCTGGCGGCGTACGCCTTCGAGGTGGGCAATCCGTCCCTCGACACCGAGCAGGGGACCGGGATCGATGTCTTCGCACGGATTACAGGCGAGCGCATCAATGCGGAAGTGACGTGGTTCCGAAACTCGATCTCCGGGTACGTCTTCCCGCTCGAGACCGGAGAGCTGAGCCGGGTACGGCTTCCCATCTACCAGTTCGAGGGTGAGAACTCCCTGCTCACCGGTTTCGAGGGCGTGCTCCGGTGGCTGGCCCTGGACGCCGTCGAAGTCGAGGCTGTTGCCTCGCATGTGCTCGGCACCATCCGGTCCACCGACAAGCCCCTCCCCCTCATGCCACCACTCCAGGGACGCCTCTCGATCGGATATGCGCCCGTGGACTGGTTCACGGAGGCTGAGGTGAGGATGGCGGCGCGCCAGGAGAGGACGGGGCCCTTCGAGACCCCGACCGACGGATACGCGGTCTTCGGTCTCTCTGGAGGTGTGCGCCTCACGCTGGACGGACGGCTGCACGTCATCACGGTCCGTCTGGACAACCTGGGCGACACGGAGTACCGGAACCACCTGTCGCGGGTGAAGGAGATCATGCCCGAAGCCGGCAGGTCGGTAAGCGTTGCCTACCGGGTCGTGTTTTGAGCCGCAATTTCCCCATGACACTCGCCCTCCCAGCGATCCGAGGCGCGGCGCGGGCCCGCGCGGGACACGACCACGGTCCTTCACGGGACGGGTCGCCTGTACGTCCCGAGGCGACACGCGAGAGGGTCGCTTGTCGGGGGGGGAACGCTTTGCTCCGGATCCGCGGCGAGATAGAGGAGCGAGCCATGGCGCACAGGCTTGATCTTGCCATACCGCGGCGCCGCCTGTCGGCGGCGGCCTGGATGGCGGTCATCGCCTCCCTGCACCTGGCCATCTATGCGGAGAGTTCGCATACGCACGGCGACGGCCCCGACTTGGCGGGCAGGTGTTCGGTGTGCCAGTTCGTCCACGACCCCGGCCCGGCCATCGTCTCGGGTACGCGAGACATCCTGGGACCGAGCTCGCAGCGGACCCCCGCACACCAGAGGCATTGGTCCACTCCCAGGACCACCCACTTCACCCCGAACCGCAGCCGCGCCCCGCCTGTCCTCGTCTCTCTAGCGAAGCCCCCCGGCCGATCTGTCTGTCGGCCTACCCCTATCGATGGCTGCATCCCCGATGGGCGCACACAACACGAGAGATGATCACACGCATACGCGCGAATCTCGGCACACCGCCGAATCGGGTGGTGGGCGCACGCCTGTTCCCGAAGTCCGCGGCCGCAGCGAGAGCATTGTCGCGACCCGGGGCCTTGGCTCCCCTTGGGGCCGTGGTACCAGTCGGGGTCTACGGCCGGCCCAGCCCCGGCAGTGCTGGCAGGACCGCCACGGCCTGAGCGTCCTGGAACAGTTGGAGCACCTCGCCGCCGCGGGAGAGAGGGTATCCCTGAGCCCGAAGCGGTACACCGAGATCCGGAGCGGGACTGCGGAGCGCCACGCTGCACCGCGACCTGTCCGAGGACTCCGAAGGTATGCGGTGGAAGGTCGCCCCCGGCATCGCCGGGGAGGCCTGCGCACGGCCGCTCGACGCGCCGGCGAAGAGTCCGCCGACCTCTCACGTCGAGCGGTGGTCGGTTCAGAGTACCAGACCGCCCCGCCGTGCCGGTGGGTGCCGGAATCTGCCCCCCGGCCTGAGTGGAAAACACACCGAGTGGCAGCAAACAACGCACAATTGGGAGGACCCCGATGGTCCGAACAGAGGAGAAACCGAATATGAGGAAGAGATACATTTTCCGGGCCCCGAGATTGGGGTTGTCCCTTGTTGCCGGGAGCCTGTTGCTCTCGGCGTGCGGTGACGGTGAGAGCGTGACCGAACCCGAGCCGACATACCACGCCGACGACGTCGAAGGCGTGCAGCTGGTGTTGAGTGCACGGACGATCGCGACCTACGACGGCCCGTCGGGGACGTGGAACAACTCCTTCGAGATCGACGCCGGAGAGCTCTCCGGCCATATCGACGTCCGATTCGTGGACGGTAGCGGCAATGCCGTGCAGCTCGGCGATGACTTCTACCTCGAGGTGGAGTCCCAGGACCCCAGCATCGTGTCCTTCTTCCAGGACGATCCCGGAGGCTTCGCCTTCCACATTGAAGGAGTCTCCGCAGGCGAGGCCGGGCTGGTGTTCCGCCTCATGCATGGAGCCATAGGAACGGGCCATGCGGACTTCATCACGGAACCCTTCGAGGTGCACGTCCACGGCCCCGCCGACGCCGATGCCGTCGAAGGCGTCCAGTTGGTCATGGGTGGAGAGACGATCGCGACCTACGACGGCGACACGGAGATGTGGAGCGGCGACCCCGACCACTTCGAGATCGACGAGGGGGAG
>CAZHGS010000014.1:0-37911 GCA_964532325.1 uncultured Gemmatimonadaceae bacterium | reverse complement strand
TGCACGTCCACGACCACAGCGCCGATGCCGATGCCGTCGAAGGCGTCCAGCTGGTCATGGGTGGCGATACGATCGCGACCTTCGACCACGACACGGAGATGTGGAGCGGCGACCCCGACCACTTCGAGATCGACGAGGGGGAGACGTCCGACCATATCGACGTCCAATTCGTGAACCACGACGGCGATGTCCTGGAGTTCGGCGACGACTACTACCTGATGGTGGAGTCCGAGAACGACAGTATCGCGACCTTCGAACAGGACGATCCCGGAGGATTCGCCATCCATATTCGTGGAGTCGCCGCAGGTGAGACCGGGCTGGTGTTCCGCCTCATGCATGGAGCCGTAGGATCGGGCCATGCAGACTTCGAAACCGAGCCTTACGAGGTGCACGTCCACGACCACAGCGCCGATGCCGATGCCGTCGAAGGCGTCCAGCTGGTACAGCGCGGCCAGACGATCGCGACCTACGACGCCGACACGCAGGCATGGAGCGACACGCTCCAAGTCGCCATTGCGTTCGGCCCCCATACCGACGTCCACTTCGTCGACCACGACGGTGATGTCCTCGAGTTCGGCAACGACTACTACCTCGAGGTGGAGTCCCAGGACGCCAGCATCGCGGACCCCTTCCAGGACGATCCCGGAGGCTTCGCCATCCACATCCGAGGACGCGCCGCAGGCGAGACCGGGCTGGTGTTCCGCCTCATGCATGGAGCCCTGGGTTCGGGCCACGCGGACTTCAGTACGGAGCCTCTCAGGGTTCGCGTCGGTGGGAGTTGACGATGCGCTAGGCTTCAACGGAACAGTGATGCCGGATCTGGTCCTCGGGGTGCCGTCTTAGCCAAGGCCCACTTCCGATGCCAGCTCCCGACATCGAGGGTGGACGGCATGGACACGACCCTGCCGTCCACCCTCGGGGGTCCGGCGCCGTGGCGAACAGTTGTGGACGGGATGCGGCGACCGGTCCTTTCTCGGAAGCTTCGGCCGTCCGCGCACTGGCCCTGTGACTCCAACTGCCAGCGATTCATCAGCCGAGCTCTGGCGTCTCCGCTACGGTGCGGATTCGCATCCCAAGATCCCGAACTACGAAATCCGGAGCGTCCCGAACGGTCCCGGAAACACCTGGGCCCACGGGTTGGGATTCGGCATCGGCTGCTACCGCGATTCCCCGACCTTCGGCATCGACATCGCCTGCCAGTCCATCTGGAGCCACACCTGGCAGAAAGCTGCGAACCGCATCGAAATGCCCGGGCAGTTCCCGGAAGCCGGCGAGCGGACGATCGCGAACCACTTCGCCTTTTCCAACGTCGTCCTGCGTTCGGGCATGACGAAGCAGTTGCGGCGCTTCGGTCTCCAGATCGGGCTTGAGGCGCGGTCCTGCGCCTGGCACGTCGAAGATGACGATCATCCGGAGGGCAAGGTGCGCGGCCAGGACGAGGCGTGGCCGGAGCGGAAGCCCACCGTCTGCACACGCGTCCGTTTCGACGACATCGACGTGCGGTGGAGCACCTGCGTCGCGCCCGGAACCGGTTTCCCGGCAGTGGACGATCCCGTCTTCCTGGAGACGGCTGCGGCCCCCGCGTCGCCGGATTTCATCGCCCCGCTGCGGGATCCCCTCACGCTTCATGACGCACCAGGTCTGGATCCGCGTTCCGGTCCGGCGACGCGTAGGCCCGGGAGAACCGGCCCGGGATTGCCTCAGAAGGTCCAGACGAGCGGCGTCACGATCATGACGACCACGAAGACGACGGCCGTCAGCGGAAGCCCCACACGCAGGTAATCGGTGAACCGGTAGCCGCCGGGGCCCATCACGAGAACGTTGGCCGGGTGGGAGACGGGGCTCGCAAAGCTGGCCGACGCGGCCATCGCCACCGCCATCATCAGCGGGTACGGGGAGACCCCCAGGCCCGCTGCCGCGCCAAGTACGATCGGGGACATCAGCACCACCACCGCGGCGTTGGGCATCACCTGCGTCGCAAGCGAGGTGATCAGAAAGAAAGTGGCCATGGCGGCGCGCGGTCCGAAATCGCCGACGGACGCGACCACCGCCTCCGCGAGGAGCCCCGAGACGCCGGCTTCCTCGAGCGCGATCCCGAGCGGCAGCATCCCGGCGATCAGGAAGACGGCCTGCCACTCAATGGACCGGTACGCCTCCTCCATGGTCAGGCATCCGAAGAGGATCATCAGCGCTCCGCCTCCCACGGCCGCGATGGAGATCGGCAGCCACCCGAGGAGTACCGGCGTCAGAGTGAGAGCGAGGAGGCCCGCCGCGACCGGCGCCTTCCGGCGCCGGGGCGGAACCTGCACGGCCTCGGTCAGGACGAGAAAGTCGGGATCCGAGGCGAGGAGGCGGAGATTCTTGCGGGATCCGTGAACCAGCAGCGCGTCCCCGGAGCGGAGCGGAAGGTCGCGGAGGCCCGCCCGGTGGGGCTTCCCCGCACGCCAGATCGCGAGAACCATCAGCCCGTACTTCCTGCGAAAGCTGAGCTGGCGGAGCGTCTGCCCCTCCAGGCCCGTGTGTGGCGAGAGCACCACCTCCGCGATCGCGAGGCGTTCCGTTTCGAGGACGGGCTGGACCTCGAACCCCTCCTCCTCGACCTCGAGATCCCGAATGCCCTCGAGCGTCGAGATCTCCTCCGACCGCCCCCGGACGATGAGCAGATCCCCTGCCTGGAGGCGCTCATCCGGCGGCGGCATCTCGATCGTCCGTCCGTCGCGAAGGATCGTCGTTACCCAGAGTCCGAGTGCATCGCCGAGCCGGCACTCCTTGAGCGTCTGGCCCGCCAGGAATGAGTCGCGGGGCACGCGCACCGCGAAGAGTTCATCCCGCAGTCCGTAGAGGCTCACCTGGTCGGCGGGCGCGATGGCCAGATCGGCGGACGCCGCGAGATCCTCGACGCGGTCGGGCGGGCCCCGCACCACCAGGGTGTCGGCTGCCTGGAGCGCCACATCCTGGAATGGTACCGCCACTGCCGCTCCCTGGCGCCGGATCGTCAGGACGCGCACCCCGTAGCGGTCCGCGAAGCGGAGATCGCCCAGGCTGTGGCCGATCAGCTCCGATCCCTCGGGAACCCCGACTTCCGCGATCTCGAGATCGGGCGAATCGAGCACCCGCGCATCGAGTTTCCCATCATCGATTTCGAGTGCCGCACTGCCGCGCAGCTGACCCAGCCGATCCACGGCCCCCTGGACGACGATCCGGTCGCCGGGCCGGAGGAGGAAGCCCGGGCCGGGCAGCGGGCGGGGCCGTCCGTCGCGGATGACCATGATGGCCTGGAGCCCGGCAACCGAGCCGAGCCGGATCTCGCCGAGGCTCTTTCCCGCGAGGGGCGAATCCTGGGGCAGCTTGAGGACTACGAACCGCTCGTTGAACCCGTAGATGTCGGGCAGCACCCGCCCGTGGTCCCCCTCAGGACCTGCGGCCCGGATGTTCCGCTTCGGCACGAGCACCGGAACGGCCAGCATGAGAAAGGCGAATCCCGCCACCAGAACGACAAGCCCCACGGGCGAATAGTCGAAGAGTCCGAACGGCTCGAGCCCCTCGCTCTGGAGCGCGTCGGCGACGAGGAGGTTCGGCGGGGTCCCGATCAGCGTGGTCAATCCTCCGAGAAGGCAGGCGTATGCCAGGGGCAGGAGGAGCCTGGACGGCGGGATGCCCGCCTCCCTCGAGAGATCCATGACCACCGGCAGGAGGATCGCCGCCACGCCGACGTTGTTCATGAACGCCGACGCCGTTCCGGCGGTCAGCATGATGACGAAGACGAGGGGGATCTCCCGGTGACCGGCGATCCTGGTGACCTGCCGCCCCACCATGCTGGCGAGCCCCGTGCGCGCGAGCCCTCCGCTCAGCACGAAGACGGCCCACACGGTGACGACGGCGGGATTCGAGAAGCCGGCGAGCGCCTCGGTCGGGGTCACGAGGCCGGTAATGGCCAGGAAGGCGAGCGTGAGGAGCGCGATCAGGTCCATCCTGAGCCGCCCGTCAACGAAGAGGGCAAGATCCAGGAGCACCACCGCCAGGACCAGGATCACGTCGATGTTCAACGGTCAGGCCTCATAGGGAGGAGGATGCGCCGTTCACGATGCGATATGGTCCGCGTGCGGGGGAGAACCGATGCGCTGGCGTGCGGGAAGTGGGACGCGCACAGTGCGGGTCGTCTGCGAACGATAACCACCACGCCGCCCCGAGACCGCGACGCGAGTCCCGGCGTCCCGTGTAGACGCACGCGCGGCGGAACGACCCGGGAGCGACGGCGGGTCGCTTTCGGCAATCCCCTACCCCGGACGCCACGCGATGGACCACCAGCGACACCTCGGCCTCTTCGGAGCCACGGCGCTCGGAGTCGGCGCGAGCGTCGGTGGGGGGATCCTCGCACTGGCGGGCGTAGCCTTTGCGACGACCGGACCGAGTGCCATCGTCGCCTTCGGACTGAACGGCGCCATCGCGTTCCTGACCGCTACGAGTCTCGCACGGCTGGCCCGGCGCTTTACCGATTCGGGCAGCTTCTATCTCTACGCCAGGAAGCTCCTCTCGATCGAGGTCGCCTTCGTGGTGGGGTGGGTCGTCTGGTTCGCCTCGATCCTGGCCGGTGTCCTCTATGCGCTGGGGTTCGCCGCCTTCGCGCCTGAAGGTCTCGGCCGGGGGCTCGAGACCCTCGGACGCTCCGGTGAATGGACGCAGGCGAACGTCCCCGGCACGGGCCGGGCATCGGACCATGGAGGCTGCCGGGATAAGTGCGGGTGTCGGAGAAGCCGATCCGACGGACCCGTTCGGCCCGCGGTGGTGACCATGACAACCACACTGGATCCGGCAACATTCGCAAGCGTTTAGATTATACTACAAATGATTGTCAATGAATGACTTGCAATCATTACTCCACGATCCCGCACTCACGTGCTATCCCTAGCCGTCCGCCTCCATCGCCGATAGTGTGACGGGGTGCTTCTGCAATGAATCATTCCCATTGGTCACGGAAGACCAAGCGCGGAGGACCCCATCGCCACAATCTCCTGTCGGCCGCTTTCATCCGCTCGGCACAGCCTGGACGGCCCGCCGACGGCAACGGACTCGACATCTACATCCGGTCCGGTGAAAGCCTACTCTCGTAAAGGCATGGGCCACACACCCGGAGCGCTTCGTACATGGGAAGCCCAAACCTCCGGCACTTGCACGAGGTCTGAATCGTTCGGCCCGTCGAGGAGATGTCACGACCGGAGGAAGGACAGTAGTTCATGAATAAACGTGCCCCGCCCTCGCTGCCGGATACGGCAATGCCCCATTCATCCACTCCCGGCGTCGGCGCGGCAATCCAGAGACTCCGACAATCGCTCCCCGACCAACAAACTGTTCGCGAGGCGGCCGGTCGGGCCAATGCACACATGTTCAATGGACCAGCGCGGCGTGCGGCGGTCGAGAACCTCCGGGAGTCGCTCACGGAACACGAGACCCTGCGCGGGCAGGTCGAGCAATCCAGCGTGAGACTGTTCGAAAAGCGGCAGCGCGTTGTCTCGGAGGTGATCGAGCCGGTCGAGGAGTACGTCAACGAACTGGCAAATACACCCAAGGAATTCGACAAGACAGTTCGCGCCTTCCGCGTCGAGATCAATCGATTCGACAGCATCGTGCAACGGATCCAGACTGAGGCCGCCACCTCGGAGAAGATCGGGGGCGTTGGGATGGCCGGAGCAGCGGCCGGAGCGGGCCTGGCCGCACTCGGTCCGACTGCGGCCATGGCGATAGCGACGACATTCGGGACGGCATCGACGGGGACGGCCATCTCCGCGTTGTCGGGTGCCGCGGCCACCAATGCCGCTCTCGCCTGGCTCGGCGGCGGCGCACTTGCAGCGGGCGGCGGCGGAATGTCGGCCGGCAACGCGCTCCTGGCCTTGGCCGGACCGGTTGGCTGGACCGTCGGCGGTCTCGCGCTCGTGGGTTCTGGCGCCTTTCTCCACTACCGTAACGGCGTTCTCGCCCAGCAAGCCGTGCAGCAGCGTGTCCAGATCGAAGGGGAGATCCGTTCCCTGCGGACGGCCCACCGCGAGATCGAGGGACTCGTAGCGAGCACGCAGACGCACACTGAAGGCACGCTGGCTTCGCTCCACTGGCTGGAAGATCGGGCGCCGCGCGACTACCGGCAATTCGATCCGGGACAAAAGGAACGTCTGGCTGCCCTGATCAATCACATTCGCTCGCTCGGCCAACTGATCGGGAAGGAGACCGTGCTGTGAAGCGGCCCCCCGCTGATCGGGGCGACACGCGCGTCTCCGCGCGGGTCGCCGCTGCATGGAGCACTCTGGTCGCCGCGCATCGATCCGACACAGCGCTCCGGAACCGGGACAGGGCGTTTCTCGATGTGATGCGGGAACTGGAAATCGTCCGCGAGTTCGTGGGACCGCCCCGGAATATTCCCAGCAGAACAGACACCAAACACGGTGGGATCGCCGAGGAGGTCCAGGCGGGTGTAAGCCGCGCGATAGACGCGCTCTACGGGCGGGTTCCGGAGGGAACGTTCGACGGATTTCCGCGCACCGGGCCGACGGATACCCGGGTGGACACCACAGACATTCAGTCCAGGTACTGCGATGGCCTGCGGAATACGCTCCGCGATGTTGCGTCCCAGGCGGAGGCAAACCCCGATGCCGGGGACCACGCTCGTTACCGCGTTCCGGGTGATCAGGACCGGCACCGGCAGTTGGAAGAGCCGCTCCCGCACGGGAGGACCGAGGACCTGTCCGAGCGGAGCGCCGCCGGGATGCAGGACCGAGAGGACGATCTCGAAATCGAGCCGGGCGAGACCAGCTATCCCCAGGTCCAGCGGGGACAGGTCCACGACACGCCTGACAGCCGTGAGGGCATGCTCGTTCGGGAAGACGGGGAGCCGCGGCATCCAGCGCAGGTCGAGCAGGACAGGTCACCGGATGGATCGGATGCTGCAGCGGCACTCGGCGCCATGGCCGGTGGGGGCGTCAGCCTGGCGCAGGCAATCTGGGTGAAGTGCCGCGAGGGCCGGAACCCCTTTCGAGGAGAATTCTCGAGTCAGGACTGGAAGGACGTCGGCCTCGTTGTGGCAGAGGGAACCGACGCCGGCGCAGTGGCCGGACGCGCTGTCTACATCCTGACCAACTCCACGGCGTTGGCGGCGCCATTCGCCGGCGCAGTGGCCAGCACCCTGATGGGCATCGGACCGCTCTTGCGCGACTATCACGACGGAAAGATCGATGGCGATCAGTTCGTCGAGATGTCGTTGATCATCGCCATCGATGCCGCCCTCGCGGGACTGGCGGACAGGGCCGGCCAGACACTGGTGCCGCTCCCGATGCTCGGCACTCTGATCGGGAGCCTCGGGGAGAGGATCGTCGCATCGGCCCTCAGCAGTCTCGAGGAATCGGCGCACGCCCTGGCCGCAAGGCTTGCCGAGTACGAGCGGGACGCCTTTGCACAGCTCGACGGGGAGCTCCAGGCCCTCGTACGGCGGCTGGACGCATGGTTCGGAAACCTGGAGCAGTTGGCTGCGGCCGCCTTCGATCCGAAGAGGAACACGACCCTCCGGTTGTATGACAGCGTCCAGTTCGCGGAAGTCGTCGGCGTACCCGAATCCGGTATTCTCCGCACAACCGGCGATCTCGACACCTTCATGAAGGATTGACCATGGACCCGTTGCGTGATCCGCTCGATGGCCTGTCGCCGTCGCTCTACGTTGCGACGTTGTCCGAGATCGCACACGTGGATGGACTCCATCCCGCCGAGCGAGACATCCTCCACCAGCACGCTGCGCACTTCGGCGTGGATCTTGACGACCTTCCCGCCGTGCCCCGCGACCTCTCGACGCTGCCGTGGGCTACACGGGTGCTCGTCTACCGCGATGCGGTGACGCTGGCACTGGTCGATGAGATAGGCCCAGAGGAAGAGCAGTATCTCCGCGACTTGGCGGACCGTATGGGGTTGCCGACCGAGACGGTCGTAGAGATTTGCACATGGGTGGCCGACTACGAAGCACTGCTTGCCCGTCTGGACGCGCTGATACGGATATGAAACGCGAAGCAGCCACGCCGACGGCGACCGGTGCGTCGAAGGCCACTGTTCCGGGGTGGACAACCTGGTTCCGGGGTGGACAACCTGAAGGAGAACGACCGCAACCCGGCAGGTGTGAGTGACGCAGGAATGCTGGCCGGGACCGCAAATTGCCAGGTTGACCGTGAGCGGACTGATCGGAAGTCCCGCCGGACGCCGTCCTACCGGAAATCCCGGCTCCCTACCGCCGCCGGCTCCAGATCGAGCTCCGGCCTCCAGATCGAGTCCGCCACGATATGAACGACGCCGGTCTCGCTCTGGAGGCGACCGCCCACACCCATGAACGAGAGCGTATTTACGGCAACCCGGAACTTCTCGTAGACGTCCCGCCAGAGAATGACGTTCACGAAGCCGGTCTCGTCCTCGAGGGTCATGAAGACCACGCCGGCTGCGGTCTCGGGCCGCTGGCGGCAGATGACGATCCCGGCGTACTCGACGCGCCGGCCGTCCGGCATCTCCCTGACAGCGGCCGCGGCGGGGAGCCGGCGGGCGTCGAGCTCGTCGCGCAGGTGGGCGAGCGGATGGCCCCGGGGACTGTGCCCCGTGCTCCGGTAGTCCCAGTGGATGGACTCGAGATCGTTCAGAGGGCTGAACGATACGGCCGGAATGGATGACTCGAGGGGAAGGGTGTCCTTGCCGCCGGCCGCCGTGGGCCCCTGGACCTCCCAGAGCGCCTCGCGGCGCCGGGACGGTCCGAGTGCCCCCGCCTCGGCCAGCCGGTCGAGGACATCTTGGCGGAGTCCGGTGCGCGAGGCGAAATCCGCCGCGGAGCGGAACGGACCGGCACGGCGGGCCTCCCCGATGCGTTTCGAGTCCGCCTCCCCGAGCCCCTTCACATACCGGAAGCCGATGCGGACGGCATGCGCCCCGGGTGCGTCCTCCTCCCTCTCGAGCGTGCAGTCCCACCCGCTCCGCCGGACATCGACCGGGCGTACGCGGACCCCGCTCCGCTTGGCATCGTCCACGATCGTGGCGGGAGCGTAGAAGCCCATCGGCTGGGCATTGAGGAGGGCGCAGGCGAAGGCCGCGTGGTAGTGGCATCTGAGCCACGCCGAGGCGTAGGCGATGTGGGCGAAGCTCGCGGCGTGGCTCTCGGGAAAGCCGTAATCCCTGAAGCCGCGGATCTGCTCGAAGACCCGGTCGGCGAAGGCCGCGTCGATCCCCTTCGCCCGCATCCGCGAAACGAACCGGCCGCGGTGGCGCTCGATCCTCCCCACCCTCCTCCACGCAGCCATGTCGCGCCGCAGCTGATCCGCCTCCCCCGGGGTGTAGTCGGCCGCCACCACGGCCAGGCGCATGACCTGCTCCTGGAAGAGCGGGACCCCGAGCGTCTTCTCTAGGATCGGCGCGAGCGACGGGTGGGGGTAGACCACCGCCTCCTCGCCGTTCCGGCGGCGGAGGTAGGGGTGCACCATCCCTCCCGCGATCGGGCCCGGACGGACGATGCTGATCGCGATGACGAGGTCGTAGTACCCGCGGGGCCCCAACCGGGGCAGCATGGACATCTGCGCGCGGCTCTCGACCTGGAAGACCCCGACGGTGTCGGCGCGCCGGATCATGGCAAAGGTGTCGGGATCGTCCGCGGGAATCGCGGCCAGGGTGAGGCTCTCGCCCCAGTGGTCGCGGATGAGGCGAAGCGAGCGTTCGATCACGGTCAGCATCCCGAGGCCGAGGAGGTCGACCTTGAAGAGCTTCAGGCTCTCGAGGTCCTCCTTGTCCCACTGGATGACGGTGCGGCCGTGCATCGCGCCGTTCTCGACGGGCACAAGATCCTGCACTGGCTTCTGTCCGAGGAGAAATCCGCCGGGGTGGATGGAGAGGTGGCGGGGACACCCCTGGATCTCCGCCACCAGGCGGAGGAAATCCCCGCTCCCTCCCGGGTCGAGGCCGGCGCTTCCGATGAGTTCCCGGTCCAGCCGGTCGGATCGCCCGACGAGCCGGGCGAGGCGGTGAAGGGCGGTCTCGGCGAACCCGAGCACCTTGCCCACATCCCGGACCGCGGACCGCGCGCGGTAGCGGACGAAGTTGGCCACCATCGCGGCGTGGGTGCGTCCATGCCTCCGGTAGAGGTACTGGATGACCTCCTCGCGGCGGCGGTGCTCGATATCCAGGTCGATGTCGGGCGGCTCATCCCGCTCCTGGGAGATGAAGCGTTCGAAGAGAAGCTCCATCCGGACCGGGTCGACCGCGGTGATGCCCAGGCAGTAGCACACCGCGGAGTTGGCCGCGGAACCCCGCCCTTGGCAGAGGATCCCGTTCTCGCGGCAGAACCGGACGAGGTCCCACATGGTGAGGAAGTAGCCCTCGTAGGCCAGCTTCCCGATGATCTCGAGCTCGCGTTCGAGCTGGATCCGGACCCTCTCCGGAACGGACCCGCCGTAGCGTTGCCTCGCTCCGCGGAAGGTGAGGTCCCGCAGCCGCTCTCCGGAGGTCTTCCCGTCCGGGAGGCGCTCGGAGGGATAGCGGTAGCGGATCGTGTCCAGGGAGAAGCGGCAGCGTGCCGCGACCTCGAGCGTGCGGGCGACGGAATCCGGGTCGTCGCGGAAGAGCGCCTGGAAGGCGGCCGGGGACTTGAGGTCGTGCTCCGCGTTGGGCCTGATCCGGCGCCCCGCCTCCGCGATCCGCACCCCGCCATGGCGAATGCAGGTCAGGACGTCCTGAAGCCGGCGTCTCGAGGCATGGTGATAGAGCACCTCGGTCGCCGCCACCGTCGGGATCCGGTAACGCCGCGCCCGCTCCCGGAGCCGCCGCTCCCGCCACACCTCCTCCGCGCGGCGATGCCGGGTCACGAGCGCGTAGAGCCTGTCGCCGAAGGCCTCCTTCAGGCCGCGGGCCACGAAGGCCGGATCAGGCCCCTGCACGAGGAGGCTTTCCTCCCCGCCCCAGAGGGCGATCAGCCCGGCGGCGTGGGCGAAGACTTCATTCCACTCGACGGCACTCTCTCCCTTCGGGGAGCGGAGCCGCCCGGCAGAGATCAGCCGGCAGAGGTGCGCGTAGCCCTCTCCGTCCCCGGCGAGGAGGAGGATCGAGGAGCCGTCGGCAATGCTCACCTGGGCACCGATGACCAGGTGAAGCCCCGTCTCGCGGGCCTTCACATGCGCCCGCACGGCGCCGTAGACGCCGTCCCGGTCTGCAAGGCAGAGCGAGCCGATCCCGAACGCCGCCGCCCTCTCCAGGAGCTCACCGGGGCGGCTCGCCCCCTCGAGGAAGGAGTAGTGGCTCCTGCAGCAGAGCGGGGCATAGGTGGAGGGGGGAGGCCCTCCCCGGATCGGCATCGTCGCCCTACTCCACCTTTCCGTGAAGGAACCACCCCTCCCGCTTCCGGTCGTAGTAGATCCAGAGCCACGGACCCTCGCCCGCGCGGACGAAGTGATATTCGCGGTGCGCTCCGGAGCCCCACCATCCCCCTGAGACGATGTAGGGTCCGGCGCTCTCGCGGACCGCGGGACGCCCCTCCGCACGGAGTGCGGCACCGGACGGGACCGCGCCCGTGCGCGGGAGCCGGACGGGTTTCGGAAAGAACCGCCGCACGAGCGGACGGAGCTGGATCCGCCTCGGCCTCGGGAGCGGAACCGCCTCCATCGTCTCCCAGGTGAAGCGTGCCTCCGGCAGGTGCCCGGGGCGGAGGCACGCCCGGAGCACGCCTCCCTCGAACCGGGCCCGGAGCTGCGCCAGGGCACGGTTGGCCGCGCCCAGATCCCGCGCCGAGGCCTTCCGGAAGAGCTCCCCCTGCCGGTCGCCGGGCCGGACTCCCTCGAGCTCCATCCGGATGTCCGTCACGCCGGCCGGGAGCGCCGTCGCCTCCATGCGGAGCCGGAGGAGCTCGAGGAGCTGCGTCCCGTCCAGCGTCGGCTCGGCCGGCCGGAGCGTCGAGCTCCTCCGGGAGCGGTCGTCCAGACAGAGGGTGAGGTGGAGCGAGGCCATCACCTCGTGGCGCCCCCGCAGCACTTCGAGGAGCGGGGCAAGAAGCTCTTCCATCAGGAACAGGAGGCGCCCCCGGTCGGATTCCGCGTGATCGAGGGAGATCCCTCCCGCTGCCGGCTCGGGGGGAGGGTCGGGCCGGAGCGGGAGCGCGAGATCTCCCGACGCCAGACGGTGCAGCCGGTATGCCCGCCGCCCGAGACGCGAGCGGATCCCGGAGGGGGGCAGGTCCAGGAAGCCGCCCAGGGTGTGGATGCCGAGGCGGGCCAGGAGCTGCCGGACCCGGGGTGTCAGGTCGAGGCGATCCAGGGGAACGCCCCGGATCCCGGCCTCCTCCTCTTCGGGTGTCCGGAAGACGACGACCCGCTCGCACGCCTTCACCGATGCGTAGCTGCCGAAGCGGGAAAAACCCACCGCCACGCTGCACCGGAGGCCGCCGCCGGCCACTTCGTCACGGATGAGCCGCGCCCACTCTCCGAGACGGGGATAGAGCCGGGAGAGGCCCGAGGCAACGAGCCAGAAGACCCCGGGTTCATCGCGCGAGGCCTCGACGCCGGGGGCAAGCCGCCGGAGCCGCGATGCCAGCGAGACCACGGCCTCCTCGATGGACGGGCCGGAGACGACGTCCGCCCGGAGGTCGGAGGAGAGCGCGAGCGCCGCGCCGTAGCGCATCCCCGGAAGAACACCGAGGGCCCGGGCCCGCCCGTTCACCCAGAGGATCCTGCCCTGTATCCTCTCCCGGTCCACCACCGCCGCCGGATGCCCTTCCCACTCCGGACGTTCCCGCAGGAGGAGCTGCAGCGGGAGGGCCCGGACGTCAACACAGGCCGTCCGTTCCACGGCACATCTCCATATGGCTCCACCCCGGAGCCCCCTGCCTGTCCTTCGTGATCCGGATCTCCCAGTCGAAACGGCCGAAGGCGGTTCTCGAGATCCGGCCCTCCCCGCGGATCGATACGAGGGGCCCGAGCGAGGGCGCGCCCTCCTTCTTCCGGGTAAGGCAGAGGAGCGTTGTACGGTGCCTCCGGGCGAGCGCGGCCAGCCGGCTCTGGACAGCCAGGCGCATCCCGGCCTGCGTCTTCAGGTCGAGCACCACGAGACCGAAAGCCCCGCAACGGAGAAGCCGTTCGGCCGCACTGCAGGCGGCGGGAAGATCGGGAACGCGGACAACCGGCAGGGCCTCGAGGTCGATCCCCCACCCGGCGAGGTCGGGCGGGAAGAAAACCGAGTCGCCGAGCCCGATCCACGCCGCAAGCTCTCTCCCCTCCTGGACCTCGAGAACCAGGGCCGCGGCAGCCGTGAGTGCCGGGGCCGCCCCCGAATCCGACACCTCGACCACGCGCCCTGCAAGGGACCGAAGGCTCCAGGCCGCCCCGGCAACGCCCTCTCCCGGCTCCGGCCCGGCCCGCAGCACGGAAGGATCGGCAACCGCCTGCGGCCGCAGGCCGCAGGCCCCCTCGGCAGACGAACTCATGGAGACTCCCGGAAACTTCCGCGCGCTCCGGACCGGAGCGCCGGAAAAAAACACCTGTGTGCGGCCCGCGCGTCCGCACCCCTCACCCTCACCCGTCCAGCAGACGCCTCACTTCCACCACCTTGCCCAGGATCCGGCATGCGCCAGGCCCCGGGCGGATCGGCGCGAAGTCCGGATTTTCCGGGTGGAGCTCGATCCTTCCCCGCTTCAGGCTCAACCTCTTGATCGTGGCCTCGTCTTCCACCAGGGCAACGACGATATCCCCCGAGGAAGCCTCGGCCTGCTGCCTCACGATGACGATGTCCCCAGGGAGGATGCACGCCCCGGTCATGCTCCTTCCCCGGACCCGGAGGCCGAACAGCTCCTCCTGCCCACGTCCATGTAGCCGGACCGGCAGGTAGCCCTCGTGCTCCTCAAGAGCCATCTCGAGTTCACCCGCATGCACCCGCCCGAGAAGCGGAACCATCCGCATGCCGAGCTTCTCCGGAAGCCGGTAGCACCTGGATTTTCCCGTCACCTTCATCAGGCGCCGCTCTTCCACCAGGCGCTCGAGATGCTGGCGGGCCGTCTGCACGGAGAGGAAGCCGAATGCCTCCTGGACCTCCCGGACCGTGGGGGGAATGTCCTCAAGAATCTGCTTGCGCACGTACCAGTAGACCTTCTCGCGGGTCTGGCCGGGGGGGGTAATTGGACTCATGTCCGGAATATGACGTACTTTTATACGTTATGCAACCGGTGTGCGCGGGACCGGGAAGGATGCGCCCACGCCCGCGCCGGCCGGATCCGCGAAAGACCCGTGGCCCCCGCCGACCGCACGAGACCGTCCCCGCCCCGGGGTAAGGGCCCATGGAGCAGCCTGCGGGCGAGCGGCAGCCTGATCTGAGGGGTAGGAAGTGCACGCCGACATGGCGACGGGCCCGGACGGGCCGCCGGGAATCCGTGCGGTCGCGCCGCCGGATCCGGAACTCCCGACTCCCGCGGCAGGACTCGAACCTGCGACTCGGTGGTTAACAGCCACCTGCTCTACCAGCTGAGCTACGCGGGACCAGCGCCGGGAGAGGCCCGGCGAGAGGAATGAATACCCCGCCGCAGAGCAGGGTGTCAACCGCTGTGCCGGCACCGGGAGAGAGGGGCGTGCATTCTGCCTTCCGGGCCGGTCGCCCGGCAGAGGCCCCACGATTCCGACACCCCCTCTCCCGGATCAGAGAAGGTCGAAGAGAACCCCGAGCCTCCAGAGAAGCTGATCCTCCGGCGCATCGACCCACTCGTAGCGCGCCTCCCCGAAGAGCCGGAGCCTGGCGAGCGCCACCTCGGCGCCGGCGCCGAGGCCCGGCCCGAGAGCGCCGCCATCGTCTCCCGGGGCCACCGGGTCCAGGCTTCGGTACGCGATTCCCCCCGAGAGGTAGGGACGGACGAGCGGCACGGGGATCCGGAAGTTCGCGTCGAGGGTGAGGCCGGTGAGTCCGCAATCAGGCTCACCCGGAGGGCACTCCGGGGAAAAGCGCGCCCATGACGCCATGACGTCGAGGGGAAAGAGGGGGATCGCCACCCCCGCCCGCAGTCCCACCCCCGGGGCGCCCCCGAAGGACTCGGCGGCGTGGACGAAGTGGCCCCCGACCCGGAGCTGGGCGGAGATCCCGGCAGGCAGGGCCCAGAGGCCCGGCCACGCCGCGCAGGAGAGAAGGAGGAGGAGACCGGCGCGGTTGCGCCGGGCCGGTCTCCGGGGCACTGCGCCGCGCTCAGGCGTCCGGCGCACCGGGCCCTGCCCCGGCGGGATCACCGGTCGGGAGAGGATCTCCCCGGGATTCGGCGACCAGGCGACGCAGGACGTTCTGGAAGTCGGCCAGCGGAGGGGCGCCCCGCACCGGGGAGCCCTGCACGATGAAGGTGGGGGTGGCCGTGACCCCGACCTGGTGCGCGATACTGTTGTTCCGCACGAGGCGCGCCGATGCGGCCTCACCGTCGAGGCACGCCGTGAAGGCCTCCGGGTCGAAGCCGAGCTCCTCCGCATACGAGACGAACACCTCCCTCGCCCCGTCCGCGGGACTCGCGAGCCACTCTTCGCGTTGCACGTAGAGGTGGTCGCGCATCCGGGCGAACCCCTCGGTTCGCCCGATCTCGTCGGCACAGATGCCCGTCAGCCCCGCGAGATCCCCATTCGGAAACCCTCCGATGCTGATCGGGACGTATTTCCAGAGGATGTCTCCGGAGGTGACGAACTCATCGTGGAGCGTCGGATAGTCGACGTTGTGGAAGTTCGCGCAGTAGATGCACCCGAAGTCGCTGAAGTCCACGACCCCGATCGCAGCGGTCATGACGCTGCCCTCGTTGACGCCGATCTGCCTGAGATCGAAGACATCCTGGGGATTCTCCCCCGGCGGGGGGAGGGAAGAGGCCGCGCGAGCCGCGGGCGCGCTCTGCGCCTCCCCGCTCTCGCCCCCGCAACCCGGCACGAGAAGGACCGAACAGAGGACAGGCCAGGCTCGTCCGAGAGCGAACCGCATCCGCCGCAACCTTGCATCCGCCATATCGACTCCAGGGATAAGGACCGCCGCAACCTCAACCCCGACCGGCAGCGGCGCAACCGCGCGCGAACGCCGAGCGGAGCGGATGCCGCACCCGTGCAGAGGGCGTCACGGCATTTCCAAATAGAAACCCGGAGCACGCCCCTGTCGAGCCGGAGGAGGGGTGGCGGCCAGGGGGACCGGAGAGGTGGGGCACGCAGGGCCCCGGCGGGACCCGGGCCGAACCGGGTGGCAGAGCGGCTTGCTCCCGGGCCGGTGACCCGGCTACGGTCCTTCCCGGCGGAAGGCGAATCCGGGAGAGAGGGCACACGGGATCCACCCCCAGGAGAGGACGGGGTCATGAACAGACTTGCCGCGGCGTGCGCCGCCCTCCTCGTCGCAGCCCACGCCCGGGCGCAGGAGGCACCGCGCAGCGTCTTTCTCGAGGAACTGACCACGGTCGAGGCCGGGGAAGCGATCGCTGCCGGTTACACGGCGATTCTCCTTCCCACCGCGGGCACCGAGCAGAACGGGCCGCATCTCGCGATCGGGAAGCACACCTACATCGTGCGGTACGCCGCGGGCCGGATCGCCGAGACGCTCGGGGGCACACTCGTTGCTCCGGTCGTGACATACGTGCCGGAGGGCAGTGTGGATCCGCCGACCGGCCACATGCGCTACCCGGGCACGATCACGCTCCCCGACGAGTACTTCGAGCGCCTCGTCGAGTACGCGGCGCGCAGTTTCCGGGCCCACGGGTTCACCGACATCCTCTTCGTCGCCGACAGCGGAGGGAATCTCCCGGCGATGGCGCGGGTGGCCGAAGCGCTGAATGCGGAGTGGGAAGGCAGCGCAACCCGCGTGCATCACCTCGACGACTACTACGCTGACAACGGCTATGCCGAGTGGCTGATCGCGCAGGGCGAGACGGAGGAAACCATCGGATCGCATGCCGGCCTCGACACCACCTCCGAACTCCTCTTCGTGGCACCCGAGCACGTCCGCCGGGATCAGCTCGAGGCGGCCACCGCCCCGCAGTGGGGAGGAGCGGCGGGCGACCCCACCCGCGCCAGCGCAGAGTACGGAGAGATGGGGCTCAGGCTGAAGGTCGATGCGGCCGTGCGTCAGGCCCGAAGGCTCATGGGCACACGCTGAGCCGATGGGGATCCGGCCTGATCGCGGAGCACGCCGGAACCGGGCCGGGACGACCGCGGCAGCGCCCCGGAGGATCCCCGCGGCGGGGGGATGGTCGGCGCTGTGATCGAGTTCAGCGAGGTCACGAAGCGCTTCCGGGACTCCGGAGGCCGCGAGATCCTCGCGCTGGACCGGATGAGCCTCCGCGTCGAGTCAGGGGAGACGCTCTGCCTGATCGGAAGCAGCGGGTGCGGGAAGACGACCGCGATCAGGCTCGTCAACCGGCTCATCGAGCCGTCGCACGGAAGCGTGACGCTCGACGCCCGGGATGTGCGGACCCTCGACCCCATCGGACTCCGCCGCCGGATCGGGTACGTGATCCAGACCGGCGGGCTCTTCCCGCACATGACGGTGGCCCGCAACATCGGGCTCCTCTGCGAGGTCGAGAAGTGGGCGCCGGGAGATCTCCGGCGGCGGGTCCACGAGCTTCTCGAGCTTGTGAACCTGCCCCCCGGAAATTTCGCTCACCGCTACCCGCGCGATCTTTCGGGCGGGCAGCGGCAACGGGTCGGCGTCGCACGCGCGCTCGCTCTGGACCCGCCCTACATCCTGATGGACGAGCCCTTCGGCGCCCTCGATCCCATCAGCCGCGACCGGATTCACGAGGAATTCCTGCAGCTCAGGGACCGTGTCCGGAAGACGATCATCCTCGTCACGCACGATATGGCCGAGGCGTTCAAGCTCGCCGACCGGATCGCGCTCATGGACCGCGGACAGGTCGTCCAGGTTGGCCGGGAGGAAGACTTCAGACGGAACCCGGCGACACCCTTCGTATCGGACTTTCTCGGCAACCATCTCCATGAGGGCGCCTTCCATGGCTAGGTGCACGGCCTCGGCCGCGGCGCTCCTTCTCCTCTCCGTCGCGTTCGCCCCACCCGCGGGAGCCCAGGAGAGCGAGGAAGACCTCCCGCCCGTTGTCGTGGGAAGCAAGTTCGACGTGGAAAACCGCCTTCTCGGGGAGATCCTCGCCCAGCTGATCGAGGCCCACACGCCCATCCCCGTCGAGCGGCGCCTCGGCCTCGGCGGAACCGCAGTCGTGTTCTCCGCGATCGAGAGCGGGGAAGTCGACATCTACCCGGAGTACACGGGGACCGGGTGGGCCGTCCAGCTCGGGCTCAGCGAGCCCGTGAGGGAACCGCTCAGGGCGTATCTCCGCGTCGCCCGCGAGTTCCGGCAGCGGTGGAATCTCGTCTGGCTGCAGCCGTTCGGCTTCGAGAACAGCTACGAGCTCGCGATGCGCGGGCCGACCGCCGAGCGGATGGGGATCGGGAGCATCTCGGACCTCGTCGAACACCAGGACGAGATCCGCGCAGGGCTCAGTCACGAGTTCCTGAACCGGGAAGACGGCTATCCGGGACTTGCCGCGGCCTACGGACTCGATCTCCCGAACCTGAACGGGTTGGAACACGGCCTCGCATACGAGGCGATCATTTCGGACCGGGTGGATGTCATCGACACCTGGACGACGGACGGGAAGCTGCTCGAGTACGACATCCGCGTCCTGGAGGACGATCTCGGGTTCTTCCCTCCCTACGATGCCGCCCCCGTCATCCGGGCCGAGACGCTCGAGCGCCATCCCGAACTGGAGGCGCTGCTCGGAGTGCTCGCCTTCAGGATCGACGACCGGAGAATGCAGGCGCTCAACTACCGCGTCGAGGAGGTGGGAGGCGAGTACGGGGAGGTGGCGCGGGAGTTCCTGGCCTCGGAGGGACTGCTCGATCCGTCCGTCCGCGGACGGGCGGACGGCGGAGACGTCGCGGCGGACGGGTTCCTCGGCTTTCTCTGGTCACGTCAGTCCGATACGCTTGGCTACCTGCTCGAGCACCTCTCGCTGACCGCGATCGCCGTCAGCCTCGCCATCCTCCTCTCGGTTCCCCTCGGGATCCTGCTGACCCGGTGGGAACCAGTCGCCGCTCCCGTGATCGGCGCGATCGGCGTGATCCAGACGATCCCGAGCCTCGCCCTCCTCGCATTCATGATCCCGCTTCCCTTCCTCGGGCTCGGTGCGCGATCGGCCATCACGGCACTCTTCCTCTACGCGCTGCTCCCCATCGTCCGCAACACCTACACGGGAATCCGCGAGGTGGATGCCGAACTCCTCGATGCGGGCCGCGGCATGGGACTGAGCCCCGGCCAGATCCTCTTCAGGGTCGAACTCCCCCTCGCGATGCGCACGATCATGGCCGGGGTACGGACCTCCACGGTGATCAGCATCGGCGTGGCCACCCTCGCGGCCTTCATCGGCGCCGGCGGGCTCGGGGATCCGATCGTGACCGGGCTGCAGCTCAATGACACCTATCTCATACTCTCCGGCGCCCTGCCGGCGGCCCTGCTCGCAATCCTCGTCGACCTGCTGCTCGGACGCGTCGAACGCCGCCTGATCCCCCGCGGCCTCGCCTGACGGAACCAACGCTCCCCGCCTCATCCCCTCTTCCCGTGCTCAGAGGAGGGATGAAACTCTGGACTGCGCGGCCGAGTCCACCCAATGGCACCCGCGCAGGCGACAGGTGGGGCAAGCGCTTTCGACCCTGCCCAACGTCCTGTCAAATATCGTGCCAGATACGCTGTCACACTATCACCGGCATCCCGATCATGACTTGTTGTAAGTATTTATTACAATGACATATATAATGTATTCATCACGACCGGATACGGTGTCATATAGCATGTCAAATAAGGTGAGAAACAGGGACCGAATTCGTTGGAATTGCGGGTCCGGAATCGCACGTCCCAGCCGAGTCCCTCGAAGATGACCCACACCCTCTGCACGCACCTCCTGACGCTCGAATCAGGCCGCCATCCCAGCCGAACACGACTGAAACCACGCCCCAATTGGAGGACCCGGGATCGGAACTGAAGCCGCGATCGGGGTCCGTTCAGGTCAGTGGGCCGATGGGCGTGTACAGGAAGGGGGAGGCCACGATGCGGATCCCGCGAGCCGGACGTTTCGCCCCAGTGCCGAGAATGCCTCTCGCCTGCGTCTCCCTCATCCTCGCCCAGGCCCTCTCCCCCTCTCCGGTCCGCGGCCGGGCGCCGCCGGACCTTCCGCCTCCGGGCATAGCCCTCCATGAGACCCGCCTCATCGACGAATCCGTGCTCATCGGGCGTGTGGCAGCGGTCGATCAGGACCAGGTCGTACTCACGACTGCCGCGGGAGTGCGGATCGAGATCGACCGGGCCCAGATCCGGGAGCTTCGGCCGGCCCGCGGACGAATCGCGGGCAGCGAGTTCTGGCGCTAGGATCCGAGCGGCACGCGGCTCCTCTTCACGGCCACCGGACGCTCGCTCGGGCGCGGCGAATCCTACGTCAGCACCTACGTGGTCGTCATGCCCTTCGCATCGGTCGGGCTGACCGACTCCTTCACGATCGGTGCCGGGCCCCCCGTCCTCGTCGGGGAAATCGAGCCCGTCCATGTCGCGCCGAAGCTCCAGGTGTCCTCCGGTGCCCCGGGGTGCAGGCCGCACTCGGCACGCTCGCCGTCGTCTCTGATGATGATCTGGTCGGGATCTCCTATGGGGTGGCCACCGTCGGCAACGCGGACCGCGCGCTTACGACGGGAGTCGGTGTTTTCTACACCGGAGACGATGTGGTGAATGAGCCGGCCGCCATGTTGGGGGGTGAGCTCCGTGTCGGCCGGCGGGTGAAGCTCATCACCGAAAACTATCTCCTTCCCTTCGCGATCGGCGTCGCCCTCTCGGGAGGGGTCCGCCTCATCGGCGACCGCTTCACAGCCGAGGCCGGGCTTGCTGCGTGGCAGGACGCAGGCAACCCGGCGTGCTGCCTCCCCCTCCTCAACGTCTCCTGCGCATTCGGGAGATAGGCTGCGCGGATCCCGCCCGGGCCGCTGCAACCCTCCCCGCTGACAAGGCCCCGGGACCGGTGCGGGCGCCGACGGGCCTCAGGGCCGGTGGCCGAGCCGGAGCTCACCGGCTTCGACCCCGTCGACGGAGCCGTCGCGGAACCACTGGAGCGACGCGTCGAAGAGGACCGAGCGGTTGGTCTCCCACATCGCGTTGTGCGACGAGCAGGCGAGGTGGAGGAGGATCTTCCTCTCCGACCCGAGGTCCTCGTAGAGTTCCGCGACGCGTGCCGGGGAAACCTGGCCGTCGGTCTCCGGCGCGATGAGAAGCATCGGAACGCGCATTTCTCCCACCTCCGCCGGGCCGAAGCCCCAGGTGGTGACCCTCGGTGCCCTCCGGACTCCGGGTCCCCAGGTGGCCCCGACGGGATCGGATTCGAGCATCGCGCTCCAGACCGCATTCCGCACCGCAGGCTCGTACTGGTCCGGGCAACCGAGCTGCCGGTCCCAGAGCGCGTCGAAGTCCGCGCGGGACTGCTTCGTAAAGGCGGCCCCGGGCACCGGACCATCCGGCGGCGATGCCGGCCGGCTCCGGCTGTAGGCGGGAGAGAGGAGGACGACGCTCTCGACCCGGTCAGGGTGCCGGGCAGCATAGCCGCCCGCCCGCGGACCCCCGAGAGACCACCCGGCCAGGTGCACCCGCTCTACGCCTCTGAGTTCGCGGATGTATCCGACGACGGCATCGAGGTCGTGCCAGTCCGACGCGATCGTGCCGGCCGCGAACCCGTAGGTGGGCGGGCAGGCATCCGGGATCAGGTCCGGGATGAAGTCGTTCTGCTGCGCCTCGGCGAGGTTGCACGGATCGTTCATGACGAGGGGCCGCGTCGACCGCCCGTAGCCGGTCATCTCCATGGAGAAGACGTCGTAGCCGCCCCGGGCCAGATGGGCCATCCAGCTCGCATCCGGATACGGGGCATCGAAGGCGACCTCGGCCGGAGTCCCAGCGCCGTGCACGAAGAGGATGATCCTGCCGGCGAGACTTCCGGACCGGAGCACGGTTTCTCCGAGGGTCCGCTCCCGGACGTAGAGCTGCACCGCCTCGCCGGCGATCGAGGGCAACCGGGAAACGACCGGCACGTAGTGGTCGATTGCGAGAACGTCGCCGTCGGCTGAAACGCTGGACTGACCCGCAACATCCGAGGCGCCTGCGGCAAGGACGCTGGCCGCGAGAGCGGGCAGGAGACGGTTCATTCGGGGGACTCCGGTGGAGAGACAGGACGATGCCGGGCAACGGCCCGCGCCGGATCATCGTCCAGGATGGACGCTCCGGCGCGGGAAGGGGATGTTGCGGGGAGGGAAACCGTTTCGCAAACGTGCAGACCCGTGGACATGCCGACGGAAGCCCCCGCAGGACGAGCGCGACGGACGCGAGGGCGGGCTTCGCGGCCGCGCACCGGCGGAACCGTCCGGGGTAGGAAGGAAATGGCACGGTCGGGCGCCCGGGGCACCCCGCCTCCGGGGCACTGTGCGGAACTCTTCCGGGAGGTGGCCGTTCGATCCGCCGGCCGGGAAACACTTGGGAGGAGCAGCATGCGGGACGCTCAATGGCATCGATGGATCCTCGGCATCGCAGTCGTGACCGCCATCGGGTGCGGCGGCCCTCCGGATGCACCCGCCGGCGATCCCGGTTCCGAAGGCCCCGTCCCCGCCGCATCGGGGGACGGGACGGTTCTCCGCCTCGATCCGAGGTTCGCGGGCCTCGTCTCCCCCGGCGCCCTTATCGAGCGGGTGGCGGACGGCTTCGAATTCTTGGAAGGCCCCGTCTGGATCCGTGAAGAGGAGCAGCTCGTTTTCTCCGACCTCGGGGGAAACGCGATCTACGGATGGACGGAGGACGCGGGGGCGGAAGTGCTCATCGCCCCCTACTTCGACGAGGACACCGGGGGCCCCGGTCCGAGGCGTGCCTCGAACGGGATCACGCGGGACTCCGAAGGCAGGCTCGTGATCGGCGATCACGGACGCAGGCAGATCACCCGCATCGAGGACGACGGGACCCTGACAGCACTGGCCGGCAGCTACGAGGGCGCGCGCCTGAACAGCCCGAACGACCTCGTCTACCGCTCCGACGGGTGGCTCTACTTCACCGATCCTCCCTACGGGCTCGACGGCCAGGACGACTCACCGGAGAAGGAACTCGACTTCAACGGCATCTACCGCCTGAGCCCCGACGGGGAACTCGAGCTTCTCAGCGCCGAGCAGACCCGGCCGAACGGGATCGCCTTCTCACCGGACGAGAGCACGCTCTACGTGGCGAACTGCGACGGGGATGCACCCGTCTGGATGGCCTACGACGTCGGAGCGGACGGGCTCTCCGGAGCCCGCGTCTTCGCGGACCTGACCGGCCAGGAGGGTTCCGGGTGCCCCGACGGGCTCAAGGTGGACCTCGAAGGGAATGTCTTCGCCACCGGGCCCGGAGGCGTCTGGGTATTCGCACCCGACGGCACACCCCTCGGGAGGATCTCGCCCGACGAGGTTCCCGCGAATGTCGGGTGGGGAGAAGACGGGCGCACCCTCTACATGACGGCGAGAACCGGGCTGTACCGGATCCGCGTCATCACCGAGGGGGCGATTCTCTGAAGCCGGCAGGCACCTCCCGCGCAGGGCACATGCATCCGCGACCGCATGCGGGGAGCCCGAAACCATGATCGTCAAGCACCTGGCCTTCCGCCGCACCACGGAGGGTAACGACGAGATCCTCGACCTGACCGCCGCCGTGCAGGGAGCCGTTGCGGATTCGGGTGTGGCGACCGGACAGGCATCGCTCCTTGTCCAGGGATCGACGGCCGCGCTCACCACGCTCGAATACGAGCCGGGGCTGGTCGGCAACGATGTCGCGGAGGCGCTCGAACGCCTCGCGCCGCGCGACGGACGCTATCTCCACGAGGAGACCTGGCACGACGACAACGGCCACAGCCACATCCGGGCCTCCGTGATCGGACCCTCGCTCGCTCTCCCGATCGCGGGAGGGCGGGTCCCGCTCGGCACCTGGCAACAGATCGTGCTCGTCGACTCCGACACCCGTCCCCGGGACCGGACGATTCACCTGACCATCGTCGGCACGGCAGGCTGATCCCGCAGCAGGGCGAGGGACGGCGGCGAACGGGCCGCGCAAGCCACGGTCCCCGAACGCCTCCGCCGCCTCGCCGGCCGGGCCCGATTCGCCCTCGCCCGGGACGCTCCGGAAGTGCTCGCCCGCAGGCTCAAAGCCGCCTTTGCACCGGGCGCCGCGGGGTGCCCCGCGGCGGGAATCGTCAAGTTGTGCGGGCGTGCTCCGCAGTATAGTCTGACCCTTCGGGCCGGTCGGCACACGGCTGACGGCTCCCTCGCCCGGCCACCCCCCGGCGCACGGGGATGACCGGCTGGATCCGTCTGGCGATCACCTGCGGCGGGAAGCACCGGATGAAGCCCCCCCAGTCAGGACCGCCATCGGGGCCAGGGAGAGCCCCCAGCGCGAACGACCGCTTCAAGGCCAGCTGGACCCCGTGGCTTCTCCGGTCGACCGCGCTCGCCGCCGTCCTGCACGGAGCCGCGTTTTCGCTCTGGCCCTCGTGGGAACGATCCCGGACCGAGAGGGACCCGCTACAGGAATTCCTACAGCTCGAGTGGGTATCGGTCCTTGAAGCCAGCTCCGCACCGAGCCCGGAGCCCCTGCCCGCCATACGCGTCGGAAGCATTCCCGATTCGGTCCCCACCTTGGGCGAGGTCGTCTCGGTCGCGAGCGGGACCGGCACAGCGATCGCGACACTCTCCGAGGCATTCCGTGACCGCCTGATCGGGCGTGGCGCGCTCACGCCCACGATCTCGGAGACCGAGGAGCTCGGGACCGAGGAACCGGTCGACGAGGATGACGCGGGAGCCAGGGGAGACGGCACGATCGACGCCCGGGGAGGCCTCGCGGACGCCCAGTTCTCCGAACTCATGGCCACCGAGCCGATCGACCTCGGCCGCCTTTCGGCCGTCCGACCGGAACTCGTCCTCTCGGCCCCCTCCGCCTGGGTCCTCCTCAGGAATCCGCGCGAGGTGGAGCAGTTCCTCCTGCGCAGCTACCGCCGCGGGGTGATCGACCGCGCGGATCGGGGTTCGGTGAGCGTCGCGCTCTGGATCGACAACCGGGGCGCGGTCGAGTGGGCCGAGATCAGCGAGTCGAGCGGACGGGCCGGCATCGACCGCGTCGCGCTCGAGCTCTTCACCGATGTCGCGGCCTTCCGTCCGGCGCGGGAAGAGGGGGTGACGGTTCCGCGATCGGTCATCTTCTCGCTCCGCTTCCCCTGGTACTGACCGCCCGCGCCCGGGTCCGAGACGACGTGCACCCCTTCCTCCGGTCGCTACGGGCCACCCTGATCCTGGCGATCGCGGGTGTGCTGGCCGCCGGGTGCGCCCGGACGCTCACTCCCTCCGGCCCGGTCATCTCGCCCACCGGAATCGAGTACGCCCTCGGGACGCCGCCGGTGGACACGCGCTACTCGCAGACGGCCGTCCTCTATCTGCGGCAGGAGCGCATCGAGCGGGCGCTCGAACTCGCTCTCGAGGGAGTCGAGGCCGATCCCCCGAACCCGATCCACTACTACCTGGCGGGAACGGCCTACGCACGGCTGGGGCGGACGGTCGCGGCGGACTCGATGTTCGTCGAGGCCGAGCGGATCTACCCGGCCTACGAGCTCGATATCGAGCCGGAGCGCGAACAGGCGTGGGCCGAGGCGTTCAACGAGGGGATCGAGGCATTCGGTACCGATGACATCGACGGCGCCCTCGAGGCATGGAGACGGGCGGCAGCGGTCTATGACCTGCAGCCCGACGCGCACCGGAACCTTGCCGTGGTCCTCTCGGGGGAGGGGAGGTACGACGAGGCGGCCGACGTCTACCAGGAGGCGCTTGCGGGGCTCGGGCGGCGGCCGGCCACAAGGCTCCTCACCGAGGAGGAAGTCGCGGAGCGCGGGGATCTGGTCCTCGAGATCGAGGGGAACCTGGCCCAGCTCCTCCTCTTCTCCGGACGCTTTCCCGAGGCCGAGCCGCTCCTCCGCGAGCAGCTCGGGCGCCGGGCGGGCGACATGGATCTCAGGCGCGATCTCGCACGCGCGCTCACCGGGATGGGGCGGGACGCCGAGGCCACCGAGCTCTACATCTCCCTCCTCTCGGCCGGGGTCCTCGATCCTACCGAGATCTTCAATGTGGGTGTCGCGCTCTTCCGCTCGGGCGACTTCGCCGAGGCGGGGACCGCCTTCCGGCGGCTGACGGAGCTGCAGCCGGATTCGAGGGACGCGTGGTTCAACTACGCAAATTCGCTCTTTGCCGCGGAGGCGTGGGGCCCGCTTGCCGCGGCTGGCGACCGGCTCATCGAACTCGATCCCCTGAGCGAGAATGCGGGACTGATACGGGCCAGGGCGTATTTCGAGATGGGGGACGAGGAGGCGGCGCGGGCCGGACTCGAGCAGACCGAGCTTCTTCCGGCCTATGTCGAGGGGCTTCGCCTGCGGCCCATGGGCCCGGAGACGCGCCTCGAGGGACGTATCGTCGGCCGGGAGGCGGAGCCAGCCACCGAACTCCGGCTCCGTTTCACCTTCTACGGCGACGAGGGCCTGGCCGTGGAGGAATTCCTGGCCATGCCGATGCCGTCGGTCGGCGAGATCGAGGAGTTCGAGCTGGCACTCGACGGCCGGGCCACGGCGTACCGCTACGAAGTCCTCCCGTAGGCCCGTCCCCCCACACCGGTCAGCGGTGCACGCCCTCCCGTCCCGGGAGGTCGAGGACGGTGACTGCGCCCTCCGTGCGTTCCGCGTCCCGCGAGCCCACAACGTAGAGCCGCCCGGGCTCGGTCGGCGAGAACGCCAGGTTCGCGGGTGCGGCCATCCCCGCCCGGTAGCGCCGGAGCACCTCGCCCCCCGGACTCACCACGTAGACCTGTCCGCCCCCGTGGATCACCGCATAGATGTTCCCGTCCTGATCCACGGTGATGCCGTCGAGGAAGCCGTCGGTCGCCGGATCCACCTCGCCGGACAGGTCGACGAGCTCGCTCTGGCGCCCGGGGAGACCCCGCGTCAGGAGCTGGACCGCGATGATCCTGTTCGTCAGCGTCTCGGCGACGTAGAGCGTACCGCCGTTCGGCGCGAGGACCACACCGTTGGGAAACGAAAGACCGCTCGCCACGGGCCAGGGCTGGAAGTCCGGCCCGGAGTAATGCACCCTCCCCTCCGCATTCGACGGCTCGAAGGCCCCCGGATCGGTGAAGTAGAAGCCGTCGCCGTCGAGGGCGAGATCGTTCGGCCTGTCGAGCGGCTCGCCCTCGCTCGTCGCGATCGGGTCGCCGAGCGCGTTACCCTCGCCGTCCAGACGGAGGATCGCGGCATCCTCCATCGCGATGACCAGGTGCGATCCGTCCCCGTAGATCTTGTGTCCGTTCGGCGCCGCCGCGGAGGTCCACGGCTCGGGTGTGCCGTCCGGCGGGATCCTGTAGACGGTCCCGCCCGGGACATCGCTGACGTACGCGGTGCCGTCGGCCGCGAAGTGGATTCCCTCGAGAAAGATGCCGAATTCGTGGACGGTCTCGGGCTCGACGGCCGCCTCCGGCGGGAGATCCGGCGTCTGGGCAAGCGCGACCAGGGTCAACGCTGGCAATGTAGCCGTGGCAAGCATGCCGGTACTCCTCCTCTCAGGGCATCCGATGTTCGCCGAACACCGCTCCGGGCCCGCGGGGGCCCGCGGATGGCCGGACGCGGGGTGACGTCGAAGGTACAGCGTGGCCCCGGCACCGCCAGTCCGCGGGGAGGCGGTCCGGTCGGATCCGGGCGGCCGGGTCCGGCACACTCGCATTCGCCCCGGGGGGGCGCGTAGGTTGTCCCGCGCAATGAGTCATCCGAACTCCACCGGCCGCCGCTCCCGCGCTCTCCGGGCCACCCCCGGCTTCGCCGCGGGAGCGCTTCTCCTCCTCGCCGGGTGCAGCGGCTCCTTCTCCTGGAATCCGATCACCTGGTTCCGCCGGCCCGCTCCACCCGCCGTAGCCTGGGACTCGGTCTCGCCGCCGCTGATCCTTCCCGGCCTCGAGTTCACGGATCCGGAACCGGTCGCGCGGGGCCGGCCCGCTCCGCGCGGACGCTACGACCAGGATCTCGATGTCCTCCATTACGATGTCGAGCTGGTCGTGCCGGCAGAGAATGACCGGATCTCGAGCCGGACAACGATCCGCTACCTGAGGGAGGCCCGTGGGGCTCACTCCCTGGCGCTCGACTTCTCCGGACTCAGGGCCGAACTCGTGACATCCGAGGGAGCCGTCCTTCCGTTTACCCACGAGGGCGGGCTGCTCCGCTTCGATTCTCCGGGACGCCCCGGCATCTTCGACACCCTACAGGTCGAGGTCATGGCCCGCGGCACGCCGGACGACGGGCTCATCCTGCGTGACAACGTCCACGGCGTCCCGACCGCCTTCGCCGACAACTGGCCGAACCGGGCGCGGGCGTGGTTCCCGTCGAATGATCATCCCGCCGACAAGGCCACCGTCTCCTTCACCGTACACGCGCCTCCCGGGCGGGAGGTCATCGCCAACGGAGTCCAGCTCGGCTCGCCGACCCCGGCGGACCCGAACCGGACCGGGGGACTCGACGACCTCATGACGTGGCGCTGGGAGAACCGTGTCCCGATCTCCACCTACCTGATGGTCGTCGGCGTGGCCGAGATGGAGGTGATCCCGATCGGCGAGGCGGCGTGTGGCCGCTCTCCGCAGGCGGCAGGAGGAGAAGATTGCATCGAGGTCACCTCGTGGGTCTTCCCGCCGGATACGGCGCACGCCCGGAGCGTTTTCGCCCGCGCCGCGGCGATGGTCGACGTGTATACGGATCTCTTCGGCCCCTACCCCTTCGAGAAACTCGCCCACGTCCAGTCCTCCACCCTCTTCGGCGGGATGGAGAACGCCTCGGCCATCTTCTACTCGGAATCTGCGATCGCCGGCGGCCGGGACATCGAGGGGACGGTCGCCCACGAGATCGTGCACCAGTGGTTCGGCAACTCGGTGAGTCCCGCCGCGTGGGAGCATCTCTGGCTCTCGGAGGGGTTTGCGAGTTATTTCGGCCCCTTCTTCTGGTCGCAGATCCGGAGCGATGCGGAGTTCCGCTCGCGGATCGAGGCCATGAAGGAGGCGTACTTCCGTTCGGACGTCACCGGTCGGCCGGTCGTGACGGGCGCTGTCACCAACCTCCTGCAGCACCTGAACGAGAACTCCTACGAGAAGGGCGCGCTTGTTCTTCACATGCTCCGTCCCGTTGTCGGAGAGCGCGCGTTCTTCGACGGGATCCGGCGGTACTACGAGCGCCACGCGGGGGGGAGCGTCGTGACCGAAGACTTCCAGCTCGCGATGGAGGAGAGCCATGGGGATTCGCTCGCTTGGTTCTTCCGCCAATGGATCTATGGCATCGGCTATCCGATCCTCGACGTCGGGTGGGAGTGGAACGGGGACGCGCGGCAGGCGCGTGTCACGGTGACGCAGGTCCAGGACGAGACCTGGTCCACCTTCCGGATGCCGGTCGAGTTCGAGTTCGTGATGGAAGGCGGGGTCCACCGGGTGTCGGAGTGGGTCGACGGCCGATCCTGGACGGCTGTCATGCCCCTTCCGGGCGCCCCCCGGGAACTCAGGATCGACCCCGACGGCTGGCTCCTCTTCGAGCAGACCGGGGGGACGGGCGCCGGAGCTCCCTGATCCCCGGGGCCTCAGGGCCCTGAGGACTCCACTTCGACGCCCCCGTGGAGGAGCAGCTTGATCCGCGGGCTCTGGATCATCTCGTGCGGGAATCCGAGTTCCACCTCGCTCGCCCGGTCGAGGCGCGCTCTCGCCGCGGCATCGAGCTCGAAGTCGAGACACCCCAGATTGACCTCGAGCTGCCCGAGAGTCCGGGCTCCGAGAATCGTGCTCTGCACACCCGGGCGGTCCATCACCCACCGGAGGGCGACCTGTGCCGGCGGACGTCCGAGCTCCGCCGCCACCTCGCCGAGCGCCGCGGCAATCGCGACCTTCCTCTCCGTGAGCCGGGCGCGGACGAACTCGCGGCGGTCCCTCGGCCGCTCTCCGGGCGCCAGTGCCCGGCTCGCCGCCAGGTCCGCCCGCGTGTACGTGCCGCTCAGAAGTCCGCCTGCGAGCGGCGACCACGGCATCACCCCGATCCCGAGCCCGCGAGCCATCGGGATCAGCTCCCGCTCGACCGTGCGCTCCACCAGGTTGTACTCGATCTGGAGCCCGACGAAGGGGGACCACCCCCGGAGCGCGGCCAGCGTGTTGGCCTCCGCCACCTTCCACGCCGGGAAGTCGGAGATGCCGACGTAGTGCACCACGCCGGAACGCACCAGGTCGTCGAGTGCCCGCATGACCTCTTCGACCGGGGTCATGAGGTCCCAGGCATGGACCCAGTACAGATCGATGTAGTCCGTGCCGAGCCGGGCGAGGCTCGCCCTGACCGACTGCATCATGTTCTTGCGTGCGTTCCCGCCGGCATTCGGATCTCCGGCCCGCATGCTCATCGTGTACTTCGTGGCGAGGACCACGCTCTCGCGCCGGCCCTTGAGGAGGCGTCCGATGATCTCCTCGCTCCGACCGTCCGTATACCGGTTCGCGGTGTCGATGAAGTTGCCACCCCGGTCGAGAAAGAGGTCGAGCTGCCTTCCGCAGACCTCTTCGGGAGAGCCCCACCCCGGAGCCCCGCCGAAGGTCATCGCGCCGAGGCAGAGTTCGGATACCCGCAGGCCGCTCCGGCCAAGAAGGGTGTAGCGCACTGGGATCAGGCTCCGGATCGCCCGCTTCCTGCGGACACGGTAGTGGGACAGAGCGGCCGGGACGGACGCGGCCCATGCCGTACCGACCTTAAGGCCGGGCTTCTTCCGGTGGCAAGCAGAGACCATCGTGCCCCGGACAACCGGCCGATGCCCATCCCCGGAGGCGACGGGCCGGCTCCGGCACGGGCTCACCGACCGCGGCGCCCGTGCCGGATTCCCGACGGCGCTCGAGACCGTGCCCTCGTGCTTCGTGACATCACCTCGGTCGACTCCGGGGATCCGACGTGTCCCCCGGTCCGACTCGGCCGCTCCTACGGCGGCTGACGCGGCACGCCAGGTCGCCTTCCTACCCCCCGACAACCCCGGGGCTGCCCTCCCGCGATCGAGGTCTTCGCGGAAACGCCGATCCCTGCACGCCGTGCAGAGAGCCGGACACGCTCCGGAACCACCTCTGGCCCGGGCACCGTCCCGGTCGGCCCCCCGGAGCCGTGGACCGATCCCCATATCCGTGATGGGCTCCGTCCCGGTTGCGGATTGTCCGAATTCAGGGCTCCGGCGGTTCGGCGGGGGGGCTGCGGCCGCAACTCCCGCTCCCCGGCGAGCGCCCCGTCGTGTGCCGCACTTGACGGTTGGCGGATCGG
Organism: uncultured Gemmatimonadaceae bacterium; assembly: GCA_964532325.1. Taxonomy (GTDB): domain Bacteria; phylum Gemmatimonadota; class Gemmatimonadetes; order Longimicrobiales; family Gaopeijiaceae; genus JAAXGI01. Next base: position 6,494 of record CAZHGS010000014.1, on the reverse strand, counting down.
CGCCGGCCATGGCTGCCGATATCCTGACCAGAATCGCGCCACCCCGCCGCAACTCCCGCCCCCCCCTCACCTTCATCGCGGACCGGGTGTCCCATAACCGAGGCCCGCAACGCGGTCTCCTGGTCACCGCTCTGCGCGATGCAGCCCCTGCACCTCGGCCACGAACAAACGGTCTTCGTTGCTCCAGCAGCGCATGATTCCAGACTTGTGCACAGGTCGTCGTCTCTCGCCCCGTATCTCGGGGTCAACTGCGGAACCGGCTCCACCGGGCGGGGCATGGCAGCAGTACCTGCACCGAAGTCCGGTCACTCCTGTCGATACGGGCGCCGGCCCCGGATGCGCGACCTCGTCATGAACGGCAGGGCGATGTCACCCACCGCCATGTCCGTCCCCGGTATGCGCCCGCGCCCCGCAGGAGGACCCTCTTCCCTGGATCCGCTGCGCTACGCCCGCCCGGTGGGGCGCCCCACGGCCAGGCTGCGCATCCAGCCACCGGAGCCTCAGACTATAATCTTGCGCGCGGGGGTACCCGCCGTTGGCGGCGATCTCAGGCGGCTGCCGTACTGGACTGTATATATACTTACCATACAATAGCTTGGGATATTTTCTCCGGATGGGCCGCAGGGGCTCGATCCCACAAAGGGATGCCATTCCGCCGGGAGCGCCGGGATCATCCTCCAGAGACCTGTCTATACCTCCCTCCAAGTTCACCCTCTCCCATCGGAAGCGGACCGCACCGCCAGGCGCTCGCTTCATTGGACAAGATCCCCTGTGGCGCCGCTCCACGGCCACACCCTACATTGGCGCCCGCATGCGAATCGCCCCGGGCAGGCGCATCCGCTTCCCGGAATCCGGCAACCAAGAAGATCTGGAGATTCTCGTGGGCAAGTGCACACTCGCCGTCACCGCCTGGACCTTCCTCGTCCTCTCCCTTGCCTTCCCCGCTGCCGCGCAGGAGGCGACGCTCAGCGGAACGGTCACCGACGCCGAGACCGGCGCGCCCGTCGCGCAGGCGCAGATCCAGATCCTCGGCGGCGGCGAGTCGCGGGGAGCGATCTCGGGTGCGGACGGCCGGTACGAGGCAGAGCTCCCGGCCGGAACCTACGACCTGGTCGTGCGGCTGCTCGGCTACGTCGGGACACGCTTCGAGAATGTGAGCGTGGCCGCCGGGGAGACCACGACGTATCCCATCGTCATCACCTCGACCGTGCTCGCTCTCGACGAGGTGGTGGTGTCGGCTTCGCGCGCCGCGCCGGAGAAGGCAACCGAGGCACCGGCCACAACGCACCTCATCAGCTCGACCGAGATCGCCGAGCGCCCCACCCCCACACTCTCCGACCATCTCCGCTCCGCCCCGGGCGTGGACGTGATCACGACCGGTCTGCAGTCAACGAATGTGGTCGTCCGCGGCTTCAACAACCTCTTCTCGGGAGCGCTGCACATGCTGTCGGACCACCGCCTGGCCGGCGTGCCCGCGCTCCGCGTGAACCTTCCGCACTTCATCCCGGCCAATGAGGAAGACATCGACCGGATCGAGGTCGTTCTCGGGCCCGGATCCGCGCTCTACGGACCGAACACCGCCAACGGGGTCGTCCATGTCCTCACAAAGTCGCCCCTGACGAGCCAGGGCACGAGCGTCACCCTCGGCGGAGGCGAGCAGTCGGTCCTGCAGGGCTCCTACCGGTCGGCCTTCCTCGTCAGCGAGAACCTGGGAGTCAAAATCTCGGGGCAGTACCTGACGGGCGAGGACTGGGAATATGTGGATCCGACCGAGAACGCGGCGCGTATGGCCGCGCAGGCGAGGCCGGAGTTCTGCCAGGCTGACCGCACCTCGAGGGGGCTCGATCCCGCGAGCGCGCAGGCCGCGTGCTCCCGGGTCGGGATCCGGGACTTTGATATCGAGCGGTGGAGCGTGGAGGCGCGCGGAGACTGGCGCTTCAGCGAGACCGGAACACTCGTCGGCACATATGGGCGCACATCGAGCTCCGGGATCGAGATGACGGGGCTCGGAGCAGCCCAGTCGAACGGGTGGATCTACGAGTTCTTCCAGGCCCGGCTGAACGTCGACCGCTTCTTCGCCCAGGCCTACTACAACACCACCGACTCGGGCGGGACGAGCTATCTCCTTCGGGACGGCACCGCGCTCGCCGACGCCTCCACCCTCTTCGTCGCCCAGGCACAGCAGGGAATCTCGGTATTCGACGACGTGCAGGACTTCACCTTCGGGGTCGACTACTTCCGCACGCGGCCCGAGACGTTCGGACAGATCTACGGGATCAACGAGGACGATGACAATACGGACGAGTGGGGCGTCTACCTCCAGTCGGAGACAGCGCTCTCTCCGCGGCTGCGACTCATCCTGGCCGGACGCGTCGACGCGCACTCGCACCTTGCAGACAACGTCTGGTCGCCGCGCGCTGCCCTCGTCTTCCAGCCGCGGGAGAACCAGAGTCTCCGGCTCACCTACAACCGCGCCTTCTCGACGCCGACGAGCCTCAACCTCTTCGTCGACATCTCGGGCGGGTTCGCGCCCGCGCCCCTCGGTTCACTCGGCTACAGCACCCGCGCCTTCGGGACCGGGAAGAACGGATGGTCACTCCAGAACGCGGACGGCACGCTCCGGGGGATGCGCTCGCCCTTCACCCCCGCAGTGATGGGAGGTCCCGGACAGCTCCTCCCCGCTGACCCCTCCGTCCTCTGGCCCCTCGCGGTCGGGGTCCTCCAGGCGCAGGGCGCGATCGACGCACAGCAGGCAGCCCTGCTCGGGAGTCTCACTCCGACGGCCAGCGACATCGGCCTCGTCCTCCTGGATCCGGTCACGTCGACGCTGACGCCGGCTGCCGGCGCGCGGCTGCCGGACGTGCCCCCGCTTCACGAGTCCTACACGGAGTCCTTCGAGCTGGGGTGGACCGCCGTCATCGGAAACCGCGTCTCGGTCTCCGCCGACGTATACCGGATGAAGAAGAATGACTTCGTGAGCCCGCTCCTCATCCAGACGCCCCTCATCCTCCTGAACGGCCAGGATGTGGGCAGCTACCTCGCCGTACCGGTCGGAACCGCGGTCACGCAGCAGCTGATGGCGGTCGGGATGGATCCCGCCACCGCGCAGGCCGCGGCCGCATCGCTCATCGGGGAACTCGCAACGGGGATCGGCTCGCTTCCTCTCGGGGTGGTGGCGTCCGAGGAGACCGGCTCACACGGCCCGGCCCTCATCGGCAGTTACCGGAATGTGGGCGACGTCGAGGTAACGGGCGCGGATCTCGGCGTGCAGGCCTTTCTCAGCGACGAGTGGAGTGTGAGCGGAACGTATTCGTGGGTCGACAAGGACTATTTCCAGACCGCAGACGGGCCGACGATCGCCCTCAACGCACCGAAGCAGAAGGGAACGCTCGGGCTTGCATACCGGAACCTCTCGTCCGGACTCAGCGCATCGGTTCGCGGGCGCTATACGGGAGCGTTTCCCGCGCAGTCCACCGTCTTCGTCGGGACGCGCTGCCTCACGGGCAACGCGGGGGAGGAGGACTGCATCGACGCGGCCACACTCCTGGACCTGACGGCGGGATACCAGGTGCCGAACACGCGGGCAACCCTCCAGCTCTCAGTGAACAACGTCCTGGACACCCGCTACCGCTCCTTCGTCGGTGTGCCGGAGGTCGGGCGGTTCGCGATGCTCAGGGTCAAGTACGACCTCTTCTGAGCAGGCGGCATCGCGCATCGCGCCAACCGCACCGGGGAGGGCACGCAGGAGGGCCCGGGCAGTCGGGAAGGGGAACGTACGTGCGCGGCGTCGTGAGCGGGCGCCGGCACCCTGCCGGGATCAGGGCCACCGCCGGACCGTCGACCGCCGCCGGGACCCCTGCCCGGGACACCATACCCATCGGGTGCGATGCAGGATGATCCCCCGTGGCCGGCCCTTCTGACGGCCTCCGTCCCCAGCCGCGAAGCGCGCACGCCGATCGAGTGCGCACCTGCCCCGCCGCAGGCCTCCGCCACATCGCCGCCAGCCGGTTGCGGTCGCCCGTCTCCCGAGCGAACGGGAATGCCAGGGTGAACCGGGGATCCTCGGGGGCGCCGAGAGAAACGAAGCGGCGCGGCCTCGCGGAGCGTGAAGTCTGCATGGCCCTGAAGGCGCATGCGGCACGGACGGACCGGGGTCTGCCGATGTCGCCGCCCGCGGCCTGGGGACCCGCCGCCGACCGGGCACCCGGCGAACGGTGCGGCAGCGGGCCGGCGGCAGAGGCACGCGGATCCGGCTCGGCACCGGCCTCCCACGGATCGGGACCGGGATGGCGCTAGACCGCGTCGATCTCTTCGCCTTCCTCGCCTTCCTCGGGATCGTGGTGGGCGTGTCACTCTACGCATCCCGGAGGGAGGAGACGACCGCCGACTACTTCCTGGCTGGCCGCAACCTCCCGTGGTGGTTGATCGGCATCTCCCTCATCGCGTCGAACATCTCCTCCGAGCATTTCATCGGGATGTCCGGCGAGGGGTTCCAGACCGGGCTGGCCATCGCCTGTTTCGAGTGGATTGCGGCGATCGCGCTCGTCTTCGTGGCGCTGGTGCTCCTGCCCCGGTTCCTCCGGGCCGGGATCTACACCCTCCCGGAATACCTGGAATACCGCTACGGACCGGTTCCGCGCGTGATCATGGCCGCCTACCTGATGACCGTCTACATCGTCGTGGGCCTGGCCGGCATCCTCTACGCAGGGAGCCTCGCCCTGACAAGTGTGTTCGGGCTCGACCTGGCGGCCGGCGTCTGGACGATCGGCCTGCTTGCGGGGGGCTACACGATCTACGGCGGGCTGAAGGCGGTCGTCTGGTCCGACATGCTCCAGGGCGCGGCACTCCTCGGAGGCGGGGCGGTGCTCTTCTTCCTGAGCATGAACGCCGTGGGCGGGTTCGGCGCGTTTCTCTCCGCCAACGAGGAGAGGCTCCACCTGATCCTGCCGGCTGACCACCCCACGCTTCCGTGGACAATCTACCTCATGGGGATCTGGGTCCCCAACGTCGCCTACTGGGGACTCAACCAGTTCATTTCCCAGCGAGCGCTGGCCGCGAGAGATCTGGCCGAAGGGCAGAAGGGCGTGCTCTTCGCGGCGTTTCTCAAGCTTCTGATCCCGTTCCTCATCGTGATGCCCGGGATCGCTGCCTACCAGCTCTACGCGAGCGAGATCCCCGTCGGGGACCAGGCATATCCGGAACTCATCGCCAGACTCCTGCCGAGCGGTCTCCGCGGCGTCATGTTCGCCGCACTCTTCGGAGCCGTCATGAGTTCCCTCGATTCGATGCTGAATTCAGCGTCCACGATCTTCACGCTGGACATCTATTCGCGGCATATCGTGAAGAAGAAACTCGAACCCCGCACGGCCATCCGCATCGGGAGGATCGCGACCGGCGTGTTCGTCGTGATCGGATGCCTGCTGGCCCCCCAACTGGCCTCAGTCGGCGGGATCTACGAGTACATGCAACGGGTCTGGAACTTCATCTGGCCAGGGATCCTGGCCGTCTTCCTCGTGGGGATGGTCCTTCCCAAGACCCCGCCGCGGGCAGCGACCGCCGCGCTCCTTCTCTCCCCGGTCGCCTATGGTCTTCTGACACTCGTCCTGGATGCGTATTTCGACTCCCAGGCATACCTGAACGCTGCCGCGGGAGCGTTCGTCCTAGCCAGCCTCGTGCTGGTCACCTGGACACGCGTCCGCCCGCTGGCGGAACCGCGCCTGCTGCCGCAGTCCGCTGCCGTGCGCCTGGAGCCCGCGCCGTCAGCGAGGTGGGCGGGCGCCGTCGTGGTGGGGCTGACGGTGGGCCTATACGTCGTCTTCTGGTAGCCGGAAGGCCTGCCAGAAACCGGATCAACGGCCGGGTCCACCCCCGCCCCCGGCCACATCACCGGGCGGATTCTGTCATGGCGGAAAAGTGGGCCTACTCGCGCTTCCGCCACACGATCCGCAGCTGGCGCGCGGGCTCGACGGTCAGGGTGAGGAGATCTCCGTCGAACTCGAATCCGCGTACCGCATCCACGGACGCATCGCCACTCCTCACAAATTCGCGTATGTGGGTCACCACTCCCCGGGCGGGATCGACCTCGTAGCGTCCGAAGTAGGCAACGTCGCCCCGTGAGGCGGCGCTCCCACGCCGCGTGATGTAGACCGACATCGATCCCACGCCATCGTACATGATGATGCCCTGGGCGCCCGGTCCGAAGGCGTCCGTCGTGACTTCCCACTCTCCCGAGCCGGTGAGCGACTCGGTTCGGATCAGCTCGTAGGCGCCGAGGAAGTCCCGCGCGGTCTGGGCACTGAGGGCAGAGGCACCTCCTGGCACGAGAGCCAAGACCAGTAGAAACGCACGCATCACCCCTCCTTCGCCTAGGAGCCTGCGCCGCAGAAACCGGCCCCGGTTATCTTTTTGGGTAGCGAGGCGATGCGGGAGGAACTGGGGATGGGAGTGGGAGGGTCAATGGGAACGAGGTTCCGGCGGTACGATCCGGATCAGCT
>CAZHGS010000013.1:0-73234 GCA_964532325.1 uncultured Gemmatimonadaceae bacterium | reverse complement strand
TCGAGCGTAACCCACGACGATACCCGAGGCAGGGCAGGTCAATCCATAATGTCTTGCCCCGGGCTCGTAAGGACTTCCTTCTGCGTCAGCCCCTGCGCAAAGTGGCCACGGCGGTCGATTCGAGTCTGCACCGCCCGCCCCGCCCCCCTTCAGGACCGGGAGTCGTTGGACAATACATGTGTTTGACAGCGCTCCGCGCTCCCGTGAAGCTTCTAGCGGCTCGTCCTCCACCCGGTCGGACCGTACCGGCTGGACCTCCTTCTCCGCCAGCGACCGGGCAGGCACATGTCCGTCTCTCTTCCACGAGAGCTGATGGTCGGCGTCTCCGGTTTCCGGGGCCGGGTGGGCTCATGCCTCACGCCGGAGCTGGTCGCCTCGGTCGCGGCGGCCTTCGGGGCCTTTCTCCGCCGCGAGGGTCGCGACGGAGCCGTCTATCTCGGCCGGGACTCGCGCCCCTCGGGGCGGATGTTCTCGGACGCGGCCCGCGCCGGGCTTGTCAGCACGGGGACGGATGTGGTCGACGTTGGGCTCGCCCCTACGCCGACGATTCTCCTCGCGGCCCGGGACGCCGGCGCGGCCGGAGCCGTGGCCGTCACGGCCAGCCACAACCCTGCGGAATGGAACGCTCTCAAGCTTGCCGGCCCCGGCGGGCGCTTCCTCGACGTTCCGGAGATGGAGCGCTTCCAGCGGTTCCTCGCGCGGGTGCAGGCGGAGAGGGCCGGATGGAACGGGCTCGGCTCGGTCCGGGAAGATGGGGAGGCGGTCCGGCGCCACGTCCAGCGGATCCTCGAACTCCCCTACCTCGACGTGGAGCGTCTCCGCACCCGGCGCTTCCGCGTTGCATTGGACTGCGTCCGTGGGGCGGGCGGAGTCATCATGCCCGGACTCCTCGCGGCGCTCGGGTGCGAGGTGAGCGTGATGGACACGGAGCCCGACGGACACTTTCCCCGGGACCCTGAGCCGGCGGCCGGGAACCTGGGCGGACTCGGGAGACTCGTACGGGAGTCGGGAAGCGAGCTTGGGTTCGCCGTGGACCCCGATGTGGATAGGCTCTCGCTCGTGGACGGGGAGGGGGAGGCGCTCGGCGAGGACCTGACGCTCGCCCTCTCGACAGCTCTCGTGCTCGGTCGCCGGAAGGGGCCGGTGGTCACGAACCTCTCGACGTCGAGAGTCGTCGAGGATGTGGCCGTCGCGCTCGGGGGACAGGTGATCCGGGTTCCGGTCGGCGAAGTGAACGTATCACGCAGGATGGAGCAGGCCGGGGCCGTCGTAGGAGGCGAGGGAAACGGGGGGGTGATCCTTCCCGAGCTCCACCTCACTAGAGACGGGGGGCTCGCTGCGGCGCTTCTCCTCGAATACCTCGCCGGGGAGAACGCCGGGCTCCGCGCGGCGGCCAGGCGCTGGCCGCATTATGCGATCGTGAAGGAGAAGCTGGCGTTCCCGATGGAGCGTATGCCGGAGGGCTATCGCGCCCTCGCGTCGGGGCTCCCTGGAGGGGAGGAAGACGCGGCAGACGGCCTTCGCCTGGACTGGCCCTCCCGCGGCGAGTGGCTGCACGTCCGGCCGTCAGGCACCGAGCCCGTCATCCGGGTGATCGGAGAAGCGAGGCGCGCCAGGCGCGCGGCGGAGCTCGTGGCGCGCGCCTGCGACATCATGGGAGAGGTCGGGGCGGGCTGAGCGGTGCCTCCGGAGGCGAGGAAGGGAGAGCGGGCATGCGCGGCATCTTCGGGTACATCGGTGCGGCTCCGGCTGCGTCGAACCTCCCGGCGGTCCGCTTCGATGGTCCCGGAGTCGGCCCCGAAACCCATCGCGATCTCGTTTCCAGGACGGCGTTTCCTTGGCGCAGCGTTCTTGGCATGGTATCTCCACCGCTGTCGTCGGTGGAGGATAGCAAGTCGGACGGAGAGGTAGCCAACGAACGGTGCTGGATGGAGGTTCCGGGTGGTTTCACCTTCGACTCTCACGAGCCGGTACTGCCGGATGCTTCCACAAGCGATTCCGGCAGGTTCCGAGTCGAAAATTCGGGACAGGGAAGCTGGGGCCGCTATTTCAGTGCCTTTCTGGATCGACGAAACGGAGACATCGGCACCCATCTGGGTTGGCGGAGGGGCCAGTAGGTAGCCGGGAACGCCTTCGGCGAAATCTGTCACGCGGCGCACGCCAATGCGCATGCCGGATGCAGTGACGAACGCGTGATCGGCCGGCGCAGGTTGGAGGAGTAGCCTTGGAGTGGGAAGTCGATGCTAGGATTCCGCCGCGGCACTGAATTCGGGGAGGAGATGGAGATCTGCGGCTTCGACGAAGCCGCAGAGTGGATGCGCGAACACTTCAGTTGCCTCGTGTTCACGTTACACCCTGAGTGTTGGCGCAGGATTCGCGCGAGGTTCTGAAGACGAAGCGATCGATGTCGGGGTGGGCTGAGCGGCGCTTCCAACGGCGTGGACGGGGAGAGCGGGCATGTGCGGCATCGTCGGGTACGTCGGATCTGATCAGGCCTCTCCGGTCTTGATCGAGGGTCTCCGGAGGCTCGAGTACCGGGGCTACGACTCGGCGGGGCTGAGCGTCCTCGGCGAAGGAGGACGACTCACAACCGTCAAGGCCCCGGGGAAGCTCGCGATGCTCGAGGCGAAGCTCGCCGAGACCCCCCTTCGTGGGCGATGTGGCATCGGCCATACCAGGTGGGCGACCCACGGGGCGCCGAGCACTGCGAATGCCCATCCCCACACCTCAACGGACGGCACCATCGCGGTCGTCCACAACGGGATCATCGAGAATGCGCGCCAGCTGAGGCACGATCTCGCGGCCGAGGGCGTCGCCTTTCGTAGCGAGACCGACACGGAGGTGATCGCGCACCTGATCGACCGCGCCTGGCCGGAAAAGGGCACGCTCGAGGACGCCGTCGCAGTTGTCCTCGAGCGGATCATCGGAGCGTACGGGATCGCTGTCGTGAGCTCGCGCGATCCGGAGAAGATCGTCGTGGCGCGGCACGGTTCGCCCCTCCTTGTCGGGGTCGGGGTCGGGGAGCTGATGGTGGCTTCGGACGCCTCGGCCGTCATTGGGCATACGCGCAACGTGGTCTACCTAGACGATGGGGACTACGTCGTCGTGCAGCCGGACGGGTACCGGGCGCGCCACCTTCACCTCGGCTCCGTTCACCGTCCCATTCACACGGTGACTTGGGATGTGCGGGACGTGGGGAAGGGCGGCTACGAGCACTTCATGCTCAAGGAGATCTTCGAGCAGCCGAAGACTCTGGAAGATGTGATGCGGGGGCGGCTCCTCGGGGAGTCGGGCGATGCGAGGCTCGGGGGCATCACGGGCGCCGAGCCTGTTCTCCAGGATGTCGAAAGGGTGATCCTCACGGCCTGCGGCACCTCCTGGCATGCTGCCCTCATCGGGGAGTACATGCTCGAGGAACTCGCCCGGATCCCGACGAAGGTCGAGTACGCCTCCGAGTTCCGCTACAAGAACCCTGTTGTGGACAGGAAGACGCTCGTCGTGGCGATCAGCCAGTCGGGGGAGACAGCCGACACTCTGGCTGCGATCCGCGAGGCGAAGCGCCGGGGCGCGCCGCTCATGGGCATCGTCAACGTCGTCGGCTCGTCGATCGCGAGGGAGACCGACTTCGGGATGTACCTGCACGCCGGCCCCGAGATCGGGGTGGCGTCGACGAAGGCGTTCACAAGCCAGGTCGCCGCGCTTGCGATGTTCACCCTGCACCTCGCCCGGTGCCGGAGCCTACCGCTCGTCAAGGGCCGCGAGCTCGTCCGGTCGCTCCGGTCGCTGCCGGAGCAGGTCGAGGAGATCCTCGGGCAGAATGATGCGATCCGCGAGCTCGCCAAAGAGCTCCGCGACGCGCCGAACTTTCTCTATCTGGGCCGGGGCGTCCAGTTCCCGGTGGCCCTCGAGGGCGCGCTCAAGCTGAAGGAGGTGAGCTACATCCACGCCGAGGGGTATCCGGCGGCCGAGATGAAGCATGGCCCGATCGCGCTCATCGATGCGCAGATGCCCGTCGTCTTTCTTGCGCCCCGCGACCCGGTCTACCACAAGGTCGTGTCGAACATCGAGGAGGTGAAGGCGAGGTCGGGCCGGATCGTGGCGGTCGTCAACAACGGCGCGGCCGAACTCGCCGGCAAGGTCGATCACTTCATCCCGGTGCCGACAACCCACCCCGTGCTCCTTCCGATCCTTACGGTGGTGCCCCTTCAGCTGCTCGCATATCACATCTCCGTCCTGCGCGGCTGCGATGTGGACCAGCCCCGAAACCTGGCCAAGTCCGTGACCGTCGAATGAGGGTCGTGCTCCAGCGCGTGTCGGAGGCGTCGGTGAGCGTCGATGGCCGCGAGGTGGCCTCGATCGGGAGCGGGCTTCTTCTTCTCGCCGCCTTCACCGCCGGGGACGGGGAGGCCGAGCTCGACTGGATGGCGAAGAAGGTCCTCCGGCTTCGCGTATTCGCCGACGATGCGGGGAAGATGAACCGCTCGATCGGGGAGGTCGGGGGCGAGATCCTGGTCGTGAGCCAGTTCACCCTCTACGGGGATGCCCGGAAGGGCCGCCGTCCCTCCTTCGTGCGCGCGGCACGCCCTGGCGCGGCGCAGAAGCTCTACGACGCCTTCGTCGGCGCGCTGCGCGAGAGCTCGGACACTCTGGTCGAGGAGGGCGAGTTCGGCGCAATGATGGATGTTGCGCTCGTCAACGAGGGGCCGGTGACCCTCATCCTCGAGCGGGCGCCCGGGACAGCCGCGGCCGGACCCGGAACGGCGGGCCCGGGATGATCCTCGCCTCCGCATCGCCCCGCCGCGCCATGATCCTCGCGATCCTCCGGATCCCCTTCGAGGTCGATCCCCCTTCCGGCCCGGAGGTGGCCCGGCCCGGAGAGCCGCCGCTCGAGCATGCGCTCCGGCTTTCGCGGGAGAAGGCCCGGGAGGTGGCGGACCGCCGGCCTGGCCGCTGGGTGCTGGCGGGGGACACGATCGTTACCGTCGACGGGGAGATTCTTGGCAAGCCGCAGAGCGCCGACGATGCCCTCCGGATGCTACTCCGCCTCCAGGGCCGCACCCATCGCGTCATCTCTGCGCTCTCGCTCATACGGCCCGCCACCGGGCGCTCCTTCCGGAAGGAGACGGTATTCGCGGGTACGGAGACGACGGCCGTGACCTTCCGCTCCTTCGGGCGCGAGACAGCCAGCGCATATGTACGTACGGGGGAGCCGGACGACAAGGCGGGCGCCTACGGGATCCAGGGGATCGGTGCCGCCCTCGTCCGTCGGATCGAGGGGGACTACGGCGGCGTCGTGGGCCTTCCCGTCCCTCTCCTCCTCGATCTCCTCGAAGAGGCGGGCCGCCCGTACCGTTTCGGGGCGGCGCTGGGGCTGGAATGATGGCGACGCGTGCCGTGCTCGCGCTCGACCAGGGCACCACCGGCAGCACGGCGCTCGTCGTCTCGGAGGACGGCCGGATCCTCGGACACGGCTACAGCGAATTCACGCAGCACTTCCCCCGGCCCGGCTGGGTGGAGCATGATCCGGACGAGATCCTGGAGGTGACCATCCGGGTCGCGGGCGAGGCGCTCGCGGCCGCTGGCGCGGAGGTGGCTGTCGAGGGTGTCGGGATCACGAACCAGCGGGAGACCGTCGTCCTCTGGGACCGGGCCTCAGGGAAGGCCGTGCATCGGGCGATCGTCTGGCAGGACCGCAGGAGCAGCGGGATCTGCTCGCGGCTGCAAGGGGCGGGTCACGAGCCGATGGTCCGCGAGCGCACCGGTCTGGTCCTCGATCCCTACTTTTCGGCGACGAAGCTCACCTGGCTCTTCGAGAACCGTCCGGGCCTCCGCCGCCGGGCGGAGTCCGGAGACCTGGCTGCGGGAACGATCGATACTTGGCTCGTACACGCGCTCACCCGTGGCCGCGTACACGCGACCGATCCCACGAATGCGTCGCGCACTCTCCTCTGCGACCTCGATCGGGGTGCCTGGGACGAGGAGCTGCTGGCGCTCTTCGGCGTACCGGCGGCTCTCCTCCCCGAGATCCGGCCGAGCGCCGGCGACTTCGGCGTCGCTGACGGCGGCCTCCTCGGGATCGAGGCGCCGATCACGGGGATCGCCGGTGACCAGCAGGCGGCGCTCTTCGGACAGGGGTGCTGGGAGGCCGGGCTCGCGAAGAATACCTACGGAACGGGGGCGTTCCTTCTCCTCCATACCGGAAACGAGAGAGCCCGGTCGGGCCACGGGCTCCTCTCGACGGCCGCCTGCAGCCCGACGGGCGGGCGGGCCTTCGCGCTCGAGGGCTCCATTTTCATCGCGGGCGCGGCGCTCCAATGGCTGCGCGACAGGCTCGGCCTCCTCGGCTCGGCGGCGGAGTCGGCGGCGATGGCCCGGTCGCTTGCCACGAACGAGGGCGTCTACTTCGTGCCTGCCTTCGTCGGACTCGGCGCGCCGCACTGGGATCCGGAGGTCCGGGGTGCGATCCTCGGCCTGACGCGCGGCACGACCCCGGCGCACATCGCCCGGGCCGCTTTGGAGGCGATGGCCTACGGCACGGTCGAGGTCCTGGAGGCGATGGCGCTCGACTGCGGACGGGAGGCGACGGAGCTGCGTGTCGACGGCGGCGCTTCCGGCAACGACTGGCTCATGGGATTCCAGGCAGATGTCCTCGGCATCCCGGTGCGCCGGCCGGCGACGGCCGAGACGACAGTCCTCGGCGCGGCCGGGCTTGCGGGGCTCAGCGCCGGGCTCTGGCGCCCCGGAGACTTCCTCGCGCGCCGGCGGGAAGGGCGGACCTTTCTTCCCGGAATGGGGAAGAACGAGAGGGCAGGGCTTCTCGCCGGCTGGCGGCGCGCCGTCCGTGCGGCGAGGCGTTTCGCAGGGGTGCCGGTCCCCGCTGGCGAAGGCCCGTCCGGGTCGGCTTGAGCGGCGGTCGGCGACCCCGTATTTTCCCCGTGCTCGAACCCGATGGCGCGCGGATCCTTCCGAGGAGTGTCCCATGCGTAGAGATCGCAGGTTCTTTGCTGGTCTGGTCGGTGTGGCTGCGGTGGTCAGCTACCTGATTTACACGGGGATCTCCGACACGATGGTCTACTATCTGACCCCCGCCGAGCTCCTCGCGCGCGTCGAGTTGAGTCCCGAAACGCGCGACCAGGGGGTCAAGGTCAGCGGGATGCTGGTTCCGGGAAGCTACGCGAACTCGACCGACGAGCTGCTGCACACCTTCGTCGTGGAGGATCCGGACGACACCTCCGTCCGGATGGCCGTCGAATTCCGCCATCCGCTCCCGGACACCTTCGACGACTCGGGCGAGGTCGAGGTCGAGGTCGTGATGCAGGGACGCTACCGACCCGATGGAGTCTTCGAGGCCACCGAGGTGCTCACGAAGTGCGGCTCGCGCTATGAGGCGATGCCCGAGATGCCGCAGCAGGCCGGCGCCGGCGCCGGATACGGGGGGTTGATCGGGTGATCCCCGCGCTGGGCGAGTTCGCACTCTGGATCGCCCTGCCCATATCAATTTGGGGTTGCGTGCTCGCCTTCCTGGGCGGGCGCTGGAACCGGGGCGACCTCGTCCTCTCGGCCGAGCGCAGCACATACGCGATCTCGATCCTCTTCGTGATCGCGTCGATTGGGATCATCACCGCCTTCATGCGCGACCAGTTCCAGTACTGGTACGTGTACAACTACTCGAGCACGAATCTCCACCCGTTCTTCAAGTTCGCCGGACTCTGGGCCGGCCAGCGGGGCTCGCTCCTCTTCTGGGGGCTGAACCTGAGCCTTTTCTCCTCGCTCGCGGTGTGGATGAACCGTTCGCGTAACCGCGACCTCATGCCGTACATGAACGGGGTTCTCTTGGCGTTCATCGGCTTTTTCATCTCGATCTCCCTCTTCGTCACCCCGCCGTTCGAGCAGCTCGGCTTCACGCCCGCCGACGGGCGGGGCCTGAATCCGCAGCTCCAGAACTACTGGATGACGATCCACCCGCCGACGATGTACGTCGGGTTCACCTCGTTCAACGTGCCATTCGCCTTCGCGATCAGCGCGCTCATGGTCGGACGGCTGGACGCTCGCTGGATCCAGGCGACCCGCAAGTGGATCCTCACAAGCTGGTTCTTCCTCACCCTCGCCATCATCTTCGGGATGCGGTGGGCGTACGAGGAGCTCGGTTGGGGCGGGTTCTGGTTCTGGGATCCGGTCGAGAACGCCTCGCTGCTTCCCTGGCTCGTGGCCACCGCCTTCCTGCACTCGGTGATGATCCAGGAGAGCAGGGGGATGCTCAAGGTCTGGAACATGGGGCTCGTGCTCCTGACCTTTCTCATGACGATCTTCGCGACCTTCCTGACCCGGTCCGGGCTGATCGAGTCCGTCCACTCCTTCGCCCAGAACCTCACGATCGCGTGGATCTTCCTCGGGTGCATGGGGATCACGGGCGCCGTCTGCCTCGTCCTTATCGTCTGGCGCTACCCGGTGCTCGTGAGCGAGCGGCAGTTCGAGTCGGCCCTCTCGAGGGAATCTGCCTTCCTGCTGAACAATCTCGTTCTTCTCGGTGCCGCCTTCGCGGTGATCTGGGGCACGATGTTCCCCCTCCTGACCGAAGGGCTCACCGGCTCGAAGGTGGCTGTCGGACCGCCCTTCTTCAATCAGGTCAACATCCCGATCGGCCTCATCCTCCTCGCCTTGATGGGGATCGGTCCCGTGATCGCGTGGCGGAAGGCGAGCGCGCGGAACCTGAAGAAGAACTTCCTCCTGCCCGTCGCGGTCTTCGTCTCCACGGCGGCCGTGCTCTTCTCTGCGGGAGTGCGCCACCCCTACGCCCTTCTCACCTTCTCGATCGGCGCATTCGTGCTCACGGTCATCGTCGTCGAGTTCTGGAAGGGGACACGGGCACGGGCCCGGATCGAGCGGGAGAACGCGTTCACCGCATTCGTGCATCTCGTCAGGCGAAACCGTCGCCGCTGGGGCGGCTACATCGTGCACGTGGGCGTCGTCGTCATGTTCATGGGCTTTGCCGGGAGCGCTTTCAACCGCGAGGTACGCCAGAGCATGGTACCGGGCGACAGCGTCGCGGTGGACTCCCCCTTCGGACACGAGTATGTCCTCACCTACCAGGGGCTCTCGACGACGCTCGTCCCGAGCATGCGGCAGGCGATCGCGCTCTTCTCGGTCGAGAAGGATGGGGTGCCCGCAGGCTCGATCACGACCCAGCGCCAGCTGAACCTCGCCGTCTCGCCACCGCAGCCGATCAGCGAGGTGGGGATCCGCTCGACGTTTGTCGAGGACCTCTACCTGATCCTGGCCACGGTCGACGACGAAGTGCTTCTGGGAAGCAATGAACCGGAGTTCCAGCGGGCCACCTTCCAGTTCCAGATCAATCCGCTCGTCCCCTGGATCTGGTACGGCGGACTCGTGATCGCCGCCGGCGCGCTGATCGGACTCTGGCCCGGCGCGGGCGTCCCCACCCGGACAAGCCGGCTCGGCTCCGGGAGCCAGCGACGGGACACCTCCACCCCCGCCCCCACCCCGCGATCGGACGCTGCCGCGACGCTGGGATGAGCGCTCTCGTTCCGGGCGTGATCCTCGCTCTGGCGATGGTCGTCTTCGTCCTCTACCCGATCGTTTCTGGACTTGAGGCCCAGATGGAGTGGGACGAGGAGGAACTGACCGAGGCGCAGCACCGGCGGAATGTGGCGCTTCTCGCGCTGAGGGATGTCGAGTACGACTTCCATGCCGGAAAGCTCGACGCGGCGGACTATGGGCGTCTGAAGCAGGAGATCTCGGCCGAGGCGCTCAGGGCGATCGACGAGGAGGAAGCCGAGTGGCTGGCGCGCCACGCGGAGCCCGCGGACCCGGAGCGGGAGGAGGGAGAGCCGCCTCCGGGGGCAAGGGCCGCTCTCGAGGCGGAGATTGCCGCGCTGCGGGACTCGATCCGTGCTGGTGTCATCTGTCCCCAGTGCGGGAGTCCGAATCCGAAGGGCAGCCGCTACTGCGGGGACTGCGGCTCGAGGCTCCCGGTTCCGGGGTCGCCCGCAGATCGGGCCGTTCGCGGGTCTGTCGGGAGTGGCTGAGGCGTGGAGCCGCTCCTCGAGGCCCGGGGCCTCGTCCGCACTTTCGGCCCGATCCGGGCCGTCGACGGGATTTCCTTCTCCCTCGACGAGGGCAAGCTGCTCACCGTGCTCGGTCCGAACGGGGCGGGCAAGAGCACGCTGCTCGGCCTCCTCGGCGGATCGCTCCGGCCACAGGCGGGCGAGATCCGGTTCCGGGGAGAGCTCCGCGACGCCGGGGCGACGGAGTGGCGGCGGGAGATCGGGGTTCTCTCCCACCGCACCTGGCTTTACGGCGCACTCACGGCCCGGGAGAACCTGACCTTTTTCGGCCGGATCTACGGTCTTGCCGACCTCGCCGAGCGGATCGAGGCGAGTCTCGCCGGGGTGGGGCTCGAAGCGGCGGCGGATCGGTGGGTCCGGGAATACTCCCGGGGGATGCGCCAGCGGCTCGCGCTGGCGCGAACGCTGCTTCACGACCCGGCGCTCATCTTCCTCGACGAGCCGTTCACCGGACTCGACATACACGCGTCCGCGCTCCTGAGAGATGTCCTAGCCCGGCTGAAGGATGGTCGGCGGACGGTGATCCTAGTGACCCACAACCTCTCCGAGGGCCTCGCCCTCTCCGACCGGGTGGCGATCCAGCACCACGGCCGATTCGCATTTCTTGGCGATCCGTCCGAGATCCCCGCGGGTGATGAGGAGCGCTTCTACCGGGATGCCGTGGAGCGTCCCACCGGTCCGTCCTCCGGGTCGGATGGCGGCGGGCCGGCCGGATCCTCGCTCCGCCAGGACACGGAGCGGGAAGGCGCGGTCGGCGTCCGGTGAGAAGCTACCTCGCGGAAGTCCGGGCACTCGCAGCCAAGGACCTGCGGGTCGAGTTCCGCACCCGCGAGCGCTTCGCGTCGATGACCGCCTTCGTCGTCCTGAGCGCCCTCCTCTTCAACTATGCGGTGGACTGGACGGTCGTGAGCCCGCAGGACCTGGCCTCGGCGCTCATCTGGATGATCATCGTGCTCGGCGGGCTCCTCGGGCTTGGCCGCACATTCGAGCTCGAGAAGGAAGACGGGGCGATGCAGGGTCTGCTCGTGGCCCCGGTCCGGAGGGACGCGCTCTTTCTCGGGAAGGTGGTGGCCAACTGCGTCCTTCTAGCAGCCGTGGAGGTGATCGCGCTCTTCGCCGTCGCGCTCTTCTTCCAGGTCAACTTCATCCCCAACGGCCTGCCGGTCGCGGCCGTTCTCGGTCTCGGCACAGTCGGGTTCGTCTCGCTGGGCACGCTCTTCAGCGGAATCACGGCTGGCACCCGGATGGGCGAGACGCTCCTTCCGGTGCTCCTCTTCCCCCTCCTCGTCCCCCTGGTGGTCTTCGGCGCGTCCGCGACATCGACGCTCCTTGCGGGCTTTCCTGCCACAACGGTTTATGGCAGTTTGAGGCTCTTGGCGGCGTTTTCGCTCCTCGCCCTCGCGTGCGGGATGGCGCTCTTCCGTTACATCGTGGAGGAATAATGACGCTCAGCTCGATTCGCTGGAGCGCGCTCGCGCTCGGTATCCTCGGCGTCGCGCTGACCCTCGTATTTCACTGGATGGTCTTCTTCTGGGTCTCAACTGAGGCTACCCTCGGGATCAGCCAGCGCATCTTCTACATCCATGTTGCCGGGATGTGGAGCGGTCTCCTCGCCTTCATCGTCGTGGCGCTTTGTAGCGCGATGTATCTCTGGCTCCGTGACGACCGGCTCGACGAGGTGGGCCGAGCCGCGGCCGAGGGGGGGATCGTCTTCTTTGCGATCGGACTCACCAGCGGGCCGCTGTGGGCCCGACTGGCGTGGGGGACGTGGTGGACTTGGGAGCCCCGGCTTACGCTGAGTCTCCTCGCCTTCTTCATCTACATCGGCTACCTCCTCGTCCGTAACGCGACGGACAACCCCGAGAAGGGGAAGATGTATGCCGCGGTGATCGGGTTGGTGGCCGCAGTGAACATCCCGCTCATCCATGTGAGCGTACTCTGGTTCCGCTCTCTACACCCGGAGCCGGTAGTCGCACGCCAGGACGGCCCCGCCCTCCCGCCCGATATGCTGATCACCCTGATGATGGCTCTCCTGGCCTGGACGATCCTGCTGGCGTCACTGATCCTCCTTCGGTACACGGCGGGGCGGTTCGAGTCGAAGGTGGACAACCTAGTACTGGAGGGGGGCTGACGCCGCACGTGCGGTCCCGTCGATCCAAGGAGAATATGGACGTGCTGAAGCTAGTTTCAGGAGGGCAGGCGCTCTTGCGGCCGACCGGATGTGTGCGGCTCCTGGCCGGACTGGCCGTCACCGCGCTCATCTGGTTGGCGCCGGGCGGCCTCGTCGCCCAGATGCCCGAGGCGACCCGGCTCGAAATGCGCCATTTCTGGCACGTCTTCATCGCCTATGCGCTCGCTTGGGTTATCCTGTTCGCTTGGATCGTCGCTATCCTGCGACGGGTCCGGCGAGTCGAGGAGAAGCTCGGCTGATAGCTCACCGGTGAGATCCTCCTCGCGATCGATGTCGGCAAGAGGATCGAGAAGCCTGACATTGAGACCGAGATCCTCCGCCCTCCGGATGCTCTCCGCGAGGACCGTCCCGGTGCTCCAGGCGATCCCCTCGAAGAGTCCGGGTGCTGGCCGGTCGAGCGCTAACAGGTAATATCCTCCGTCGAGGGCAGGGCCGAAGACCACATCGGCACTCCCGGGTCCAGACACCAGATCGAATGCGCGGACGACCACCCGCGCGTCCAGCTCCGGGATGTCGGTCCCGACGACCGCGACGCAGTCAGCCTCCCGGAAGCCGACTGCGAAGGCCCGGCGGAGCCGCTCGCCTAGGTTGCCCCCGGGCTGCGGCCGGTACTCCCATTCCGCTCCCAGCCATTCCCGGATGTCTTTCTCGGCCCCGGGAGGGTCGAAGTAGACGACCGTGCGATACTCCCCCGTTCCCACCCGCTGGACGATCCGGCGGGCGAGCGCCCGGTAGAGGCGGGCCGCCCCGATGTTGCCCAGCGCTGAGGCCAAGCGGGTCTTGACGCGGCCGGGAACGGGTGCCTTGACGAAGACGAATACGACACACCGGGGTTTCTCGGCAGCCCGGCGGGCCTGCATCTCTCGCCGCGGGTAAGAGCACCGGCCCGGGGACGTCTCCTTATCGTTCTCGTCCAACAACATGGCCGCTTCAGGACAGGAGGAGCGATGACGATACAGCGTAAGCCCGCCATGTCGTTGTTTCCAGCACTCCGGAAGTGCTCGCGCTACGCCCGACGCGCTCCCGCGGGAACCGGGCGGGATTCTGATCGGTTCCTGTGAATCCCGGTGGTCCCCGCCATTCGTCACGACCTACCTCCGGTAGCAATCGGGGCGGTCGTCGGCCACGCAGCGCTCGTTCGCGGAAGAAGGATGTTTCCGCCGGGCACGGCGAGCCCCTTGACCCCGATCAACCGCAGCTCACCGGGCGCGGATCGGGGCTGATCACATCGCAGCTGAGATTCTGCTCATGGACATCTTGGACGTTGCGTTCCCAAGCCGTCTCGTGATCCGTCGCGACCCGCGTGGCCGCCATGTCGGTCTCGGTGTGCAGGCGCAGACGGCGCGCGTCGAGCCTCCCGGCTCGGGATGCGGCGGGACCAGCACGTTCGCGAGCCGTTCGACCCTCTGTGGCGTCGATACTGTGCCTCCCGACGTGTGCCGTGGGGAGCAGTCCGGGCTATCCACATCTGGGCCGATACCAGCGGGCGAGCCGGTCGGGCCGCATGGAGAGGCAGTAGAGGAGAATGAGCCCGAGATTCCGAAGGCAGGCACGAACGGGTCCCTCGCTCTCGTAGCGCCTCGCGCTCGTGATGAGGGGGGCACCGATCCGGTCGAGGCCTCCGTCCCGGCGCAACCGCCGGACCACCTCGACGTCCTCCATGACCGGGATTTCCGGGAAGCCGCCCACGGCCTCGTATCGCGTGCGGGAGATGAGGAGTCCCTGGTCTCCGTAGGTGAGCCCGGTGAGCCGCTCCCGGATTCGCTGTCCGCGCTCGATCAGGCTCCACCCGAGTCCGTCCCTGTCGAGCCGGAACGTGAAGTGCGCTGCTTCGGCGGAGGCGGGTGAGCGGAGCCAGCCGAGGAGCGCGTCCCGCGTCTCGCTCGGCATGCGGGAGTCCGCGTGGAGGAAGAGGATCCAGGGCGAAGCGAGCGTTCTCGCGCCGGCGTTCATCTGGCGGCCCCGGCCCGCACTCGTGCGGACCGTCCGCGCACCGCGCTTCCGGGCCGCCTCCAGCGTCCGGTCCCGGGAGCCGCCGTCGGCGACGATGACCTCCACGGGAACCGCGAGGGCGTCGAGATCCTCGAGCAGGCGCGGGAGCGTCTCCTCCTCGTCGAGCGTCGGGATCACGACCCCGAGCTCGGGGGGGGCGGCCTCGCATCCCTTGGAAATCAACGGAGTCGGATGTCCCGCCGATCCCCCAGTAGCGCCTCTCCCGGTGACCCAGTCGTGCGCTCCTCTTCCGCGAGCGGAGCTCCACACACGGCGGCGGGCTCCGGCACCCCGGAAAAGGCGGATGACGCGGTCTCCGCCGTCCGGGGGAGGATCGCGAGGAGGACCAGTGCCCCCGCGCTTCCGGGCAGCGAGATCCCGCGCTTCTTCAGGATGGCCGGGATCAGCGTGAGGGCAGCTAGGAGCACACCCGCCAGAAGCACGCGTCCGAACGCCGTCCGGGAAGCCTCCTGGGAGCCCTGCAGGAGCGCGTCCGCGAAGAGCGTGTAGACGGCCGTCCCCGGGATGATCCCGAGAGCTGTGGCGCCCGCGTATGCCTTCCACCTCATCGCCGTGAGCCCTGAACCGAAGTTGAGGACATTGAAGGGGACGGCCGGGATCAGTCGAAGCACGAGGAGCCCCCGGAAGCCGTGACGCCCGGCAACCGCGTCGAGGCGGCGCATGTGACGCTGGAGGTTTTCGCCCCTGAGGAGCCCCCGGATCCCGCTCCTTCCCAGACTCCGCGAAAGTGCGAAGGCGAGATTCGCGCCGATGTTCGCCCCAACCGAGTTCAGGAGCACGCCACCCCAGAACCCGAACACTGCCCCGCCGGTCAGCGTGAGGATCGTTCCCGGGATGGCGAGCGCCACGGCCGCAGCGTAGATCGCGACGAAGAGGACGGGCGCCCAGGAGGAAGAGCGCAGGTAGGAGATCACGCTGAAGATCCCCTCACGCGAGAGGAGTTCGCCCGCGGGCGTGAGCCTGAGGAGGAGAACGCCCGCGACGATCAGGAGCACGAGGACTCCGAGACGCAGCCGAGCTCCGGCCCCGGTTACTTCAGCCACCGGACCACTCCCCGAAGCACCTTCCCGGCCGTTCCCGCAAGCCGTCCGCGCTGGTAGGCATCCGCCGTGCGCTTGAGTCCCTCGGCCATTGTCGGGTAGGGGAATATCGTTGCCGAGATGTCAGCCAGGCGAAGGCCGTGGCGCCTTGCCAACACCACTGGCACGAGGAGCTCTCCGGCGCTTCGCGCCACGACCGTCGCGCCGAGGATCCGTCCGCGCTGGTCTGCCGAGATCTTGGTGAACCCCGCCGTGGCGCCATCGGCGATCGCCCGGTCGAGGTCCCCGAACTCGTAGCGGTAGACCTGTGCGTCCCGGGCCGCAGCCTCCGTGTGGGAGAGGCCCACGTGGGCGATTTCCGGGTCGGTGTACGTGACCCGCGGAACATTCGAGAGGTCGGATTTCGAAGAGAGGGGAAGTAGGGCGTTGCGGACGACGGTCTTCGCCATCGCGTCCGCCGCATGCGTGAACTGGGGCCCTCCCGTCACGTCTCCGGCGGCCCAGACGCCCCGGGCTGTCGTCCGGAGGCGCGCATCCACCCGGACTGCACCCCGGGTGACGTCGACGTCTCCCCGCGCGAGCTCGAGCCCCCTGATGTTGGGACGTCTGCCCGTCGCCACGAAGATCGATTCCGCGCGGAACTCCCGCCCGTCAGCGGCGAGCACACGGACGCTCCCCTCCTCTTTCTCGACCGCCGAGGCCATAGTGCCAAAGGAGAACCGCACCCCCTCCACCTCAAGCATCCGGCGAACGACGCCCGCCGCCTCCGGGTCGTCGAGCGGCAACGCCTCCCCAAGGCGCTCGATCACCGTCACCTCCGCCCCGAGGCGCCGGTAGGCCTGAGCGAACTCGAGGCCGATGGGGCCGGCCCCCAGGATCACGATGGATGCCGGAAGCGTGTCTTGGTCGAACGCTGTCTCATGGGTCAGGTACCCCGCCTCCCCGAGACCTGGAATCGGGGGAATCGCCGGGCGGGCGCCGGTCGCGAGGACGATTCTCTTCGAGTGGAGCGTCCCGACGCCCTCCACGTCGACCGTCCCCGGTCCGGTGAAGCGCGCCAGTCCGAAGCAGACATCGATCCCGCGTGCCCGGATCCGGTCCGGTTCGTCGTGCTTGGCCACGAGCGCGCGGGCACGCCGGACCCGGGTGATCACGTCGCCAAAGTGCGGGGTAACCGTGAGAAGAGGCAGGCCAAGCCGCTCTCCCCTTCTGGCCTCCTCCGCGCTCCGGGCCGCGGCAAGGAGTGCCTTCGATGGGACGCACCCCGTCCAGAGACAGTCGCCGCCCAGCCTGTGCTTCTCGACCAGCGCCACCCGTGCGCCGAGATAGGCGCCCCCGGAGGCGGAGACGAGTCCCGCCGTACCGCCCCCGATCGCGATTAGGTCGAATTCCTTCGTCGGCATGGGCCTCCGCGCCTCCAGTCCTCCCGAATAGCGCCGGCAACACCGAACCCGATCCCAGGCGCCCGCCTACCTGCGCCCGGGGGCGCCGCCTCGGTGGGTACGGGCCGGAGGCGTTTCGACGTTTCCCCCACAGAATAGGATGCGGCGTGGGAAACCGGATCCTTTCGCGTTATCTTCGGTACCGGTATATTCCGGTCGGAACCAGATGAACGGCCCGTTTCCCTGCGCCTCGGAGGTCTCTCTGGTCCGGGAGTGGCGCGGAGCCGGGCGGAAGGGCTATACAGACGGGCATTGGCACGTCATACGGGAGACACGACATGCGACGGGCAGCGGCGGAGTTGAACGGCGAGAGGAAGCGGGAGCAGCGCAAGAAGGATCTGGCGACGGCGCTGACCCAGATCGAGCGCGCGTACGGTAAGGGTGCGATCATGCGACTCGGGGTCGAGGGTGCTCGCGTCGAGCTCGATGCGATCCCCACGGGCGCGCTCAACCTGGATGCGGCGATCGGGATCGGAGGGATCCCGCGGGGCCGGATCGTCGAGATCTTCGGGCCGGAGTCCTCTGGCAAGACGACGCTCTGTCTCCACGTGATCGCCAACGCCCAGAAGGCGGACGGGATCGCGGCCTTCATCGATGCCGAGCATGCCCTCGACGTCCAGTATGCCCGCAAGCTGGGCGTAGATGTGGACGGGCTACTCGTGTCCCAGCCCGATACGGGTGAGCAGGCGCTCGAGATTGCCGAGATGCTGATCCGCTCGAACGCGGTCGACGTTGTGGTGATCGACTCCGTCGCGGCGCTGGTGCCGCGTGCCGAGATCGAGGGCGAGATGGGTGACACGCACGTGGGGCTCCAGGCCAGGCTGATGAGCCAGGCGCTTCGCAAGCTCACCGGAGCCGTCAACCGCTCACAGACCTCTGTCATCTTCACGAACCAGATCCGCGAGAAGGTCGGTGTCATGTTCGGTAACCCCGAGACCACGTCCGGGGGGCGGGCGCTCAAATTCTACGCCTCGGTCAGGCTGGATATTCGCCGGATCGGTGCCGTTAAGGACGGAGCGGATATCGTCGGCAACCGGACACGCGTGAAAGTGGTCAAGAACAAGTGCTCGCCGCCCTTCAAGCAGGCCGAGTTCGACATCATGTACGACGAGGGCGTCTCGCACTCGGGCCTCCTGATCGATCTCGGCGCGGAGAAGGGTGTCCTCAGGAAGTCGGGCGCTTGGTACTCGTACGGGGATCTCCGGCTCGGGCAGGGGAAGGAGAACGCCCGCCGGTTCCTCACCGAGAACCCGGACGTGACCGAGGAGGTCGAGGAGCGGCTCCGGAAGCTGCTCGGTCTCACAGTGGATGCCGTCGCCGGGGCTCCGATCCCGGCGAGCTGAGGCCGCCCTCGCTGCCGCATGCTGACCGCCGGAAGCGTGCCGCGTCCTGAGGGGGGTGACTGGGTGCGGATGCGCGCGTCCGCGCTTGCTTGAAGTCGCCGCGCCAGCCGCGTTATACTCCCCCCCCCCCCCGGCATACCGGCAGACTTCCCGAAATCCCTCCCCTGCCGGGATGTAGAATACCCTGCGGGGGGATCTGGTCCCTCGGCGGTGATGCGATCCCCCATGACAGCTTCCTCGATCAGGCAGGGGTTTGTGGAGTTCTTTGCGGTGCGGGGGCACGAGCCTGTCGCGAGTTCGTCGCTCGTCCCGTCCGACGATCCGACCCTTCTCTTCACGAATGCCGGTATGGTCCAGTTCAAGGGGGTGTTCCAAGGGGTCGAGGAGACTGCCCGGCCCAGGGCGGTCACGGCGCAGAAGTGTGTGCGTGCCGGCGGCAAGCACAACGATCTCGAGGAAGTCGGCGTCACGGCGCGCCACCACACGTTCTTCGAGATGCTCGGTAACTTCTCGTTCGGGGACTACTTCAAGCGTGAGGCGATCGGGTACGCGTGGGAGCTGCTGACCGGTGAATTTGGCCTCGAGCCAAACCGCATCTTCGCGACGGTGCACCATACAGACGACGAGGCCCACGGGCTCTGGCAGGAGGTGGCCGGGCTGGATCCCGCCCGGATCTTCCGGCTCGGCGACGAGGACAACTTCTGGCAGATGGCCGACACGGGGCCGTGTGGACCGTGCTCGGAGCTGCACTACGACCGGCGGGCGGATGGGGACCGGAGCGTCCTGACCACGGAGGCGTTCTGCGCGCTTGGCGACGCGGGCGAGATCGTCGAGCTCTGGAACCTCGTCTTCATGCAGTTTGACCGGGACGCCGCCGGGGTCGCGCGACCCCTCCCTTCTCCCTCGATCGACACGGGGCTCGGGCTCGAGCGGATAGCCGCGGTGCTTCAGGGCGTGGCCTCCAACTATCACACCGATCTCTTCCTGCCGCTCCTTGATCGGGTCGGCCACGTCGTGGGCCGTGGCTACGATGCGGGAGACCCGGAGAGCGTTAGCTACCGGGTGCTGGCGGATCACGCGCGCGCCGTGGCCTTCCTCCTTGCCGACGGGGTATTCCCGTCGAGCGAGGGCCGGGGCTATGTGCTCCGCCGGATCCTCCGGCGCGCGGTACGCCACGCTTGGCTTCTCGGCCTGCGGGAGCCGGCGCTCGTCGAGGTGGTTGACGAGGTCATCCGGTGCATGTCCGGTACCTATCCGGAACTCACGGAGCGGGGGGAGTCCATCCTAAGAACGACCCGTTCCGAGGAAGAGCGGTTCATGCTGACGATCGAGGCCGGCATGGAGCGCTTCGACCGGATCGCGCCCGCGCTTTCCCAGGCGCGGGTGGACGCCGTCGCAGGCGCGGGAGACGGCCGGCCGGCCGGGCCCGGCGTGATCGACGGCGCCGAGGCGTTCCGCCTTTACGACACCTACGGCTTCCCCCTCGACCTGACGCAGGTCATGGCGCGTGAGCGGGGATACGAGGTGGACCGAGAAGGCTTTCGCGCCGCGCTCGAGGGGCAGCGTGCCCAGAGCCGGGCGGACCGCAAGGGGGCAGTGGACGCGTCCGTGCTCGTGCCCGATCTCGACATGTGGACAATTCTCGATCCCCTGCGTGAGCAGGAGTGGGTCGGGTGGGAGGCGACCAGCGCTAAAACGCGGGTCGTCGCCCTGACGGGGGACACCGATCGCGTGGGCCTCCTCCTCGCGGAGAACCCGTTCTACGCCGAGGCGGGCGGACAGGTCTCCGACACCGGCCGGGTGATGGGGGAGGGATGGATGCTCCGGGTGGATGAGGTCGGCCGGGTGGCTGGCCGGACGGCCGTTGCCGGACGGCCTGAGGGCGAGTTTCCGTTGCTAGACCCGGGCCGCGCATCCGGTGCCGGGATTCGGGTGACAGCCGAGGTCACCCCCGCGGTTCGGCACGACACCGAACGGAACCACACGGCCACGCACCTCCTCCACACCGCACTCCGACAGATCTTGGGCGACCATGTCACGCAGCGCGGCTCCCTCGTCGGTCCCGAACGCCTCCGCTTCGACTTCTCCCATCCGCAGCCTCTCACGAAGGACGAGATCCGGGCGGTGGAGAGAGAGGTGAACGGGGGCATCTGGGCGGATCATCCGGTTCGCTGGGAGATCTCGACGAGGGAGGATGCGCTCGAGCGGGGTGCAATGGCCCTCTTCGGGGAGAAGTACGGGGCCGAGGTCAGGATCGTGGAAATCCCGGGAGTCAGCATTGAGCTCTGCGGGGGCACCCACCTCCGGCATACGGGCGAGGCCGGCCTCTTCGTAATCGTGCGCGAAGCCGGGGTCGCCGCCGGGGTGCGGAGAGTCGAAGCGCTGACCGGACCAGCTGCCTTCGCGCATCTTCGCCGGGCGGAGCGGGAACTTGAGCGTATCTCGGCGCTCGTGAAGGTGCCCCGGGAGCGGGTCAGCCGCCGGATCGAGGAACTCCTCGGTGAACGTGCGGAGCTTGAGGAGCTCCTCGCCGAGCTCCGCCGCGGCGGGGGCGGAACGGGTACGCCCGTCCACCAGGCCGAACTTCCCTCTCCCGATGGCGGACGCGTCACGTACCGTGCGCTTCGGCTCAGGGTCAAGGATGCCCGTGACGCCAGGGCGTACGGGGACGCGTTCCGCGGACGGGAATCCGCCGCGCTCCTCGCGCTCGCCAGCGAAACGCCGGACGGGCGAATCACCCTCTTCGTTTTCGTTACGGACGATCTGATCCGGATCGGTGTTTCGGCCGGGAGCATGGTGCGCGAGATCGCGGCCCTGGCCGGGGGCCGGGGTGGGGGCCGGCCACACATGGCGCAGGGCGGAATTGGGGATCCGAACCGGCTTGAGGCGGCACTCCTGGGCGGCGAGGCCGTGCTCAGCCGGGTTCTGGAGGGCGGGTCGACGTGAACCGGGAGAGATCGCGCGCTTCGGGTGTGCCCGCGGAACTCCGTGACTGGATGGACCGGTACGGCGGGGTCGATCGCGGTACCGGGGCGGATGCGCTGGCTGACGGTGCGTTCCGCGCCCTCGCCGATGCGGTCGCACGGCGGGGTCGATCGCGGGAAACCGCGTTCGCGCTCCTCGCGGCGGACGCGCTCATGACCGGGGCGGTCGACCGCCACCTCGCGGCTGACGAGCCCGCGGCCCGCATGAGGGAATTGATCGGGAGGCTCGCCGCCGGGGGCACCCCGGGATAGCGTTGACCCTCCCTGTGGCCGCATCCCCCATCTTCGACCTGCACTCCCACCTCGTACCACGCGTCGACGACGGAGCGAGGTCGCTCAAGGCCGTCCGGGACGGGGTCGGCCGGATGGTGGAGCGCGGTGTCCGGACCATCGTCACGACCCCGCACCTCGACGGGAGCATGACCCGGAGCCGGGGCTGGCTCGAAGACTTCCTCGGCCGTGTGGACGACGCTTACGGAGATGGCCGGCGCGAGGTGCGGGACGCCTTTCCCGGGATCCGCTTCCTTCGGGGGCACGAGGTCAGCCTGGATGTGGCGGACCCCGACCTCTCCGATGCGAGGATACGGCTGGACCGCTCCGACGCCGTTCTCGTGGAGTGGCCATATCTGCGGGTCCCCTCCTCCGGGACCCTCTCAATACTCCGCTCGCTCGGCTCGCAGGGCGTGCGGCCGCTCGTCGCGCATCCGGAGCGCTATCGGGGCTACCGCGGCCGTCCGGGGCTGCCCGGAGCATGGCGGGAGGAGGGTGCGTTCCTCCAAGTGAACTACGGGTCCCTGGCTGGCCGCTACGGTCGCCGGGCGCGCGCGAACGCCGCGCGCCTTCTCTCCCGGGGGTGGGTAGACTGCCTCGCCACCGATTTCCACTGCCGGCCCCATCTCAGGCTCTACATCGGGGCCGCCCGCGCGGCGTTCCGACTGCGCGGGGCGGAAGACGTCTGGATGCTTCTGACCGCCACGAACCCGGGGAGGATCTGCCGGGGGGAGGATCCGCTCCCGGTGCCCCCCGTCGAGTGGGATCGGGAGCTCCCCTGTACGGACCGCCCCGCGGCGGCCCCTGCTCGGTGAAGGTGGCCCTCGCCGTCCCGCCCGCGGTCCGGTGGATCGCCCGGACCCTGGAGGAAGCAGGGTTCGAGACCTGGACTGTCGGGGGCGCGGTCCGCGACAGGTTCCGCGGCAAGGCGTCCGGGGATTGGGACCTCACCACGCGGGCCACCCCGGCCGACGTGCAGGCGCTCTTTCGCCGAACGGTCCCCGTGGGGGTGGCCCACGGGACTGTTGGCGTCCTCGACAGCGGAGGAACGCTCTACGAGGTCACAACCTTCCGGAGGGATGTCGAGACGACCGGCCGCCATGCGGTCGTCGCCTTCTCCGATTCGCTCGACGAGGATCTCGCGCGGCGCGACTTCACGATCAACGCCGTTGCGTGGCACCCGCTCGACGGGCGGCTCCGCGACCCGTTCGAGGGGAGGGCCGATCTCGAGCGCGGCATTCTCAGGACGGTCGGGGATCCGGTCGCACGGTTCCGGGAAGACTACCTGAGGATCCTGAGAGCGCTTCGGTTCGCGGGCCGGTTCCGCTTCAGGATCGAGGAGGGGACGTGGCGGGCGCTGACGGGAGCCGTGGAACAGACCCGGCATCTCTCGCCGGAGCGGATCCGCGAGGAGATGGAGCGGATTCTCAGGGACGACGCCTTCCCGTCTGGGGCGCTCGGCCTCTATGCGGCCGCCGGAGTGCTCAGGGTCCTCTATCCCGAACTCGCCGCGCTCGTCGGGCTCTCGCGGGCGGCGCGGGGAGACTGGTACTCGCACTCTCTCCGCGCGGTTGACCTCCTCCCGGTGCGCCCGCCGGGTCAGACGCGCCGTCGCTGGGCGGCGCTCCTCCAGGCCGTCGGGGAGCCGGAGGGACCGGATGGCGGGGAGGCGGGCGCGCCAGACCCCGCGGAGCGAACGGCGCGCCGGTCCACGGCACTGCTCGAACGGTTGCGTGCCTCGAATGCGATGGTGCGCCGGACGGCGCACCGGAGCGCATGGATTCTCCGCCCGCCCGCCGGAGGGGCAACCGCCGGGGAGCTCCGGCGCTGGCTCGCCCGGACGGGACGCGACGCTCTCCCCGACCTCTGCCGGCTCTGGATCGCCGCGGCACGCGCCTCCGCGTTGCACGGGGATCCCGCCGGGACGTCGGGGTGGGGGTGGCCTCCGGCTCCCGAACTCGCGGCACTCATCCGGCGTCTTCGGTCGATCGCGCGTTCCGGCGTTCCGCTCACCGTCGGCGAGCTTGCATTCTCCGGGCGCGATCTCATCAGGCTGGGGCTCGCGCCGGGGCCGGCATTCGGCGACCTCCTCCGCCACCTCCTTGACAGGACCCTCGGTGACCCGGCGCTCAACGAGCCCGCGGCACTTGAGCGCGAGGCCCGCCTCTGGATCACGGCGCGGGAGCGCAACCCGCGGCACGGCGGTGCCGGCGGATGAACGGGAGCATGGATCTCTTCGGGAATGTGTCCGGCGACTCACACCGCCCGCTTGCGGCCCGCATGAGACCGCGGAACCTGGCGGAGGTCCGAGGCCAGTCACACCTCCTCGGACCCGACCGGGCGCTCGGGCGAATGCTCGAGGGCGGAGCGCTCTCCAGCTGCATCTTCTGGGGGCCGCCGGGAAGCGGGAAGACCACACTCGCCCGACTGCTCGCGGACCGGGCTGACGCAGCATTTGTCTCGTTCTCAGCCGTAACGGAGGGCGTTGCCCGCGTGCGCGGCGTCATTGCGGAGGCGCGCGAACGGCTGGCCGCGACCGGGCGCCGGACGATCCTCTTCTGCGACGAGATCCACCGTTTCAACAAGAGCCAGCAGGACGCGTTCCTGCCGCATGTCGAGGACGGCACGATCGTCCTGATCGGGGCCACGACCGAGAATCCGTCCTTCGAAGTGAACCGGCCGCTTCTCTCCCGGGCGCCGGTCTTCATCCTCGAGCCGCTCTCCGCGGCCGATCTCCGGGAGATCCTTCTCGGCGCGCTCGGGGACGGGGAGCGCGGGGTGGGCAGGAGGGGGCTCGACTGGGACGAAGCGGCGGTCGACATCCTTGCGGCCGGTGCCGACGGGGACGCCCGCCGCGCACTCGGCGCGCTCGAAGTGGCGGCCGATCTTGCCGGGCCCGGGGGGAGGATCGATGCGGGGACGGCGCGCGAGGCACTCCAACACCGGTTCGCACTCTACGACAAATCGGGGGAGGAGCACTACAACCTCATCTCTGCGCTCCACAAGGCGGTCCGGGGGAGCGATCCCCAAGGGGCGCTCTACTGGCTTGCCCGGATGATGCGCGGCGGGGAGGACCCGGCGTATCTGGCCCGGCGGCTCGTCCGGATGGCCGTCGAGGACATCGGTCTCGCCGACCCGCTGGCGATCCGCATCGCCGTGACCGCATGGCGTGCATACGACTTCCTTGGCTCGCCTGAAGGAGACTTGGCACTCGCCGAGGCGGCGGTCTTCCTCGCGACGGCGCCGAAGTCGAACCGCCTGTACCGGGCGTGGCAGGAGGCGCTCAAGGCGGCGGAAGACACGGGCTCGGAGCCCGTCCCGCTGCACATCCGGAATGCGCCCACCCCGGAGATGAAGGCCTGGGGCTACGGCCGGGGTTACCGCTACGACCCCGAGGAGTCGGGCGGCCTTGCCGTGCAGCACTATCTTCCGGACGCGCTTCTCGGGACCCAGTTCTACCGGCCGGGGTCGATGGGCTTCGAGGCGAGGATCGCCGAGCGGATCGCGTGGTGGGAGCGCCGGCGGGGGAAGGCCGGGCCGGCGGCTGCATCCGGGGATGCGCCGAACGCGTCCGGGTCCCGACACGAACCGGAGGGAACGGGGTAGGGCACCCGGACCGACGGGCCGGTCTGGCGCCCGTCGCGGGGCGGGTCATGGGCGGACACCAGTACGGGGGCGACTAAGATCCCGACGCAGCTGCTGGAGAATCGGACACCGGTCGAGCGGACCATCCTCGTTGGCGCGCCGCGCCGTGGCGTCGAGGCGCGGGTCGTCGACGAGCACATGGATGAACTCCGTCAGCTGACGCTGACGGCCGGGGGCGAGATCGCCGGCACGCTGGTGCAGCGGCTTGAGTCCCCGAACCGGCACACCTATATCGGAGCAGGGAAAGTCCGCGAGCTGGCGCGCCTCGTGGAGGCGGCGGAGGCAGAGCTCGTCATCTTCGACGAGGAGCTCAAGCCCGGACAGGCGAAGAACCTCGAGACCGCGCTCGGCGTGCGCGTGATGGACCGCTCCGAGCTGATCCTCGACATCTTCGCATCGCGGGCCCGGACGCGCGAGGCGAAGATCCAGGTCGAACTCGCGCAGCTCGAGTACCTGCTGCCCCGCCTCGCCCGGATGTGGACCCACCTCTCGCGCATCCGGGGCGGAATCGGCCTCCGGGGCCCTGGCGAAACGCAGATCGAGACGGACCGCCGTCTCGTCGGCCAGCGCATCGCCGAACTCAGAAAAAAGCTCGCCCGAGTGGCCGAGGCGCGGCAGACTCAGCGCCGGGGGCGGCGCGGACAGTACCGGGCGGCGCTCGTCGGATACACGAACGCCGGCAAGTCGTCGGTGCTTCGCGCACTCTCCGGGGACGAACTCCGGGTGGAGGACCGGCTCTTCGCGACACTTGACCCGGCAACACGCAATGTCGGGCTGGGCGGCGGCTACAACGCACTCGTCACCGATACGGTCGGGTTCATCCGGAAGCTTCCGCACCACCTCGTGGCATCCTTCCGCTCCACGCTGGAAGAGGCGCGCGAAGCGGATCTCCTCGTGCACGTCGTGGACGTCTCGCATCCGGAATGGGAGGAGCAGCAGGGCGTCGTCGACGAGGTGCTGTCAGGCCTCGACCTTGCCGGGCGTCCGCAGCTGCTCCTCTTCAACAAGGTCGACCGGATCACACACCGGGAGGAGGCGGTTGTCCGGAGCCGGATAAACGCGCTTGGCGAGTCCCCGTGTGTTTTCGGATCCGCGATACAGCCTGCCGGGCTCGAGCCCCTGAGGGACGCGCTTCGCGCCCGCGTCCGGGCCAGCCGCCCCCGCGTAACCCTGGAGATCCCGCCCGGCGAGGGTGCGCTTCTCGCCCGTGTGCACAGGGAGGGCGAGGTGCTGGAGCAGCAGGACAACGGCGCACGCATTCGTCTGACGGCCCGTCTGCCCGCGCCGCTCGTAGGCCGGCTCAGGGGGGAGCCGCTCGTCCGCATGACCGGTCACCGGGAGGGCGCATGAGACTCTATGTGAATGTCGACCACGTCGCGACCGTGCGCGAGGCGCGAGGCACGAACGAACCCGATCCCGTGCATGCTGCCTTCTCCGCCGAGCTGGGGGGCGCGGACGGGATCACCGTGCATCTTCGCGAGGACCGCCGCCACATCTCGGACCGGGACATCCGTCTGCTGGCCGGAACGGTGAGGACCGGGATGAACCTCGAGCTCGCGGCCGCCGATGAAGTGCTGTCGATCGCCGAAGAGGTCCGTCCGATGCAGGCCACCCTCGTCCCCGAGCGGCGCGAGGAGCTGACGACGGAGGGGGGACTGAATCTGGGCGCGCCCGCGGTTCGCAGGGCGACCGGCGATGCCGTCGCCCGGCTCGTGGCCGCAGGCATCCGCGTTTCGCTCTTCATCGATCCCGACGAGGCCTCGGTGGCGGCCTCGAAGGCGCTCGGCGCGGAGGCCATCGAGCTTCATACGGGCGAGTACGCGAATGCCGCGGCCGATCGGGATAGGGCACGGGAGTTCAGGCGCATCCGGAGTGCGGCGGAGCTGGCGGCGGAGGCGGGGCTCTCGGTCCACGCCGGCCACGGGCTCACCTACGCGAATGTGACCCCGGTGGCGGCTCTGGAGCTGATCGAGGAGCTGAACATCGGACACTCGATCGTGTCGCGGGCCCTCACGACCGGGATGACCGCCGCGGTGCGGGAGATGCGGCGCCTTATCCACCGCGCCCCGTCGCGTGTGCGTGAGCACGGCACCTGGATCCCGCCGATCGGCTACTGATTCCGTGCGGGGTGGCTGGAGGGCGGTTCTCGGGGTTTCCATCAGCGTCCTGCTGATCTGGTGGGTCCTCAGGGATGTGGAGCCCGGACGGCTTCTGGTGGAGCTGAGGGATGCGAACGGTTGGCTCCTTCTGGCGGCGGTCGCGGTTGCGACCTCCGGGTTCCTGACCCGAGCACTCCGCTGGAGGGTGATTCTCTACCCCATCCGTCCCGGGACGGGTATCGGGAGCCGTTTCGCGGCGGTCTGCATCGGGTTCGCACTGAACAACCTCCTGCCGGCGCGGGCGGGCGAGCTCGCCCGCGCCTGGTCGCTCTCCAGGATCGAGCCTGTACCGATCAGCGGCACGCTCGGCTCGCTTGTGGCCGAGCGCTTCCTCGACGGTGTTGCGATCCTGCTCCTGCTCGGTGCCGCGGTCCTCCTTCCCGGGTTCCCCGCGAACGCGACGATCGGGGGCCGCCCCCTCGTGGGGGTTCTTCTCATGATCTTCGCCGTCGGGGGCGCGGGTGTCCTCGTCCTGTTCCTCCCGGTGATATTTCCTGCGCCGGCTCTCAGGATTCTCGACCGGGGACTGCGTCTGGTGCCCGGCGGCCGGGGGAGGCGCCTACGCGAGCTCGTCGAGTTCTTTCTCCAAGGCCTCGGGGCACTCCGGGATCTGCGGCTCTTCGGCCAGGCCCTCAGTTGGTCGCTTGCGATCTGGGCGTGGAATGCGGTCTCCTTCTGGCTTGCGTTCCTAGCTTTCGGGATCGACCGGGGATACGCAGCGGCGCTCTTCGTGCAGGGCGTGATTGCACTCGGCGTGGCCGTGCCCTCCGCGCCGGGCTACTTCGGGACGTTCCATGCCGCCGCGCTCGTCGGGCTGCACGAGGTGTACGGCGTCGCCGAGGAGGCCACCCTGGCGTTCGCCTTCGGTTATCACTTGGGGGGATTCTTCCCGGTGACCTTCCTCGGCCTCTGGTACGCGGGACGGATCGGCCTCTCGCTTCCGGAGCTCGGGAGGGCGGGGCAGTCAGCTGCCGCCAGGCGCCACGTTCGGGCGGTCGGCGGGCCGTGAGCCTCCGGAAGTGGTCGGGTGCCGCGCCCGCGAAGGTGAATCTTCGACTCGCCGTGTTTGGGAGGGAAACGTCGGGCTACCACCGGATCGCGACCATCTTCCAGCTTCTCGAACTTGCGGACCGCCTCGAGATCGAGGCCCGCGAAGGCGACGGGGTCGAGCTCGAACTCACTGGTGTGCATCGTGGTGCGCTCGGCCCGCCCGAGGAGAATCTCGCCGTTCGCGCGGCGCGTGCGTTCAATGGGGCGCTCTCTACGCGGGGCCGCCGGCCGCTCGGTGTCCGGATCGCGCTCAGGAAGAATGTGCCGCACGGGGCAGGGCTCGGAGGCGGCTCTTCCGACGCGGCTGCCGTCCTCAGGGGAATGAGTCGGCTCAGCGGACATCCCTTCTCCGGCGCGGAGCTGATGCGAATCGGTGCCACGCTGGGGTCGGACGTTCCCTTCTTCGTATCTCGAGCCTCGCGGGCGCTCGGAACGGGACGGGGCGAGCGCATCCTTCCCCTCGAGTCTCTTCCTCCGCGTGAGGTCGTCTTGGGCCTCCCCGCGGAGCCGGTCTCCACCCCGTGGGCCTACGGCCGGCTGGCCCGTGCGCGCGCCGCCGCTGGGTGCGCCGCGTGCGAGTACACCTTCCGGTCGCCCCCGGGCTGCTGGAGTGGGGTCGCGGCGGATGCGGTGAACGACTTCGAGCCGGTGCTCTTTCCCCTGCGGCCGGACCTGGCGGAGATCCGTGGCGCCCTCGCGGCCGCGGGCGCGCGCCCCGCCCTCCTGTCCGGCACCGGTTCGGCCCTCTTCGGTATCTTCGGCTCGGAGGCCGAGGCGTCCGCAGCGGAACGCGAGCTGGCCGGCGTGTGTGCGGTGCAGCGGCTCATCCGTACCCGGACACTGGACCCGGCGCACGGCTGAGACAGTCCCTGCCCACCGGGGGCGGGATCCCCCCGCCGGGATCGGGCGGATGTCGCCGGCGCATTCCCCGCGTCGAACCACGCGGGCATCCCGGAGGTCGGTTCGCGCACGCGGGATCCGGCATCCGAGATCCCCGCCGGGCTTCGGATCCGACGGCACCCGCACGGCGCCTTCGCGGGGGCGTGTGAGTGGCGCAACGGGGGGGTTGGGTCTTCCCGGCTCCTGTTCCATCTTGTCTTGGGGCCCGCCGTCGGTAACGCGGCGCGCGCCCGGTGACGCGCGGAGGCGATGGCCCGTCGTCTAATGGCAGGACACCGGTCTTTGGAACCGGCGGTGGTGGTTCGAGTCCACCCGGGCCAACTGAGGGTGTGTCGGAGGTCCGTGCCCGGTCTGGCAGGGCGGAGCTGGATGCCTTTCGTTCGTGGGCACCCCATCCGGGTGGCGCTCGGATGGATGTCAGGCGAACTCCTTGTGTTTCGTCTCCTCGGTCGCGATCCAGGCCGCGAGCGTCAAGGCTGCCGCGAGCGTCAGGTAGTAGCCCACGAATCGCAGCCCATGGTTCTGTGCCAGCCAAGTCGCGGCGTACGGCGCGAGCGACGCGCCGAAAATCCCCGCTAGGTTGAAGGTGAACGAGCTCCCGGTATAGCGGATCCGGGTCGGGAAAAGCTCCGAAAGGGCGGTGCCGAGAGGTCCGTACGTGAACCCCATGAGCGCAAGTCCGAGTGCCGTGACGGCAACGGCGCCCCAGGCTCCGGCTTCCAGAAGCGGCGCGTAGACGAAACCGAACAGGGCAATGGCGACTGTCGACCAGATGAGCGTGCGGCGCCGGCCGCAGCGATCTGCAAGTCGCGCGGCATACGGAATCGTCGCCGCGAAGAAGAGAATGCCGAACAGCTGGATCAGGAGGAAGGCGTTCCTGCTAAATCCGAGCGCGGTGGTTCCCCAGGAGAGCGTGAAGACCGTCATCAGGTAGAAGAGTACGAAGGTCGCGAGTGCAGCGGCGGTACCGGTGACGAGCCGCCTAGTGTGGTGCCGGAATACGACCCATATCGGGATCTTCACCCGCTCCTGCCGTTCCATCGCGCGCGCAAACACCGGTGTCTCGGTAATCATGAGCCGCACGTACAGCCCGACGACGACGAGCACCGCGCTCGCGAGAAACGGGATCCGCCACCCGTAGGCGAAGAACTGGTCCTCGCTCAGCCAAGTCGACAGCACGAGAAAGACGCTGCCCGAGAAGAAGAACCCGAGGGGGGCGCCGAGCTGTGGGAACATCCCGTACCACGCCCGCTTCTCCGGCGGTGCATTCTCAACCGCTAGGAGCACGGCGCCTCCCCATTCACCGCCGAGTCCGAGTCCCTGCCCGAACCGGAAGAGGGCCAGGAGGGCGGGAGCCGCCACGCCGATCGTCGCGTATGTCGGGAGCAGCCCGATGGCGACCGTGGACAGGCCCATCGTGAGGAGTGCCGCGACGAGGGTGACCTTCCGACCCGCGCGGTCACCGAAGTGTCCGAAGAGTGCCGAACCGAATGGTCGCGCGAGGAAGGCGATCCCGAATGTGGCGAGCGAAGCCAGCGTGGCGGAAACGGGGTCGGTTGCCGGGAAGAAGAGTTCGGGGAAGACGAGAACCGCCGCGGTGGCGTATATGTAGAAGTCGAAGAACTCGATCGTCGTGCCTACGAGGCTCGCAAAGAGAACCTGCCCCGGCCTGTTGACGGCCTTGGGGGCCTTTGTCGAAAGATCGGCCATTGGTTCGCGTCGTCCATCCAGGAAAAAGCAGTCGGGTCGGCCCCGGCCTCCCGAGCACGGAGTCGGGAAGGAACGGGCGACCTGCGGGATCCGCCCGCCGATGTGTCGGAGGAGGCTCGAGCCGGCGAAGCGGCAACTCTCACCCTGCCGGCCGTGCGCGACCGGTCGACTGACCGGACACGGTTCGCGCAGTGTCGTCCGGGCCGCAGCTGCGGTGACTTCGCAGCTCCCGCGTCTTTCCTCGCGGCACCGGCAGCTTCGGCGGCGTCGCGTGGCCGCTACTCTCCGGTGCGCCGGCGTCCCGGGGCTGCGAACCGTGGGTGCGTCCCACGCAACGGGGCGTCTCGCACGGCCTCCGGCGCGGCGGTATACTACGGAGGCATCGTTCCGCTCCCGCAGGCCCGCGTTGTGGTATTTCGCGCCAAGGCCCGCAGGATCCCCACGAGCTCCCCCGGCGGTGGAGATTGGTCCGCGAGCCGCCGCACGGCAACAGTCCATTACCGGCCAGCTCATGCACGAGCCAAGGAGGGTGAGGATGATATCGAGGAGGGAGTGGCTTCGAACTGCTGTGGGCGCAGGCGCGGCACTGACCGTGGCGGGGTGGCGGTTCGACGACGCGGGTGGATTGTGTGGGGGAAATCCGGGAACCGGGGTTCAGGACATGATCCTGAAGCCGATCCCTTCGAGTGGTGAACGGATTCCCGTGATCGGCCTGGGCGGCCGGTGGATCTCGACCCGGGCAGGGCAGGAGGAGCTTGCGGGGCACCGCGCCGTTCTCCGGGCCCTGGCAAACGGGGCGGAAGGTGCCGGCCGGGTGTTCGATACCGCGGCCGGCTACGGCGGCGGTGGGTCCGAGGAGTACGCGGGCAGGTGGGCGGAGGAAGACAGGTTCCAGGAGGACATCTTCTGGGCGACAAAAGTCAACGTGGCGGGGCGCGGGGGTGGTTCAGTGGATCCCGCCGACGTGCGCAGGCAGATCGACCGGTCCTTCGAGCGGCTCAGGATTCCCGTGATCGACCTCAACCAGGTCCACAACATGGGCGATCCGCCGACGCAGCTCGGCGTCCTCCAGGAATACAAGGCATCCGGACGGATCCGCTATATCGGCATCACCACAACGAGTGAGCGACAGTACCCTGAACTCGTGCGGGTCATGGAGGACTACCCCATCGATTTCATCGGCGTTGACTATGCGATCGACAACCGGCTGGCCGAGGAGGCCGTATTCCCGGCCGCGCTCGACCAGGGGGTCGCGGTCATGGTCTACCTCCCGTTCGGGCGGAGCCGGATGTGGGCGAGGATCGGGGACCGGCACCTCCCGGAATGGGCTTCCGAGTTCGACGCGTCGACGTGGGCTCAGTTCATGCTGAAATTCGTGGTCGCACACCCTGCGGTCACCGTGGCCGTGCCCGGGACCGGGGACGCCGAGCACATGGTCGACAACCTCGGCGGAGGCCGGGGCCGGCTGCCGACCGCCGAACACCTGCGGCGGATGATCGACCTCGTCGAGGACCTGCCCGGGGCGTAGGCCTCCGCGGGTCCGGCTGTTCGCCTTCGGCCCGGCCCGGAGCGCCTGCTGGGACGTCCGGCCGCGCGGCGAGCGGGCGGCCGGAGGCGACTTGTCATGCGCGGGCAGGTTGGCGAGGATAACCCCGGTGTTGCTAGGTGCAGCCGTCCCCGGTGGGGTTGAGAGCGCGCGCCTTACAATTTTCGGATCGCGTCCGATGAGGAGGTTCAGATGCAAGCCATCCGTTCAGCTGGCATGGGGAGTGCGGTCGTTCTCGGGCTGGCACTCGCCCTTCCCGCCTCGGCCCAGACGACGACCTACCAGTCCGAGAGCGGGCCGTACAACGTTGTGACGGTCGTCGACGGCCTCCAGGACCCGTGGTCGATCGCCTTCCTCCCCGGGGACGTGATGCTGGTGACGGAGCGACCCGGGCGGCTCCGGACCGTCCGCAACGGGGTCCTCGATCCCGATCCGGTCGGCGGGACGCCCGAAGTCTGGTTCCAGGGGCAGGGGGGTCTTCTCGACGTCGTCCTGCACCCGGACTTCGATTCGAACGGGCTCATCTACCTGAGCTTCTCCAAGCCGAGCGCGGACGGAAGCGAGGCCACGACGGCCGTGGTGCGCGGGCGGCTGGATGGCGGGGAGCTCACCGGCGTCGAGGAGATATTCGAGGCCGTTGCCTGGGGTGGTGGCGGGGCGCACTTCGGATCGCGGCTTGCCTTTGATGCGGACGGCTACCTCTTTGTCACGATCGGGGACCGGGGCGCATCGCCCGCGATGGAAACCGCCTACCTGCACCCGTCACAGGACCTGACGAACCATCAAGGCACCATCGTGCGCCTGCATGACGACGGCCGCGTACCCGCTGACAATCCGTTCGTTGGGCACAGCGATGCCCTGCCCGAGATCTGGAGCTACGGACACCGCAGTCCGCAGGGTCTCGCGATCCACCCCGAGACCGGGGACATCTATATGAGCGAGCACGGGCCGCAGGGCGGGGATGAGCTGAACCTCGTGCTCCGGGGGCGGAACTACGGATGGCCTGTCGCCGGGTACGGGTCGCAGTACGGCGGCGAGCGCCTCGTTTCGACGAGAGAGGTGCTTGGGATGGAGGAGCCGCTCCAGCACTTCACCCCGTCGATCGCTCCCTCTGGTCTGATGGTCTACACCGGCGAGCGCTTTTCCGAGTGGCGGAACAGTATCTTCATGGGTGGACTGGCCCACCCCCAGATCGCACGGATGCCACTCATCGGCGAGGGTGAGGACGTCTATGTGGGCGAGCTTGAGCGGCCCCCGCTGATGCTCGGCTTCGGCCGGATCCGGGCCATCACCCAGGGTCCGGACGACCTGATCTACGTCGCGATCGATGACCGGCGTGGCGGCGGCCTCACTCCGATCGTTCGGCTGGAACCTGCCGGCGGGGGGCGTTCAGCCGGTCAATGACCGGGGCCGGGCGGGGCCGGAAGTTCCGGCGTCCGCAGCCTGCCGTGCCATTGGGAGAAGATCCGCCGGAAGCGACTCCCGGTCATTTCGGCTGACTGGTCGGCCCGGATCCCGAGGCGTTGTCCCCCGCGGGTCCCGCGGAGCCGTGGTGGCGCCGACCGGATCGGGCATTGGCCGGGATCGGCGGTCGGAGACGCTGCCCGGACGTTAGCTGATCACTCGGCTTTCGGTGCGGACGCGGGGCTCGGCGGCGCGTGCGGCCCGGAGGTCCCGTTCCGGTACCGCTGCATCCCCTGCCGCGTGCGGGACCCATCAACGGCTCGTGGGTAGTTGAGTCCGCAGGGCCCCGGACAACGCCGGATGCCGCCTCTTGGGCAGGGCGGCGTGTTCGGAGCACGAGATTCACCCGCACGCCGGCGCTCCCGCTCCTCGATCGGCGGCGAATCCGGCCGAAGGCTGGCAACAAGATGAAGGACGGTGTCAGGAGCACTGCCTGGCCGGTCGCCGTGCTCGGGGCCGGGAACCTCGGCTCGGCGATCGCGCGCGGGATCGTGCGGTCCGGGTTCCGCGAGCCGGAGGAGGTCCATCTCACCTCGCTCGAGCCGGCTACCTTGGCGAGGTTCGCGGACCGCGGCCACCCGACCGGGCGCGACAACGCGGCGGCCGCCGGCGCAGCAAAGATACTGGTTGTGAGCGTGCAACCGGCTGACGTCGGGGCCCTGTTCGCCGAGCTCGGGCCCGCGCTCGATCTGGAACGGCACACCGTCGTGTCGACCGTTGCCGGCGTGCCGCTCGAGCGTCTCCGCCGGTTTACGGGCCCGGGAGTCCCGATCGTGCGGGCGATGCCGAACCTCGGCATCCAGACCCTGAACTCCATGACGTGCCTCGCATCTGACCCGGAATCCGAGGCGGCGGTGGCCGAGGTGGAGACGCTCTTCAGGGGGATGGGCGAGACGGTCCGGATCGGCGAAGGCCAGATGAACGCGGCGGTTGCGCTCTGCGCCTCGGGCGTCGCCTTCTTCCTCCGGGCGATCCGGGGCGCCGTGCAGGGCGGCGTCGAGATCGGCTTCCATGCCGACCAGGCGACACGGATGGCGGCGCAGGTCGCCAAAGGCGCCGGCGATCTCCTCCTCGCGAACCAGGAACATCCCGAGGTGGAGATCGACCAGGTCACGACGCCTGCCGGGTGCACGATCGCCGGTCTGAACGAGATGGAGCGGATGGGTTTCAGTGCCGCGCTCGCGGCCGGGGTGGTGGCGGCCGCGGCGCGTGTGGAGACCCTCGCGCCTTCAGGGGAGCAGGACGCTGGCGGATAGGGGCCGCCCCCGCGCTCCCCCGGGAAAATCCCCTAACCGAAGTCTCCCACAAAGGTGATCTCGGGTACGAGTTCGTATCCTGTCTCGCGCCGGACCGTTGCTGCGGCCAGTTCGATCAGGTGGCAGACCTCGCGGGCGCTCGCACCGCCGAAGTTGACGATGATGTTCGCGTGCTTGTGAAAGATACCCGCGCGGCCCTTCACGTAGCCCTTCAGGCCGCACTCGTCGATCAGGCGCCCCGCGCCGATGCCCTCCACCTTCCGGAAGACCGATCCCACGCATGGGTATAGGGAGAGGTCGGGGTGGCGATCGT
The DNA here is from genome assembly GCA_964532325.1 of uncultured Gemmatimonadaceae bacterium. Classification (GTDB taxonomy): domain Bacteria; phylum Gemmatimonadota; class Gemmatimonadetes; order Longimicrobiales; family Gaopeijiaceae; genus JAAXGI01. Next base: position 37,823 of record CAZHGS010000013.1, on the reverse strand, counting down.
CGCGCCACGCCAGGTTTTCCCGCATGACCCGCCGGAGCTCCGCTTCGGGAGCTGGTTCGAGCCGGAAGGTCGCCGTGAGCACGGTGTCGTCACGGCGGTGGAGGACGGATTCGTCGTAACCGAACTCGAAGTACTCCACTCCGACCGTCGCCAGCGTGCCCTCCTCCGTGAGGAGGCACGCGGATTCGACAACCTCCTCGATGAACACGGTCCGCGCGCGGGACGGCGAGAGGAAGTGGAGATTCTGCCAGAGGGCACCGCCGACGGTGCTCGGGATCCCGACGTAATGGTGCAATCCCCCGAGCCCGCGCGACACTGTGGCTTCGATGAGATCGCGGAAGGTGTGCACGCCGGCGCCAGCCTCGACGCGAACCGGATCGAGGAACCGGATCCCGTCGACGGCGCTCTGCACGACGAGGCCCCGGAATCCCGCGTCGGAAACGAGAATGTTGGCGCCCCGTCCGAGGAGGAAGTACGGGATTCCCAGCTCTCGAGCCGCCGACACCGCGGCCGCGAGCTGCTCCGCCGTCAGCGCACGCACGAAGAGGTCCGCCGGCCCGCCGATGAGGAATGTGGTGAGCGGCGCGAGCGGAACCTGGAACTCGAGTGTGGCGCCCTCAAGCCGGTCTTCCAGGGCCGACGTCGGATAGCTGCACTGGCGTTTCATTCCGCACGGAAGGTATCGAGTCGCCCGCCGCGGGTACACTTGATCCGCCTGCCCCCTGGCGCGCCGTTACGCCCTCCGTCGACTGGCGGGGCCGGTCCCGGCGCCGGGCGTTGGTGGCCCGGCGGCCCAGCGGTTCCCGCGCGCTCGTAACGTCTTGACGTATCTGCGTCCCGGTCGATATTTAGACAAGCCTAAATTTAATTTTAGGCTTGCCTAAATTACCGTTGTGCCGGGCAACCTGGGCTCGGCACCGAGATCCCTACGAGATGCCATGACTCGACTCGCGTTCAGGGTACTGCCCACGCTTGTGGCCCTGCTGACGGGTGTCTTGGCGTGTGCTCCCGCCCGGTCGGGCGAGGAGAGGCGCCTCGATGTAGTCACCACCACCGGGATGATCACCGACATCGTGGCAAGGGTGGGGGGTGAGCGGGTGCGGGTGACGGGCCTCATGGGGCCGGGCATCGACCCTCACCTGTACAAGGCGAGCGCCGGGGACGTGCGCACGCTCTCCATGGCCGACCTGATTTTCTATAACGGGCTTCACCTCGAGGCTGCGATGGGCGAAGTGCTCGGCGAGATGGATGGCCGGGTGCGGACGCAGGCGGTCACCGGGGGGATTCCGTCCGGACGGCTTCTCTCGCCGCCCGGGTTTCCCGGGCAGTTCGATCCGCACGTCTGGTTTGATGTATCGCTCTGGATTCACGCGGTGGGTACGGTGGCCTGGACGCTCGAGGAGGTCGATCCGGCGGGTGGCCCCGGCTACCGTACGAACGCCGACGTGCTGACTCGCGAACTCGAGCAGCTGGATTCGTGGATCCGCGAACGGGTCGCGGAAGTCCCCGAGGAGCACCGCGTTCTCGTTACAGCGCATGACGCCTTCAACTATTTCGGGAAGGCCTACGGCTTCCGGGTGGAGGGACTGCTCGGACTTTCCACCGCCGCCGAGGCGGGAGCCGGCGACGTTGGCCGCCTCGTCAGCCTCATCTTGGAGACCGGGGTGCCCGCGATCTTCGTGGAATCCTCGATTCCCGTCCGGACGATCGAGGCGGTACAGGCGGCGGTGCGCGCCCGCGGGAGGCATGTCGAGATCGGCGGGACGCTCTTCTCCGACGCGATGGGTGATCCGGGAACCGGGGAGGGCACCTATCCGGGCATGGTGCGCCACAACGTCGACACAATCGTCGGGGTGCTTCTCAGGCCGAGAGGGCTTGCGGAGGACGGTTGAGCGCGCCCGCCGTCGTCGAGATCGACGATCTCACTGTCGCCTACCGCCAGCACCCGGTCCTCTGGGACATCGACCTGACCGTGCGTGCGGGTGCCCTCACCGCCGTCGTGGGTCCGAACGGCGCCGGGAAGACGACGCTCATCAAGTCCATCATCGGGCTCGTGCCGCTCGCTGCTGGGCGGGTACGGGTGCTGGGCCGCAGGTACCGCGAGGCGAGGCGGGACGTGGCCTACGTGCCGCAGCGGGGTTCGGTTGACTGGGATTTCCCGACTTCAGTGATCGACGTGGTGCTGATGGGGAGTTACGGCGCGCTGGGCTGGGTCCGCCGGCCCGGTGTCAGGGAGCGAGCAGCGGCCGTCGAGGCCCTTGAGAAGGTCGGTCTCGAGGCCTTTCGGGACCGGCAGATCAGCCAGCTCTCGGGCGGTCAGCAGCAGCGGGTCTTCCTTGCGCGGGCCCTGATCCAGAATGCCCGGCTGTATCTGATGGACGAGCCCTTCCAGGGCGTCGATGCCCGCACGGAACGGGCGATCGTGGATGTCCTCAAGGAAATCAGGACGCAGGGTCGGACGGTGGTCGCGGTCCACCATGCTCTTCAGAGCGTCCCCGAGTACTTCGACGACGTCGTGCTGCTGAATGTCCGGAAGGTGGCATCCGGCAGTGTGGAGGATGTTTTCACCGAGGAGAATCTCCGGGCGACCTACGGGGGGCGGGTCCCGTTTCTGCAGGCGGTGGCGGGGCAGGGGGAGCCTTGAGCCCGGGCGAGTTCGTCGGTCTCGTTCTCACGGACTATACCATTCGCACGGTGTCGATCGGGTCGGCCGCACTCGGAGCGCTGGCCGGAGCGCTGGGATGTTTCGCGCTGCTCAGACGACAGAGTCTGCTCGGGGACGCAATTTCCCATGCGGCGCTTCCGGGGATCGGCTTGGCATTCCTCCTGACGGGGAACCGGGCGATGCCGGTTCTCGTCCTCGGAGCGGCGCTCGCGGGCTGGCTCGGGACGCTCTTCGTGCTGGGGATCGTTAGGAATTCGCGGATCCCCGAGGACGCTGCACTCGGTATCGTGCTCTCGGTCTTCTTCGGGTTCGGACTCGTGGTGCTCACACTCGCCCAGCGGCGGCCCACCGCCGCCCAGGCGGGCCTCGAGACCTTTCTCTTCGGTCAGGCTGCAACACTTCTCGAACGGGACGTGGCTCTGATCGTGGTGGTTGGGGCTTCTGCGGTTCTCGTCCTCGCGCTCCTCTGGAAGGAGTTCAAGCTCCTGACGTTCGACAGGGAGTTCGGGGTCTCGATCGGCCTGTCGGCTACCCGGCTCGATCTGCTCCTGACGGGACTCCTCGTTGCAGCCATCGTCCTGGGGCTCCAGGCCGTTGGCGTGGTGCTGATGAGCGCGTTGATTGTCGCGCCTGCGGCGGCGGCGCGGCAGTGGACGAACTCACTCTCCGTCATGGTGGGACTGGCCGGCGTCCTGGGTGCCATCGCTGGCGCAGGCGGTGCGCTCCTGAGTTCGTTCGCGAGCGGGATTCCGACAGGGCCGACAATCGTACTCATTGCGACCGGCGCCGTGGTCTTCTCGCTGCTCGCTGCTCCGGAGCGGGGTCTGGCCTCCCGCCTCGTCCGCGATGCTCGAACGCGGCGGCGTGTCCGTGCGGACGGTGTGCTCGCGGACCTCTACGCGCTTGCGTGTCAGCACCCCGGACGGACCGGACACCCGCATCCCGTCGCCGTGCTTAAGGCGATGCATAGCACCAATGGTGGTGTGGAGCGAAGTCTGCGGCGGCTTGAGGCGGACGGTTGGGCCCGTGAAGCTCGACCGGGCGAATGGTCTCTCACGACGGCGGGAGCGGCGCGTGCCCGGGAGGGGTTCCGGGCGGAGTTCGAAGCGGACGCGCCACCGGCGGCCGGGCAGGGACGGTGACGGTAGCCGACATCGAGATCCAGCTTCTGGCTGTCGTCGTAGCGGTGAGCTGCGCACTTCCGGGAGTCTTTCTCGTGCTTCGTCGGATGGCGCTGGTGAGCGACGCGATCTCGCACTCGATCCTGCTCGGCATCGTGCTCGGGTTCTTCATCGCCGAGGATATCACCTCTCCGCTCCTCGTCGGTGCCGCCACGGCGACGGGCGTGCTCACGGTAGCACTGGTCGAACTCCTCCACCGGACCGGGCGCGTCAAGGAAGATGCGGCCATCGCGCTCGTCTTCCCGGCGCTCTTCTCGATCGCCGTCATCCTGATCTCCCGCTTCGCCGAAGATGTCCATCTCGACCTGGATGCCGTCCTTCTCGGCGAGATCGCCTTCGCTCCCTTTCGCCGCGTCCAGATCGGCGGGGCGGATCTCGGTCCGCGGAGTCTCTGGCTGATGGGGGCACTCCTTGCCGCGAACCTCGTCGTCATCACGGTCTTCTTCAAGGAACTCAAGCTCGCCACCTTCGACGTCGGCCTTGCCCACGCTCTCGGGTTCTCGCCGGCGTTGGTCCACTACGGCTTCATGACCCTTGTGTCGGCCACTGCTGTGGGGGCGTTCGATGCTGTGGGCTCGATCCTGGTCGTGGCCCTGATGATCGCTCCCCCCGCTGCCGCGTATCTCCTCACGAATCACCTGCCACGCCTTCTCCTGCTGAGCGGTGCGCTCGGGACGCTGGCCGCGCTTGCCGGCTATTGGCTCGCCCGGGCCGCCGATGTTTCAATCGCCGGTTCAATGGCGAGCATGTCGGGCGTCGTCTTCCTCGCCGTCCTTCTCTTTGCCCCGGATCGTGGGATCGTTGCCGGGATGCGCCGTCGGGCTCGCCAGAAGCTGGCGTTCGCGAGCGTAATGCTCACGACGCACCTGCTTCACCACGAAGGCGGCCCTTCCGCGGAACGGGAAAGCCGCAAAGCACACCTTCAGGAGCACTTCCGGTGGTCGGGCGACTTTGCTCCCAGGGTGATCTGGTACGCCGAGCGCCAAGGGCTAATCGTCCGGGACAGGGGCGACCTGCTCAGGCTGACTCCCCTCGGCCGGGAGGCTGCCCGACACCAGATGACGAGATAGATGCGGCGGCCTCGGACCGTATTGTTTGACCTCTCAAAGATTTCGCCGATACAGGTTGAAGTTTGTCGGCGCGCCTTGTAGTGTACCAGACGTATGGGGCCGGGGCTTCGATGGGCCCGACCCCGGCCCGGACTTCACCTGAAGGGGGTTTGACGCATGGAAAGGATGAAATGTCGCTCAAGTGTGGTCGCGATAGCGACCGCAGCCGCGTTCGCTGCCCTGATGCCGGTCGCGGGCCTGCAGGGCCTGCAGGAGCAGGAAGAGGAGACCCCCACCTTCATTCTCGATCCGATCGTCGCGGTCGGGAGCCGCGCCCAGCCGCGGTCCGTGACGGTATCGGCAGTGCCGGTCGATGTGGTTCCGGTCCAGGACTTCCTGCGTCAGGGCGAGTCGGACCTCACCAACCAGCTTCGCGCGCTCGTTCCGTCGTTCAACGTGAACGCGCAACCGATCAGCGACGCGGCCTCGATCGTGCGGCCCGTCAACCTGCGCAGCCTGGCGCCGGATCACACACTGATCTTGGTCAACGGGAAGCGGCGTCACCGGGCGGCGGTCATCACCTGGCTCGGAAACGGGATCGCAGACGGTTCGCAGGGCCCCGACATGTCGGTCATTCCGGCGGTTGCCATCGATCAGGTCGAGGTTCTTCGCGACGGGGCGTCGGCGCAGTACGGCTCCGACGCCATCGCGGGCGTGCTCAACTTCCAGCTGAAAAACGCCCGTTCCGGGGGAAGCATCGAGGTGCGTGGCGGCACCCACCTTGACGAGAACACCGGAGCGGCCGCGACCTGCGGCTCGATCGGGACCTCCTGCAACGGGATCGACGGGAGGGCGAACCAGTATGCCGTCTCGGGCAATGTGGGCCTTCCCCTCGGCGGGACCGGGTTCGCGAACCTGAGCTTCGAGTACGGCGGCACGGATCCGACGAACCGGGCCATCCAGCGAAACGACGCGGCAGGCATCCGTTCGGCCGGCAACACATTCGTCCGCAACACCGCACAGGTTTGGGGTTCCCCCCTCATCGAGGACGACCTCAAGCTGTTCGGGAACTTCGGGACCGTCTTCAACGACCAGCTGCAGTGGTACGGGCACACGAACTACCACACGAAGAAGGTGACCGGCGGCTTCTACTTCCGGAACCCGTACACCCGCGGTGCCGTCTTCAGCGGTGACGGCGGCCGGACGCTCCTGGTCGGCGATGTGCTCGAGGCGAACGGCTCAGGAACGGCGAATTGTCCGACAGTCCGGGTCATCAACAACCAGCCGGACCCGGCGGCCGCCGCGCGGGTCGCGAACGATCCGAACTGCTTCACCTTCCACGAGCCCTTCGTGGGGGCCCCGAACGGGCTCCGGGGTGGGTTCACTCCCCAGTTCGGCGGCGATGTCTTCGATGCCTCCGTGGTGACGGGGCTCCGAGGTCTGATGTTCGCGAATCTGGACTGGGACCTGAGCATGAACTGGGGCCGGAACAGCGTCGACACCTTCATCTTCGACACGGTCAACGCCTCCATGGGGCCGCAGAGCCCGACGAGTTTCCGCCCGAACCTCCTTCGGCAGACCGCTCTCGGCTTCAACCTGGACACCTCGTACGCCGTGAGCGAGATGGTCAACATCGCGGCCGGGGCCGAGTGGCGTGAGGAGGAGTACCACCTTGGCGCTGGCGATCGGGCCTCCTGGGATATCGGTCCGTATGCCCAGCAGGGTTTCAGCTCGGGCTCGAACGGGTATAACGGGACACGGCCCGAGAACTCCGGCACCTGGGCCCGCGCCAATATCGCGCTCTACGGTGACGTCGAACTTCGCGGGGATGACGAAGCTTGGAACCTGGGCGGCGCTCTCCGCTTCGAGAACTTCGACGGGTTCGGGACGACGCTGAACGGGAAGGTCTCGGCTCGCGTGGCGCTCTCGCAGGCGATGGCCCTCCGCGGTGCGGTCAGTACTGGATTCCGCGCACCGACACCGGGCCAGCAGAACGCCTTCAACGTGACGACCGAGTATGACTTCGATCTCGGAGACCTGGTCAACAACGGCACGATCCCATCGACCTCGCCCCCCGCGTTGCTCCGAGAGGGCACGGACCTCGAGCCTGAGAATTCGACGAGCATCTCGATCGGTTCCGTGGTCAACACCGGTCCGTTCATCTTCACCGCCGACTACTTCCGGATCACCGTGTCCGACCGGCTCACTCTTACGAAGAACTTCTCGCTGACATCCGCTGAGACGCAGTCTCTCATCGCCGGCGGATTCGCCGAGGCGGCGAACTTGCAGGCCTTCCGTTTCTTCGTGAACGACTTCGCGACCCTGACGCAGGGTGTCGACCTCGTGTCCACGTACGCGACGGAGCTCCTGGGCGGGCAGACGCTCTTCACCGCCGTGTTCAACTTCACGAAGACCGAGGTGACCGATTTCACGTCGGAAACGATCGACGATGACCGCCGGAGCTCGCTTGAGCGCGGAATCCCGGAGGCCCGGTGGAACATCGGCGTGAACCATGCGGCCGACCTCTTCACGGTGAGCTCCCGCCTGAGCTACTACGGCTCGTACTGGGACCGCGAGGACGCTCGGAACTGGGCTTCGGTGACACTCGGCGACGCGAACCTGTCGCCGAGGTACGAGCTGTATTCGGGCAAGGCGCTCGTCGACCTCGAGGTTGGCGTTCCGCTCGACATGGGTCTCACGCTCTCGGTCGGTGCGCGGAACCTCCTGAACACGTATCCCGACAAGCATCCCTTGGCCGCCGGGGGGACCGGGAACGACTACGGGCAGTTCGGGCCGTTCGGCTTCAACGGCTCCTACTACTACGCGCGCGTGAACTACAGCTGGGGTTCGAACTAGCCCCGGCATCCCCGAGGGGCGGGGCGTAAGCCCCGCTGGCCGCGCGGCGCGGTCCGGGGGGGAGGGGGCCGGAGGTTGTCACGCACCTCCGGCCCCCTCCCCGTGGGGGCTCCGGGAGGTGTAGGTTCAGCGCCGGCCGGCGGTCGCCCCACCCGAATCCGGCACGAGCATCCGGACCATCCCGTCCTGCCGCGAAGTGAGAAAGAGCTCACCGTCGCGGCCGCGACTAATGTGGAGGTCTGCGCGCGACACGGGGGCTCCGTTCGCCCGTTCGACGAGCTCCGCGAACGAGATGTCCTCGCGAGTGCCGCTCCCGTCGCGGATGTAGAGCTGGATCTCTTCGACCGGGGCCGCGGTCTCCGGAACGCCGTCGTCGGCTTCCTTCATCGCTTCGAGGTCGGCCGCGAAGAGCCTCCCGTTGTTTAGGTCCCCGAAGACGAATTTTCCTCTGAGCACCTCAATACGGCCGTGGTAGGCGAAGCCGCCCGATACGGCACGGCCCTCGTCGTGGTCGTAGACCGCCACCGGGTAGGTGAACGCGTCTCCGACCTCTCCCGAGAGCACCTCACGGGGGAGCGGGTAGAGTTCGTTCAGCGCGCCTCCGGGACGGCCCACGCCGTTCTCGAAGAATCCCTCGCGTGCCATCCACCCGTAGTTCTCCCCATTGCGGACGATGTTGATCTCTTCGATGTGGTTCATCCCGATGTCGGAGGCGTACATCGTTCCGTCGGTGAGATCCCAGGAGAGCCTGTGCGCGTTGCGGAAGCCATGGGCGTAGATCTCGCCAAGCGTCTCCGCGTTCCCGTCGGAGGCGAAGGCGTTCGCGGGGGGGATCGTGTAGTCCCCGACCCCCATCTCACCTCCCGAGACCGACGGGCTACGGGGATCGATGCGCAGTATTGCGCCGACAAGGCTGTCAAGGCGCTGGAGCTGGCCCGGATTGTTTGCGTTCGGGCCCGCTCCATTGCTGAATCCGAGGTCGGTGCCCCCGATGTAGAGGAGCCCGTAGTCGTCATCGCGGGGGGTTGCGGTCGGGTTGAAGGCCGCGTGGCCGAGCGGGTGGGTGAGCGTTTCCACCACGTGCGCGACGCGGAGAAGCACACGCCGGGTTCCGGCGAATCGGTCGGCTGAGGGATCGCGGGCCCGCCACTCGGTGACGACATTGTGGAACGTCACGTCTCTGGGGGAGAAGCCGGGAGGGATAAAGTCGGGCGTGGCCGGATTGTCCTGCGCATACTCTCCATGCACCGTGTAGAACAGCCCGTTGTCTTCGAATTCCGGGTGGAAGTCGAAGCCGACGAATCCGCTGAGCAGCCTGTTGTAGACCGTGTAGGGAAAGACCTCCGCGAAGTTGAGATAGAGGCCGGGCGGCTCGCTATCCTCGAGCCGGTAGAGGAATCCGCGGGAGTCGTTGACGAACCGCCTGCCGTCAGGAAGGTCGCGGACATAGCTTACGCGGGCCCAGCCGGGGGGACGCACGTCCAGCTCGGGAGGCCGGACTCCGCGAGTCTCGGGCAGCCGGACGAGATCCCGCACCTCGACTTCGAGGCCGAGCTTCTCCACCGGCGCGGGGAGCGGATTCTCGGTGATCTGCCGGGGCATTGCGCCCGCATATCCGTGTACCAGCGAGGCCATGGCTGCAATCAGGATCGGACTGCGCATCCCCATACTCCTCCCGGCCGGCCGGAGCCGGATCGACATGACTGCTTCGGAGCGACCAGTTGCTGTACGCCACGCTGGCCGGTTCGTTCACACGCTGCGTTCGCATCCCGTGCCCATCCGCATGCTGTCGCGCGGCAGTCTCCAACTGGCCGCCGCCCATGAATGTGTGGCGGCTCCGGTGCGGGCATTCCAACCGTGTTCCGGAAACGGTCGTCGCCGGCGCAGGTTGTGGGCTGGTCCTGGCACGGACCGCGAGTGGCATCCAGACCATCGCGCGAGGGGGGCTGCCGCCCCCCGGCTTCCCGCCGGGCTCCGGTCCACGGCTTGCGGTGGGAGCCCCGATTGGACCAATATGGGGGTGCGAAACGTGAGTACGCGTACGCATTCCAACCCGGAGGACAACGATGAGCTGGCCGCGCCTCACCCGACTTTTCTTGCTGTTCGCAGGACTCGGCGTTCTCGGAGCGCCCCTCTCCGCCCAGAAGGTGACCCGGCTCGATTCCTACGACGGGGTCGTGGTCCGCATTCTCCAGAGCAACAATGCGGGAGACACCCAGCACATCATCGATCCGATGACCAATCAGGTCGTGGGAGTGATCGAGGGGTGCCCGCGGCCCCACAACGTCTTCACCCACCCGGATGGGCTCTACTTCTACTGCACGAACGAGACGGACAACACCCTCGACGTCTTCGATACGCGGAGCCTCGAGCTCGTCGAGCAGATTGCCCTCACGGACCGGCCCAACAAGGGCGCGATCAACAAGCAGCGCCGGAAGATCTACGTGGGAATCGCGGCCGCGCCGTTTGTCGATGTCTTCGATCTGGACACGCATGCAAAGCTCAAGAGCATCCCGGTGTCGACCGGGATCCACAACGTGTATGTGAGCCCCGACGGAGAGTGGGTGGTGGCGGGCCTCAATGCGCGTGACGAGGGATCGATCGAGATCATCGACCCCGATGTCGACGAGGTCGTTGATGCCATCACTCTCATCGACGACCGCGGGGAAGACCGTCGCGTGCGGCCGATGGCATTTTTGGCGGCGGAGGATGGGTCTACCGACAAGCTCTTCGCGCACGGAGGAGGCGTGAACGGCGTCTGGGTCATCGACTGGGAAACGCGGACGAAGGAGAGGATTCTCTTTCCGCCGAACCTGCCGGCTTGGATGAGGAACGCGGACGGCAACCAGGGGGCGCCGATGCATGGGTTGGAGGTGCTTCCCGATAGGTCGGCGGTATGGGCGTCGAGCCGGCTCGACAGCCGGATCTACGGCTGGTCGCTCCCAGACCTCGAGTACATCGGAGCGGTGGAGGTGGGGCCGACGGCCAACTGGATGACCTCGACGCCCGACAGCCGATACATGTATGTCGCGGTCTCGGGCTCCGACCACACGATCGCGATCGACTTGGAGAGCCTTGAGATCGTGGCGCAGATGAGGACCGGTGCCCGTCCTGCCCGCATCGACACGGCCGTCCTGCCGCCGGACCGGGTGAACACGACGGCGGGCGGTTAGTCCGGAATCCAGCGAGGAGGTGAGGAAGATGATCCCGAGGAACAGACGTCCCGGGAGCAGCGCGGGGTGGCTCGGAGCGGTCGTGCTGGCCGCTGGTGTCGGAGCCTTTGCTGCGATCGGACTGGCAGCTCCGGGAGAGGCCGTTTCAGGTGGCCCGGCGGGTGCCGAGACTGACGTAGGCACCGAGCGTTTGGATTTCGATGTCTACCGTGAGAACGTCGAGCCGATCTTCGTGCGGCCCCGGGGTTACCCCCAGGGGGAACCGACCGCTGCATGCGTGATGTGTCATGTGTGGCAGACGAGCCTGCGCTTCGCCCTCGAGGACATGACGGAGATCGGCGGGAGTTGGAGCTGGACGGATGAACAGTCGATGCGGAACTACGAGGTGGTTACGCAGCTGGTCAACGCTTCCGACCCCGCTAGCAGCAAGCTCCTGCTGAAGCCCCTGTCCACTGATGCGGGTGGGGAGGGCCACACGGGCGGAAACTACTGGAATTCCACGGATGACCCCGAGTATCAGGCGATTCTCGAGTGGATCGAGTTGCTGCCCGCAACCGACTTTACGCCTCCGCCGGAGCCGACACTCGACTTCGAGTTCTACCGGGCATGCGTTCAGGAAGTGGTCATGGGGAATCCGCGACCCGGGCAGTTGCCCTGCGCGGCGTGCCACAGCGGTGGGACAATCGGGTTTGCTCCGCGGCCCGCAAATGGCACCTCGTGGAGTGACGCAGAGGCGCAGCGCGGGTTCGATGTGATCTCGCGCTTGGTCCTGCCGGGCAACCCCGAGGAGAGCCGGTGGCTTCTCAAGCCCCTCCATCCCGACGGCGGCGGCTCGTATACGCATAACGGGGTCCGGCGGTGGCAGACGCGCGACGACCCAGAGTGGCAGATGCTCGCGGCGTGGGTGCGCGGCGAACGGTCGGGGAGCAGCTGCTCGATGTAGCATCGGAGCCACCCCGGAGTTTGGGCCAGAGTGGCGGGGCCGCCGATGGTGGTCTCGCCACTCTTCGTTTCCGGTTGTGCCGTGAGGAGAGCGATGGGAACATCCCCGCGATGGGCCGCACCGGCCGGTTCGTCTCATCGTCCAACGGATGCGGCTGCAGGCCTCGACTCCGGTGCGGAATTGAGGCTCGACGGAACGAGTAGTTGCAAAGTGATCGTGCTTGGAGGAGCGCTCGTGGAGGGGATGGAGGTAACGAGAGGGCCGCGTCCGCGCGTCGGAAGTGAGCCTATAAGCCGGAGCGGGCATCCGGCGTGAACGGCGATCGAACCGTTGTGCCGATTGAGTGTCGGGGGCCGCTTGGGCGGTCTGATCGCCACCGTCCTTCCCTCCCCGGGTGGTCGCGACAACCTCTGCCCCCTTCAGGAATACCTGACCCGGCAGGTGGCCCACCCACAGTGGCAGAGAGGGAGGCGATCCGGAGGTCGGCGGATCACACCAAGGAGCGGGGCAGCCGCTCCATCCGGGACGAGAGCCGCGTCACGCGTTTCCGAGCCCGGGTGCCGGTGTCGTAGCGCCGGCTACTACGGCCGGGTGCCTCCTTGTCGCTGCCCCAAGTGCTCCCAGGAGTGTGCCGGGATGCCGGCGACAGCTGGATCGTGACAGCTCAACCGGTGGTCAGCCGGGCTGACAGCAGGTTGCGGTCTCCACTCCGACGACCCTCAGGGCGAGAGGCCGTCGTGGATCGTCGCGACAAAGTTGTCTTCGGCCGCCCGGTCCTGGCCCCACGCCTCGGCTTGGCGGCGAATGGGACGACGCGCCTGGATCTCGTCCAGGGTAAGCCCCTCTTCCTTCAGCGCGGCGACGGAGTTCCGCATCGTCCGCAGTGCGTCGCGGTACGCTGTCAGGTCGTTCCGCGAGGACAGGGGACCGTGGCCCGGGATGACCTGCGTTTCGGCATCCATCAGAGCCAGCGCCGCACCAGCTGCGGCGATCATCCCGTCAATTGATCCCCCCGTCGCTGTGTCGATGAACGGGAAGCGGTCCCGGAAGAATGTGTCCCCCATGTGGACGACATTGGCTCGCTGGAAGTGTACGATCGCGTCTCCGTCGGTGTGTGCTGCCTCGACGTGAAAGGCGTGCAGGAGGTCGTCGTTGATGTGGAAGCTCACGTCGCCGCCAAAGGTCACTACCGGCAGGGCCCCGTCAGGCGCGGCCGGCTCGGTGGCCGCCGGCCGTCCGATGCGTTCGAGTACCTGCTCGACGCTCATCCGTTCACGCACGTTGTCGTGGGCGACGATCAGCGCACCGGCCTCGCCCAGATTCTCGTTGCCGCCTGTATGGTCGCCGTGCCAGTGGGTGTTGAAGACGAACCGGACCGGCTCGGAGGTGATCTGGCGGATGGCGGCGACGATCTTCTCGGTCAGAGGCGCGAACTGGTCGTCAATGATGAAGACGCCGTCGTCGCCTGCGGAAACACCGATGTTGCCGCCCTGTCCGATCAGCATGTAGACGTTGTCGGTAAGGCGCTGGGTCTCGATCTCGACGTCGTCGAATCCCTGGGCCTGAAGGGTTCCGGCGGCCGCGAATGCGAGTAGCAGCATGAGTCTGGAAATTACGCGCATGGCAGAAGCTCCCTTCCGTGAACGGGGTATGACCGGATCAAGCAAGATACGTTTGCGCCGGGCCTCCCGCACTTCCCAGGGCTCCGGGCGACTCGCGCTTGCCTGCTCCCCACCGTCCCGGCCGGGACGGCCGCGCCAGGGGAAGTCCCGGCGGCTCGGGATCCGCCGTACGGTGTAGGCGGAGAGGCAGGACGACCTCTGCACGCGTATACTGCGAGGGACCGAACCGGACACGTGAGACCGCCTTATCGGGAGAACCGGTCCATGCAGAACATGCTTGGAGTCCTGCTCTTCGTCACGCAGGTGAGCCCGGGGTCGATCCCGGCGGTGGACGTCACGGCCGCGGAGATCCGGAACACCCTTGAGACCACTCCGGAGGTCGCGCCCGGGATCATCGATACGCCGATACGCACCCTCGACGCGGGTGACTACGACGTGGGCATTGCGGTGGTCTCTCGCGGCCCGGCCACGGACGTGGTTGCCGGAACGATCCATACCGAGGTGACGGAGGTATACACGATTCTGGAGGGTTCCGGCACCATCGTGACGGGCGGGCGGCTGATCGATCCGAGACCCCGGGGTAGTGGAGATGCGCCCCGCCGGCCGGGAACATCCGGACCCAGCATGACGGGAACGGGCATGGAGGGAGCGGTGAGCCGCGAACTCGTGGCCGGGGACATGGTCATCATTCCGGCAGGGACGCCGCACTATTTCGCCGAGATCCCGCAGTCGCTTGTATACACGATTGTCCGCATCGACCCGGGCGGGAGATGAATCGGGCTTCCCGCTACATCAGGAAAGCTGGCGTCGACTCCTCTGCCGGCCCCGGATACGCACCGGCACCGCACCCGCTCGACCGACGGAACTTTCTCCGCGGGTCACTGCTCGGGATGGCAGTCGCCGGCGGTCTTCTTCCGAGATCTTTCCGCGCCCTCTCCCCGGACCCGGTCCGGTACCTGGAGCTTCCGGCCACGCTCCGGGCCCGGTCGTTCGGGTCCGCTTCCGGGGAAGACGCAGGTTATCACGCGCTCGTGCACGAGGGCGGCGGCGCTGCGGCGAAGGCCCTCCTCACGACTCCGGTGTCGGATCTTGAGGTGGCCGGGAGGCTCAGGGAGCTCGGTGCCCGGGACGGGGGCGGGGTCCCGATGGCGGCATGGAACCTCAGGCACCTGCCTCTGGTCCGTGCTCCCGACACCCGCGTGACCGGCACACCGGTCCGCATCCGGGCCGCGTGGGAAGAATGGGAGTCTCCACGTGACCTCTCCGAGCTCCTGGGGGACTCCGGCGGGCGGGGAGTCGCCTTCCGGTTCGGCGGCAACGAGGAGCACGATCCGCTCTGGGATTCCGGGTGCATCGCCTGCCTGTTCAGCTGTCCGGGCGGCGTGGTTTCGAACGAGCGGTACACGATCCGGGACCATGTCCGCGGCGTCACCCGCTTCGTTCCCGCCGTGGACTTGCCCGAGGCGGACGTGCCCGTCACGGTCACGATCGAGCTGCTCGCCTGACAGGCCGATGGCAGGCGTACACCACGCGGCCCCCGCGCATGTTGTGCACGGGAGCATCAGGATTCCGTGCTAGGAAGACCGGTTGCGGCGCCCGCGATTCCCGCGGTGCGACGCCGAACGGGATCGGCGCCATGAGGATAGGGGGAAGGCACTACCGGTCGATCTGGACGGCTGCCGACGGGTGGTCGGTCAAGGTCATTGACCAGACGCGGCTTCCGCACGAGTTCGTGGTCCACCGACTGACGTCCCTCGGGGACGCGGCAGAGGCGATCCGGACGATGGTGGTGCGTGGAGCCCCGTTAATCGGGGCCACGGCGGCCTACGGACTTTGTCTCTGGGCCCGGGAGGATGCCTCTGACCGCTCTCTGGATGTCGGAAGAGAGGCACTTCTCGCCGCGCGTCCAACGGCAATCAATCTCCGATGGGCCCTGGACAAGCTCCGCGACCTGGCGCGAGAAGTCCCGGTGCGGGAAAGAGTGGACGCTCTGTACGCAGCCGCGGCGGAGATCTGCGATGCTGACGTCCGTGCGTGCGAGGCGATCGGCCGGCACGGGGTCAGACTCATCCGGGCAGCAGAGGCAGGGAAGCGCGGCAGCGGGCCCGTGAACGTCCTCACCCACTGCAATGCGGGATGGCTTGCGACCGTCGATTGGGGGACCGCCCTTGCGCCTATCTATGCGGGCCATGACGAGGGAATCGACCTGCATGTGTGGGTCGACGAGACGCGGCCCCGCAACCAGGGCGCGAGCCTCACCGCATGGGAGCTGGCGCAGCATGGCGTGCCGCATACGGTGATCCCCGACAATGCAGGTGGACACCTGATGCAGCGCGGAGAGGTGGACCTCTGCATCACCGGGACCGACCGCACGCTCATCTCGGGTGATGTGTGCAACAAGATAGGGACGTACCTGAAG
Organism: uncultured Gemmatimonadaceae bacterium; assembly: GCA_964532325.1. GTDB lineage: Bacteria > Gemmatimonadota > Gemmatimonadetes > Longimicrobiales > Gaopeijiaceae > JAAXGI01. Next base: position 21,915 of record CAZHGS010000013.1, on the reverse strand, counting down.
GCCCTTGCCGCGAAGGACACCGGCGTGCCCTTCTACGTGGCACTCCCGCACTCGAGCGTGGACTGGGAAGAGACGACGGGGTCGGCGATCCCGATCGAGAAGCGGCCGGAGAGGGAGGTGACGCACATGGAGGGCCGTGCGCCTGACGGCTCGACCGTCATCGTGCACCTGACCCCGGAAGGAAGCCCCGCCGTGAACCATGCGTTTGACGTTACTCCCGCGCGCCTTGTCACGGGGCTGATCACCGACCGAGGGCTCTGCGATGCTTCGCCCGCAGGCCTCTATCGGCTCTTTCCCGAGCGACGGACCGGCGAGGAAGCTCCGCCGCCGGATGGCCACATGGCGGAGAGCGGAGTTCCTGGCGGGGGCGCCTGACGGGTTGGCCATGCGGACCGGACGAACGGCTACCGGTCGGACCCGAGTGCCGGCCGATGCTGGCCCCCCCGGCACGTGGCAGACGCCCAGTGCGGAGGTGTCGCTTTAGTCCGGAGAGCCGAACGGACGTGTCCCGCTCGACGGAACCGGAAGTTCGGTGTGGCCCCTGCGCCCGGTGGTGACGGACCTCCCAGCGCCTACTCCCGACCGACCTCCGCCGCTTCCATCGCCTCCTGGTAGCGGGCTCCGCTCAGCACGCCCTCGAGGCTGTAGTTTCCCTCGTGGCACGCGTATTCGTAGACCCGGGCGTGGAGGCGGTTGATGGGGATCTCGCCGCCCCACGCTTCGACGAATGTCTTGGGGTCATCGACCGTAAACTCGTAGAGGATCGTCTCTGGATCGACGAGAGTGAACCGTTCGGTGACCCTCGCGTCTTCCGAGAGGGGCCCGCCCGAGATCAACTGGCTCGGGCTGATGTTCGTGGTCTCGACCACGAGGGTATCGCCCTCCCAACGGCCCCAGGAGTCGCCGAAGTACGGACGGACATGCTTCGCAAGCGGGTTCGGGTCTCCCAGCCGGATGATCCGTGCGTCGTGGACCATCTCCGACATGATCATCACGTGGTCGGGTGTCTGGACGATCACGTAGTTCGAGTTGTAGGCCCCGACCGGCATCATCGGAGGTCCGGACGGGGAACCGAAGAGGATACAGCGCTCGGCGAACGGCCTCAACTCGACATGGTCGTACGGCTCGAACCGGCTCCGGAATTCTTGACGTTCCCGGAGTGCTTGTTGGGCCGCCTCGGTGCGCGCCGGTATGCGCCCGTCCCGGGGCCGGGTCACGAGAGAGGTGCGGGGCTCACCATTCACGATGGCGATCCGCGTGCCCCTCTCCCAGTAGACCTCGTTGTATTCCGCACCCCGCAACCGGACCTCGTTGGTGAGGGATGCGTCGTCCTGGTTGTCCTCGCGCCCGCACTCGACCGTCCCGGGATTCGGGGGACATCCGTCCAGACCCTGCTCAAGTACCGCGACCTCCTCCCAGGTGAAGACCGGTCCGCGCCCCTCCTCGCGCTGGAAGGGCGTCAGCGTCGAATTGGACCAGTTTCCCTGCAGGTCCGGTATTCCCTCCGGCGTTCTCGGGATGGCGCCGGTGGAAGGTTGAGCTTGCCCCGCTCCAGGAGCTGGAGAACCTAGAAGAACCAGCGCGGAGACTGCTGCGACCAATGAAGCGGCGGATCCCGGTCTCATTGTTTCACCTTGTTGGCCTTGGGTGACTGGATGCGCTCTAGACGAAGTGGCGGTTCCCCCGGACTGTGCCGGACCATGAATCCCCGACTCGCGGACTCGGCACCGGCTTTCCGGTGACCCGACAAACGTGTCGCGGCCGGATCCGGACCTCGACGTTGCCTCGGATCCGGATCCGGATCGCTGCTAGTCCCGTGCCCGCGCGATCACTGGTCGGCGGCGGGTCGGGTCTCCCTGTCTCTCAGGATACGTTCCCGCTCGACGACCATATCCTCGAAGTCTTCATCCGGGATGTACGTCATCCCGAAGCGGACGTGTGCCATCTCGCTCGCACTTCTCCTCCCGTAGACCACCCATTGGTCCGGATCGGGATTGGACGGATTGTTCGCCGTGTTGTCCAGAAGCGAGGTGGCGATGATCAGCGTCCCCTTCGGAAGCAGCGGCTGGGCCCAGTCCTCATAGACGTGCGTCGTGTGCCAGAGGTGATTCCAGTCGATCTTGTTGATCACCTCGCGCCTCCCGTCCGGGTATACGACCTCCATCATCTGGTATCCGCCGCGCAGATGCATGTGACCGCGGATCGAGTGCACCCGGGCATTCTCGTCGAGCACGAAGTGGCCGCGAAGAAGCTGGTACCCGTTCGGCGGAATCAGGAGATCCGTATACCGGGGCAGTCCAAGGTCGCGGCTTTCGCCTGAATTGAACGAGATCTCGTCGGGGGTGACGTACTCCGGCTCCTGGCTCTCCGGATAGAGCCAGACCCCGACTTGGATCCGCGCATTGGCGACTTCCCGGCCGATCGGATAGAGGTGGAGCGCGAAGTGCACGATATCGTCGGGGAGGAGGAGCTTCCCCGAATCGGACGGATACATGTCCATTCTCTTTCCCACGGCCGCGCCGGAAAGCCTCCCGCCGCCTTCCCACGTCTCCCCTTCACGCGTGATGAAGGTGTTGGCGTGATGGAAGACGTATCCGCTCTCGGCGTCGGCCGGCCGCGTTTCGACGGCCCGGACCCACCGGCGGTCGACGAGGGGGGTGTTCAGGACGTTGTTGATCGGCACGTCCGGCTCCCACCACTGGTCACCGCTCGCGGCCGGAACGGTGTAAGGCGGCGAGGTCAGGATGAGGTCCGGCGGTCCCCAGCCCTGGTCGTCCTCGAGCTGCCAGTACTCGTGCTCGGCGCGCCATTCGACCGGTTCGGGCAGAAGGGACGGATCTCCCATCGGCATCCCGGAGTCCACCCAATTCGCAATCGTCTGGATCGTCTCCTCAGGGAGCGACGGGTCGTTCTTGAAATCCTGGATCCCGACCGTCCTGTCGACGTACCAGCCCGGTGGCATCATCCGGTTCACGACCGCTTCCTTGATCATCGGTGCCCAGGGCCGCACCTGCTCGTAGGTCTGGAGCGACATCGGCGCGGCCGTGCCAGGACGGTGGCACCGTACGCAGTTCTCCTGGAGGATGTGAGCAACATCTCCCGCGTAGGTTACCTCCTGTGCTGCTCCGGCCTCCGGGGCTCCGAGCGTGATGGCCAGCCCGAGGCCGACGAGCAGGAGCCAGAGATCCTTGAGATCCTTGATCGTACGCATCCGAACCCTCCGGTTCGCTGGTGAGGACGTGACCGCCGCTGCCCGTGCGAAGCGCCCACCGGGGGTACGGGCCGTGTGCCCCGTAGGCGTGAATCCAGCTGGACACTTCGGCAACGTAACGCTCCCGGGGAGAGAGCGAAATATCGTGGCGTCTCCGACCGCAACCGGCGCGCGCCACGCCCCGTCGCGAGTGGCCGGAACCCGCTACGGGTTCAGCCAGTAGCTCGCCTTGACGACGAAGATATTGTCGGGGTGCGTCGAGACCATGTCGCCGATGTCCCGCCCGAGATCGAAGCCGCCTACCCAAGGGGACATCCCGTCCGGTCCGTGTCCGGTGCGCGAGTCAAGCCGGCGCTGCTGCCACACGAGAAACAGGGTTGAGCCCTGACGCCACTCCCAGCGGAGCACGAAGCTTCCGAGCAGGCTCCGGTAGCTGAAGTCCTCGTTCTGGACGTGGAATGGGACCGCATCGTCTGCGCCGGGCGGGGACGTCCCGTCCGGGTCGATGAAATATCCGCCCTCCCGGTCCTCCCGGACAGTGCCCGTGTCTGTCCCGTACTCGAGGAAGCGAAATGCGTTCGGCCGCTCAAATTCCTTCAGGTGGCCGTAGTCACCGGTCGAGATGAACGGCTCGAGGTAGAGCTGAAGCGAGAGATCAGGCGTGAAGGTCAGGTTCACCCTCGCCTCCATCGACACCGTCGTCTGGTCAAGCGTGCCGAAGATGTAGCGTCGGCCATAGGTGCGCGTAGCGAGCGGATCTTCCACGGATGTGATGTATTGCGCGGACTCGTGGCGCCGCTGTAGCGACGGTCCAAGGCGGAACTCAAGAGTCTCGCTTGCGCTCACCGAAACATTGGCGTTGACGCTGTGGCTTCGTGAACCCGTCGAGTCCCTCTCCCAGTTCCAGCTCGTCTGCCCGACGACCGAGCGTCTCGCGTCGGAATTCAGGTTGAGCCATCCGCCGTACACCGTCGGCGTGCGCGCGAGGGGTCCGCCCCGGGTCAGCCGGTCGTCGTCGTGGGGCGGCGTGTAGGCGAACCGTACGTCCCCGCCCCAGTAATTCAGGAGCTCCCAGCCGAAGTTGCCGTTGACCTGCATGAAGATGCGGTCGCCCCCGTAGTTCCACATCGCGTCGGGACTTCCCCTGACGTTCCACTGCCGGAGGAACCGGCCCGGATTCGGTTGGTTGTAGCTCAGATTCGTGTCGATGACAAGCCGGTCAGCGGCCGGCTGGAACCCGAGGTCATTGACCTCGTAGCCGGGGCTGATGGCGGCAGCGGCGATCCGTGCCCCGAACGCGCCGGCCTGCTTGGCGGCGGTTGCCCCTGCGTAGTAGCCGGAGAGCGACGGCCGCGCAGGATCTAGCTTGAGGTGGTCCGCGTCGGGCCGCTGGAAGTACCGCGCCGACGACCGCTGGGCGCGAACAAGAGCATCTGGATCGCCCTCCAGCCGGCTCAGCTGGAAGGTGCCCGTCACCTGGTAGGTCCGGTCTGACCACTCATGGCCGAAGTCCACTCCGCCAGCGTAGGCAGCCGAGCGCAGGCGTCCGGCGAGCCCCGTCCCCGCGAGATCGCGGTGCACGGCCGTGGCCATGAGTCCGAATCGGCTGTCGCCACCCCGCATCTGCCTGCGCAGGCGCCCGGCGAGAAAGTTGGCCCGGGGTTCGACCACCGCCTCGGTGATCCGCTGGCTTGCGTCAACATAGAGGGCCGTCTCCCGGGCGGTGATGGCCTCGAGGAGCCCGAGAGACCACCCGTTGCCGATCCGGCCGGTCATCTTCGCCGCACCGAGGATGGTGGTCCAGGGCGCCGCGTCCGAAAAAATGGCCTCGGACGGCACGGCGCCGGAGGGTGGCTTCCCGATCCGGCGGGAATAGAGGAGTTGGGGCGCGGGGACGGTGCCACCGCCACCGGGTCCTCCCTCGCCGAAGCGGAACACGTCGGCGCCTTCGACGAAGAACGGCCGCCGCTCCTGATACCGGGTTTCGTAGGCGGTTAGGTTAATCACAGACGGATCAAGCTCCACCTGTCCGAAGTCGGGATTCACAGTGCCGTCGACGGTCACGTTCGACGTCAGGCGGTACTTGAGATCCGCACCCGCGGCTGCGAGGTGATCGGGGCCGCTCCCGAACGGGTTGTTGAAGCCGATCCCGCCTGGATCGCCCTCGACGAGGTACTCGGCACGTCCGGCCAGGTACGGCATGAGCTCGAGCCTGCGTCCCGGTTCGATGCCCGCGATTCCGTCGAGATGGGCGAACCGGGAAGCCCCTCCCTGCTCGAGCGTTGGCACGAACGGGAAGGTCACGGTCTCCTGGTTGCGGTGGATGTTCCTCCGGAACTCGATGCCCCAGACCTGCTCTTCATCCGGCTGGAAGCGCAGCTGGCTGAACGGGATCCGCATTTCGGCCGACCATCCCGACGCATGGATCTCGGTGGCGGCTTCCCAGACCGGATCCCAGGAGTCGTCGCCTCCTCCTCTTCCTCCAGGTCCTCCCCGCCCGCGCCCGGAAACAGCATCACGCCTCGTGCCTGACGGATTCACGGAGAACCGGTAGACGGTCTCGTGGTCGTGGTAGCTGTCGAGCCCGACCTGGATGAAGTCGAAGTCACCCCGCCGGGGATCACGCCGCGCGCGCCGCGTGGTCACCTCGTCCGAATCGTACAGCGTCGCACCGATGTAGATCGCGACCTCGTCGTAAGCGACCCGGAACTCCGTCCGCTGCGTGGCCGGCTCCCCTTCGGCCGGATCCTCCTGGATGAACTCCGTCACCGGCGGCGCTTCGCGCCAGACGGATTCGTTCAGCCGGCCGTCGAGGATGATTTCGCCTGTGGCGCGGACCGCGAGCGCTCTCGGAGCGAGTTCATGGCGATATCCGGGGGCACCCGGGACCGCCTCCGGGGGCGGGAGGTCGCCCTGTCCCTCTGTCGACGTCTGGCCGGAGGCGGATGGGGGCGTGAGCAGAAGTGCGACGGCGGCGACGGACGTAGCTGCCTTGCACCTCCGCGTATGCGCCAGTCCGGAGGGACCGACGGCGGTACGACTCACTCGACAGGCGCCCCGTTCGTCCGCGCCCGGCGTGCAGCCTGAACGCTACCACGCAGGAGGCCGATCAGCCGGGAGGCGCGTGCGAGTGTTCCGTCGGCCTCGAGAAGCTCTTGGCGGCGCGCCGGTGGGAGCGGGAGCGTGAGGGAGAGCTCGTCGACGATCTCCACGTCGGAGAACTCCGAGAGCGGGAGATCGGCTCCCGGGAAGAGATCGGTGAGCGCTTCCTCGAGCTGCCGCCTCCGCTCCTCGAGAACGGGCCGGTCCTCCGCAGCGAGCGTCTCCTCGAGTGACTCGACTCTGGCGAGGCGGTAGGGGCGGCTCTCATCCTCGCTCACGATCCGGAACTTGGTCAGGCCCTCGAGGACGATGTTGTAGCGGCCGTCCGGCAGCTGCTCGGAGCCCACGATCACACCCGCGCAACCCACAGCATAGACGGGGGGGCGCCCCTGGTAGTCGGCTTCATAGCCGGGCTCGAGGTGCACCATCCCGATGATCCGGTCGCCCTCGAGGGCATCCGCCACCATTGCCCTGTATCGCGGCTCGAAGACGTGGAACGGACGCCGCACGTTGGGAAAGAGCGTGACGTCGGAGAGGGGGAAGATTGGAATCATCGCAGGGAGATCGGCATCGGTCGTCGCCCCGGCCTGGGCGAATGCTCCGGGCGGGGCGGAGAGGAGAGGGATCAGGGCGAGGAGCGGGATCCACCTCCACGGCCCGTGCCGTGTGCATCGGCCTCGCATCATCCTTGCTCCCCGTAGTGGCGCCGACCGGTGCCGCTTGCGCTCAAGCCCGCTGCCCGCCGGCCGTGCTACTCGACGATCACGACTCCCGTCATCAGTTCGTGTCCCCCGATGCAATAGATATGGCAGAGGAAAGGGTATTCGCCAGCTTCAGTGAAGGTGTATGTCGCTTCCGAGAACCCGACGCCCTCGGGGGCCTCGATCGCGATGTCGGTACCCTCAATCTGGATGCCGTGGCCGACGTCCGCCGACCGCACGCGGAAGCGTACCTCGGCACCCACGGGAATCCTGATCTCCGTGGGGTCGAAGCCACCCTCGAAGGCAATGACAACCACTTCATAGCGGTTCGGCCCGGTTTGTCTGACACCCGGCACCACGGGGTCCGCCACACGGGTGTCGCCGCGTGCGTAATAGAGACCGGCGGCGGCGTCCTCACGTGCCTCCGAAGCCTGGCATCCCGTCCAGATGAGGGACATCGAGAGAACGGCGGCCACCGTCCGAATACGGGCCGGTGCACCTCTAGTGGCGGAGCGTCCCATGGCAGTCGGTTCGGAGTGGGAGGTGCTCGGGGAAGGGCAGGCTGACGGAGCCGGCAACGCCGGACACGGCCGGGCGACCCCGGGCTGTCCGGACGCGACGGAGGCGTCACGCTCTCAGCTCGCCGTTCATCGGCTCCAGACGGTGCCGGCCGCAAAATGTACCACGAGCGACGGCCGCACTCAACGCGGCGTCTTGCGGGAGCGCCCGAGAACCCCTCCGCGTGCTGTTGCCGGCCGCGGGCCGTGTTGTCCGGCATTCCATTGCGGATCGCGTTGACACCTGAGGACGCACAAGCCTACGATTCCCGCGTCGTCCGTTCATCGGCTTGAGCGGACCGGCTGGCCCCGCACTCTCTCCGTGAGGAAAACGGCATGAAGAGCACCCGGATGTTCCCGCGCCGATGCGCAGCCAGGACTCTCGCTCTCACTCTTGGTCTGGCGCTCACCATCGGGGCCGGCACTCCTCTCTCCGCACAGCGCCTTCCCGGAACGGAGAACGGGGAGTGGCGCTACCTCGGGGGTGACGCGGGGCACACGCGATCGTCTCCGCTTGACCAGATCGATGCCGCGAACTTCGAGGATCTCGAGGTGGCTTGGATATGGCGCGGCGACAACTTCGGTCCGAACATCGACTACTTCTTCCGCTCCACCCCGGTCTACGCCGACGGACTGCTCTACACCGTGGCCACGCCGCGCCGGCAGGTGGTGGCAATCGATCCGGCGACGGGGGAGACGCTCTGGACCTTCCGTGAGCCCGAGACGGTCCGGCACCTGCGCTCGCCCCGGCAGGCCTACGGAAAGGGGGTGGCCTACGGAGAGGTGGATGGCCGGGGCGTGATCTACATCACGACGCCGGGTTTCTTCCTCTGGGCGCTCGACGCGAAGACCGGACGGCCGCTCGAGGAGTGGGGAGCTAGGGTGCCGCTCGAGAGTTTCTCGGGAACAGGTGTCGTCGACCTTCTCCCCGACCTCCTCGGCGACTGGGGCCGGTGGCAGGACTACGTCGCCGGTGGCGGCACCTACGATCCGGACTACGGGATCCCGAGGGAACTCGGCATGGTGACGAGCTCGTCGCCACCGATCGTGGTCAATGGGGTGGTCGTGGTTCTCGTCGGGCACGAGCCCAGCTACGAGCAGACCCGTATCGAGAATGTTCCCGGTGACATCATGGGATTCGATGCGCGGACAGGCGAGTTCCTCTGGAAGTTCCATGTGATTCCGAGGCCCGGCGAGTTCGGCCACGACACGTGGGAGAACGATGCGTGGCAGTTCTCCGGCGACATGTCGTCGTGGGCTCCCGCCTCGGCCGATCCCGAGCTGGGGCTCGTGTACATCGTCACGAACGCCTCCACAGTGCAGACCTACACGGGCCACCGGCCGGGCGACAACCTCTTCGGCGGAAGCGTTCTCGCGCTGGACGTGGCGACGGGGGAGCGCCGGTGGCACTTCCAGATCCACCACAGCGACCAGTGGAACTACGACATCGGGGCTGCCCCGATCCTGATGGATCTCACGGTGGACGGTGAGCGGGTCCCCGCCCTCGTCCAGAGCACGAAGCAGGGTCTGGTCTTCGCATTCAACCGCGAGACGGGCGAACCGCTCTGGCCCATCGAGGAGCGGCCGGTGATCCAGACCGAGGTGCCGGGCAACTACACCTCCCCGACGCAGCCGTACCCGACGCTTCCCGAGCCGGTGGACCCGATCGTCCTGAGCGGGCTTACCGAGGAATTCGTGATCGACTACACCCCGGAGCTCCGCGCGGAGGCGCTCGAGATCCTGAGCAACTACCGGGTCGGCGGACTCTATGTCCCGCCGCTCCCGCACGACCACACGAATGAGTTCCTGAACAATGTGGGGTGTCAGGGCGGCGGGAACGTCATCCCGCACCCCCCGACGGCGGACCCGGAGACCGGTCTACTCTATTCCTCCCACACCCGGAACTGCACGGCCCCGGCCTTCATGGAGCCCACGGGTGGGATCGACGATCCGAGGGAGGAATACGCCGCGCCCGGGGCCGGGTACGCGACGCCGAATTACACGCCGACAACGGGAACGACGGTGGCCGCTTGGCTGCCCGGCGGTGGGGGCGGTCTCGAGACGATCGACGGGCTGCGTCTCTGGCGCCCGCTCGACAACGCGCTCTCGGCGCACCGGATGGGCACGGGCCGGCGGATCTGGACGATCCCCGTCGGGGAGACTCGGGAGCAGATCCGCAACCACCCGAGGCTGGCCGGCGTCGAGGTGCCGAATTCCGGAGGGAACGGCTGGTCCATCCAGATCGTCACCGGGAGTCTCCTCGTCCAGACCCGGGCCCTGAGCCAGGGGACGGCCCAGATCGTCCCGGATGCTCCGCTCGAGCTCCACGCCCGTGACAAGGCCACCGGCGAGATCCTGGCGAGCGTGCCCCTCCCGGCGCCTGCGCAGTACGGGATGATGACGTATATGCACGAGGGGAAGCAGTACATCGTGGTCCAGACCGGGAGCGTCCACATGGATTTCCCGGGGTCGCTCGTCGCGCTGGCGCTTCCGTAGACCCGGATATCCGGCGCGAATTGCTTCCGGGGCCTGGGCGGTCCTGGGATCCGCTCCGCGGTCGGTCCACCGTTTCGCCGGCGGCCCGGTTGTCCGGGCCGCCGCCGTCCGGGGCCGGGCTTAGCTCCGCGCGCCGGTCCCTGCGTCCCCGCCCCCGTGGCGGAGGAGCTGTGTCCACAGGATCGAGAGGATGCAGTACCCCAGGAAGCAGTAGAACCCAGAGCCCAGCGTCGAAGTGAGCCGGGTCTCCATCCCGACGTCGATCTGTTGGAGGAAGAAGGGAACGCTCAGCGCGGTCGTCTGCGCCTGGTCACGTGTGGCGAGGAAGGCGAGGAAGACGGCGACGACGAAGACATCGGCCATCGACCACTTCCCGATCACGTCGACCACTTTGGTCAGTCTGTTCCTGAGATCCGGGCGTTCCACGCGGAGCGAGATCAGGAGGGCGCATGCCTTCGCGACGGGAACGATGATGCTGAATAGGAGGATCAGGAAGGACACCAGGTGGTCGGAGGAATTCCACAGCTCGCGGACCGTGCCGAGAATCGAGCGCGTCTGCTCGAAGACCGTCACCTCGACCGGACTTGCCAGGATCGCCGCTTCGACCCGGGTGGCGATCGCGACTCCGTAGATCGGAAGCGTCACGCCCGGTATGAGGAGAAGAAAGTTGAGCAGGGTGAGAATGACGTGAAGGTTGGTCATGTCTACCAGTCAGAGCGCGTGAACGGGACGGCGCCAGAGAGATTGTAGAACGCCGGAATCAGCCGGGCACCAATCTGTGCTCCCGGCGCGGCGTGTGCGAGAAGCGCGCCGACCCCCGGGCGTCCCGAACGCGATACCGTTTTGAGGACATCCGCCACGGGCCGGGAGAATTGAGTCGCCGATGCCGAGAACGGAGTTCATTGCCACGGGTCATCACGTCCCGGAGAGGGTCGTGGCGAACGAGGAGCTGGCCGAGTACTGGGATACGTCGGATGCGTGGATCCGGGCGCGGAGCGGCATCGAGACACGTCGTTGGGTGGAGCCCCGGGGAGAGACGGGATCCGACTTGGCCCTGGAAGCGACGAGAAAGGCGCTCGACAGCGCCGGCATGCCTGCGTCGGCGCTCGATTGCATCATCTACGCCACGCTGAGTCCCGAGCATTACTTCCCCGGCGGCGGCGTCTTCCTGCAGCGCAAGCTCGGCGTCCCGGGAATTCCCGCGCTGGATGTCAGGAACCAGTGCTCGGGATTCCTCTACGGCCTTTCCATAGCGGACGGGTGGATCCGGACGGGCCAGTACCGGCGTGTCCTCCTCGTGGGTGCCGAGGTACACTCGCTCGCGCTCGAGTACGACCGCCCTGAGGGACGGAATGTCGGTGTTCTCTTCGGAGACGGGGCCGGAGCGGCAATCCTCGGACCGACCGAGGATGATTCGCGGGGTATCATGGGCGTGAATCTCTTCGCCGACGGACGGTTCGCCGAGCTCCTCTGGGTGGAGGGCGTCGGGATGCGGGACTCGCCCTGGCTGACCCGGACACACCTTGACGAGGGGAAACACTACCCGCGGATGGCCGGTCGGGAGGTCTTCAGGCACGCCGTGAAGCTGATGCCGGAGGCGCTTCGCGCCCTTCTCGACGCGGAGTGTCTCGGCCCCGGCGATATCGACCTGCTCGTGGCGCACCAAGCGAATCTCCGGATCAACGAGGCGGTCGCGCACCAGCTGGGGCTCGACGAGGAGCGGGTGTACAACAACGTACAGCGCTACGGCAACACGACGGCCGCGACGATTCCGATCGCTCTGGACGAATGTGTCCATTCGGCGCGACTCCACCGCGGCGATCTCCTCGGGCTCGTGGCGTTCGGAAGCGGGTTCACATGGGGGAGCGCGCTTGTCCGTTGGTAGTCCGCGGTCCGGGCCCGAAGCGGCTGCCCAAGGGGATGGAGTACCTGGCGCCGGATAACCATCCACCAACGGGCCGACCGGACGGGTTGTCCCGGCGTGTCCCATGCGCCACTCTGGTACCATGGGTTTGGGATCGACGCGGAGAGGCTTTCTCGTCCGGGCGCTTGCGGGGGGCGCTGCGGCAGCGGTACACCGTCTCGCGGATCGCCTCCGGGGGCGGCCGGCTCCACTTGAAGCCGCAGGCCAGCCGGTGGCGGGTCGCGCACATCAGGGTCCGCTGGCGCACGGCCCGTTCATCGGCCATGTGACCCCGTCCGCCGTGAGGATCTGGGCGCGGTTCAGCGAGCCGGGAGAATACCGGCTGGTTGCCCGCGGACCCGGAGGAGAGCACTCCGCGGGAGTCGTGGCGGACGCCGGCACCGACGGGGCCGTCGTGTGGGAGCTGGCCGGGCTCCAGCCGGAGGCGCGATACCGTTACGAGATCGTCCAGGGGCAGCGCACGCTCTTCACGGCCGAAGGTGCGTTCTTCGCGACGCCGGCTCCACCCGACATGCCCGGGGAGGTCCGCATCGCGATCGGATCATGCGCGCGCGAGGGCGAGGGCTCCGCTTCGGTATGGCGCCGGATCGCTTCGCTCGATCCTGACGCCTTGGTACTCCTCGGGGACACTCCCTACATCGACTCCACCGACTTGGCAGTGCAGAGAACCCGCTACAGGGAGTTCGCGGCTGTTCCCGACTTCGCGTCCCTCCTTCGCAACCGTCCCCTGTACGCGACGTGGGACGACCACGACTTCGGAGCCAACGACACCGACGGGAGTCTGGCCGGCAAGGAGAATTCCCGCCGGGCGTTCGTCGAGTTCCACGCGAACCCTTCCTACGGGGACGGCACGGAGGGCGTGTACACACGCTTCCGCTTGGGAGGGGCAGAGGTATTCCTGCTCGATACGCGCTACTTCGCGGGATCCGGCCCTTCTCCAATCGCGGCCGGACGCACACTCCTCGGTTCGGGACAGTGGGAGTGGCTCCGCGACGGCCTGCGGTCGTCGACCGCGCCTTTCAAGTTCCTCGCCTCGGGACTCATCTGGAACGGGGCTGTGCGGCCCGGCAAGCAGGATCACTGGGGCAGCTATCCGGAAGAGCGGGAAGCCCTCTTCCGGTTTATCGGCGATGAGGGGATCACCGGCGTCGTCCTCGTAGGCGGGGACGTCCACCGCACGCGGGTACTTCGCCACCCGACATCGGATCTGGCGGGCTATGCGCTCACCGAGCTGATCACATCGCCGATCCACGCGAGCGTGATCGAGGAGGCGAACGCTCCCCACCCGGCACTGATCCATGATTCGGGGGAGCCGCACGCGTTCCTTCTCCTGACCGTTGACACGGGCGGGGCTGAGCCCGTGCTCGATGCCCGCTTCCAGAATGCCGGGGGGCGTGAGCTGTACGGGGTGACGATCACGGCGTCCGAACTGGCATAATTGGCCGGGCTCGTCACGACACACACACGCATGGGGAGGCGGAGTCACATGAGCCGTTTTGCCGATCACGCCGTTGGCCGCCGCGAGTTTCTCGCCGCGTCAGCCGGCTCGCTGCTCGCCGCGGGGTCCGGATCCCTCACCTCCCTTGCTGCCCTGCAGCGCCCCGAACGGTGGCCGCAGGAGCGCAAGGTGCTTTTCGCCTGTCTCGACGGGTTCGGCCCGGACTACCTGGCGGAGAGCGACATGCCGAATCTCAAGGCGATGATCGGGTCGGGGGCGTACGTGGAAGGGACGGGGATCATGCCGTCGCTCACGAACGTGAACAATGCGTCGATCCTGACGGGATCCTTCCCGGATCGGCACGGCATCACGGGCAATTACTACTACGACCGCAGGACGGGGGAAGGGACGTTCATGGAGTCGGCGGAGTACTTGCTCCGGCCCACTCTCTTCGAGCGGGCACGGAGCCTAGGGGTCCGTACGGCATTTGTGACGTCTAAGGCCAAGCTCATGTTCCTTGCACGGGGCGCGGACTTTGCGGTCGCCGCCGAGAGCCCGGATTCTGGAATGGCGGCCACCGTCGGGCCCGCCCAGGATGTCTACTCGCCCGACATCAACTACTGGTCCCTCCGGGCTGCGCGGCACTTTCTCGGGGAGGCAGACTGCCAGCTCGTCTATCTCGCCACGACGGACTACATGATGCACACGTATCCGCCGTCGGACGAACGGTCCCAGCAACACCTCCAAACGCTGGACGAGCACCTGGGTCGTATCCTGAACGACCACCCCGGTATCGAAGTGTACGTAACAGCGGATCACGGGATGTCCGCGAAGACCGAGGCGATCGACATCGGGAGGGTGATCGCCGAGCACGGGATCCGGGGCGAGGCTGTGCCCATCATCCGGGATCGTTACATCGTGCACCACGGCAACTTGGGTGGCGCCTGCTATGTGTATCTGGCCGATGAGTCTGACGTGGAGCGGGCCTTCGAGCTTCTGGGCGGGCTTCGTGGGGTGGAGGAGGTCTACCGGAGGCAGGCGGCGGCGGAAGAATTCCGGCTGTACGAAAGCCGGATCGGCGACATCTTCCTACTTGGCGAGAGACACGTCGTCTTCGGGGATCTGGACCGGACCGAGGATGAGGTCGCGATCCGCTCGCACGGGTCGCGGTACGAAACTTCGGTTCCGATTCTCTGTTATGGCCGGAGCGTGGACATCGGAGCCTACCGCCTAAGCATCGATCTCACCCGGAACTTCACATGGGAGGTCTGAGGAGACCGGCCCGGGTCGAACTTCCGCGTCCCGCCGGCGCTGCCATGCGCCAGCGGGACGCGGTCTTTTTCTACGGGTCGACGGTGACCCGTAGGTATCCGTTGCTCCAGCAACACTGGGCTCCCCAGGGACGGGAGCCCTCGTAGGCCTGAATCCGGAGGAGGTAGTCGCCAGCCTCCGTGAAGTGCGCCGTGGTTTCCGTTTCGATGCCCCCGGCGGCGGGCGTTTGCCTTCCGGGACCGAATGCCACGTTGCCGGGCCCTTGGTGTTTTGCCCAGAGCGCGAGCACGTTCTGGAAGCCCGAGTGCGGATTGTCACCCCCCGGTTCGACGACGGCAATGCGGATCGGCAGCGCCTCGCCGATCCGCGCTCTCACCGGTCCGGCGACGAGGACGGTCCCGCGGCCTCTGCCCTCCGGACCCGCCGGTTCCAGGAACCGAATGAGAGGGGACACGCTGTTCCTTCCCGGCTGGTCGGGCTCCTCGATCCGGTAGTCGGGCGACTGCACGTGCCCCGGGACCGAGTAGCTTTCGTCTCCGAGCCGGAGTGTCCAGACCACGCGGTCGCCCTCCGAGCCCGGTGGAAGGATAACCGAGAAAACGCAGTAGTAGCGGCGGTCGTATCCCTCGTCGCGGCTCGGAACGGGCATGAATTGCGTCGGCTGCATCCCGTCGTACCGGGCGGGCTCGATCGCGTTGTCAGGACCGAGCGGAATCTCGAGCACCTCCTCGAGATTCAGGCTGAAATAGCCGAAGCAGAGTCCGTGTGATCCGTCCGGATTCTCGTACCACCCCTCAAAGATGGGGATGACGGGCTGTCCGGAGGGCCGGAGATTGCGGACCATCTCCGGCCCGGCGGCACCGCGGAAGTTGGCCTGAGCCGCGAGTGGGCCGGTCGTGGCCAGAAGCCCCAGCAGTACGCCGGCCAATGGCGGGCGGAGCGCTCGCTTCATTCGCCCCCGTCTCCATCCGACACGGGCCGCTCGCGGCGAAGCAGCGCTTCGCGTTCATCGACCGCCGCCTGGAACTCCTCATCGCTCTCGAAATACGTGAGCCCCATCCGGAAGTGGCACATCGAGTCCACGGTCCGGTCGCCACGCACGACCCACTGGTCCGGATCGGGATTGTGGGGGTTGTCGGCCGTGTTGTCGAAGACCCCCGTCACGATCAGGACAGTGCCCTTCGGGAAGAGAGGCATCGCATCATCCTCGTAGAGGAATCCGGTCTGCCAGTCGTGGTCGAAGTGGAACTTGTTGATCACCTCCCAGCGACCGTCGGGATAGACGGCCTCGAGGATCTGGTAGCGGCCCCGGAGGTGCAGGTGGGCTCTCGCGATCTCGAGCCGGGCGGACCGGTCCATCACGTAGACGCCCCGATAGGTTGCCCAGCTGTTCGGCGGGAGGAGAAGGTCTCCCTGCCGGACGATTTGGGGATTGGTGCTCAGTCCGCGAGGTCCTCCTCGCAGCTCCGGGCCGAAGCGCCACGGCAGGGGGTCGGATGCGAATCCGTGGCCCGTGTACTGGCTGCAGCTGAAACCGTCTGCGCCGTCTGCCCTGTAAGTGGGCGGCTCATCTTTCGGATACAGCCAGAATCCGAGCTGGAGGACTGCGTCGACATCCCGGTCGATAGCGTACATGTGCATGTTCCAGCGCACGATGTCGCCGGGATCGAGGGGCGTGCCCGAGTCGTCGGCGTAGATCGTCCCCTCGTTGCCCCGGGTCTGGCGGAGAGATCCGTCTGAGGTGCCGTCGAGCTTGACGATGCCCGGGTTCGCGTGGTGGAACACATTCCAAGTGTCCGCTGTTCCCGGCCGGAACTCGGCAGCCTTGATCCAGCGCTGCTCGTCGATGCCCTCGATCGGGGATTCAAGCCAGGGCCAGTCGTCGGCGCTGTTGGCCGCCACCATGTAGGCGGGGGATGAGACGACCAGATCCGGGGGCCGGCCCAGCTCCTCCTCGAAGCGCCATACGTCCGACCACTCCGGCCACTCCAGTGGCGCCGGAAGCTCAGCCACGTCGCCAAGCGGTGCGCCGGCGTCGGCCCAGTCCGAAATGGTCTGGATCTGCTCGTCGCTCAGCGACCGGTCGTTCTTGAACCTCTGGATGCCGATCGTGCGGTCGATCGGCCATGGGGGCATCACGAGGCTGACGACCTTTTCCTTGATGAGCGGCGCCCACGGACGGACCTCGTCGTACGTCGTGAGCGGCATGGGGCCGATCGAGCCGTCCCGATGACAGGTCTCGCACTTCTCCTGCAGGATCGGGGCGACATCGCGGGCGAAGGTGACCTCCTCAGGTTGCGCCTGGGAGGCGGCCACCCCCGGAAGGACCAGAAGGCTCCCGAGAGCCAGTGCGGCCAGCTGAAGGGGAAGCACCGCTACGTGGCCAGATCTTGTCGTGGTTCCCATCATCGCCTCCCCATAATGGTTGTCGGCATCCGAGGCCACTGCCTCGGTTCCCTCGCCGTGGCGGGCTACTGTTCTACCTTCACGTTCACATATGCGTTCGTCCAACAGCACTGGCTGCTGAAGCTGCCGCTCAGAACCTGCGCCAGAAGAGTGTAGTTGCCGGGCTCCTGGAACGTGGCGATGACGGTCTGTTCGACGGGCTCGGGACCCAGCTCGAACTCGACGGCGTCCCGGCTGAAACGCACCGCACCCTCCGGGCCGCGGAACTTCGTCCACTTCACGAGCTGGCGGACGAGGACGCCTTCCTCGTCCGGATCCAGGTCGTCGCCAAACTCATCCTCCTCCGGCAACGCGACCGAGATCGTGATCGGGAGTCCGCTTCCGACCCGGCCCGTCAGTTGCCCGGCCGTGGCCCCGGACTTGCCCCTCGCCTCCCGGCCCGACGCGCCCTCGAGCGTAACGACCGGTGCGACCAGCGATCCCGCCACCGGGGCCACGGTCTCGCTGCTCATCGAGGCTGCCGCGACCGAGTTCACGAGGTTGTCGACCCGCCACGGTCGAGCGGTGATATGGCCGGGGACGCGGTAGATGTGGCCGTCGACCTGCAGGTTCCACCAGACGCGCTCGTCGGCGATGTCTGACGGCACGTTCACGGTGAACACGCAGTACTCGCGGGTCATCCCGTCGGGGCCGAGGGGCGAGAAATGGGTGGGCTGGCTTCCGTCGAAGCGGGCCGGCTCGATGAAGTTGTCCGGACCCACGGGAATGTGCAGCGCCTCCGACCGGTTCAGGCTGAAGAAACCGAAACAGAGGCTGTAGGTCCCGTTCTCCTCGGGATACCATCCCTCGAATATCGGGATCACCGGCTGGCCCGACTCGCGGACCGTGCGCAGCTGCCAGTCCTGCTGGGTGATCGGGGGTCGCGGGACCAGCTGGCCGAGAGCGGACGAGGGCCACGCCGAAGTCCCCGCGAGGGCGAGTGCCCCCGCCAGGACCAGGACATGAGGGACCCTCAGCACGTGGCGTCTCTCAGCCGTCCGACCGCCGGGCGATCCGCTCCTGGGCCTCTCTCTCCTCTACCAGCTGAGCGAAGTCCTCATCGGTGTAGAAGGTCATCCCTAGCCGCAGGCGGAACATCTCGTCCACCGTCCGAGAGCCTCCCGTGATCCACTGATCGGGGTCCGTGTTCGCCAGGTTGTTCCCGGTGTTGTCGAACACGGAGGTGATGATGACCGTCGTACCCTTGGGGAGGAGCGGCATCGCATGGTCCTCATACAGGAACGCCGTGTGCCACCGCTGGTCCCAATCGAGCTTGTTGATCAGCTCGTAGCGGCCGTCGGGATAGACGACCTCGAGCACGTTGTAGGCACCGAGCAGGTGCATGTGCCCACGGATCGCGTGGACGCGTGCGTTCCCTTCCAGGCGGAATGCGGTGCGGTAGGTTGCCTGGCTGTGGGGTGCGATGAGGAGTGGTGTGTCCTCCATTCCGGGCATACTCGTCTGGTCGAAGACCACATCGCCCTCGGTCGGGTAGGGAATTACGTCCTCCGGGTAGAGCCAGACACCCACCTGCAGCGCCACGTCCTCGAGATCCTCCTCGAGTTTCGCCGGGTAGAAGTGGGGATTGAAGTTGATGAGATCGCCTTCCTTGAGCAGGCGTCCGGTACCCTCTGGGAAGATCGATCCCTGTACTCCGACCGCCGCTTCGGCCAGCTGGTCGCGGTTCCCCCGGACGGCGTGGGTCCCGGGTCCTTGGTGGACGTCCTCGGGTGCCCGGTTGGCCACCCGGGCCGATCCATGGTGGAAGACGGAGGCGGACTGCGGGTCGATCGGCCGCAGTTCAACGGCGCGGACCCACCGCTCGCCCTCGATCCCGCGGATCTCGACGGGTGCGAGGTTCGGCCACTGGTCCATGCCGTCGGCGATGACGGTGTACCCGGGTGAGGTGACAATCAGATCCGGGGGCCGCCCGAAAATGTCCTCGTAGGTCCACCGCTCGCCCCATTCGGGCCACTGCACAGGCGGCGGCTCGTCTGCCGGGTCGCCCATCGGGGTCCCTGCGTCCACCCACGCTACGATGGTCTCGATCTGATCGTCGGTCAGCGAGAGGTCGTTCTTGAACTGCTGGATGCCGACATTCGTGTCGATCGGCCAGGGGGGCAT
Organism: uncultured Gemmatimonadaceae bacterium; assembly: GCA_964532325.1. Lineage (GTDB taxonomy): Bacteria > Gemmatimonadota > Gemmatimonadetes > Longimicrobiales > Gaopeijiaceae > JAAXGI01. The sequence goes on along the minus strand of CAZHGS010000013.1, from coordinate 2,645 downwards.
GATCCGGAGCGATACCTGCTCGCGGATCATGGGCGCCCAAGCTCGCGCGTCGTCGTAGGTGAGCAGCGCCATCGGCGCCACGCTGCCGGGCCGGTGGCAGGCTTGGCACTTCTCCTGGATGATCGGTGCGACGTCCTCCGCGTAGGTGACCGATTCGGTCACCTGGCCCGCGGCGAGGCCGGGCGAGAAGGCAAGTACGGCGCCGGCGAGGAATCCGCGGCCGAGGTGTGACAGGATCGCGTTGCTCATGCTCCCGGCTCCTTGAGGGGTTGCCCCGTTCCCGGACTACAGGATGGTCAGGTCAGCAGCCACCAATGACAGGCAACACCCTGTCCGCAACCCTGGCTCAGGGTAGTGAACGAGCCACCGGTCCAAGCTTCATGGACGGCGGCCGCATCTGCCGACGAGACCCATTCCTTGAACCGGAACATATAGGTGATGTGTGGCTCGATACGCAAGGAATCGGGGGCCGGAGTGTCGCCCGCTAGGGAAGCGTGAAAACGAATATCGTGTTGCCCCCGGCGGGAGCCTCCAGCGGTACGTCCGGGGTTAGCCCGAACGTCTCGTAGGAGCCCGAAGTCCCTCCTCCCGTCGCCACGGCGACATACTGCCGCCCGCCGACCGCGTAGCTGATCGCGCCGCCCGTGATACGGCTGTCCAGGATCGTCTCCCAGAGGACTCCGCCGCTCTCCTGGTCCAAGGCCCGGAACCGTCGGTTGATGTCGCCTCCGAAAAGGAGCCCTCCCCCCGTTGCCACCAGCCCGCCGAGCCAGGGTGCGGGCTGCTTGTACTCCCAGAGGAGTTCGCCCGTCGCCACATCGAATCCCTTGACCATCCCGGGCATCTCGGGCTGGTCGGCCGAGGGGATCGTTCTCCGGATCGCGGCGTTTCCCGTTCCCGTGAACTCAAGGCTGATCTGCTCGACCCACGCGTTGAGCAACGGTTGGTAGACCGCGCCTGTGAGGGGGCTGTAGGCACCGTACCACCAGTCCTTGCCGGCGCGTGGCCCCGCTATGATCACGTCGCCGAATTCCCGGTGCGTGAGTTCGGCGTTTCGTTCGACCCTTCCCGTCGGACTGATGGAGGCGATGATATTCTGGTGCAGGAGGGGCCGTGCCCAGAGGTATTCCCCAGTCTCGCGGTCCAGTACGAATTGCGTGCCGCCCTTTCCCGCGGCCCAGAGTGCCCTTCGGGTCTCTCCCCGGGCATCCGGGTTGAACCACTCGAGCTCCGCCGACGGCTCGTAGGTGATGTCCACCAGGATCCGCTCGTGGGCGTAGTCCACGTCGATCTCATCGCCCGGCAGGTGCTGGTAGTACCAGACGATCGCTCCGGTGTCGGGGTCGAGCGCGAGCGTCGAATTCGAGTAGAGGAGGTCCCCCGTCCCGTCCGAGCCACGGGAAATCCCCGCGTAGGGTCCCGGGACGCCAGTCCCCCAGTAGATCAGGTCCAGCTCGGGGTCGTAGGTCCCGGGCATCCACGGAGAGACGTGCCAGCGGTCCTCGAGGGCCAGTCCCCCCCAGCTGTCCCCGCCCGGCTCGCCGGGTCGCGCGATCGTGAAACGCCGCCAGAGCTCCTCCCCGGTCTCGGCGTCATGTGCCGCGATGAAGCATCCGCCGGGGATGCCGCCGGGCTGGCAGGAGCGTCCCGTGAGCACTTTCCCGCGGACAACGATGGGCCCGGAGGAGTGGCGGGTGCGGTCCCGTTCGTTGTCATGGACCTGCGTCTCCCACACCACTTCCCCGGTCGCGGCATCAAGCGCGACGACGGCCCCGTCAGCCGGCGCCGCGTAGTAGATCCTGTCGGAGTAGATCGCGATATTGCGCGTGATCCCGGATGGCGCGCGCGCCTCGGCGGGCGGCGGTCGCCGGTACTGCCAGATCAGGTCGCCGGTTGAGGCGTCCACTGCTTCAACCACACCGCCGGGGTGCGGGATGTACATCACCCCGTCGTAGACGAGGGGGATCAGCTCGACGCCGCCGGGATTGAGAGCCCGTGACCACGCGAGCCGAAGGTTACGCACGTTGTCGCGGTCGATCTGGTCTAGCGGGCTGTAGCCCCACCCGTCGTACGTGCGTCGCCACTGCAGCCAATCCGCATCGGAGGGACTCCGGAGCACCTCATCGGTGACGGGCTCGAACGGACGATTCTGTGCCCCGGCCGGGAGCGGAGTAAACGCGAAGAAGAGGCCCATCGCGGCAGCGGGAACCCAGAGATTGGGACGCATAGGCCGTACCAGCCGGTGGGAAGAAGTGGATTCGATGCGAGGCGCGGGGGGTGCACCAAGGCCTGAGGATACGGGGCGGGGAAGGGCGCGACAAGCCGCCCCCCGGAAATCCTCGCCCGGTCCGGGAAAGTAGTGCGGCGTGACCGTCTGTCCTGCATCCCGGTCGCGGGGCTCGTGTGGCCTTGACTGCCTGTTCCCGGCGGTCAGGGGGGAAATCCATGAACGTGACGCGAGAGGATCTCATTGCCCGGCTGAACGAAGACGAGCAAGAAATAGCTGGATGGTCTCCGCCATCTCGGGCTCGAACGCCGTTTGATCCAGATCCCTCGGCTTGGGGTCGAGCCCGCCACCCACCATAAGCTCGACCCGGTCCCGACGCCCCGATACCGACTGATCCGTCGGGGCCCTAACCGGTGCT
>CAZHGS010000012.1:0-74825 GCA_964532325.1 uncultured Gemmatimonadaceae bacterium | reverse complement strand
AGGTCAAGACCCCGTCGCCACCACCATCAGACCCAGGGTACCTGGGCAGTTACGTTGACCTCTATCTGCACGACTCCATCGAACAGACTGACCTCTCCAGTGATACAGAGCTCTTGGCCCACCGAGTACGCTACCTCGGGGCGTTGGGGGAATCGACTTCGGTCCTGCCCCCACACGACTACGGTTAGCCGCGACGGGTCGGGAAAGGGACGTCCGATGTGTATGAAAGTGGGTTGACTGGTGGATCTCTCCACATAGGTGACCCCAATGACTTCTCCGACAAATGTACCTTGCTGACCGACGAAGCCGCGGGCCTCGGTCCATTCCAGGCCAGTCGGGCAGAAAAAATCCGATCCATCCACCTGAGCTCGGCTGAGGAGGCTACCGCCGACAATCAGAATCACGATCAACACGGCGGAAAAGGCCAGCGCGACTGTCTTCATTCCCCGATTCTCCCCATGAGCCACCGCGAGCTGCATCTTCAAAGCTTCGATAGCGGCCTTGCGCTCTGCATTGAGTTCCGCAAGCTCCTCCCTCTCGGCCTCACTAAGCGGAGGAATACCTGCATCCTGCGGTGCACCCTCAGCAATCTCGGCATTCTGTTGATGGCTGCTGATCTCGAGTTCGATAAGACGTGCGCAGTTTTCGGGCTTGGTTCTGACTATCGAATTGGGAAACTCGATCAAGTCAAAGCCAATCGCCTTGATCGAGAGCTTTCTCTCCCTGTCCGCGATCCACTCACGCTTAGTCGGTCCAGAGCCTCGGCCCGTCTTATCCCACCCATCGACTTCGATGGCGATTCTTACGTCTTCATTCACTTCGATCGTGAAATCGATTCGCCGCCGGATACCCTTCGCATCTCGAAATACAGTCTGACATGAGACTTTCTCGAGATTCAGATCCGACACTCTCGCCAGAACATCTCTTGCAAACCGCCGCTCCCACGGACTCTCAAAGAGATGTTCATTCTGCTTCAAGAACTCGGCAATGTTCACGTTGGGACTTGACTCATGCAGGGCGCGGCCTCACGTAGGCCCGTGCGCCGTTTGGACAAGTGAGGCCAGCGCGGATTCAAAGGCCTCGGGACGTTAGACCATGACACCGCCAACATTGCACGCACGTGGGAGATACGCCAACAGACCACGGTGATGCACATGCGTGCTCCTACTTCATCGGGTTGCGCCGACGATACGCGTGCGCCGGTGACGGTGCGGCGCTCCACCACGGGCGCACGGGCGGCGCGGCGCGGAGGGCGGCGACCGGTTCGCCCGATGCCCCTGATGAACCGCTTCATCGAATACGCAAGTTATTTCTGTTAAATTAGTTAGGTAGGTCTCCTAGGCAGTCCGCAGGGATTGTCGCCGGCGGCAACTCCGAAACGTGCCCGGTGTTCTGTGCTAGGCGGCGTGAGCGTGACGGTTGTGCAGCGCCGACACTCAGAGGATCTACTCGGCCTCACCGGTGAAGAGGAGCGGGGAGGTGTCGAAGAAAGACGAGATCCAGCCCTCTGATCGCGGCACCTGGCGAAGGCCTTCTCCGCGATCCGGTCCTTGATGCGCCGGGGAGAGCGGACCTCCGGGGGATCATCGTCGAGTTCCTCCCCGAGCCAGGCCATTGCACAGTAGAGATGCTGGAGCTGGAGCTCGCCCGCGTTGTCGATCAGACGGCCCTCACGCCGCTCAAGTGCGCTCCTCTCCGACTCGGAGGTCGTGATCCTCCGGAGGACCGTCAGGAAGACCGCCCGCCCTGGGCCGTAGCGGCATCTCCGGGTCCCGGGGAGGTCGTGGATCACGGCCTCGAGGCCCGCCTCTTGCTAGATGGGCCCGACGACAGGCAGGAGTGATCGTGCAGGGCGTCGCCTCGCCCACTCGGACCATCCGGTCGCCCGGACCCGCCGGAGAGGGCTGGACCGGGCTCCCGGCGGGGAGCTGTCGATGGCGTGTCCGGACCGGGAACGGCCGCGGACGACCCGTTCGAGACGGAGTTACCGACATTCTTCACCTGCGTTACCGTGTCGACGCTCCGGCTGCCTACGGTTGTTCTCGTGTACCGGACGGCCGGCCGGGCGATGGGGCGGGCCCGACAACCACGAACTCGAGGCATGCCGAGGGGTCCATCAATGCAGTCCGGGCCTCCGGGTTGTCGCGGGCAGAAGTCTCGCCATCGTTTCACGCCACCAGGAGTTGATTCCCATGCGACGAAGCCGCGGCATGCAGTGCATGGCGCTCGCAGGCGCCCTGATCTCCTTCGTCCCCTCGGTCGCCCACGCCCAGAGCGATGCGACCGTGCGGGGACGGGTCACCGATGAGGAGGGCTCCGGCATTCCGGGCGTCCAGGTCATCGTCACGAACCAGAACACGGGGAGCCAGGGCGGTGCGGTGACCCAGTCCGACGGGTCTTTCACGGTTGCGGGACTCCGGACGGGCGAGCCCCACGTCGTCGTCGCCCGGTCGATCGGCTACGGCCCCCAGATGCGGGACGGCATCGTCCTCTCGCCGGGCGAGGCCCGCGCCCTGGAGCTGACGCTCCCGAGGGAGGCGATCGCCCTCGACGCCGTCGAAGTCCTGGCGACACGGGCGGTTGAACGCCAGACGCCCGTCGCCTTCACGGATGTGGACAAGGTCCAGATCCAGCAGCAGCTGGGCTCCCGGGACCTCCCCATGGTCCTCAACACGACGCCCAGCGTCTACGCGACGATGCAGGGTGGCGGATCCGGTGACGCACGGATCAACATCCGCGGATTCGACCAGAGGAACACGGCCGTGATGATCAACGGCGTTCCGGTCAACGATATGGAGAACGGGTGGGTCTACTGGTCCAACTGGGACGGGCTGGGGGATGCCGCGAGCAGCATCCAGGTCCAGCGCGGGCTCGCGGCCGTGAACCTGGCCACGCCCTCCATCGGCGGTACGCTGAACGTCATCACCGACCCCACCGCGATCGCGCCGGGGCTGGGCTACAAGCAGGAGTTCGGGAGCCGCGGCTTCCTGAAGGAGACCCTCACGGCCAGCACCGGCAACATCGGCAGGTTCGCCTTTACCGGGAACGTCGTCCGCAAGCAGGGGGACGGCTTCTTCAGCACCAACGGCGCCCTCGCCACCTGGACCGATGCCTGGGCCTACTACGGCGCGGCCGCCTTCGTGATCAACGACCGTCACCGCCTCGAGCTCTACGCCGTGGGAGCGCCCCAGTCCCACGGCCAGAACCTCTACAAGCTCAACCCGGCGCAGATCGACCACGGCTTCGCGAGGGAGATCGGCGTCAGCGATGCCGCGATCGCGGAGATCGCCGAGGCGGGGCGATTCTGGAGCCCGAACGTCAACACCGTGAGCCGCTCGTACCGGGAGACGCAGTACGCGAGCATCGGCCCCAAGAGGGGGACCTTCTCCCGATTCGGCGACAACTACATCAACGAGCGCGAGAACTACTTCCACAAGCCGCAGGTCAATCTCAACTACTACGCCCGCCTCGCCGATGGCCTGACCTGGTCCACGGTGGCCTACTACTCCGGAGGCAAGGGCGGCGGAAGCGGGACGCTCGGATCGCTCGCCTGGGACACCACCTACAGGCAGAGGGTCGCCGACTGGGACGCGACCATCGCCGAGAACCGGGCCAACGGACCCTCTCTCGGCATCCTGCGGTCCTCGGTGAACAACCAGTGGACGCTCGGCGCGATCTCGAAGCTCCGGAGGGAGTTCGCCGGTGACATCACGGCGGAGGTCGGGGTCGACTGGCGCACCGCTTCGATCGACCACTACCGCGATGTGCGCGACCTTCTCGGCGGCCAGTACTGGGTCGACGACGCCAACGACTTCACCGGCACCCGCAACGCCACCTACGGCGACAAGATCAACTACTTCAACACGAACGACGTCGACTGGCTCGGCGGACACATCCAGGCGGAGAGGGCGACCGCGGCCGGCTCGATCTACGCGATGGCCGGGCTGGTCCAGAGCTCCTACCACTACACGGATCACTTCGCCCGCGACCCGGCCACCGGCGGCGAGCTGGTCCTCGAGAGCGGCAACCTGCACGGCTACCAGGTCAAGGGCGGCCTGGGCCGCAACCTGACACCCGAGTGGTCCGTCTTCGGCAACGCGGGCTACGTCTCCAAGGTGCCGATCTTCGACCAGGCCATCGATGACTTCAACGGCGAGGTGCTGACGAACCCCAAGAACGAGCGCTTCCTCTCGTTCGAGATCGGCACGAGCTACGCCTCGCTCGACCGGAGGCTCTCGACCGACCTCAATCTCTACCACACGACGTGGAACGACCGGTCGTTCACCTTCTACATCCCCGTCGACGACATCTACGCCCAGATCCTCGGCGTGGACCAGCGGCACCTGGGCGTGGAGCTCCACGCCGGGTATCAGCCGCTCGACATCCTCCGCTTCGACGGCGCGGCCTCGTTCGGGCGGTGGGAGTACGTGAGCGACGCGAGCGGTCGGGCGGTGGCGGGTGACCGGACGTCCAGCACGCAGTACAGCTACTACATCGACGGGCTCAAGGTATCGGACCAGCCCCAGACCCAGTTCTCGTACGCGCTCTCGGTCTTCCCTCTCGAGGGTCTCTGGATGCAGTTCCTGGGGCGGACCAACCACAACTACTACGCCGCCTTCGACCCCTTCGGCCGCACCGACCCCTCGGACCGCGCGCAGTCGTGGAAGGCGCCGGGATACACGGTGTTCGACCTCCACGGCGCGTACCGGCTCACCGACCTGATCCCCTTCTGGCAGGGAGGGGATGTCCGCGTGTTCGTGAACGTGTTCAACGTCCTCGACGAGCTCTACGTACAGGATGCGACGGACAACTCGAGGTACAACGCGTTCTACCAGTGTGCTCCGGAGAGGACGTCGAGGCCGTGCGCCGCGGACCCCGGCCACGACGCCGAGGCATCGGAGGTGTTCCTGGGCCTGCCGCGGTACTTCAATCTCGGATTCGAGGTCCGGTTCTAGCTCACGGCCGGGGAAGGTCCCCGGGCTCCCCGGGAGTCCGGGAGCCATTCTCCGGTGTGCCGGGCGTGCGCCCAGTCGTGAGCCGGAGAATGTCTGACGGCCGGGGGAGGCGCCGGGTCGCATGCCGGGGCGAGGGGTGCACCTCGTGGGGGGCAAGATGAGGGGAGCCGGAGGCGAATCGGGATCGTCCGGGCGTCGATGGGACGAGGGGGGCATGAGCCCCCCTCCCTCCCGATGGCTCCCGGTCCGACGGACGGAACGCATCCGGTATGCGTCGCGTCTCCTGACGTCCGTCGCGCTCGCTTCGATCGGGCTTCTGGCCGGTTGCGGAGCGGCCCGGACGGCCGACGCCGACGCGTCCCGACCTGCCGGCTTCGACGGCTCGGAGGGCTCGGGCGGCGTCAATCAGGCCGTCCACCTCGAGAGGCCGTACGTCGTGATGGTCTCTATCGACGGCTTCCGCCATGACTACCTCGACCTCTTCCCGACGCCGAACCTGCGCCGACTCGCCGACCGGGGCGTCCGGGCCCGGGGGCTGATCCCGGTGTTCCCGGTCTACACCTTCCCCAATCACTATTCGATCGCCACCGGGATGTACCCGGATGCGCACGGCCTCGTCGGCAACAGCTTCCACGACCCGGCGAGGGGCGAATCGTACTCCCTCAGCGACCGCACGGCCGTGCAAGACGGCTCGTGGTACGGGGGCGAGCCCATCTGGGTCACCGCGGAGACCCAGGGCATGGTCTCGGCGTCCTTCTTCTGGGTGGGGAGTGAGGCACCCGTACAGGGGATCCACCCGACGCACTGGCGAAGCTTCGATGCCGGGGTGCCGTACGAGACGAGGGTCGACCAGGTGCTCGAGTGGCTGTCCGGGCCCGGGGAGCATCGGCCGCACATGGTCACGCTCTACTTCGAGGGAGTCGATGCCGTCGGCCACAACTTTCCTGCCGAATCGCCCGAGCTCGCGGAGGCGGTAGCGCTGGTGGACCGGATGATCGGTCGGTTGATGGAGGGCATCGAGGCGCTCCCCTTCGGCGACTGGGTCTATCTGATCGTCGTCTCCGACCACGGGATGGCTCCGTTCCTCGCCGAACAGACCTACCACCTTCCGGACTTGGTGGAGATCGATCCGGCCACGGTCGTCGAGGGCGCCGGCGCGCATCTGGTCCTCTACACGCCGGGAGGCGGCGAGAGCGACGACGACCTTCGTGACCTGCTGGCGGAGGCCATGCCCCGAACGACGGTCTACCGCCGTGGCCGCATGCCGGAGAGACTGCACTACGAGCGGGCGGGACCCCGTCTGGGGGACATCATCATCGTGCCGGATCTCGGGTGGTCGGTTCTGCCCTGGGGCGCGGCCGACCGACCCGCCAGGGATGGCTACGCCCACGGCTGGGATCCCGCTCACGAGGTCATGCACGGGGTGTTCGTGGCAGCCGGGCCCCGGATCGGGCCCGGCCGGAGGATCGAGAGCTTCGAGAGCATCCACATCTATCCGTTTCTCGCCGAGCTCCTCGGACTGACCCCCAATCCGGAGGCGGACGGACGCCTCGAGGTGTTGGCACCGATCCTCTCGTACTGAACCGGGGCTCCGGCGCCGGGGGGTGTCCGCTCCCCCGAAACGGGAGACGCGGGAGCCGGTCCTCCACATGAGAGCGGAACGCCGCCGACCGGTGGTACAGGCGCAACGGAAACATCGCGCCCGCCGCGCCGTGTCCTGAGCAGCCTCGCTCCCGGAGGTCGGCTGCCCACCTCCGGAGCGTTCAGGATCCGGCGGTCCGTCCTTCCCGCGATCAGCCACCCGCGGGAGCCGCCGCCTCTCGAGCCGGTCCGCTACCGGACTACAACAGGTGCATGCCGCGGCTGGTGACGGTCGTCGGGCCGCTTGGCGAGTCCATCACGGACCAGCCGGAGCCCGGCCAGATCCCGCTGGCCCATCGGATTTCGCCGGAGTCGGGCGCCGGTCGTCGGGTGCCACCGCCATGTTTGGCGGGCACCCGAGCGCCTGCAGCGCAATAGTAGTGGAAATATCTCTTGCAACATATCGCGCAATAGACATATGGTGATTGCAACGTAATATACTGTTATATATATACTTACAGAATAATCAATATCAGAAATTGACTCGTAAATAAATCCATACTATATTTTCTCTCATGACTACGATCAAGTACGAACGACCAGAGAGCTGGATCCGCTACGAGGACAGCCAGCTCATTAGACAGTTGACGGACGCCAAGGCCGCTGTCATGTCGTTGCGCACTGTTCCCTATCAACGCCGATGGGTGGAGACACTCCAGGAAATCGAACTGAAACGGGAGGTGGCAGGAACCTCACGTATCGAGGGTGCTGTGTTCACTGAAGGCGAACTCGATGCGGCCATGGAGGAAACGCCTGCCGAGCTGTTCACACGGTCACAGCGACAGGCACGCGCAGCCGTGGCAACCTATCGGTGGATTCCAACAATTCCCTCTGATCGGCCGATCGACGGCGATTTGATCAAGGACATCCATCGGCGCATCGTGACTGGAGCAGATGATGACCGATGCGAGCCAGGTCGACTCCGAACAGCCGACCAAAATGTTGTGTTTGGATTACCTCGCCACCGAGGCGTGGAAGGCGGAACAGTTTGCGAGGAAACGCTCGCGGACTTCACCCGCGCAATGCAGCAGGAATACCAGGAGCATGATCCGATAATCCAAGCCATCGCAGCTCACTATCATCTGGCTGCCATGCATCCGTTTCTCGACGGCAACGGACGGACCGCGCGAGCGCTTGAGGCCTTGATGCTCCAGCGCATCGGATTACGTGAGACGTCCTTCATTGCTATGTCGAATTACTATTACCATGAACAGGCACAGTATCTAAGCACACTCGCAGAAGTACGTAGATCCGGACATGACCTTACGGCCTTCCTCTCGTTTGCCCTCGAGGGTGTTACCCAACAGTGCCAGCAGTTGCTTACCAAGATTCAGAGGGAAATTCAGAAGGAGTTGTATTTGAATCTGGCTCAGAGCCTATACTCCCACCTCAAGACTCCGAAGAAGCGGGTCATAGCTGAACGGCAACTTGAGATCATCCGAGTACTTCTGCGGCGAGAAGAAGAAGGCGGTATCGACTCAAGGGATCTGCATGCGGAGACTGCGTTACACTATGCCAACCTCAAGTTCCCGATCCGGGGTCTAGTGCGTGACTTGCACAGCCTGCTGGGGCTAGACGCAATTTCCATCGATAGGGCCGGCGACAATAAATGGATCATCAAGGCAAGGCTGGATTGGCCAACTAGAATGACCGAGACAGACCTGTTCAAAAGGCTCAAGGAGCTTCCGAAAGCCAAGACGAGCTTCGTTCATGAGGTCGAACGCCCCTGACGCCACACTCGACTGCCTGAGGATGCTATTCTTCGTCCATCCTCTCCCCGGAAGCGTCGTCCCCGCCCGGTAGCTTCGGGCGGAGTCCGGCGGGCGGCCCGGGCCATGTCGGGAGCGGTCGTTGTGGTCGAGCCCGCATCCGAGACCGGAGTTGGCGCAGCAAGAAGTGCCGGTCCCGACCTGGACGATTTCCGGCGCGGTTCTGCGCGGCCACGCCGGGTCGGGACACGCTGCCGGGGATCCGTAGGCGGTTCGGGCAAGCGCCGGGCCCCCGGTGTCGTGCGTGTTCTCCGGTCTTCCTGCGATGGACCGTCAGGCACACCCACGCCGGCGTACCCGCCGCGCGCCCTTCCCGGCCTCCGGTCGGACGCCCTCCCCTCACCTCCCCGCGCGGACCCCGGCGAGGGAGGCGACCCGGGAAGCTCCGCCCGAAGGGCCGTGTGCGTGCACCTCCGGCCCCGCATATCATGAAAGACCACCCTCCACCGAGACCCGAGGTGACGATGGCCGGACCCAGCACCCGTCCTTCCCCGGTCCGGAACGGATACCGTCCTCCGGGCCAGCTCCGGATGAACCGGCGCCGGTTCGTCTGCGCGGCGGCCGCGGGCGTCGCGGCACTCGCCCGTGGCCGGGGACTCCGCGCGGCCCAGAACGACCTCCTCATCCGGGGCGGCCGCGTCATCGATCCCTCGCTTCGTCTGGACGCCGTCGGTGACGTGGCGGTCGCCGGTGGCCGGATCACGGCGGTCGGGCAGGGGATCGCCGGCGATGCGGTGGAGGTCGTCGACGCGACGGGGAGGCTCGTCGTTCCGGGGCTCCTCGACATCCATACGCACTACGCCCGGGACCGGGAGGGTCCGCTGGTGGGCCTCGCCGGGGGCGTGACGGGCTGGATCGACGCGGGATCGGGGGGCGCGGACCAGATCGACGAGATGGCGGCCGTCGTGCGTGCGTCGCCGCAGCCGGCCGGCGTGCTGATCAATATCGGGCGGGCCGGGATCCTACCCGACGGCGACACGATGGACCTCGGCCTGGCCGACGTCGGTGCGGCCACCGACGCCGTCTCGCGCCATCTGGATGTCGTCCTCGGCGTCAAGGTGCGGCTCACGAGGGGGGTCGCCGCCGACGATGTGGAGGTGCTCCGGCGCGCGCAGGAGGTCGCCTCCTCCTTCGGATTGCCGGTGATGGCGCACATCGGGCAGACGGCATCTCCGCTCCCGGTGCTTCTCGACCAGATGAAGCCCGGCGATATCGTGACGCACATGTTCGCGCCGCCGCCAAACAGCATCCTGGACGATGAGGGCCGCGTCCTTCCCGAGGTGCTCGCGGCGCGTCGCCGGGGCGTCTGGTTCGATGTCGCCAACGGGCGGACGGGCCACCTCCGGTGGGATACCTTCGACGCGATCCTCGCGACGGGGTTCTGGCCGGATACGGTCTCGACGGACGGGAACACGACGAGCGCGACCGCGGAGAGCGTCATCGACTTCCCGAACGTCCTCTCTAAGTTCCTGAACCTCGGGATGACGCTGGGCGAGGTCGTCGGTCTGGCGACGGTCAACGCGTCGCGCGTCTTCCCGCTGCTCCGCGACCGCGGCACCCTGAATGTCGGGGCGCCGGCCGACATTGCCGTGCTCGAGCTCCGCGAGGGCACCTTCCCCTTCGTGGACAACTACGGGAACACGAGGACCGGGAGCCAGAGGCTCTTCCCGGCCGGGACGGTGCTCGGCGGCAGGTGGATGGAGGGGGCGTGAGGGGGTGAGGGGGCTCAGCCGTTGCCGCCGGAGGCCTTCGGATGACCCGTCCGTTTCGTGGAGCCCCGGCGGTCCGGTGGGGCATGGAGGGAATGAGATGGCGGAGACAGCAGATACCCGGTCGGCCCCCGGAGCTGTCCCGCGCCGGCTCCCGGCGCTCCTCGCTCTCGCCGTCGCGTGCGGCCTCGCCGCGTGTGAGGGCGGGCCTGCCGGGGGGAACCCCGGAGTGAGCCCCGCCGACGTGCCGCTCGAGGCGACGGTCCGGACGATCCACGACGCCCTGGCACGTGGGACGCTCACCTGTGAGGGGCTCGTCGGCCACTACCTCGCCCGGATCGAGGCATACGACGACCGGGGACCCGGGCTGAACGCGATCCTCGCCGTCCACCCCCGCGCGCTCGAGACCGCGCGAGGGATGGATCGCCGCTACGCCGCGGACGGCGGTGAGGGCCGGCCCCTCCACTGCATACCGGTGATCGTCAAGGACAACTTCGACACGGTCGACATGCCGACGACCGGCGCATCGGTGGGCCTGGCCTGGTCCATCCCGCCGGACGACGCCTTCATGGTCCGCCGCCTGCGGGAGGCCGGAGCCCTCATCCTGGCCAAGTCGAACCTCACCGAGCTGGCGCGCGGCGGCACCACGATCAGCTCGCTCGGCGGGCAGACCCGCAACCCCTACGACCTCGCCCGCACGCCCGGCGGGTCGAGCGGCGGAACGGGCGCCGCGATCGCCGCCAACTTCGGGGTGCTGGGCACCGGGAGCGACACCGGACAGTCCATCCGGTCGCCTGCATCCGCCCAGAGCCTCGTCGGGATCCGGGCCACCCGGGGACTCGTGAGCCGGGACGGTGTCATTCCGGTCAGCTCGACCCAGGACGAGGTGGGCCCGATCGTCCGGACGGTCGAGGACGCCGCGCGGATGCTGGACGTCGTCGCAGGGTACGATCCTTCCGATCCGGTCACGGCATTCGGCGTCGGGCGCCGGCCGGAGAGCTACACGGATGCGCTCGACCCGGATGCCCTGGCCGGTGCGCGGATCGGACTCGTGCTGGACCTGATGGGCGGGGAGGCGGTCCACGAGCCGGTGAACGCGGTGGTCGAGGCCGCCGTCGGATCGATGGAGAGCGAGGGCGCCACGGTCGTGCGCGTGCGCATACCGCGGCTCGCGGAGCTCACCGAGGCGATCGCGCTCTCGGAATTCGAGTTCAGGATCGCCTTCAACCGGTATCTGGAGAGCCTCGGCTCCGGGGCGCCGGTGCGGAGCCTTGCGGATTTCTTCGAGCGGGGAGAGTTCCATCCGTTGTTCCGATCCGGGCTCGAGGCGGACCTGGGCGTCGAGGCCGGACTCTCCGATCCGGAGTACCTCCGCCGGCTCGCCCGGCGCCGGGAGCTTCGCGAGTCGGTCATGACGGTCATCGCCGACCATGGGCTCGATGCGCTCCTCTACCCCCACCAGCGCCGCCTAGTGGTCCCGATCGGGGAAGACCAGGTGGAGCGGAACGGCGTGCTTTCCAACAGCACGGGCTTTCCCGCGATCACCTTCCCAGGCGGGTTCTCGGAGCCCGACGCGTCCGCGCCGCTGGGAGTTCCGGTCGGCATCGAGCTGCTCGGTCCGGAGTGGACCGAACCCACCCTGATCGGCTTGGCCTACGCCTTCGAGCGGGCCACGTCGGTCCGGCGTCCCCCGGCGAGCACGCCGCCGCTGCCGTAGCCGCGGCGGGGCCGGCCCGGTCCCGCCGGGATCTCCGGTGGCGGGGCCGGCGGGGCGGGCCGCGGAGAGAGAAGGAGAAAGCGGATGGCCAAGCGAGAGCTTTTCGATCGCCGGGAGTTCCTCGCCGGCTGCGCGGGAGCGATGGGCGCGGCCCTCGTTGCGCGGGCGCCGCTCGGTGCGGCCGCCGGCCTGCCCGTCCCGCCGGAGCCCCAGGAGTGGGACGCCGGCCGGGTCCGCCACCTCCTCCCGACGGTGAGCGACTCGAGGATCCTCCTCAAGGCGTCGTTCGTCGAGCCCCTCGCCTCCCCGCCCTCGCTCAGCGTCGGATCCCGCACCTTCCCGGGCCGGATGAACGACACGGGCGGGAGGTACTGGCAGTTCTACGCGACGGGACTCGAGCCGGGCACGACGCAGGCGCTCTCGCTCGCGGCGGCGGACGGCTCGTTTCTCTGCGAGCCCTGGCCGCTCGCCACCTTCCCTCCGGCCGGCGCGAGCCCGGCCCGGTTCCGCCTCCTCTTCTTCACATGCGCCGGGGGCCCCGAGGGGAGCTACGAGGGGATCGGGGAGCGGAGCGGCAGCCTCCCCACAGCCATCCGGAACCGCCTCCTCCGCCGGGCCCTCTCATTCAGGCCCGACGCGGCCGTCGCCAACGGCGACCATATCTACTGGGATCTCCACAGCTGGAGCGGCCAGCTCACCGGGACGCTCAGCAGGCGGGCGGAGATCTCGGATTTCGATTTCTCCGCACCCGTCCTCGCCACGACGAACGAGGCGGCGCTCCTCGCGGCGGCCGACCCCCAGATCGTTCCGGTCTACGGCACCGACTTCCGCTCGACCCCCGTCTTCTTCCTCCAGGACGATCACGACCACTGGGAGAACGACGCGGCCGGCGCCTTCCCCGTAGCGTGGTTCCAGCTCCAGCTGGCCCGCGCCACGCAGCAGCTCTTCTACCCGGAGTTCCTCGCCGACGCCACCCGTCCGCTTGGCCTCCCGTGGTCGTCGGTGAGCGACCGGGGGGAGATCTCCGAGAGCTTCGGCACGATCCGCTACGGGCGGCTGGCCGAGGTTCTCCTCTACGACGTCCGCCGCACGATGACGCTCGGTCCGTCCGCCGCCTTCGTGGACGCCGCCGTCGAGGAGTGGCTCGTCCGCCGCACGGCCGCCGCCGGGGTGAGCCACCTCGTCCATGCGCCGTCGAACCCGATGGGGTGGAGCGCCGGGAAGTGGGGCGAGTGGTATCCCGACGTCCTGGATCCGGCCGCCGGCGGGCTCACCACCACGGTCCCGAAGGAGTACTGGCAGGCCGGGTGGCTCGGCCAGCACGACCGGCTGGTCCAGGCGATGTCCGGGATGCGGTCGCGGGCACCGCTGGTCGTGAGCGGCGACCTCCACGCGATCGGCATGGGCACGATGCTCCGTTCCGGCTCGCTCGACCTTGCGGCGAATCCGGTGACGGCCGTGCTGAGCGGGCCCATCGGCACCTCACCGGGCGGGTTCCCCTCCGTGGTCCGGGGGCTCCCGTCGACACCGCCGGGCCACCTCGACGTGGACGAGGCGGTGGCGCCGGTCGAAGAGCACGGGTTCACCCTGGTCGACTTCCTCCCCGACCGGGTGGCGCTCAGGCTCTTCCGGTGGGATGTGAACAGCCAGCCGCTCGAGGAGATCGACCGGCTGGAGCCGTTCCACGAGACCGAGCTGGAAGCTCCCTAGGGGAGAGCTCCCCGGGGGAGAGCGGCCCCGGGAAGGAGCCGGACCCGGCCGCGCCGGGTCCTACTCGAGGGTCACGCGGGTGATGCTCGGCGGATCCATGTCGGCGAAGTGCGGATGGACCACGTACAGCTCCTCGCCCACGACGGCGACCGTGGTCCCCTGCAGCGTGTACGTGCCCACGCCCGCGAGCTCGGCCGTGGCCCAGTCGTCCCCGCTCGTGAGGGCGACGAGCCGCTGGGTGGAGTTGCTGACGATCGCCAGCCGGCCGTCGGGCGTCCACACCATCCCGTCCTGGCCCGGGATCTCCTCGGGAAGGACGACGGTGGAAGCCGCCATGGGATCCCCGAGGGGGACCTTCCAGAGGGTCGTTCCACCGCACACGAGGAGGTAGCCGTCCGGGTGCAGGACGATCCCGTTGAATCCGGGCGACTCCGGACCGTCGTGCCGATAGAGGACCGAGGCCTGGTAGTCCGGATCCACCTGGTAGATGATCCCCGCCATCGTGTCGGTCACGTACGCCGTCCCGTCGTCCGCCACGGCCACGTCGTTGGCGAAGTGGGTGAGGTCGGGGCCGGCGTCCATGATCGCGGCCTCCAGGTCGACCATGGCGATCCGGTCGCCGCTCGTGAGGTCGTAGACGCCGAGCATCGCCAGCCCGCTTCCCTCGCCCGTGAAGATCGTCCGGTCGGCATTCGCGACGAGGAGGCGTCCCCGGGGCTCGTCGGCTTCGATCCCGACCGACGAGACCAGATCCGGGTCGGTCACGACCGGGGTGACGCGGCCGTCCGGATGGATCTCCATGATCGAGCCCTCGGCGAGCGACCCGGTGAGGATCCGCCCACCCAGCTGGTCGTACTCGATGCCCTCCGGGATGAACCCGCCCCTCTCCGCCAGGATCGAGGCGGGAAGCGAAGGCGCGGGCGCGGCGGTGCCGGCGCCCCCGTCCTCTGCGGCACCGCCCGGCGCCTCGCCGGCCCCGCACGAGGAGGCCAACGGGATCGAGATCAGGAGGGTCCCGAGGATAAGTCGATTTCGCATCGTGATCGCCAGCTCCGGCTTGTGGGTGCGGATTTCGGTTCTTCCCCCCGGGCCGCGGTCCGGAGGGGTCGCGCTGTCGGCCCGGGATTGTAGTGGGGGCCCCGCTTCGGGTCTAGGCCGGCCGGCTGCTTTCCGGCCCCGGCGGCAGAGGCGGAACCCGGGCAGCCGCGCGACGCGGCCCGGCCGTTCCGGGGTCGCGCCCGGCCCCGCTGCCGGTGGAGGGGAGACGGCGGGGACCTGAGGGGAAGCGCGGGCATCCTCCCTCGGCACCCCGCACCCTTCGCGCCCGCCCCGTCCCGGTCCCCTCCGCCTTGCGATCCATCCGCTGCCCGCAGACGTTGATCGGTCCATGATCAGGTGGCCGCTTCTCCGTCTTCCGCACCCCGGGCTCCTGGTGCCGGTTCTCCTCCTCCTCGCCGCGCCGGCCCACGCCCAGGTCCTCCCCGGCCGGCTGGAGCTCTCCGGGACCCTGACATATTTCATTGCGGACGGCCCGGCCGAGACGGGGATGCGTCCGGGCGACCGGACCCTCGCCGAGTGGGCGCTCGAGGCCTGGGCCGGGCAGGCCCCCCGCCCGGTGGAGCTCGTCCCGGCTCCCGAAGCCGAGGCGGCGATCCGGATCTACTGGGCGGGGGCTGTCTCGGGTCTCTATGGACAGATGCTCGGGAGGGAGAGGGACGGCCGGTTCGTGGCCAGCGTCTTCGTCTGGCCGGACACCGACGGCCTGGGCCCGGAGATCGCCCGGGCGGCCCGCGAGGACCCCCTCTTCCGCGAGGCGGTCGTCTATCTGACCTGCGTGCACGAGATCGGCCATGCCTTCGGTCTCCGCCACACGAGTGCCTTCGAGGACATCATGTACTCCTTCCAGTACGGCGGCGACTTCGTGGCCTACTTCATGCGCTTCCGGGAACAGCTCGGCGCCCGGAGCGACATCCCGGGGGCCAACCCGTTTTCCGGCGCGGACCGGAGGGCGTTCCAGCGGCTCCACCCCTAGCTGCCATCCGGGGGCGTTTGCCCTCCGGCGGATCGGGATCCACTATCCCGGCAGGGGCGTCGCCCGGGAGGGACGGTGGCGGCGCAGGCTCATTCGGGAGGGCGCGGGCGTCGGCAGGCGCACCCGGATCCCGACCACACAACCGGAGAGGGAGGCTCGCGATGACATCGATGACATCGGGAGCCGGGACCGGCCGGGTGCTCCCGGCCCTCGTCCTCGGCATCCTTCTGGCCGCGGCTCCCCAGGGCGCCGCCGCGCTGCAGCAGGCCTCCTACACCGCCTCCCAGGCCACCGAGGGAGCCGAGGTCTACCGGACCGCCTGCGCGGTCTGCCACCTCGAGAACATGCAGGGCTCGGACGAGGCGCCCCAGCTCGCCGGGAGGGATTTCCGCGGATTCCGGGGGAACCAGCCCGCCGTCGAGCTCGTGCGCTACCTCCGCGCGACGATGCCGCCCGGTGCGGAGGGCTCGCTCTCCGACGCGGAGTACGCCGCCGTCACGGCGTACCTCATGCAGGAGAACGGGGTGGGAGCCGGTGACGACGCGCTCACCCTCGAGTCGAGCGGCGCCCTCGTGCTCGGCGGCGGCGACGTCGTGGCCGCGTCGGGCCCGATCGTCCCGCCGACGCCCGGGCAGCCGGGGACGGGTCCGTCCCCCGACGGGGTAAACTCCCTCCCGGACATCGGCGCGCTCTCGGAATCCGCCACGGGGGCGACGCGGACCTACCGGCCCGTCCCGGACTACGCGGCCGTGACGGATGCCGAGCTCAGCGACCCGGATCCGGCCGACTGGCTGAGCCCGCGCGGCAACATCGAGGCCTGGGGATACAGCCCGCTCGACCAGATCCACACCGGGAACGTGGACCAGCTCGAGCTCGCCTGGGTCTGGGGGATGGAGGACGGCACCAGGAGCCAGCCGGCGCCGCTCGTCCGCGACGGCGTCATGTTCCTCCCGAACTGGGGCAACACGATCCAGGCGCTGGACGCGACGGACGGAACCCTCCTCTGGGAGTACCGCCGGTCGTTCCCGGACGGGATGTCCGGCGGCCGGGGGCGGGCACGGACGATCGCCCTCTGGGAGGATCTGGTGATCGTCTCCACGAACGACGCCTACATGCTCGCGCTGGATGCGTCGACGGGTGCGGTCCGGTGGGAGACGGGGGTCGTCGAGCCCGGCCTCGGATTCGAGAACTCGAGCGGCCCGGTGATCGCCGGCGGGAAGGCGATCAACGGGATCAACGGGTGCACCCGGATGATCCCCGAGAGCTGCTTCATCACGGGGCACGACGCCCGCACGGGAGAGGAGCTCTGGCGCACCTACACGATCGCGCGGCCGGGCGAGCCGGGCGGCGACACCTGGGGCGGGATTCCCTTCGAGCTCAGGGGCGGCGGCGATGTCTGGAACACGGGGGCCTACGACCCCGATCTCGGGCTCGTCTACTTCGGGGTCGCGCAGGCGAAGCCGTGGGCCTCGGCGAGCCGCGGGGTCACGATGGCCGACTCGGCCCTCTACACCAGCTCGACGCTGGCCCTCGACGAGGATACGGGCGAGATCGTCTGGTACCGCCAGCACGTCCCCGCGGAATCCCTCGACCTGGACGAGGGGATGGAGCAGGTGCTCGTCGACATCGAGGGCATCCCGGCGCTCCTTACGAGCGGCAAGCACGGCGTGCTCTGGAAGCTGGACCGCCGGGACGGGAGCTTCCTCGGGCTCGTCGAGATGGTCTACCAGAACGTCCTCGAGCTGGACACGGAGATCGGGACGGTCCGCTACCGGTCCGACATCCGGGATGCGCAGACCGGCGAGTGGCTCTCGGTCTGCCCGTCGACGGCGGGGGGGAAGAACTGGCATGCCGCCGGCTACCATCCGGGCACGGGCCTCATGGTCGCGCCGCTGAGCCAGAGCTGCATGGACTACTCCGCCCGGGATGTGGAGATGGTGGAGGGCACGGGCACCGCCGGCGCAAGCCGGGTCTGGTGGGAGATGCCGGATACCGAGGGCAACCTGGGGAAGCTCGGGGCCTACCATGTGGAGACGATGGAGGAGGTATGGAGCGTCGAGCAGCGGGCGCCCTTCCTCACATCGGCGCTGACGACCGGGGGCGGCCTCGTCTTCATGGGCGACTACGACCGCTGGATTCGCGCCTACGATGTGGCCACCGGCGAGTCACTCTGGGAAACGCGGCTGGCGACGGCCGTGCAGGGATACCCGATCTCCTATGAGGTCGACGGGGTGCAGTACATCGCGGTTCCGACCGGGGTCATCGGCGGCAGCCCGTGGAACGTCTCGCGATTCCTGGCACCCGAGATCCGCATTCCGCCGGGCAACCGGCACAACGCGATGTACGTGTTTCGCCTGAACCAACGGTAGATGGAGATGACAAAGATGACCGCACGCCGAGTCACAGCCCTCGCCCTCGCCTCGATGGTCCTGCCCGGGTACGCGCTCGCGGCCCAGGTGTACGAGTTCGAGGCCGAGGGGGTGGACCTGAGTACTCTCGGTCCCAGCCCCTACGACGTGGTCTCCGGGTGGCATGTGCCGTTCGCCGAGCCGGGGTATGCGTTCGGCGGCAATTCGGGCGTCTTCGCCGAATCCCCGGACCGGATCTTCGTCCTGCAGCGCGGGGAGACGCGGCTGCCCTATCCCGTGCCCCCGGAGTTCGCCGGCTACGCCGGGTCCATCGGGATCAATGTGCTCCAGGACACCGAGCGCCGCGTCTGGCGGAACTGCATCTACACCCTGAACGGCGATGGCGAGGTCCAGGAGCGTTGGACCCAGTGGGATCACCTCTGCGAGGGCTCGGACGGCCCCGGTCCCCACCGGATCCGGATCAACCCCTACGACCCGGAGAGGCGGGTGTGGGTGGTGCACGAGACCTTCCACCAGATCTACGTCTTCTCCAACGACGGGAGCGAGCACCTCATGACGCTCGGCGAGAAGGGGGTGGCGGGGAACGACGAGACGCACTTCGGCCGGCCCCAGGATGTCGCCTTCCTCCCCGACGGGCGGGTCCTGGTCGCGGACGGGCTCGACAACCACCGGATCATCATTCTCGATGAGCACGGACGCTACATTTCGGAGTTCGGCGGCTTCGGCGACGGTCCGGGCCAGTTCAACGGGATCCACGCCCTCGGCATCGGGCCCGACGGACTCATCTTCGCGCTCGACCGCTCGGGTGGGCGGGTCAATGTCTTCCGGACCACCGACGACCCGGCCGAGGTCGAGTTCGTCAGAGTCTGGGGGGGACTGACCCTGACTCTCGACATCATCGTCGGCGAGGACCATATCTGGCTCACCGATCTCCGTCCGCTCCGGTTCGTCAAGTTCGACTTCGAGGGGAACAACCTCTACACCTGGGTCGTTCCGCGCGACCTCCCGGACGGCTACCTGGAGGTCCACACCTTCTCGGTCGACAGCGACGGGAATCTCTACGGGGGCGACAACCAGTACGGACGGTCGCAGAAGTTCGTCCCGAAGCCGGATGCCGATCCGGCGCTGCTCATCGGCACGCCCTGGGTCGACGAGAGCGCAGTGCGCTGAGCCCGGAGCGGGGCCATAGCTGTAGCCGGGCGGAACCGTCCGCGTAGCGCAAACTGTTACGTGGCAAAAGCGGAAGCGATCGGGATTCTATCTTTCCCATTGCTTGACCATACAGGACTGAAAGGCCCAATCCCCGCCACTTGACTCCGGCCGATTCGTGAACGTCAGCCGCTAGGTCTCCAGCGGGCTTCCGGCCCCTTCCGCAGCTGCCCTTCGTCGGTTCAAGGTCGTTTAGCGGGATGCACTGAGAGGAGGGCTATTCCTTCATGCAGGCCAATCACACCGAGTTCTTGCAGTTGTTGAACGGCGAGGTGCAATACGTCGTGCCCCGTTGGCAGCGCCGGTACTGCTGGGACGAGTCGGACATCGGTCGTCTGGTAGATGACCTTATGGCCATCGCCGGGGCTGACCGCCCCGGCGCAGCGCACTATGGGGGTGCGCTTCTGACCTTTCCAGAGTCCATTCCCCCGGGTGGCGTCCCAACGCATCGCGTCGTTGACGGGCAACAGAGGCTGACCACGGTGAGCATTCTGCTTGCCTGCATTGCAGACGCTATGGGACCCGGCCAGAAGAGCGGCTGGACCGAACTGCTTCTTCGGGACCGCCTGACGAATAACCCCTCACGTCCTCCTGAGAAGCGCCGCAAGCTCCGGCTACAAGACGAAGACGAAGCCGAGTACCGGCGAGGACTCGAAGGCAGCCCAGACGGTCCCGGTGCGGTGGCCCAAGCTTGGCGCATCGTCCGGCGGCTGGTGGCCCGACGCGACGTGGCCATCCTGCTAAGGGGCATCGAGCGGTTCAGGGTGGTGTCCATCGCTTTGGACGCGGCGGACGATCCGCAGCAGATCTTCGAGAGTCTAAATGCTACCGGGCGTCCATTGACCGAGAGCGAGAAGGTCAAGAACTGGCTTCTAATGGGATTGTCGGACGAGGAGCAACAAGACCTCCACGACAACCACTGGATCGAGATCGAGCGAAGGCTCGGGGTCGAACGAACCACCGAGCCAGTCGACACTTTCCTGCGGGACTTCCTCCGCTGGCAAACCGGCAAGAACTTGGGGATCAAGCGCGTTCACGAGGAACTCAGGAGGTGGGCGGTCCAAGAGGGCAAAGACCAAGACCGGCCAGCCCTTTGCCGCGAACTGGCGCGGCTCGCGCGGCTCTACGGCATACTGACGGGTACGGCGGGGGGGCATGCCGACGCGAGTGTGGAGAGAGCACTTCGGCACCTCCGCGCCATGGGCATCGACACCCACCGTCCCCTTGCGCTACGCCTCCTTGACGACGCAGACCGGGATCTCCACCCGAGTGCCAAGGACGCGCTGGCAACGACCTTGGAGGGTGTAGCAACGTGGATCACGCGCCTATGGGTCGCCAACCGGCAGATGGCGGGGCTCAACACGGCGGCAACTGAACTCGCTCACAGACCCGCACCAGACCCGGACATGGACTACTCCACGTACTGGCTGGACCGCATCCGCAGGCTCCGAAACTCCCGTGTCGGCGTGCCCGGCGACGACGAGGTGAGGGAAGGCATCCGGACGCGGAAGGGATACGGGGGCAGTGCCACACGGTCGTCCTTCGCCATTCTGTGCGCCCTGATGGAAGAGGAGCATGGCCCGCAATCTCCGGCTCGAACAAGGCTCACGATCGAGCACGTGATGCCGCGCAAGCTCACCGACGCTTGGAAGCGGGACTTGGGAGACGACGCCGAGGACCTTCACGGGCGTTGGCGCGACCGGCTTGCCAACCTGACGCTGTGCGGCGACACCATCAATACGGCGTTGGGTACGGGCACGTTCGCGGCGAAAAGGGTGGTTTACGCCGAGAGCACCATCGGAATGACGCGGCGGGTCGCCGAGGAGAGCGACTGGAACAGAGAGGCGCTTCACCGCCGCGCCCTCGGCTTGGCGGATCGGGCGCTGAAGCGCTGGCCATGGGAAGACCGGAGGAAGACGGTAATCGATCCCAGTGCGGCGCCGCTGAAGTGGCGCATCGGCGATGGCCAGTGGCGGGAAGAAACGGTGGCAAGCCAAATGGTGCTTAACGTCACAGGGGCTCTATTGAGCTTGGACTCGGGCAATGCCGCGAAGCTGTCCGGGCACGCGATTAGCTCGAGCGTTCACCCCGCTTCTCGCTATCCGCCTGGGACCGCAGTGGGAACTATGACCATGCGTGCGGTTCCCGGCCATGTGGGATGGGTAATGTATCCGTACGCAAGGACTTACCGGGAGAGTGCCGACTATTGCCGGACAATGGGTGAGCGGTGCGACATGAAGGTCGAAGTGGAAGTGGAGGATTGGAACCCCACGCATGCTTTCTGGGAGTTCTTTAAGGAGAGTACCGGAGGGGTCTCTGGACAGACGACCGCTTGGCGTTCCGCGACGCAGCGATCGGCCCCAGTGAACGCGTTCGGCGATAGGATCAGGGTCCATGCAGGCAAGGAGTTGCTCCGCTTGGACCTAGCGGTGGAGGAATCAGCTGACGACGGTCACGGGCGAGCCCAGCGTGTGCGCGAGTTCTCGCGGAAGATTCACAGCAGCCTTAGCGACCAAGTGGTTGTAGACAATCCCAAACGTAGGGAGCGGGACTGCTCCGCCAGCGTCGTCAGGGATTGGATGCGCGACGACAAGAGCCAATGGGCCGGGGCCGCACGGTGGATGAGGGACCAGTACGACAGGCTGTTGGCCATCGCCGAAAAGGAAGGCGGTCCTTTTGTATCCGCTGCGGAAGATGAGTTCCTGAAGTCCTGTGACGACTACGGCAAGGCGGTGTTTTCGCAGATCCTCAACAGAGCGCGGAGCAGGTCCTTGTCAGTTCGTTGGGGGACCAAGGGTTTCTCAGTCGGTGTCGATGTTGATGGCGGCCGCGTGGTGATCTGCTACGGATATCCGCCCGACAGCGCCTACGGCCAGTCGCTCTATACCGCCCTACGCGACCGCGCCGGCATGCCGAAGACCGTCGCACCGCCCGAGGCGGTGGAGAGACTCTGGACAGCGGCGGAAGCAACTGGACTCACATCCCTAGGTGGACGCGAATTGAAGGTGCCAATCGACCATGGATTCAGCCTCGATGAAGTGAACGGCATCGTCGCTTGGTGCGAGTCCGTTGAGCGCGCGATCGTCGATCATGGGCTGGAAGTGACTCTTGAGGAGTAGTGGAGGCTGCCGGCACAGAAGCCCGCACTCAACCCGGCGTTGGCTGGGATCACAACTGCATCGGAAGGACTGAAGGTCAGACCTTGAATCGGCTGCCAGTTGGCTGGCGACGAGGCGGTTGGGGTTCCCGCCCTTCGTTCCGATACTCCCGCGATTCCGACGGGGAGTGTCCACAAGTTGCAGAACGGATGGAGTGACAGATCATACAGTCCTGATTGAACTTACGTAACCTCGTTCCGTGATTCATCCCTTTGGTGTTCCGCCGTGACGATGGCGGAACGACCGCCCGAAAGGCAACAAACCCGTCCCGCTTAAGGTCCGGATCCGTAGAGTCATGCCGAGTCAGGCCCGAGCTTCCGGTCGCGGCCTGCGGCCCCCAGGATCGCTCCCACGATCCGGTGCCCAGACGAATCAAGGCCGGCTTCCTCGTTCCACCGGGGGAGCCGGCCTCTCTTCTTCCGCCTTCGTTCCGGTAGGGCTAGCGCCAGCGCTCCCGGCTCCGCAGGCGCGGTTCAGTGTTGCCGGGCGCTCCGTCGACTCTCCCAGGTACCGTTGCGATGCGCGCGGAGCAACGCGACAACCCCGCCACGCTCCTGGCGATCCCGGACCGCCGGTTCAACCGGGCGCGTTCCCGGCGTCTCACCACCGGCAAGCCGCGGCGTCTGCTAACCGCCCCCGCTGCTGCTGTCGGTGCTCCCGAGGAAGCGCAGAGCCTCCTGATAGCCGTGAAAGGTATCCCGGCCGACCCATACTTCTTCGATCAGCGTCTCGTAAGCCTCGGTCGCCCGATCGAAGTCGCCGGTCTCGATGCTCGCGCGCGCCGCGCCGAGTAGTGAACGGGGCCGATTGGGCATGCGCAGCAGCGAGGTCTCGAACATACCTGCGGCGGCCTCGTGGTCGCCGAATCCGGCCAGGATCTCGCCGTACAGCTCGTGCACCGGCTTGATCGGACTCGCCGAGCCGCGAGGCGGCGCCATCGCCTCGACCGTCTCAACGGCCTGGTCCATGAGCTCGCGGGCGCCGGCCTCGTTGCCTCGGTCGGCCTCCAGCAGCGCCGCCACCTGCTTGTACATGACGCCCTCGTAGCCTCCCGAGTCGGCAGCGCCGCTCAGCGCGTCCGCCGCTGCCTCCAGTGCTGCCCGGTCGCCCGTCCGCGCCGCGCTCAGCCCGGTGGCGAGCAGCTCGTGGCCGGAAGACTCGTCGGTGATGGGAAGTATCGCCCACTCCTCGGTATCGACGATGTAGCGGGCCTTCAGGAGCGGCTCGGTACGGCGCGGCCGGGCCTGGCCGGTCTCCTCCGCGGGGCCTCCCTCACCGAATTCCAGGAAGGTCCCGGACGCCAAATTCTCGATACGCCGGTTCCAGAGGCGCGCCTTCTCATAGTCGCCGAGCTGCAGATCGCCGTACTGGCCCCAGTCCAGCGCGTGGGTCGCGGCGTCCATGGGCTCGCCGGGCTCCCACAGGTCGCGGGCGGCGTCGTAGGCGGACTGGTTGTGCCCGGAGACGTAGTCCCACATGCCGTGCTGGATGAAGATGTGGGTCGGCATGTGACGCGCGTGCGAGACGGCCGGCGCGATCTCCGCGAAGCGGTGCGCAGCCTCAAGTGCCAGGGGGGCATGAAGCGGATCGTCGAAGGCGTGAATGATGTAGTGGACCGCCCCGGGGTGGTAGGCGTTGTCCTTGAAGAGCTTCAGGGCGATCGTGCCGGCCCCTACATTCAGGCGCCCGCTGAGGTCGCGGGTCGCGGCGGCCGCGCTCAACATGGACAGCGAGTAGAAGGCAGCTACCTCGGGGTCGTCCGGGTACTGCTCGTACAACCGCTCCATCGCCTCCATGTAGCCCACCCGGCGATCCACGTGGTCACCCTCGCCCCAGAGGATCTCGACCGCGTTGAGGAATCCCTTTTCGCGATCGGTGGGCGCCTTCGCCAACCGTTCCGCACGCGTGGGCGCGAGCCGCTCCAGCGCCTGGCTCGGCAGCGTCGCGTCCATCTGGGAATTCAGCGGATGGTTGTACGCCAGCGATTCCCCCCAATAGGCCATGGCAAAGTCGGGATCCAGCTCCTGGGCGGCGTGGAACTGCTCCCGCGCCTGGATCCAGCCGAAGCTGTGCAGGATCGCCACGCCACGGAGGAAGTGGTCCTGCGCCTCGCCGCTCGCCGATGTGGGGAAGTCGATGACTCCCACATTCTCGAACTGCGCGCGGGCCTGACCTGCCGTCAGGCCGAGCATACAGACGGTCAACACCGCGTTCCGAAGCAGCTTCATCGGGTTCCTCCTCCTGAAAAGATCTCCACCCGCCCATAACAGCCCTGCTCCCCGGGAGCGTGATACATCATAATGCCCTGGACGCGGCCTCTCACGCAAAGGGAGGTTTCGTCGTGTCCGGATCCCTCGCGGGGTCGGTATGCTGTAGACACCGTATCAGCCGGAACCGCTTCAACGCGGCGGTCTCCAATCTGGACGATCACCCGCGCAATCACGCGATCCTCGCCGCGGGGCGGCACTGGCGCCTGAGCCCGGTCTTCGACCTGATGCCCGCGCCGGCGGTCGCCCGGGAACGGCGGGATCTCGCGATGGCATGCGGCCGCTTCGGTCGTTACGCAAACCGGACCAACCTGCTCAGCGGAGCCGGACGTTTTCTGCTCGGTCGGGACGAGGCTGAGGGGATCTTCGGGAGGATCGCCGACACCGTGCGCGATCGATGGCGTGCCGAGCTGCGAGGTGCCGGAGCAGGCAGACGAGATTGCCGGGAGATTGCGCCCGCGTTCCTCTATGACGGCCTATTCTACGAGAACGTGAGCTAGACTCTAGACGCAGTCCCGGCGGCACGCCTCCGCCGAGGGTAGTGTTCCGAACTCGTGCGGATTGCAGGAAGCTGCGCGAGCCCGGGACGGGAGCTGTCGAAAGCACTGAGGGGGAGGTGACTGGCCGATGCAAACGATTTCGGAAAGAGCAGCTGTCCTGGCAGCGATCCTGTCTCTGATCTCGATCGAGGCTGCGGCTGCGCAGGATCGCCAGCGTGCCGCCGTCTACATCTCCACCGCCGAGATCGAGGCCACGCTCGACGCACAGGGTGAAACGGGCGGAGGTGGCGCGAGTGTGCAGATCTCGGATCCCGGAGCCCTAGCACCGGAGGTCATGGTGCGGCGCCGGTTCGCCTCAGAGCCTAACCACGTAAGTGTCCACCCCGACCGCGACGAGATCTATCAGGTCTTGGATGGCGGCGGGATGCTCATGACCGGGGGCACCTTCGTCGATCCCGAGGACCGGCCGGCCGGGATCCGGGGCGGGGAGGAGCGGCAGATCGGGCCCGGCGACTTCGTAGTAATCCCGGCAGGAGTGGCTCATTGGTTCAGTCGAATCGATGGGTCGATCACGTACGTGAACACTCGGCTTGC
This sequence comes from uncultured Gemmatimonadaceae bacterium, assembly GCA_964532325.1. Lineage (GTDB taxonomy): Bacteria > Gemmatimonadota > Gemmatimonadetes > Longimicrobiales > Gaopeijiaceae > JAAXGI01. Next base: position 49,195 of record CAZHGS010000012.1, on the reverse strand, counting down.
ACCGGCCGGTCCGTAATTCGATTCCTGGCGCGGGGCATTCCGATCGCCGCACGGCAGCCGAGGGCTGTAGTGGCCGGCACTCTGGACCACATGGGCGCCGGTCCGGCACCGTCCAGGATCCACGTCACCCGGTGCACAGCATCGGAGCCTAGTGACAGGATGTCCCCTTCAGGGGCCCGGGCGCCCGCGTTCCGGTGGAGCTATCGGTAGAGGAGCTTGTCCCCCGGTCGCCGACGCCGGTCCGCGGGTGGTTGATCGACGAGGTCCTGCAGAAGTCGTATCTCAGGGTGGACAAAGAGGGGACAGACAGAGGCTGCGGCGTATTGCTGGTCGTCATGCCGTCCTTTCAGTTCGTAACGCGATCCAAGTCAAGCCTGTCTCATGCGGGCCGTAGGCCGTACTTCTGCTCGACGCCTTCAATGAGGTACGCCAGTTCCGACGCCCGAGTGAGGGCTGTCAGCAGGCGTTGCCAGCTCAGGCGCCGCAGGAGCCCAGGTACCCGACATGATGACACCGCCGACCGCCACTGTTGTTCAGCCCTGCCATGCGCTTTGAACTCCGGATTGCGGGCGTCGTAAACGACAAGGACATGCCCCGGTGCCGGACTGCCCGGTGCGACCCCGGCAGCAAGCGCGTTTCTTGCCAGCTGATATACCTCTCCGAAAGGGCACGGCACATGATCTCGGTGTGCCTCCCACTCGAATAGGTCGGGCAGATACCGCCAGTACTGGATGCCGATTTCCGTCAAAGCACAGCGCTCGTGTCGACCGCTCTGCACCTCGTAGTTTCCGTTGCAATGCTGTTTGGAAGCATGGGGTTTATGCGGACGAGAGCAGGTACCGAACTCTCGCTCCGTGAATTTACATTCGATGACGACATGCCTTCGCGATCCACGGAGTAGCACGTCGATACTAGTCGGTTGTGGTTCTGCGAGCCAACGCACCTCGTGCTCGAATTCGAGCACGAATCCACTATCTTGTTCGAAGAAAGCGGGTCGTCCGCACTCGGCTTGCACATCTTGCAGCAGATGCAGACAGTTGAAGACGTCGACTGCTCCTAAAATACTCTGGCTCAGAGCCTGAGAACTTTTCAGACTGCGAAACCATCGATGCCGCTTGCTTTTCGGGATAACTGCCCGGATCGCGCGGGCGATTGAAGCGTCTTGCGGAACTAGGACACACAGTGAAGAGAACTCTTTTGAAAGCACAGGAGGACGATCCTGTCGCTTACCTCCATCAAGCTTAGCCTGATGATGCTCATCCGCCCAAGACCAGAGGTCCTGGAGCACGGAATCCAAATAGGACGAATACACCTAGCCTCCGATCTGTGGGACACGCAGTGGCGGACCGATGGTTGACGGGTCACTGGGGGTAAACAGGGTAGACTGCCAGCGCTCGGTCGACTTGCGGTTGCCGTCCATCCGATCCGTAGTCGATGTCACTACATTGCACGTCGTCTAGTGCCACGAATTCCACGACGATGTCCAGCTGCTTTTCGATGTCGCGCGCGAGCCTGACGAACTCCTGCTCCCAGCGTCCCGCAGCCTTGCGGGTTGAACTTGGAAGCTCCAACCATCCACGCCACCACGCCTTGGGCCCAAGTATCTGCACTATCGGCGGCTCCTCGGATACTTCTTCACCAAAGCGATACCTCACTTCCTCCGCTATCGCTGCCCGATTGGCATCGACAATTGCGGCGTAGCCTAACGCTTGTATCAATGCAGCCATCGGGCTATCTCCTAGTTTCTGGTCCGCTTTTGGCTTGACCTTCAACTCGATGACTGTGAGCTGTCCACAGTCGGTTGCACCGAGTAGATCGACCGTGCGCGCGTTCCTCGTCGGATCTAGAGGAAACTGATAGTCGAGTAAACGCACCTTGCCTGCACTTACCGAAGGCCAGAATTCACCCATGCGCCAGAGCGCGATCGCCAGGTGCTCTTCGAGGCGACAACTACGGCTCCCTTTGATCTCTCTCCTAGTTGATAGGCGTCCGTCGTGTCCCGTAAAGTATGTTATCCCGACCTCCTGACGTCCCGGTGCACGACGCCTCAACTCTTCATACTCCCTCGAAAGGTCATCGAGATCGATCTTTGAAATCTCCTCAGCAAGATACCTAGTAATATTGCGCCAATCTCGTTTGAAGATGTCTATCTGAACTGCCTGTGGCCGTGCGTCCATTGGTTCCTCCGAGTGTAGGTGGTCCTATCTGCGGCCCTCCTATACCAGATTTCGCGAAAAAATTACAATTTGCGGTAACTTGATCACGGCGCTGTCCTCTGCTACATGGCGCCGTAACTGCAAGGACCACAAGGTATTGAGGATGTCACCAAGGGGCCGGAGATCGCCAAACTGCGTCTGACACGGTGGTCACTTACACCCTGTTGGTCAGCGGCCGACGTTTCGGGGCTCCGCTCCCCGTCCCGCTCCCCCGGCTCCGAACGCCTACCATTTGCGGGATGCTCGACATCGTGGGTCTGCGCATCTTGGAAGCCCCCCGGTCCTGTCCGGGGCGGCCCCCATCCACCCGCTCAATGAACCGGTCTGGAGGTACGGCGCGGCGTTCCGGCTCGTCGTTCATCCGCGGCGGATCGGTCGCGTCGAGCGACCCCACTGGGGGAACGCGAGCCGCCGCGATTGGAAAGTGGGCTCGGCTGATGTTTTCCCCCCGGGTCCGCGCAGCGCTACGGAACGCTGAGAGCCACAAGACGCCCCGGGGTCTGGAGGAGGATTCTTTGCCGGCCCTCGTGCATGTATGACATCGTGCCGTAGAGTCCGAGCCCGGGCGTCTCGATCCCCCCGATCCGAGTTCCAGTTGCCTTCTCCACGGCGAAGAGGAAGGGTGACTCGCCGTCGTCACCGATCGCCGTGTGGAGGAGCATGTCGGGGGTGACCATCATCGCGGAGTGGTTGAGGTTCCCGGTCGGGGGGATGTCGAGTCCCTCGAGCGCGGGGTGGTCCTGTATCGAGCGCGGGGTCCCTCCGTTCGGGATCCACCAGAGGTGGTCCCCCGTGTTCAGGTCGATCGCGGTGATCCGGCTGTAGGGGGGCTTCTCGAGGGGGAGACCCCGGGGGCCCGGGACGCCGCCCGGGGTGCCCATCCCGACGGCATAGTCCGCGATCGTGGTTCCGGTCGGCCGCTCGAGGAGTCGGTCGCGCTCGATTCCCGGCACGACCGTTCGCCACCCGCAGTTCGTGCGGGAGACCACGAAGATCACCCCGGACGCCGGGTCGGCCGCCGGTGGACCGGAGATGTTCGTGCCCCCGAGTTCGCCCGGACACCAGATCGATCCTCTGAGGCCGGCGGCGTTCGCCGTGTGGAGCGGAGGGTTGAAGATCGGGCCGAGCCGGTACTCCGAGACGATCTCGAGCGCCTCGGCGCGAAGCTCGGGCGTGAAGTCGATCAGGTCGTCCACGGCGAGGCCGTGCAGGTCGTACGGAGCCGGCCTGGTGGGAAACGGCTGCGTCGGCGAGAGCACCTCGCCAGGGACTTCCGATGCGGGGACCGCGCGCTCCTCGATCGGCCAGATCGGCTCACCCGTCTCGCGGTTGAAGGAGTAGAGCATGGCCTGCTTCGTGGCCTGGAAGACGCCGGGGACCGTCTCGCCGCCCACGGTGACGTCCATGAGGACGGGAGCCGTCGGCGTGTCGTTGTTCCAGACGTCGTGGTGGACCATCTGGAAGTGCCAGAGCCGCTCCCCCGTCTCGACATCCAGCGCAATGAGGCTTGCGCTGAAGAGGTTGTCGCCCGGCTGGAAACCCCCGTAGAAGTCCACCGTGGCCGCGTTCGTCGGGATGTAGACGATCCCGCGTTCGGGGTCGGCCGACATCGGCGCCCACGAGGAGATGTCGCCCGTATACGTCCAGGCATCGTTCTCCCACGTCTCGTGACCCACCTCGCCCGGCCTCGGAATGACGTGGAACTTCCAGATGAACTCGCCCGTCCGCGCGTCGTAGGCGAGGATGTCGCCGGGGACGTTCTCCTGGCGGGTCTGGTTGTAGCCCTGCTCGGCCGAGTTTCCGACGATGACGACCCCGTTGACTACGATGGGCGGCGAGGAATTCGTGATGTAGCCGAGCTCGAGCGGGATCCCCTCGTAGGGGTCGTACGGCTCGTCCCACCGGAGCCAGGGGTCCCAGTCGGCGATGAGATCGGGGAGGAGGTCCACCACGCCCGTCCCGGAGAAGCCCTCGATGGGTACCGGGGTTCCCCACTCCTCGAGAGGCCGCCCGGTCTCGGCATCCAGCGCGTGGAGGAAGAACGCCGGCGTCACGATGTAGACGACCCCGCGCCCGTCGAGCTCCGCGTAGGCCACGCCCTTCCCCCACGGCGCGCGCATCGAGTATTCCCAGCGGAAGGTGTTCGGCTCCCGGAAGCTCCAGAGCGTCTCGCCCGAGGCGGGGTCGATGGCCACGACGTGCCGCCGCGCTCCCGCCACGGTGAAGAGCTTCCCCCCGGCATAGACGGGGGTGGAGCGCGGAGGGGTCGTCCCGAAGCTCGCGTCCTGCCAGATCCACTCGATCTCAAGATCGCCGAAGTTCGAGCGATCGATCTGGCGAAGCGGCGTCGAGCGGGTGTGCCCGGCGTCGCCCCCGATGTAGCGCCACTCTTCTGGGAGCGCGCGGTCGTTGGCGTGCTGGGCGGCGACCGGGGCAGGGGAGATCAGGAGGGCACCGATGCAGGCGATCCAGGCAAACTGCGCGCGCGCTCTCCGCCCGCGGCACCTCACCGGGACGGCGAGCCCGGCGCAGGGGTTGGTTCTTCCCATGGCCGCTGCCTCCGAGTTGAAGCGTCCACCAAGTAATGTGACGCGGTTTCCGGGAGGTGCGCCACCCCGGCAACGCTGCCCCAGGAGCTTGCGCCACGGACACTCCTGCGTGGCACGGAGGTCATCGTCGATATCTCCCGTCCGTCAGCGGAATCAGGCCATGGGAGGACGCAACTGCCGCCTCTCGGGAGGTGGGAGGGCGTGATACGCCGGTCCGGAGACTCCTGAACGAGCTCCGGCAGCGTTGTGAAGGGCCGTTGACGTCGGCAGGACCCGTCCGCCGGTACGAGACGATGGTGCTCGGAACGGGGAGTATCGCAACTCTTATAGGACATGGGATCCAAGAGGGTTTTCTCCGTCTAGTAGGTCATTCACATCGCTTTCCACTAAATTATATGCGCCGTTTAGAACACCGCGATATGCATGAATACTACTGGAGCGAGTCCATAACGCATCAGTCGGCGAGACCATTGACACGATCGTAACTTTGTCATCAGCTGTACTCCGTTTGGTTGTGGATCGTATTATTACGTCGTACTTGTTTGAGGTTGACAGATCATCGATAGTCATATCAATCTGCCAAGGCAACGTCGAATATGTGCGAAGAAGCGGACCCAGCCCACGAAGGTTGTGTTCCACCAGATAGCGATAGGCATGCATCTCACCTAATTCGTGTCGCTCGACATACAGGCCTAATGAGTCGCCGTGAAGAAGGTGTTTACTACTGGGCAAAGACAATATTGGATCCGCTTCTGAATTGGGCAATAGTGCCAGCGGATGGAGGGGGAGGTTTTCAATTCCTAAGCGAGTTGCTTTCGCTACTAAGCGCGTCAATGTTGCACCATGCACAGCGAGATTATTACTCGGGCTTTGCACTACTGCTTCTGTCCCTATCCCAACAACGACTCCCTGCAGTGAGGGATCGTACACGATGAAGACATTATCACTTACTGATTCCATACCCGTCACCTCTACTACATAACTACGGAATAACTCTTGCAATCCAGAGGCCGTGAGACCACGGAAATCCCCTTCGGAATATCCTTGGTAATCATTTGTCCCAAACTTTGTCACTGTTCGTATAAAACCTTCAGCGAGTGTGCAAAGGCGTTCGTACACAATATACGGGCCTTCGTTGGGTAGTGCCCGCTGTTGTATTAGAGTCTTGAGCTCGTCTCCAGCCCGGGAAAGTGCGGCAAAATGGGGCACTTTGATGCCTATCTCAGCCCCGCGATAACTTGCCATACGGAAAGACAGAACGGGCGTAGGGTTAGATCCGTCTGGAGCGGTAATGTAGATTCGATCCGGTGCGGCCACGATTTTGGCGACATCACCGTCTGCGACTCGGTCCCTTTCCGTAATCCAGGACATGTCCTTGTCAACATCGATCGCTATTGCTCGACCGACAACGCCGACGTCGATCAGAGGGCCACTGCCGAGTCTGCGTAGTTCGGCCAAGTACTCGGTCGCAAAGCGAGTGGGATCGAATGGCCAGATGATGTTTGGTGAAGTCAGTCGTCTTCCTCGCGCCAATAACTCCAGATCTGTCCCTACGGCGCTCAACAGAGAGAGCATGGCTTCGCTCACCTCGGTTTGGCTGCCAAGATACCGCGCAACAGCCTCTCGTAGTTCTGGAATGCCAGCAGATCGAATTGCGTCTCGATTGGCCATTGACCGTCCAGCAAGGTGATCAAGTAACGCTCTGTGAACAGGCACAACGACAGGTCCAAGCTCTACGCATAAGCCTGTTTCGAGTAGCCAGCGCTCTACTTCAGCGGCATCCGTCTGCACAAGTGCAGTTTGTCTCATACTTAAGGCCACTGAGGCCGTAATGCTTCTTAATTGGTCTTGTTCAAGGGCAATTCGTCCGGACGACAGCCATTGAAATGCGGCTTCCTCCGCCAAACGATGTCCAGATATACAGTCTATAGACGGCATACGACGGGATTGGCGCTCGATAGTTTCCGCTACGAAGTCATCGAGCAGTTCTGCCTCATTCGACGGACGACTTCCACTCTCTATTCTCTTGACTAGCAGTCCCAACATCAAAGGATTACCTGCCAAGGAAATAATCGGCTCTGCTAGGTTCAACGCATAAAGATCTCGGCCGAGTGCCGTCTCGATCTGCTTACGACTCAGAGGACGAAGCTTGACGACCGACCATTCTTGTGACAACATACGTCCGGAGCCAGGCCGGCAAGTGACTAAGATGTATAGGTGTGGGTGGATGTCTGCAAACTGGAGAATCTCGCGCTCAGCCGCCAATCGTTGCGCCATTGGCACTTCGTCGAGCCCATCAAGCACGAGGACTCCAGCCTCATTGAAAAGAACTTCGACGTCGTCTGAGCGTGCTTGGCGTCCGGCAGCTCGTGACATCTCCGCAATAAGAAGATCACTTAAGGTTGTTGCCCACCGTGCGAGGCGGATATGTAAACACGGACCACCGCTCCGAATCTCCGTTGCGGCCAACTCAGATGCGATGTGACTCTTTCCGGCTCCGTGACTGCCTACTAGCAGTGTCTTGCCACTCGTAGTATCGAGGCTGGAAAACACCTCGGAAGACGACTCAAATTGGGGTACAAGTGAAGTCAATTTTGCTATGTCTACTGCCGCAGACTCCCGCATTATCTGATCCGCGTACGCGTCTGGATCGATCGCAGGTGCAAAAACGGAGAAGCGTGGACCTGAGCCATCGTGTCTAAGGGCAGTCGCGACTTCCTGTTGCCGAATAACGCGTCGCTGAATTGCCGCGTCACGCGCTAATCGTTCAAGAGTCTGGAGAGCACGAACCGGATCGTCGACCAAGAGCCGAAGGCGTCGCACGCTACGCGTACGAAGTTGAGCGATAGTTCCTTGCGCGTCTAGTACTTGAACGCGGGCCAGAACCTCGAACAGATCTTGCATTGTGACAGTGTATTGGTTTTCTTCCGTCGTAATCTGGCTTAGAATCTGTTCGACGAAACTGTGATGGCCCTCCAACCGCTGTTGCCATTCAGCTTCGGCGTCCTGCCTGCCGATCTCATTGGTCGGATGATTAGCGGACGCATTCCGTGCCCGTTCGACGACTTCACGGAAATCTGAGGCAACAGATCCAGTAAACAAGGCAAATTCGCCATGTGGATCAATGCGATGCTGCCGTATGAATTGTTGGAGGATACCCTCATCGCACAGACGCCGAGCGGTCCAACTGCCGCCAGGTGCCCTCTCCTTAACCTGTTCATACCAAACCGGACCGGCAGAGCGTCGGACAACAAGATCGTCGACTGCATCAAGGGTCTCGACGGCCACCGACGTAACCGACACGTCTTCAAGGAGGTCGATCAAACAGGACGCTATCCGTACGTCATGGTAGGCATTGCCGGAACTCGCAGCAGGCCTTCCTCTCTCAGGCATCTACAGTCTGCACTCGAATTGATTGTGCGCCGTGATGGCGACACGCCGAAGGAGGAAACAGAACACATCAAGTGGGGATAGGGATCGCACCTTCTACCGTGACTGCCTTGAAGACCCATGTACGTACAGAGCAAAAATCAGACTTGGTAGGCTTACCGATATCCACAATCCCTCCCTGGTCGTCGTCCACAGGCCGTGATTCGGCTTCCTAATTTGTCTGTCTGGACTAGCCAAAGCAGAGCTTGGCTATGCCATGGCTGGGCGGGATCAGATGAAGTTGGACACGGCTATCGCCACTGTCCCTATGATCCCGATCACTGCGATCCAGAACCTTCGATTCTCTCGAACAAGGGCCCGTTTCTTGGCGTTGAGGTCATCGCGGGCAGCGCCGAGGGTCTTGAGTGTACGGACGAGACCGCGAAATGACTCCATGAATTGGGCGGTCTGACTCTCGACAGACTCACGACCTGACCTGCCCTTAATGATCAGATTCCGGGCGGATTCTGACTGAATGAGTATATCGAGATAGTTGTCCACCACGTCCTTCACGACGACGTCCCTGAACTCATCGCGAAAATCTTCCATCTCGCGAAGAGCCTGTATGATCCCAGCCTCGGCGGCCTCGTACATGGCCCGTTCGCAGTGACCCTTCGCGTCCGCGAGTTGATCTGCATCAGCTACTACGCCACTGTCGTCGATGGATTGCAGGAGATGGTGGCCCGCCTACCTTAGCTGGTTGTGGACCGGTATCGACACCTCGGAACGGAAGTCAGCGACCTCTCGCCCGAAGCTATCAGCCTTATCGTAGAGACGGCGGTAACTCTCGATGTCGCGAGCATCTGGCTTGGCATTAGGCATCAAACCGCAGTTCCTTCACGTATTCGTACTCCCGATCGATGTCCTCGCGTGTCGAATACTCACCCCGCTGCAGGCGGACGTTCCCGGTCGCCTTCTGCATGACCACGCTGCGGGCGACGCGTCTTCTGGCTTTCTCCACCTCTTCCCGAGACCTGGGAGGCTTCGGGGCCCAAAACGCCAGGCGCAATGAGGCAAGTAGCCTGTTAGACATGGTTTCCCTCCCGTTTTGTCAGGGTACGGGAACAGGGAGACTGTCCCCGGTGCAGCGCGGGCTTCACCATAAACGGTTCGTATAAGCATATACGTTGTTTGTCAATACCCTGACGCGTCTACACACCTATTGACCCAACCTCACGCCTTGGCGGAACAGCTGATTGCCATAAATCGGATTCACCGATCCTCATCCATCGAAGTCAACAGCCCATAAATTACTACTGAATAATTAGTTATGCAATATCTTGCGCCCGGCAACTTCCAGACTCGAGTATCACCTTCACAGACTCCACACGGACGGTGTGGAGGGTGGAGGTGTGGGGCTCCGATGATGCCGGGAGCGGGCCGGGCCCGCGCTACAGGGGGCGCCACCGCACCGCGGTGCCTTGCAGGGGCGGAAGCGCCGGGCGAGACTCACCGTGTGAAAGTATCCCTCCTTGCCACCTGCCTGGTGGACAGCTTCCTCCCTGCCGCAGCCCTCGCCACCGTGCGGCTGCTCCGTTCCTTCGGCGTGGAGGTCGACTTCCCCGAGGGCCAGACCTGCTGCGGCCAGCCGGCGTGGAATGCCGGTCACCTGGCGGAGGCGCGCTCCATGGCCGAGCACACGGAAGCGGTGTTCGCCGACGCCGAATTCATCGTTCTTCCGTCGGGAAGCTGCGCCGCGATGCTACGGTGCCACTATGGGGAGCTGATCCCGGGCGGCTCGGCTGCGGGCCGTGCCTACGAACTCGCGGAGTTTCTTGTCGAGGTCCTGGATGTTGCCGAGATCGGCGCGGGGCTCACGGGACGCCGGCTGGCATACCACCACGGGTGCCACGCGCTTCGCGAGCTCGGGGTCCGCGAGGCGCCGCTCGGTCTCCTCCGGGCGGCGGGCGCCGAGGTCGTCGAGTGGGAGATGGACGAGGAGTGCTGCGGGTTCGGAGGGCTCTTCTCGGTGAAGAACCCCGAGGTCTCCGTCGCGATGGCGGACCGGAAACTGGACACGCTTCCCGAGGTGGAGGCCGTCGCGTCGGCCGACGGCGGATGCCTCCTCCAGCTCGAGGGCCGCGCCCGCCGCCGGGGGATCGACGTCGCCTTCCGCTCGCTCGCCGAGCTTCTCTGGGAGGCGCGAAGTGGAGCTTCCTAGCCTCGACTACCGGGCGCGTTCCCGGCGGAGCCTGAAGGAGACCCCCGCGGTCCGCGAGTCGGTGACCGCCGCCACACGCTCCTTCGACGCCCGCCGCCGCGCCGCCTTCGCCGGTCTCGATGTGGATGGGCTCCGCGAGTGGGCGGAGGGAGTCAAGAGCCATGCGCTCACCGACCTCGCCGACCACCTCGAACTCGCCGAGGCCCGGCTGGAGGAGCGGGGCGTGCGGGTCCACTGGGCCGAGACCGCCGAGGATGTCCACGCGGTCGTCGCCGCCGTGGCCGAAGAGGAAGGCGTGCGGCGCGCGGTGAAGGCGAAGACGATGCTGAGCGAGGAGGTCGAGCTCAATCCCTTCCTCGAGCGGATCGGGATCGAGGTCCTCGAGACCGACCTCGGCGAGTACATCATCCAGCTGCTCGACGAACCCCCGAGCCATATCGTGGGCCCGGCGATCCATCTGGGGATCGAAGAGATGCGGGCGCTCTTCCGCGACCGGTTCGGCACGCGGCCGGACGCCACCCCCGAGGAACTCGCGGCGAGGGCGCGGAGCGTGCTCCGCGATGCGTTCCTCTCCGCCGATCTCGGGATCAGCGGCGGCAACTTTCTCGTGGCGGAGACCGGCTCGGTCGCGCTGATCGAGAACGAGGGGAACATCCGGATGTCGACCTCGCTCCCGCGGGTCCACATCGCTCTCGTGGGTATCGAGAAGGTGCTCCCGCACTGGTCGGATCTCGCGGCCTTCCTCCAGCTCACGGCGAAGTCGGCCACGGGGCAGCCGGTCGGCACCTTCGTATCGGTCATCCAGGGACCGGGCGGCTCGGTGGCGGGCGAGCCGGACGGCCCCGAGGTCGTCCATGTGGTGCTCGTGGACAACGGGCGCACGCGCCTGCTCGCCGACCCGGAGGCGTGGGAAGCGCTCCGGTGCGTCCGCTGCGGCGCGTGTCTCAACATCTGTCCCGTCTACCGCCAGACCGGGGGCCACGCCTACGGCCACGTCTATCCGGGCCCCCTCGGGGGCATCGTCACGCCGGGCCTCATCGGTCTCCGGAGGGCGAGTCCCATCCCCTTCGCCTCATCGCTCTGCGGCGCGTGCGGAGACGTCTGTCCCGTCCGGATCCCGATCCCGGCGCTCCTGCATACCTGGCGCGGCCGGGCCGTCGATGCCGCGCTCACGAGCCGGACTACCCGGGCCGCGATGACGGCGTGGGGCTACGCCGGCACCCGTCCCAGGCTCTTCGCCGGAGCACAGAGGGTCATCGGGCTCCTACCGCGCGGGCTCGTCCGCCGCCTCCCCCTTCTCCGGGAGTGGGATCTCGGCCGGGAGGTGCCCCGGCCGGCGGAGCGCACCTTCCGCGAGATCTGGAAGGGAGGGATCGAATGACGACGGGCGGCGCGCGTGCACGGATCCTCGCCCGGGTGCGGGCCGCGAACCGGGCCCGCGCTCTGCTCCCCCACCCGGGCCCGCTCTCCCCCTCCGTCGAGCCCCCCGTGGGGCCGGCCAGCCCGCCGGCGGCGTTCGGGGACCGCTTCCGGGCGGCCGGCGGAGAGGTGGTCCGCATCCGCTCCCGGGAGGAGGCGCGGAGCTGGCTCGAGACGTTCGCGGCCGGGTTCTGGAGCGTGTCCCTCTGCGAGGGCATCCCCGGGCGGCTCCGCCCTCCCCTCCCGGAGCTTCCGCCCGAGGAGGCTGAGCTCGGCGTCTCGATGGCCGTGGGGGCCGCCGCACAGACGGGCTCGCTCCTCCTCACCTCCCGCGAGGGTCGACGATCCCAGCTGCTCCCGCCGGCGCACCTCGTCTGGGTCCACGCCCGCGACATCAGCGCGACGCTCACCGAGGCGCTCGCGGCGGAGCGGGGGGGGCTCCCCGCGACCCTCGCGCTCCACTCCGGTCCGAGCAAGTCGGCCGACATCGGGCAGATCATGGTGACCGGCGTGCACGGACCCGGGCGGATCGTCGCGGCCGTTCTCGGGGAGGAGGCCGCGACGCGCCGCGACGTCGCGCGCCCGGGGAACGGTCCCCGCGGCGATGGTGGCGGGTGACGGCGGAACCGCTCCGCATCCGTGTCGGCGGGCGGGCCGGGGAGGTCTCCGGCCTCCTGCTCCGCGCACCGGAGAGCCGGAGGCTTCTCGTCCTCGCGCACGGCGCCGGTGCGGGGATGCGTCATCCGTTCATGGAGGAGGCGGTCCTCCGGCTGGCCGGACACCGCACATCGACCCTCCGCTACGACTTCCCGTACATGGAAGCCGGCCGCAGACTCCCGGATGCGCGGGCGGTTCTCCTCGAGACGGTGCGGGCGGCCGTCCAGGCAGGTGCGGCGGCGGCTCCCCGGCTTCCGCTCCTCGCCGGCGGGAAGTCGATGGGCGGGAGGATGACGTCCGAGGCGGCGGCCGCAGGCCTCATTCCCGCGGTCCGGGGTCTCGTCTTCCTCGGGTTCCCCCTCCACCCGGCGGGCCGGCCCTCGCGGAAACGGGCGGATCACCTGGGGGAGGTGGAGGTGCCGATGCTCTTCATCCAGGGGACCCGCGACAGGCTCGCCGGCCTCGACCTCCTCGAGCCGGAGGTCCGGGCGCTCGGTCCCCGGGCATCTCTCCATCTCGTGGAGGGCGGGGACCACTCGTTCCACCTCCCCAGGCGGTCGGGAGGCACGGAGTGGGAGGTCCTGGACGGGGTGGCGGGTGCCGTGGCGGGGTGGGCCGGCGTCCTCGAGGCCGCGCGGAGCCGATGAGCGGAGAGGTTGGGCGCACGGGCGGTCGATCGGGCGCGGCGCCACGCAGGGCTGCCTTCAGCGGCCGGCATCCCCGCCCGGACTCATCACTCCGTCTGCGGGGTATCCGGGCGGGAACGGGACGCCGCGAGGCGTGTCCGGGGCCGGGATTCCGACCGGGGCCGGATGCCGCCGGTCCCGGGAGGCACTTGCCGGTCCGGCTCCCGCGAGGCTCTGTTTCGGGCCGGAGGGTGGGCCCGTCCCGCCAGCGGTCCGTGGAGAGGTATCATGCGAGGGAGAGGACGATGAGGAGCGTGTCGACCCCGGAGGAGCTGCGCGGAGTCTATCCCGCGCTCTTCACTCCGCTCGAGGAGAACGATCCCCTCGGGCTCCGCAACGGGGTGGACCACGCCAAGGCGAAGCGGATGATCGACGACCTGATTGCCCTCGGCGTGAACGGCTTGGTGCCCGTCGGAACAACCGGGCAGAGCCCGACGCTCAGCCACGCCGAACACGTCGACTTCGTCCGCTTCACCGTCGACTATGTGGACGGGCGCGTCCCGGTCATCGCGGGTGCCGGCTCGAACTGCACCCGGGAATCCATCGAGATGATCGAGGCGATCCAGGGGGCCTGCGGGGATCTCGCCTGCCTCTGTGTGACCGGGTACTACAACAATCCCCCGCAGGAGGGCATCGTCCGGCACTACGAGACGATCGCCCGCGAGACGGGCGCGAAGCTGATCGTCTACAACATCCCGGGGCGAACGAGCAGCTACCTCGAGCCGGAGACGCTCATCCGTCTGGCGGCCCATCCCGATATCATCGGCCTCAAGCAGGCGGTCGACTTCCGCTCGGAGGGCAGGCACCGCGACGACACGGTCCGCGTCATCGGGGAGACATCGGGAGACCTCTCGGTCCTGAGCGGGGAGGACGATGCGCTCGTGGACCTCCTCGAGCTCGGTGGCAGCGGGATCATCACCGCGGCGGGGAACATCCCGGAGGTGGCGGCTGCCTTCCTCGGGGTCCTCGAGGCGTGGGAGGCCGGCGAGGCCGGGCGGGCGCGGGATCTCCAGGACTCCGTGCTTTCCCTCGTCGAGGGCGTGTTCCTCCGGAAGAACCCGATCCCGCTCGGCGCGTTCTTCAACTCGCCCCTCTATCTCCCCCTCGTGACGATCGAGGAGACGGAGGGCGGGACGGAGGCGCTCGCACGCGTGATGGAGCTGATCGCGACCGAGGCGCCCAGCCTGAAGAAGTACCACCCGGAGGCCTGACCGCCGGCGCCGGGGTGCCCGCTCGGCGCGCCCTCCGCCCATGAGGCCGGCCCGCGGGCGGAGTGCGGAGGAGACCCGGCCGGGCGGCAGTGTGCAGGAGGATCTCGAGCGCCTCGTTGCCTCCACCGCCGGTCCCAGTCACGCGCGCCGTCTCGTCCACGCGGGGCTCGGTGCCGGCGTGGCCTCGCTCCTCTGGGCGCTCGAGCCGTCCCGCGCCATCTCCGGGGCTGCGGCGGCCGGCGCGGTTGCCGGACTTCTCGGCCTTGATGTCGCGCGCCTCGCCGTCCCGCGCCTGAACCTCCGGTTCCACCGCCTCCTCCGCTCCCTCCTCCTCCCCCGGGAGGCGCGTCGCGTCGCCTCCTCCACCTGGTACATGGCGGGGATCCTGGCCGCTGTCGCTCTCTTTCCCCTCGAGGCCGCGGTGCCGGCGATATGGGTCCTGGCCCTCGCCGATCCCGCTGCCGGCTGTGTCGGCCGCCGGTGGGGAAGGCGGCGGCTCGGAACCGGGACGCTCGAGGGATTCGCCGCCTTCGTCCTCGCGGCCGGCGCGATCCTCTCGGTCGTGGTGCCGCCGCAGGTCGCGCTCCTCGGAGCGATCGTGGGTGGCCTTGTCGAGATCGCCCCGTGGCGGGTCGACGACAATCTGGTGATCCCGCCGGCGGTTGCCGGGGTCCTCTGGATCGCCGCGTAGACGGAATACCTCAGGCGCGAATCACGGCAAGAAATCGACTGACTTCATACAGGGCAACAGCCCATGTACTCCATACCCGCCAGACCAGAGGTGCCTCACAGGTCTTCCTCGGCCAGCGACTCACGGCGACCCAGCCTCCCCGTCCAAATCAGCCCCCGCTTCAACCGCGAAGGCGGGGATATCCGGGCCGTTCCGTCGCGCGGGTGTCCGGTGTCGTTGCTGTCGGTCGTGTTCATGGGTCGGTCGCTTGGGCAGCGTTGGCCCTCTCCTCAATCACGGCGCACCGCTGCATGAGCGTGCCGAACGGCTCGTCCTCGTCAAGCAACATTCCGATGGTGTGCATGCTGGCGTAGTCTTCGGCGAGCGCCTCCTCCGCTGCTCCAGAGGGAACGAGCCTGAGATTGCCCGAGACTGCGGCCTCGTAGTCGATCCTCCGGCCGCTGGAATCGTTCTCGCGGAAGAACATCGCCTTGTGTCGCGCAACCGACACGGCGAGTTCGCGGTTGGCCAGAGCTCGTGCCGCGATTCCGGCGTTGTCAAGACGAACGAGGTCGTGCCAGTGCCTCGACCAGCGCTCACCCCGGACGCGACCCTGAAGGCAGAATACGTGCATCGCAGTCGCCTTCTCCCAGAACGTGCGCTCGGGCAGCATGGCGGCTGGCCGAGCTTCCGGAAACACGAGGTCGGGAAGCCCCGCTGCTGCATCGCACACGACCGTATGGAAGGCATGGGGCTCGCCCGTCGAGCGCGCACCGAAGTCCACTTGCACCTCCGGCCGCACGATACCGCGTACCTCGAAGAGTGGATCGTACCGGATGTAGAGCCGCTCGGCCTCCGCCCGTATCCGCGGCACGAACCCGGCGCGGGCCAGTTCTTCCTCGATCAGCGGCCTGGCCCGTTCCCGGGTCCATTCGGCGAGACGGGGACGGATCGCCCTGGTCCAGCGCCTCTCCTGGCTGCGCGTGGGTGGCAGTCCCTCTTCGTCGCCGCCCGCAACCAGATCCGGAGCAAAGCTGCGAATGTCGTACGTGATGTCGAGGTCTTCAGAGAACCGCCGTATCGCCCGCCAGACCTTGGACAGCGATGTGCCGCCCTTGAACACCAGATGCCGCCCGAACGGAGCTTCGAAGAGGACGCTGAGGGTCGCGACAACCCAGATGTCCTTCTCGAGCAGGAACGCCGGATGCGGGCCTTCTGCTTGGGCCTTGCGAAGGGCGAGGCGGCGCTCTTCGACCGAGAGATGCTGAAACTGTGTCTCACCCATGCGCGAGACGTCTGCTGAGCGGCTCCGCCAGCCAGCGGGGCATGACGGCCCGTGCGGCTGCAAGCTCGTCGAGGTCTTGCCGGTTGAGCCTGGGCAGGACAGCGTCGAGGCCATCCTCGACCTCATGGGGGCCAAGCCATGCCAAGGCGCGGATGACCACTCCCGCCATCCGATGCGGGGCCGCCAGTTGCCAGCGGGGCGCGTGGCGCAGCTCCACGGGGTGCCGGCCGAAGTGCAATCGCCGGTCGGGACCGGAAGTGAGATAGACCGAGCGAACTGGATTCTGGGTCGTAAGGCCGAGCCAGTTGGCCGCGCCGCCGCCGTTCGGAACGATCGTTTCGCCCCAGAGCTTCGAAAGCGACTCGAGAGACTTCTCGACGCTCGGTGCACAGCGCCCGAATCGGCTCTCGATCGGACGCATGTACACGCCCTGACAGATCCGCAGGAGCCGCCCGGAACGGGCCAGGCGCGACAGAGCCTGGTTCACCGCCCCGCGCCTGCCGAGATGAAGCAGGGCACCCGGGCAGATCGGCGTAGCTTCGGGCGAGGCCTCGGCGTGCTCCATGATCCGCTCGGCCACACTCTTCATGGTTCCTCTCTTCGTCACAAATCCGCTGGCCAATATAACGCCGTGCTGCTTGCGGCAACCCAGAACCGAGGTAGCCGGACCGGCGGTCCGGCGCCCCGCCGGAATCCGCACAGCGGCCCTTGGGGCGAACTGCACGCCCCCGCAAAAAGGGGGGATCCTCTCGGCCAGACCTGCACGTCGCGGCGCAGGACTACACGCCCGACGATCTGGGACCACGGGGTTGTCTTCGAGCGGTAGGGGTGGGGGCGCCCGAAAGGAGAACGGCAGGGCGAGAACTTCGACCGTCACCGATTGGACCGGGCGGCTGCGGAGACGGCTGGAGAGCGAACGCCGGGAGACCCGTGGAGTCGACCGCGAGCGAGCCCGGGCGGCTCGGCGAGAACTCGCGGCGCGTCACGAGGAACGCGCTGCGTACAATCGAGCGCGATACGGAGGAGGCGACCGGGCGGATGCGCGATCGGCCTGCCGTGGGGCTGTCGAGAGAGTGAGGGAGCCACGATCGAGTTGGCGAGGTATCCATGGCCGTGAAGCGGCGCGTGTGGCCGTTGGCGCGACCATATAGTAACGTATACTTGTCATATTACCAAGCAGGCATTACATATCGACCGATGCCCAGTCCACTCATCAACTCGCTTCGTGAAGAAAGGCTTGAGCGGCGGCTCTCGCAGCAGGCGCTCGCCGACCTCGGAGGGATCAGCCGCCAGAGCTACGCCGCGATCGAATCGGGCGCCTCGGTGCCCTCGACCGGGGTGGCCCTCCGCCTGGCCCGCGCGCTCGGGCTTCCCGTCGAGACCCTCTTCCGCCTCCCCGCGCGCCGGCCCCGCGCGGTGGTGGCCGATCCGGTGACGCCGCGGAAGGGCCGCCGGCCCGGCCCCGTCAGGGTGGTGAGGGTGGGCCGCAGGCTGATGGCGGTGCCGCTCGGAGAGCAGCTCGGACGGTTCGGCGAGCCGGCCGACGGGATCGCCCGCCCCCTCGCGGGCGGAAGGGTCCACATCGATCTCTTCGACGAGGCTCCGCCCGAGAGCGCGCTCCTCGTGCTCGGGTGCGACCCGGCCTTCGCCCTCGTCTCGCACGAACTCCGGCGGCGGACGGGGCTCGAGGCCACATGGCTCGCGTGCGGCGCCCGCCGTGCGCTCGGGGCTCTCGCCCGGGGGGATGCCCACATCGCCGGGGTTCACGGCGCGCCGGCTCTCGCGAAGGCGGACCTCCCCTTCCCGGTGACAGTTGTCCGCTTCTCGATCTGGGAGCAGTGCCTGATCGTGGCGAGCGGCAATCCGCTCGGCGTCGGGGGCATCGGCGACCTCGCCCGCCCGGATCTCCGCTTCGTGAACCGGGAGAAGGGATCGGGAAGCCGCGCCCTCGTCGAGGCCCGCCTCCGTACCGAGGGGATCGCCGGGGACCGGGTCCGCGGGTTTGGCGAGCGCGCGGCCTCGGGGCACCTGGCGGTGGCCGAGGCCATCGCCGCGGGTCTCGCGGACGCGGGCGTCGGGATCCGCGCGGCCGCCCTCGCCTGGGGACTCGACACCCTCCCGCTCGAGGAGGAGAGCTACGATCTCGTGATCCCGGATCACTTCCTCGGGCTTCCCGCGGTCGGGGCCCTCCTCGGGCTCCTCCGCTCGCCCGCCGTGCGGCGGCAGGTGGAGGCGCTCGGCGGCTACGACGCGGAAGGGATGGGGAGGCGGCGGTGAGGGCGGGACGGTGGCTTCCGCTCGCGTTCACGGCCCTCCACGGTCTCGCCGGGTGCGGCGTGCCGGAGGAGGAGTCCGGGGGCGCGGGACGGGTTCTCGTGGCGGTCGCGGCGAACTTCAGCCGGACCCATGCGGAGCTCTCGCGCCGGTTCGAGGCGGGGACGGGCGTCCGGGTCGAGGCGAGCGTGGGCTCGACCGGCCAGCTCTACGCCCAGATCGCCAACGGCGCGCCCTTCGACATCCTTCTCGCCGCCGACCGTCTCCGGCCCCGTCTTCTCGAGGAGGCGGGACTGATCCTTCCCGGCACGCGGTTCACCTACGCGACCGGCCGGCTCGCTCTCTTCGGTCCGGGACTCGACCCGGTCCGCGCGGGCGGCCTCGACCTGACGGACCCGCGCGTCGTCAATGTCGCGCTCGCAAGCCCCCGCTCGGCACCGTACGGAGCCGCGGCCGCCGCGGTGCTCGACCGGCTCGGGCTCTCCTCTCTCCTCGCGCCCCGCCTCGTCCGGGGGGAGAGCGTGAGCCAGGTCCTCCAGTTCGTCCGGTCGGGCGCGGCCGAGCTCGGGTTCGTCGCCCTCGCGCAGGTGATCGACGAGCCGGCCGGGAGCTACTGGATTGTCCCGGACGGGTATCACCCCCCCCTCGACCAGGACGGAGTGCTCCTTCCGGCCGCGGCCGGCAACGCCGCCGCGCGCGAGTACTTCGGGTTCCTCCGGAGCGCCGAGGCCCGGGAGGTGATCCGCTCCTCCGGCTACGGCCTCCCGGCCGGCCTCCCGTGAACCTCTTCTCGGCGGGCGACTGGGCGGCCATCTCCCTCACGCTCCGGCTCGCCACCGTGACGACGCTCATCCTCCTCGTCCTCGGAACGCCGCTCGCCTGGTGGCTCGCGCGCACCGCCTCGCCCCTTCGTGCGCTCGTCGAGACGGTGACCGCGCTCCCCCTCGTCCTCCCCCCGACCGTCCTCGGCTTCTACCTCCTCGTGCTGCTCGGCCCCTCCGGCCCCGTCGGCGGGTGGTGGGAGAGCCTCGGGGGGGACCGCCTCGTCTTCTCCTTTCCCGGGCTCGTCATCGGCTCGGTCCTCTTCTCTCTCCCCTTCGCCGTCCAGCCGCTCCACACCGCCTTCCGCGCCATCGGTGCGCGCCCCCTCGAGGCCGCCGCCACGATCGGGGCCACGCCCCGCGACCGGTTCTTCACGGTGGCCCTCCCGATGGCCCGCCAGGGGGTCGTCACATCCGCCGCCCTGAGCTTCGCCCACACGGTGGGCGAGTTCGGGGTCGTCCTCATGGTGGGCGGGAACATCCCGGGCCGGACGCAGGTCGTCTCGATCGCGATCTTCGACCATGTGGAGGCTCTCGACTACGGCTCCGCGCACCTCCTCTCGTTCGGGATGCTCGTCTTCTCCTTCGTCGTGCTCGCCGTGGCCTACGGGTCGAGCCGGACCGGGGGCGGGAGGACGCCGTGACGCACCTCCGGGCGCGTCTCCGCCTCCGGCTGGGGAGCTTCCTCCTCGACTTCGACGCCACGATCCCCGGTGAGGGGATCACGGCCGTCTTCGGCGCCTCGGGCTCCGGAAAGACGACGCTCCTCCGGTGCGTGGCGGGTCTCGAGGCGCGGGCCGGCGGGAGTCTCGTCCGCGGGGAGGAGACGTGGCAGCGCGACCGGCCCCGCGTCTTCGTCCCGCCCCATCGCCGCCGGGTCGGCTACGTCTTCCAGGAATCGAGCCTCTTCCCCCACCTCGGCGTGCGCGGGAACCTCGAGTACGCGATGCGGAGGGCGCGCGGCCCGGGCCTCTCCCTCTCCGAGGCCGTGGAGTGGCTGGGTCTCGAGTCGCTCCTCGGGCGGGCGACGGGGGATCTCTCGGGGGGCGAGCGCCAGCGCGTGGCGATCGCGCGCGCGCTTCTCGCCCGTCCGGGGCTCCTCCTCATGGATGAGCCCCTCTCCTGGCTCGACGAGGTCGGCCGGCGCGAGGTCCTCCCCCGCATCGCCGAGATCCCCTCCCGCCTCTCGATCCCGGTCGTCTACGTGAGCCACTCGCTCGAGGAGGTGCTCCGGCTCTCCGACCGGATGATCTGGCTCGTGGCCGGCCGGGTGAAGCGGGCGGGCACACCCGACGAGGTGGTCCGCGACGGGGGGTTCGTCCGCTGGCAGGGGAGCGAGGCCGCGGTCGTGGTGCGTGCGACCGTCGCCGCGCACGACGAGGCGCATCACCTGACGCGCATGTCCTCGCCGTGGGGGCCGCTCTACGCGCGTCGCCGCCCCGGCGCCCCCGGGGAGTCCGTCCGGCTGCAGGTCCGCGCGGGGGATGTGAGCCTCGCGCTCGAGCCCGGGTCGGGGAGCAGCATCCTGAACGAATTCGGGATGGAGGTGCGGCGGATCTTCCCCGGCGGGAAGGGCGAGGTATTCGTCGAGCTCGGCCGGGGCCGGGAGGAGGAGGCGCTCCTCGCCCGGATCACATCCCTCTCCTCCGACCGGCTCGGCCTCGAGCCCGGGATGCAGGTCGTGGCCAGGGTGAAATCGGTGGCCGTGATCGACTGAGCCACCCGGTCGCCTCCGCGCCCGCCGGCGACCTCCGGGTCCCCGGGCCGCCCGGGCGCGCGACGCCGGGCGTCCGCTACATCGGAGCATCTGCTACATTGTAGCTGCCGCACCCGTGGGCGCGGCGCGCGTCGTCCGCATGCTTCCCCACCCCCTGACCCGGCGGGCCGGACCGAGAGATGAAACTCAGGTTGCGCGTGACGCGGGCGCTCGTCCTCCCGGCGGTGCTCCTCGCCCTCTTCACGCACCACCCCTACCGCCCCGGGGGGCTCGCGCACCTTCTCCTGGCGGGCGGCGGGATGCTCTTCCTTCTCGCCTCCGCCGGGGGGCGGATCTGGGCGGGGATGTACGTGGTCGGGCGGAAGAACCGCTCGCTCGTCTCCGACGGCCCGTACTCCCTGACGAGCAACCCTCTCTACTTCTTCAGCCTTCTCGGCTTCATCGGCGCCGGGCTCTCCTTCGGGTCGTTCTCGCTCGCCGCGCTCTTCGCCCTCTGCTTCTTCGGGGCGCACTGGCCCACGATCGCCGCCGAGGAGCGCCGGCTCGCCCAGCTCTTCGGCGACCGGTACCGCGCCTACCGCGCCGGGGTCCCCCGCTTCCTCCCCGCGCTCAGGCGGCCCCGGATGGGGACGCTCGGCGAGCCGGATGCGGGCGCGCTCCTGAGGGCCGTCGCCGATGCGCTCGCGATCCCGCTCGTCTACCCCCTGGCGGCGCTCGTCGACTGGGCGAAGCTCGCCGGTCTCCTCCCCGTGCTCTTCCGGATGCCATGACCCCGGTCCACCCCGTCGGTCCCCGCCCTCCCGCCTCCTCCCCGGCCCGATCCGTCCGGCCCGCCCCGCGCGGAGGCGCGGCATCGTGAGCCCCGGCGAGAAGAAGAGGCCGCTCGACCGCTCGCGGGTCTGGCAGGAGTCGAGGGCCCTCATCTGGGCCCACCGCCGGTCCCTCGCGCTCGGCCTCGGCCTCATGGTCGTCAACCGGCTCGCCGGCCTCGTGCTCCCGGCCTCCTCGGGATACCTCGTCGACGAGGTCGTGACCCCGGGCCGCCCCGACCTCCTCCCTCCGCTCGCCCTCGCGGTCGGCGCCGCCACGCTCGTCCAGGCGCTCACCTCCTTCGGGATCTCCCGGGTCGTGAGCGTGGCCGCCCAGCGGGCGATCGCCGAGATGCGCCGGCGGGTCCAGGCGCACGTCCTCAGGCTCCCCGTCTCCTACTTCGACCGGACGAAGTCCGGGATCCTCATCTCGCGGATCATGACGGACGCGGAGGGGATCCGGAACCTCGTCGGCACCGGGCTCGTGCACCTGACCGGGGGGCTCTTCACCGCCGTGATCGCCGTCGGCGTGCTCGTCTACCTGAACGCGCGGCTCACCCTCGCGGCGATCCTGATCCTCGGGGTGTTCGGCGGGACGATGGCCTTCGCCTTCACCCGGCTCCGGCCGGTCTTCCGCAAGAGGGGCGAGATCCGGGCGGAGGTGACGGGTCGGCTCGGCGAGGGCCTCGGGGGCATCCGGGTCGTCAAGACGTACGTCTCGGAGCGGCGCGAGCAGCGGATCTTCACGGGAGGCGTCTACCGGCTCTTCCGCAACATCGCGACCACGATCACCGGCACCTCGGCCGTGACGGCCTTCTCGACGCTCTGCATCGGGGCCGTGGGCGTGGCCATCATCCTCGTCGGGGGCGGCGCGATCCTCGACGGGTCGATGACGCTCGGCGACCTCGTCGTCTACATCTTCTTCGTGGGGCTTCTCGGCGCTCCGCTCGTCCAGATGGCGAACATCGGAACCCAGATCACCGAGGCCTTCGCGGGGCTCGACCGGATCCGGGAGATCATGGACCTCGCCGGGGAGGACGAGGGCGAGGGCGGGCGCGAGCCGGTGCGCGCCGTCGGTGGCGAGGTCGTCTTCGAGGGCGTGACCTTCGCCTACGAGGAAGGGGTGCCGGTGCTCCGGGAGGTCGACCTCGCCGCGCCGGCCGGAACCACGACCGCGCTCGTGGGGCCGAGCGGAGCGGGGAAGAGCTCGCTCATCGGGCTCGTGATGGCCTTCCACCACCCGCAGGAGGGTCGCGTCCTCGTGGACGGGCGGGATCTCAGGGCGCTCAGGCTGCCGGAGTACCGGCGCCATCTCGGCGTCGTTCTCCAGGAGAACTTCCTCTTCGACGGGACGATCCGCGAGAATATCGGGTACGGGATGCCCGGAGCGGGCGACTCCGAGATCGAGGCGGCGGCGCGGACCGCCAACTGCCACGAGTTCATCGAGCGCTTCGAAGCCGGCTACGAGACGATCGTCGGGGAGAGGGGGGTGCGGCTCTCCGGCGGCCAGCGCCAGCGGGTCGCGATCGCGCGGGCGATCCTCGCCGATCCGCGCATCCTGATCCTGGACGAGGCCACGAGCAGCCTCGACTCGGAGAGCGAGGCGCTGATCCAGGAGGGGCTCCGGCGGCTGCGCCGCGGCCGCACCACATTCGTGATCGCGCACCGTCTCTCGACGATCCGGAGCGCGGACCAGATCCTCGTGCTCGACGAGGGACGGATCGTGGAACGGGGCTCGCACGGGGAGCTGATGGCGGTGCACGGGGTCTACAGGCGGCTCTACGAGCGCCAGCACGGGATCGCGTCGGACACCTACGTGAACCCGGGGGAGGAGCTGACCCCGGTCTCCGATGTCGCGTAGGCCGCGCACACGGGAAGGAGCGGGTCCGTGCGGGGGGAAGCAGACGTGCTGACCCCGGAGCGGAAGGGGCGCGGGGGCGGAGCCCGGTCTCCGGTGCCGCTGCCGCTCCGTCCCCCGGGCGGGCTCCCCGTACCGGGCGCCCGCGCGATCGACCACACGGCGGACATCGGGCTCGAGCTCGAGGCTCCGCACCTCCCGGTGCTCTTCGAGAGAGCCGCATTCGCGGCCGTCTGGATGGCGCTCGAGGCTCCGGTTCCCCCGGCGGCCACCCGCCGGGCTCTCTGCCTCTCGGCCGGCGATCTCCCATCGCTTCTCCGGCGCTGGCTGCAGGAGATCCTCTACTGGCAGGAGGTCGACGGCCTCGCGCCGTCGGAGTTCGGTCCGGTCGGCGTCGAGGCCGGCGGGCCCGGCCCCGCCGCGGTCGAGGCCACGGTGGCGCTCGGACAGATCGAGGAGAGGCCCGTCCGCGAGATCAAGGGGGTCACCTACCACGGCCTCGCCGCCGGCCGCCGCGGGGGCGGGTGGTTCGCGCGGGTCGTCTTCGACGTATGAAGCGGCCGGGCGCGAAGTTCGCGGTCGAGCGCATCGACGACTTCCGCTGGCGGATCCCCCGCCGCGGCGCGATGCGCGTCGATGGGCTCATCTACGCGTCGGCCGGGATGATGGACGAGATCCGCGGGAGCGGCGCGGTCGCCCAGGTGGCCAACGTCGCGAGCCTGCCCGGCATCGTCGGCCGGTCGATCGGGATGCCCGACATCCACTGGGGATACGGGTTCGCGATCGGCGGGGTCGCCGCCTTCGATCCCGCCCGGGGGGGTGTGATCTCTCCCGGCGGCGTCGGCTACGACATCAACTGCGGCGTGCGGATGCACCGCTCCGACCTCGCGGTCGGAGACGTCCGGCCCCGGATCGCGGCGCTGATGGACGACCTCTCCCGGCGGATCCCGGCCGGCATCGGCCGGGGGCACCGAACGGCGGCGCTCACGCTCCGGGAGGTGCGCGATGTCCTCGTCCGGGGCGCGGAGTGGACGGTCTCGCGGGGCCATGGGTGGCCGGAGGACCTCGCCGTGATCGAGGACGGCGGCCGGCTTCCCGGCGCGGATCCGGGAGGGGTGAGTGCCCGGGCCGTCGAGCGGGGGAGGGACCAGCTCGGGACCGTCGGGAGCGGGAACCACTTCGTCGAGGTCGGATTCGTGGACGAGGTCTACGACGGGGCCGCGGCCGAACGCCTCGGCCTCGGGGAGGGCACCGTCACCGTGCTCATCCACTCGGGCTCGCGCGGACTCGGCTACCAGGTCTGCGACGACTACCTCGCGCTCATGCTCCGGGCGACGGACCGCTACGGGATCGATCTCCCCGACAGGCAGCTCGCCTGCGCTCCGGTCGACTCTCCCGAGGGGCGCCGCTACATCGGGGCGATGCGTGCGGCGGCCAACTATGCCTTCGCGAGCCGCCAGATGATGGGGCACGCGGTGCGCCGGAGCTTTGCTGGCATCTTCGGCACCCCGGCGCGCGATCTCCGGATGTCTCTCGTCTACGATGTGGCGCACAACAACGCGAAGGCGGAGCGGCACAGGGTCGACGGGGAGCAACGGGAGCTCTGGGTCCACCGGAAGGGGGCCACGCGGGCGTTCCCGCCGGGCCATCCCCAGATCCCGCCCGCGTACCGCGATCTGGGCCAGCCCGTCTTCATCCCGGGAGACATGGGCCGCTACTCCTTCGTTCTCCTCGGGACCGACGGCGCCTTCGCCGAGACCTTCGGCTCGACATGCCATGGGGCCGGGCGGCGGAAGAGCCGGCGGAAGGCGAAGCGGGACGCCCGGGGCCGCGATCTCGCACGCGACTTCCGCCGTCGCGGGGTCGAGGTGCGCGCCTCGTCGATGGGCACGGTGGCCGAAGAGCTTCCCGAGGCGTACAAGGACGTCGCGGAGGTGGTCGGCGTCGTGGACCGCGCGGGGATCGGCCGCAGGGTGGTCCGGCTCAGGCCGCTCGGGGTGCTGAAGGGATAGCTGCGTCGCGGTGCCGGCGGCTACCTGAAGGGGCTGAGCACCCGCCAGCGGAGCCGGGCGAATGCGCGCGAGGCGGGGGAAGCCGAGGGGTTGTGGTGGATGTCGAACTCGCCGAGCGCGTCCTCGAGCGGGCCTTCGGCGCCGATCGCTTCCCAGAACTCGGGAAAGCGCTCCCGGGCCTCCTCGATCGGGATCGTGAGCGTCCGGCTCTTCGCGGCGATGAAGTGCTCGATGTTGGCATTCACGGTCCGGACCATGTCCCGGCAGAGCGCCTCGGTCTGGTCCTTTCTCCGGAGCACCCCCTCGGCGTACGCCCGGATGATGGAGTACCGGCTCGCCCACCGGCGGTCGAAGCTCCGCGCCGTCGGCTTCTCGGCGCGGGTCAGATGGACGTAGAAGGCGCGGTCTCCGTAGGTCTGGTCGAGCCGTCCGAGGAGCCAGCTCAGCCGATTGTCCACCTCGATGTGATCGGCCGGATAGGCGAGGCGCGCCTCTCCGGTCTCGGAAGTCCTGAGCTCGTGGCCCGCCGAGTAGTTCGTGATGTGAGAGCACGCCCGGTAGAAGGTCGTCGACCCGCTCCGGCCGGTGCAGAGCACGAACACATTCATACGGTCAGGGGCGCGCCCGGGTCGTCACGCGAAAAGGGGGACGAGGTGGGGATCGGGGGTGCGCGGCGACGGATGCGAGGCGGAAGGCGGCGGTCTCCCTCCCGCATCGGAGAGCCCGCCGATGCGGGGGTCCGCCGCCTGTGCGCGGCGCGTCAATAGATCCTCTTTCTCAGCTTGCTCACGTCGAAGCGCGCCGTCTCCGCGATCGCCATCACGGCCATCACGCCCGCCTGGATCGGATCGGTCACCACGAGATCCGCGGCCCCTGGCACCGAGCCGGCCATGTTCAGCGTGATCACGACGAGTCCCCGCTCCCGGACCTTCCGCACGGCGGCCTCGATCTCGCCTCCCATGAGCGCGCCGGCGAGGACGAGCACGCGGGCCCGGGGGAGCCGGGAGGCCGAGAGCACCGCCTCGGCGAGTGCCGATTCGCCGACGAGGGGGATCGTGTCGACGGAGATGCGCTCCCCGCGGAGGTTGTGCCGGTCTGCCTCGGCGACGGCGCCGACCGCGACCTGACCGACCTGCGCACCGCCGCCCATGATGATCACGCGCTTCCCGAAGACGCGGCGGTGCGTCTGTTCCTCGCTGACGTCGATGACGGCCGCGAGCGCCCTCAGTTCCTCGATCAGCGGTGCGAGCGTCGGAAGGCCCCGGATCTCGAAGAAGACGCTGTCGACGTGCTCTTCGCCGCCGAGGATCACGACCCAGGTGATGTCGCCGCCGAGGCGAGCGATCACGCCGGTCAGCTGGTGGAGGACGCCCGGCCGGCTCTCCGTCCGGACGAGGAGGCCGAGCGCGGAACCCCTCGATGCCTCGCGCTCGGGTGCCACCGGCGTCACTCCTCCCGATCGGCCACGAACTCGATCCTGTCCTCGTCGTCCGGAACGACGCAGAGGAACTCGAAGGGCTCGCTCCCCTCTGTCCGGTACCAGTGAGGCGTCCCGCCGGGGATGTGGACCACGTCACCCGCCTTGACCTGATGGACCTCGTCGCCGATCCCGACCTCGGCGCGTCCCCCGAGCACGTACTGCTGGTGCTCGACGGTATTGCTGTGGGGTGGCATCCCGCCCCCTGCGCCGATGGAAAACCGGCGCATGTGGAACCCGGCGCCCTCGCCGGGTCCGGTCAGGACCTGCCGGGTGGTGGAGCCGGCGGCTCCGACAGGCTCAACGGGAATCGCGCTCGTGTGGCGGACGGAAGGGGGCATGGCCTATCAGCCTCGGGTCGAGGGGTCGGATGTTGCATCCATGGTAGTCGCTCGCTGCCCAATCGGGAATCCCGCCCGGGGGGATGATCGGGAGGAGCCGAAGGAGTCCGCGCCGCGGTCCGACGGACGCTTCCCGGGACCGGCTGGTCGCGACTCCGGTGATCCATCCTTCGCGTGCGCGGTGCACGGAAGGGCAGGTGCGGGGGGCCAGGCCGCGGCGACCGGTCTTGCCCGCCGAAAACCGGCGCCCGTATCTTCGCCCGGAAGGAAGGATGCCCGCCCACGTCCGGGGAGGAACGATGGCGACGCTCCGATCTCCGCCGAGGAGTATCGCCTCTCCGCGGAGCTGCGTGCCGCTCTTCGCCGTGGTCGCGCTTCTCCCGTCGGGCATCGCGGCGCAGGCACCGGAGCCCATCGTCGTCGCGAGCCCTGTTCTCCGGACCGGGGAGCCGATCCCGCGCGACCACTCCCCCGACGGGAGAAACCTCTCGCCCCCGATCGTCTGGTCGAACCTCCCGGCCGGCACGAGACAGCTCGCCGTCATCTGCCAGGACCACGGCGCCGGCAACCCCCCGCCGTGGGTCCACTGGATCATCTACAACATCCCCGCGACCGCGACCGGTCTGCCCGAGGGTATCCCCTTCGATCCGCTCGATCCGATGCCGGCGGAGATCGCCGGCGCCGTGCAGGGAAACAACAGCTGGGGGCTCCCGATGTACCGGGGCCCCGCGCCGCCCGCGGAGAGCCTTCACCACTACCACTTCGCGGTATACGCGCTCGATGCCGAACTTGATCTCCCGCCCGGGCTCGACCGCGACGAGCTCCTGGCCGCGATCGACGGCCACGTGATCGGAGAGGGAGCGCTCGTCCCGGTCTATGAGCGCGTTCCCATGCCGGACCCGTGGGCGTGGGAGGGCGGGGATCTTCCGGCGGGCCGCACCGGCGCGGACGACGACCCGCGGTGACGCGGAGGGAGGCGGAGGTGGCGGACGGCGGCTCCCGCAGACCGAAGACGTGGTCGAGGCGTGAGCTCCTCCGCGGTGCCGGACTCGCGGGCGCCGCCGCGATGCTCCCCGCCGCACCCCTCGCCGGCGTCGCCGAGGGCGAGGGTGAGGTCCTCCCCCCCGAATCGCCCCTCCCGGCAGGTCCGGGCCCCGCGGGTCAGCCCGCGCCGCGGAACCTCACGGCCGGCGAGCGGGAGATCCTCGATGCGATGATCGGCCGGCTGATCCCGAGCGACGAGCACGGTCCGGGGGCGAGGGAGGCCGGCGCGCTCGACTACATCGACCGGGAACTCGGCGGCGCTCTCGCGGGCTCCCGGGAGCTCTACCGCGCCGGCCTTCTCGCGCTGGACCGCTACGCCGAGTACACGCGCGGGGCCCCGTTCCGGGAGCTCCCTGAAGGCGCGCAGGACTCGGTCCTCTTCGACCTCCAGACCGGTGGAGCGACGGGGAGCGGGGCCGGCTTCCTCGGCAGCTCGGGCGCCTTTTTCAACACGGTCCGCGCCCACACCTGGCAGGCGACCTTCGGGGACCCGGCCTACGGCGGAAACAGGGATTTCATCGGGTGGGACCTGATCGGCTATCCCGGACCCCGGCGCGCGGTGAGCGCCGAGGAGCAGGCGGAGCTCGAGGCCGGAACGCTCGAGCCGCTCCGCCGCTCGGCGTACGAGTGAGGCGGAGATGACCGTACGCAATCGCGACGCGGATGTCGTCATCGTGGGGATGGGGGCGGCCGGAGGTGTGGCCGCGCTCCCGCTCGCCCGCGCGGGCATGCGGGTCGTGGGACTCGAGGCCGGCACCTGGCTGGACCGCCGGGACTTCGTGCCGGACGAGATCCGGAACAACGTTCGCGACTGGCCCTTCATCGTGAAGAAGACGCAGGAGGAGAGGCCGACCGTCCGCGGCCACCCCTCGGACACCGCCGTGCAGGTCGGGACGCACCCGATGATGAACGCGGTCGGCGGGACCTCGATCCACTATTGGGCGCAGAGCTGGCGGCTGAACCCCTGGGATTTCCGTGTCGTGAGCGAGACGAGGCGGAGATACGGGGCGGACCGGATCCCCGCGGGATCGACCATCGAGGACTGGCCGCTCGACTACGACGAGCTCGAGCCCCACTACGATGCCGTGGAGCGGGAAATCGGCGTGTCGGGCCAGGCTGGGAACGTCCGCGGGCGGATCGATCCGCGCGGCAACCCGTTCGAGGGACCGCGCGGGCGGGAGTATCCCATGCCGCCGCTCCGCTGGACGGCCTTCCTCGAGCGTATGGCGGAGGCGGCGCGGACGCTCGGATGGACACCCTTCCCGGGACCCGCGGCGATCACGACCGAGCCCTACGAGGGCCGGTCCGGATGCGTCTACCACGGACACTGCAGCAAGGGCGGGTGCCACGTCGACGCGAAGAGCGCGACCTACGTGACGACGATCCCCAAGGCGCTCCGGACCGGGAACCTCACCGTGGTCCCCCGGGCCCATGTCACGGGGGTGGAGGTCGACGGAGAGGGAAGGGCGACCGGCGTACGCTACGTGACCGGAACCGAGGAGTTCTTCCAGCCGGCGAGGGTTGTCCTCCTCGCGGGCTACACCTACGAGAACGTCCGGCTACTCCTCCTCTCCCGCTCGGCGGCGTATCCCGACGGCCTCTCGAACAACCGTGGGCAGGTCGGACGCCACTACTTCAGCCATCACCAGGGTGCGGGGGTATCGGCGCTCTTCCCCTTCGACCTGGGGGCGTGGTACGGGCTTCCCGCTCAGGGTGTGGCCGTCGACGACTTCGCCGACGACAACTTCGACCACTCGGCGCTCCCCTTCATCGGCGGAGGCAACCTCTGGGTCTACTCCGATCGACGACCGATCGGGGCCGCCAGCATGAACACGTTCGGGCGGGGGCCGAACTGGGGGAGCGCGTGGAAGCGGTTCATCCGGGAGAATGCCGACCGGTCGGTCAGTTCCTACATCCAGAAGACGACGCTGCCCTACGACACGAACTACCTCGACCTGGATCCCGCGGTGACTGACCGCCTGGGCCAGCCCGTCATCCGGATCACGGCCTGCTACCGGGAGAACGAGCTCAAGATCGCCGCATTCCTCCAGGAGAAGATGATCGAGTGGTACCGCGCGGCGGGGGCTGTCGAGGTGAACCCCTCGGGGCTCGGGAGCACGATGGGCGTGACGACCCACGCCTACGGCGGCACCCGGATGGGAGATGATCCCGCGACGAATGTCGTGGACCGGTGGGGGTTCTCGCACGAGGCGGGCAACCTCGGGGTTCTCGGCGCCTCGGTGATGGGTACGAGCGGTGCCCGGAACCCGACGCTGACGGTCCAGGCGCTTGCGTGGCGGACCGCGGAGCGCCTCGTGGAGGCCTGGACCGATATCGCAGGCTGAGCCCGGGGGACGCCTCGACATCCCGCCCTGCCTCGAAGGCGTCGGATACGTTTGGGACAGAGCTTTCCCATTCGAGCGCAGGGCCAGAATCGAGGCAGGGCGGGTCAATCCATCATGTCGAGCTGATTTCAGAGAAGGTGGTATCGGGGCTGCGTCAGTCGCAGGATTCTCGACGTCGTAGCCAATTTGGTGATCACGTTCGTTCTACAGGTACGCCATCGACGTGGTTTACTTTGTCGCTGCTCATGAGCGCCCCCAACAGTTTGGCCTGCAGTACGGGGACCGCACGAAGGGCTCCGCGGCCGGAATACCGCAGAGCGTGCATGGTGAGAGGAACACCGCCACGTCGGGCAGCATTGAGTATCTTCTTGTAGCTACTTGTTCTTGATACAATTCCATGCACAGCAGTAATTCCGTTCGACGTCATATAGGCGTCCAAGATGGCGGGTAGTCCGGCTTTCCACACTGAGTAGGTCTGATCCATGCGGACGTTGTACTTTTCGATGATCTCGTCAGGACGTAGCAATCCGTAGCCGCCACTCATGATAAGGAACCGAACGTCAGCCGGCGGATCATAGAGTAGTTTCTTCGTGGCTCCCGTGTAAAGGTGACCAGTATATAGGGCAAGAGAAGTCAATCGCTTCCCGTAGAACTTGTCGGCGTGTGTTGACTTGACTCGCCCTCGAAGTTCGATTAGTGCCTGTGTCGCCGCAGGAGGAAGGTCATCAAGAACGGACCTTTGTTCGCTGAATATCTCCCGTTCGCCGTGCTTGGCAGAGCAGCACTGAACTATAAACAACCTCATGCCGTGAACCTCCGAAGCAAGTCGAGGTCTGCGTCGTCAACGGGGCTATGCCTCAAGTGCTGTACCTGCCACAACCCAGAAGTCCGAATCCGCACGTTGGGTGAGTGCCGTCCCAGCCACCCAGTTGATGGTGTACAAGCCGAGCATTGCCCGAGCGTCCCAATTAACCGCCCCTCGAGTCCACCCGTGCCCATCCGCTCCGCTTCATCCGCTACACAGACCCACGCAAGCGAGAATCTCTTCCGAAGTAGGGCGGTCACGTTTCCCTCCACATCGTGCTCGATAACAACATCCCGTCGGTGTGCATGTTCCTGTCGATTTCGCTTGGTTGTGAAATCGATATTCCACACGTCGAGGTATTCGATTCCCTGTTTACGCATCCAGGCTCTTCCAAGGTTCTTGCGAAAGATGCTGCGATCCTTCGGAGCGGGACGATCCGTTACGATGTCTAGTTTCCTGTCGAGAAGATAGTGCTCCGATATCCTCGACCGAAAATTGTCGCCTCTGTGTGTGCCCACACGCACAATACGATCGTTGCCCGAGTGTGCATCGCATTCGCCCACTTCGAAGAAGAAGTAGATTCCGTTGCGGGGGAGGTCACTGCGTTTGAAGGGGTATGCGATACGTGGTAAAGCGCGGGCAGCCTCGTGCACCGCCTGACACAGGTTATTGGTCATTGGCGATCGGCAGGAATGCAACTCATGATACGCTGTTCGAGCAGCAGGTCGGATCGTTCAGAAGTGTGCGGATCTTTCGGTGTCAGTGCAAGATTGAAGCGTTGGACATAGGCGCGGCATCCCGACACGAGCAACCTGGCCCTTCCGAACCGTCTGTGACTGTGTAGTTCCGTGGGTGTCCTGTCCGCCGGGGCCGGTGGCAGACTCCAGTGGCGGTAATCCCCGGCGTGACGGTGTCACCGGCATCCGGAAAGCCGCGTCGGCCTATGGCTTCCGGCGGCCGCCGAAGGTCTCCGGTCCTGGTCTCCGCAGTGTTCGGTCGGGGGCCACCCGGTGACGTCCTGCTGTCGGGCCCTCGAACGATGTCTCGCCGAAGGTCTGCTCAGGACGTCCGTCCCGGTCGAGTCCACGAGTCGCGCCTCTGGCGTGCCTTCTTCTTCTCCCGCCTCAGCCGCTTCCGGGCTTCCCGGGCGCTCTCTCCCGGGAGACGCTCCACCACGTCCACACCGCCCATGAAGACGAGCCCGCTGATCCGGACGACAGGACCGTCCGGAGCGGGCTGACCGGTGCGCTCCGGCATCGAGACCCCGCCCATCAGCGCGACCCCGGCCCACTCCACCCCGACACCCGGCGGGACGATGACCTCGACACCGCCCATCACCGCGACGACGCGCAGCGAGACATCGCGCGTCGTGAACACCGCCTCCCGGAAGTCCAGCTCGGAGCCGCCCATCACGTTGAGCGTCGCCAGCCTGCGGCGGACCGTCCAGGCCCCCTTCCGCTCCGTGCCTCCCCAGATCGAGACGACGAGGTCGCGTCCATGGACCGCGCGGCCGGGATCGATCGGGACGGGCGAATGCGCCGTGCCCGGCCGGGTCCCGGATTCGAGGACCGGCAGATCGCGCTCGAGCGAGGCGAGTTCCGCTCTCGTCTTGGCTGCGTAGGCGAGGTCGAGGCGGCGTTCCAGCTCCGATTCGGTCAGCGCATCGCGCGCGAAGTGCGCGCAGAGCCGGTCGACCGTGGCCTCCGTTTCCTCACGCGAGGGCGGACCGGACGGGCGTCTCGCCCGATCCTCGTCAGCGATTCTCATCCTCCGCCTCGGCGTTTCCCGGCGGCGTGCGCACTCGGGGCGGCGCGGGCTGAGCGATCATCCCGTGCGTGAGGGCCGGCCCTCCGCGGCGTGGACCGCGATCACCCGGGCCGGCCGCCGTACCGACTTCACGGCACCGGCCACCCGGGGGGCTCCCGCCCCGGTGCGAGCCGAGCCACCGGCGTTCGCCTCACCAGCCCACTGCGTAAGCCGCGCGCCGGGGATCCGCGCCGGCCGACATCGTCCCGGTCGCCGCATCCCGGAGGATGCCCTGGTTGCTGCCGAAGGAGTAGGGCGCGGCCAGCTCCACATTGTGCCCCATCGCGGAGAGCGCGGCGGCGGTCTCGGGCGCGACGCGGTTCTCGAGGTTCAGCACGATCTCCGCACCCGGGAGATAGAAGTTGGGCTCCGCGGTCAGGACAAACCGCGGGGCCGCGAGCGCGTCCTGTATCGGCATCCCGAACTCGAGGACGTTCAGCACGGTCTGGAACTGCGTCTGGCCGATCGTCTCGCCGCCCGGAGTGCCGATGCCGAGGACGAACTCGCCGTCCCTCATGACGATGACGGGAGAGTTGTTGAGGAGCGGGATCTGCCCTCCGCGGACGTAGTTGACATCGTCCGGATAGGGCGACGTCGATCCGATCCGGGTTCCGTTGTTGAAGAGCAGGCCGGTGTTGCCGACGACCACGCCGGTACCGAAGCCGCCGCCGTGTGTCGGTGTGGCGCTGATCACATTGCCGAAGCTGTCGGCGACGGAGAAGCTTGTCGTCCCACCCACCTCCGCAGGTTCGTCGAACTGCGGTCCCCGCGGTGCGGGGAGGGAGGCCGAGACGCCGGCGGGCCGCCCGGCTTCCGGATAGGTCATCGCCACCTGCCGGCTGATGAGCCGCCGCCGCTCGGCCGCGTACTCCTTCGAGAGCATGCCGGCGTCCGGGATATCGGTGTATGCCGGATCGGCGACGTAGTGGTAGATGTCGGACTTCGCCACCTTGATCGCTTCGGCCATGAGGTGGAGTGCCTCAGGGCTGTTGTGCCCGAGCGCCTTCAGGTCGAACCCCTCCACCAGGTTCAGCTGCATCGCGACCTCGAATCCGCCCCGGGAGGTCGACGGGCTCGAATAGATGTCGTAGCCCCGGAAGGTCGTGTGCACGGGCTCGGCCCAGATCGGCTCGTAGGCGGCGAAGTCCTCGAGCGTGAAGTCCCCGCCGTTGTCCTGGTAGAACCGGGCCATTTCCCGGGCGATGTCGCCCTTGTAGAAGCGGTCGAAGGCCGCCTGGAGCGCCTCGGAACGGGACTTGCCCGCTCGGAGCGCCTCCTCTTCGGCCTCCACCACCTTCTTGAAGGTGTTCGCTAGGTCGGTCATCCGGAACATCTCCCCCGGTACCGGCACTTCCCCGCCGGGGAGGAAGACGGCGGCGCTGGTGGGGAACTCCTCGAACCGGTCCCGCGCTCCCGCGATCGACCGAGCCACCGACTCCTCGATCGGATGGCCGTTCGCCGCGTAGTCGATCGCGGCCTCGAGCACCTCCGAGAGGCTCATCGTTCCGAACCGGTCGAGTAGCGCGATCCAGCCTCCGAAGAGTCCCGGGACGACCCCGGCGCGGATGCCGTGGTTCAGCGCATCGCGCGTCATCGTCGCCGGATCGATTCCCATCGGGGTGGCGCCCGTGGCGCCCAGCGAATAGACGCGGTCGGTGGCCTTGTCGTAGATGGTGAAGAACCCGTTGCCGCCCGTGCCCGAGCTCTGGGGGCGCATGATATGAAGGGTCGCGAGGGTGGCTACGGCTGCGTCGGCCGCGTTTCCGCCCTTGAGCAGGATCCTGAGTCCGGCCATCGATGCCAGCGGGTGGCCGGCCGTAACCGCGCCGTTCACGAACTGGACAGGGGGCCGATGGACGGCCCGTGACTGGGCCGCCGGACCCGCGGCGTCGGGGTGTACCTGGTCCTGGCGGTTCTGCGCCAGGAGCACGGTCGGGATGGCGAGACCCAGGGCCAGAGCCCCGGTCGTCAGGAACGGGTGACGTCTCCTTCGGTCGTTCATCGTTCTCTCTCTCCTCTGCTCACACATCGCACCACCCGCGTCGGCAGCCTCATTCGGTTGCGTCGCGGGGTGGCATCCACCGGGTTCGTCGTGCTCCCAGGATAGGGTCGGGCCGGCCGGATTGTCCAACCTGCGGCGGATCCGTCCCGGAGGGAGATCCGTCCCACGCCCACGGCAGCCCGGAGATCGGTCCTCCCCGAGGCGCGCCCGGCGGGCACGGCGGCGTGACCGGGCCCGAGGCGGCCCCCGCACGCCTCCCCGGCCGGGACCGGTTCACCGATCGTTCGCCGGGGCCACGCGGGCGATCGGTTCCGCGGAGCCGGTGGGTCGGGATGCCTCCCTCGCCACCAGGTCGTACCTGTCTCCGGGACGGAGGAAGTAGAACGGACCGCCGACGGTCCGCCAGGTCTCCGGAGGATCGGGCGGGATCGCGCGGCCGCTGTCGTGGATGATCACGTAGCTCGTGCCGATGACCTCGAACTCGTCGTCCTCGACCACGATCGCGGTGTTCTCGTCGATCGCGATCCCGAGCATCCCGGGGTGCCTCTCCATCACTCCGATCATGTCGAACTGCCTGTTCCTGGCCAGCACGTGCACGTCGATGATGACACCCCGGAGGAGTCCGAACCCCCGCCGCCAGTCCTCGCGGGGAAGCTTCCGTTCCGAGAATTCCCGTTCGGGGGATCGGCTCACATTCATGATCTCGCCCTGTATATGACCACCGGCGGACCCTCCCCCGATCACCCCGCCGCGATCGAGGAGGGCGAAGAGCTCCTCGTGGACCCGGGTATCGAGGTAGGCGTCAGTGTGGAGCCAGTGACTTCCTCCCATGAACCACACGCCCCGGGCCTCCCGCAGCGGTTCGGCGAACGCCTCGGTGTCGGCGACCGCCCGGTCCCTCGTATGCATAACGGTCAGGTTCGTCGCACCGGCGTCGCGGAAACGCCGGAGGCAGGGGCAGAACTGGTGATAGTCCTCGTCCTGGCGTCCGGAGGTCGGGACCACGACGATCGGCGCGTCCGGACCGCCGGCGAGCTCGATGAAGCGATCGACGATGTGGCTGGTGGTCTCTCCGCCGCCGCTTACCACCAGCGCTCCGCGGGCCGGACCGACCTCCTGCGCGGCCGCCGGGGTGGGGATCGAGCCGAGCACCGCCAAGGCCAGAGCGGGGGCGGCCCGCCAGAGCGGGCGCGTGTCAGGTCTCCGATGTGCCATGGGTCCTCCCGTGGATGGTGGCATGCGATCGCCCGGGAACCCTCCGTTCCCGACCGTGAGTGGCGGAAGCGCGGAAGACCAGCATGGTCTCGCGAACAGAACACTGATTAGTCGGCGTTGCGCTCGCGATCCATCGCTCCATCGTACTCGCGGAGACGGGGAGGGTCCATGCGGGTGGCGGTCAGCATCGTGTTTTCGGGGGAGGAGAGGAATCGCCTGGAACGGTGGTCGCGGTCCCGATGCGTGCTGGTGCGGGAGTGGTCGCGGATGGTGTTGATGGCGGCCGATGGGATGACGAACAAGGTGATCGCAACGAAGCTGGGAACCGACAATAATGGGATGGGTCGGTGGGGGGTGCCGCCTTGCCGCCGGGCTGGTCGGGATTGCCAAGGAGCGGCCCCGGGGCAGCAGCCATGGGGGCACGTGCTCGAAGGCGGAGGTGGAGCTGGGGAGCGGGGTGCTTCGCCTGACGATGCAGACCATACTTTTGGACGCCACGCAGTGGTCGTGTCAGTCGATGGCGCGTGAGGCGGGAGCGACGGACAGCTTCGTGGACCGGGTGTGGTGGTCGTGCAGCCTGAAGTCCACACCTAGTGCGAACCATCGGGGTGAGCACCGATCCTCGGTTCCGGGGAGAACCTCAGTGAGGCGGGGGGCCTCTGTCTGGATCCTGCGGACCACACTGCTGTCTTCAGCCTTGACCGGAAGAACTCGATTCAGGCCCTGGATCGAACGCCGGCGGGTCCGCTGCCCGGGAGAGGCCGAGGCGGGACTATGACGCACCCCGAGAGGCGTAGCGGGCACGACTCCGCTGGATGTTGCGACGGAGGTGGCTTCAAGGCGGGTGGTCAGCGAGAGATACCGGGAACATCGGTA
Organism: uncultured Gemmatimonadaceae bacterium; assembly: GCA_964532325.1. Taxonomy (GTDB): domain Bacteria; phylum Gemmatimonadota; class Gemmatimonadetes; order Longimicrobiales; family Gaopeijiaceae; genus JAAXGI01. The sequence goes on along the minus strand of CAZHGS010000012.1, from coordinate 11,510 downwards.
CCGGGAAATGCTTCGGTTCCAGCGCAGGCTGAGAAAGACGGGGCCGAAGGACCGGGATATCCACATCACCTCGGACAAATACGCGATCCACAAGCACCCCAACGTCATAGAACGGATCGAGCGACAGAACCGGGTTTTCCTCCACTTCATGCCAACGAGTTCGTCGTGGCTGGAGCTGGTCGAGCGGTTCTTCGGCATGCTGACCCGGAAGCAGCTCTGCCACGCCATCCTTCATTCCGTCTATGACCTCGAGCGGAGTATCATGGACTACATTGCTCAGGCTCGGCGCTCCGATGGGCGGCGAAGAGCCGACCGGCACCTTAGCCTGGGGTCACGTCCCCGGACCGGGACACAGCCGGTCCAGCCAACCTGTTCCCCGGCCGGGCGCGATGGGGCAATGTGGTAAACGCCGTCGCGGGATGCCGGCATATCCGGACACAGGCGACCGAAGACAACGGTCGCGAAGGTTGGAACCCGAGCGCGATTGGCACGGTCCACCGGACGGGTGACTACGTATCGCGAATGACCCGGTATCCCGCCTCCCCGAGAACCGCGCTCAATACGCCTGGCGTGAGCGTCACGACAAACTGAATTTGCAGGCTGCTTGCTCCACTCGAATAGCCTTTGGGGAGACCCACAGCCAAGAGCGGCGGAGAGGCACGGGGTGAACCCAGCGGGCCGGCGTGGCCCTTCAATGGACCGGATCGCGGCCCGGAACCCCCGGAGTATGAGCCGGTACGCGCTTCCCTCGTCACGGAGCAGCGCCGCCACCCTGCGACGCATTGGAGAGATCCTAATGGCGTTTGACCACCCCCTACAGAACCCGTGCCTCCGATGACTGAGGACCCCTTCCCGGCTTCCTTACCAACTTTCCGGGCTTCCGAAAAACCGCAGATGGCTAGCTACTACTCCAGTCCGTAGACATACAAGTACCCCGGATCCCTCGGCTCAACGTCGAACTCTGCTGCCGCCAGCGCTTTGGCCTGCTTTTCTACCGACAAGCCGAAGTGGTGGCGCACATGTCCGACCGCGCGCATGAACCCGAATCCTTGGTCGAGACGGTAACGCCACCGCGCCCCGTCTTCCCAAACGACGCGACACTCGCGCTCGTGTTTCACTCGGTTGCGATTGCCAAGTGTGACCTTGACCGATATCTCTTTAGCGGGAAACAATCGCTCGATCACCCGTTTGGCATCTTGGCCTGTCGCCCAGTTGTCCTGCACAAGTCGGCTCGTTCGCGAAATCTGCATTGGCGGGGTAGTCAGGAGTCGGAATGTCGCCTCGCCTACCGCCTGCCCCCCCAACGCGACAATACCGGCAAACATCTCTGCGACCAACCGGGCCGCGATGGGCGCACGGACATACCGATCCTGATACACTACCTCCCGGATCGGTGCGTTTCGCCGGATTCGGTCTGCAAGATCCGGCGCGACGGGGAGGATCTCACGCCAAAACGCCGTGCCAAAACTGTCGACAGGACCACGCAGAGAGTCGCCCAGAACGACCTCGTCCAGCTTGCCGGGCGGGGCACCCCGCAAGTCGCCTGGCACGATCACAACCAGCTCATCAGGTGCCTCGCCCGTGCTTCCGCGAACGACATGTGCGCTCTCTCCAGAAACACCCCAATCGCGTCCAGGATTCAATGCATCGGTCGATAACGCTGCGAATGTCAGTGTGCGCCCGTCCCGATAGAGTTCTGCGAGAACATGTTTCCCGCGCGTCGCAGTCCGACGACCGCGCAACAATAGACGAATCCCGAGAGAAGTTCCCCAAGTCGCCAGCAACCCACGGGCTTCGAGCGGCATCGCGTCTAGGCTTCTTGGGAGCGCGATCTCAACCACCCTTCCTTCATCCGTCCAGCGCACGAGATCCTCGCGAAGTGGCCAGTCTTCGAGGGACCACAGTTCGAAATCTCCGCCTAGGTACAATCTCACCGTATCCGACGGTGTGATTTCCCTCCGTATTGCGATGGTCACTGGCTCGAACTCCAACTGCGTCTCCGCACCAAATACGCGTTCCTCCACCGGTAGGTCGAGTCCCGCCAGAAACGCGTCAGTGAGAATGGCCAGAGCCTGATGGCGCTCGAGCTGCCCAGCGACATGATGGGTATCGTAGGACAGCAGGCAGGCATGGCACGCCTTGTCGCAATTCCGCGTACACTCAAGGGTCTTGCGCGCCATACGGAACAGTTCTGGAAGCCGAGCGCCCGCTTGGGCGACAAAGCCAGCTCCTCCAGTGGCTCTGTCATACAACAACATGGAAAAGTTCGTCTCTCCGGTCTCCATCCTAGACTGGTTTACAGCCCAGCCGACCTCGCGGTCTTCGATGCCGATGATGCTAGCCAGCGCCTGACGCAGTGCTACGATAATTGAGCGCGCAGCTTCGGCACCCAACGGCGCCCGACTCCCCGCCGCTCGCAACTGGAGCTCGAATACGTCAGTCTCTTTAGAAACACCCAGCCAATAGCCTCGCTGGATAGCGAAGGGACTATCATTGCCGCGACATCTACCATTCTTGCCAGCGGCAGGTCCGCCTCGCAGTGCCTTGTGGTCTTGCATCCACACGGGCAGATCGCCATCCTTGTCAGACTCCGATGCGGCACGGCCGCACTGGAGACACACAGCGAACCCTTGTCGGTTCTCACCATCGGTGTAGGCGAATACGTGTCCACGCGCGCTATACCGATAGCGACCCAGTGTCGGTCGTGCCAGACTCTGCCACTGTTCGCCCTCCGTCGCAATCCACGGTTGCCTAGCCGGAACATACGCAAAACGGCTGAGATCGTTGGTCGGCTCGTCGCGGATGTCGACTGCGAATCCGGCCGGTTCAATGTAACTTTCGATTCGCAGCCGTGAAGGCGTCCCCGCGCAGAAGTCGGAGTCACATCCTTCCGGGCGCCGGAATGACATGCCGATCATACCGCAACGATTGCAGCGCCAAACATAGCGCATCGCTTGGACTTCACGAACTCCTTCGTCGGTCGCGGGTGCCTTCCAATTCAGTGTCAATCCTGACGACTCAAGCACACGACCGTCAACGACGACGTTCGACCCGGGGGCGTACTCCTGTAGCGCTTGTGAGAGATCTCGCGAGGGGTACTTTCTCGTACGCAGGGTATTGTCCTCACGACCGATTTCCGCATCCCGTGTGCGGCGCTTTCGGCGCAGGTCCACAGCCGTCGTGGTAACGAAGGGGACGACCTGGGTCGGGAATCCATACCCGGGCAGGAAGTTTCTGAGCGCAAGCTCACGTAGCAGGTATTCTTCTCGTAGACGTCTCAATTGTAGTTCAAGTGCGAGGCGGGCTGCTCGATTCTCCGGTTTGTCCTCCAAACATGATAGGTCGCTAACCAAGGGAGAAAACTCGGCCTTCCACCTCTCCGCCACCGCACGGATTCTGTCACGTACAGCCGGCATCAGACGGTTGGCACCGAATCCCCTCAGGACTGAGCGTCGCAACAACTGTTCGAGCCCCTGTCGCAGCCAAGAGTCGTCGAGAGCTGCTCGACTGAGCCAATCCTGAAAGCGCGTACTTATTGATGACCCCTCGTCGGTTGCCTCGAAGAACCAACCGGCTGACAGCCGGTGAAGCTCTGTTCCACTGCACTCGCTTGCAAAAAAACGCGTGAGAGCCAACGCGTTGACGTGCCGCTGAACGATCCGCTCGCTGCCGAGGCTAACTTCGGTGACATGCTGTGTTGTCTCGAAGGGCCACAATGGCCGTCCGAATACCCACTCTCCGTGTGGTGACGTGTTGCAGAGGGTTAACCCGAACGCCCGTGACTCCTGCCGCCGCCCAGCACGGCCAGCCCGCTGCAGGTAGTTCGCCGGACTGGGTGGGGCGTTGTTCATTGCCACGGCCGACAGGCCGCCAATGTCCACACCCATCTCCATGGTCGTCGAGCAACTAAGGACGTTGACCCGTCCCTTCCGGAACCGGTCTTCAAGTTGTCGTAGGCGCCACGCATCAAGCTGGGCCGAATGCTCAGCGACTTGGAAGTACTCCACTTGCGCGTAGATGCGGTGACTGAGGCCCTGCCAGATTCCGCGCTTCTCCAAGTCCGCAATGTCCATATCGGACCGGATCGACTCCTCAATCTCCTCTCGCGTATATGGTGTCGTGTCGATAGGCTTGCGCCAGAACGGTGCAGGCACACGCGGCATGCGGATTGGTTTTGCCTTCAGCGCACTGTCCGTGAGGCCACGTGCCACATACGGTGTGTATTCATCAACGGTGGTATCGAGGACACGCCGGGTGACGGGACAGAGCCAAGCATCCCGCACTTCGCGCAGTACTACCTGTTCACGCAAATTGAGGCGCCGTCCTCCAGGGGTGCTGACGAGAACCCTTTGCACAGCCCTCCATGCTGCGAGCAGGCAATTGTTGATTTCCGCCTCGCCTTCTCGGTCATTCGCAGGGTCGACGTCAAGTAGACGGCCAAGGAGTTGTACGAGACGGGACCGCCGCGTCCGCGGCGTCGAGATAGGCCAACCCACCGAACCCACGAAGCGGTCGGCACCCGGGCCAACGAGGACCTTGGGGCGGTGGGCAACGCCTAGCCATGGAACCAAGTCCGGATCCACCTCGATCGATCCAGAGCCCCGGACTGCGAAGTCGAGAGCAATCTTGAGGAAATTCCTCCATTGTTCGGCGTCTAGTTTTCGTCCGCGGCGCTGCCACGGCGCTGGAAGATCCGGATACTCCGGCAGACCGCGGTACTCAACTGCCACAAATCCAAGCGTTTCCAGTGAGTTTTGTCGCTTTGGACGGCGAGCGAATTCCCGCAATAGTGCGATCTCTGCCAGATCCGTCGCCTTCAGGTCCGACAGAGGAAGATGCTGCCAATGGGTCCGCATCCAATCAGCAAATTCGGTCTCTTGCGCCAGCTTGTTCGCTGCTTCCCTCCAACTAAGCTGGCCAAGAATCGGCGAAATTGCAGCGTTCAGATCGCGGCGTCTTCTGTCCAACATATCTCGAATAACCGGATTCGTATCTGCGTGTGTCTCCAGCGCACGTATTTCATTTTTGATCTGTTCAATCGCCGCCGCCGATACCTCGAGATCGGCCCGTCTTGCAGAGATTGAGTGATAGACCAGACTCCGCGTATAGTTGCGTTCTGCATCGATCTGCGCATCCAGAGCGAATCGTGCCGTACCCTGCCGACTATCCGTAAAGGTGAGAAGTCGGCGTCCACCGTAAGGCAATCGTCGTCGGCTCCTCTTCATCGGCGGAGTGTAGTCGAGCACCACCGGAATTACGCTGCGAAGGATTAGCGACGCCCCACCCCGGAACGGACGGAACAACCTATCGGCCTGACCGCTCGTACCGCACTCGGGACAACGTGGTGTCCCCCGGTGAGGATTCTGCTCAACTTCAGTGAATGTCAACGAATTTACGGTCCCGTGTTCCACCCATTGGCCCGTACAGGCGTCCAAATGTATTGGAGGCAAATTGGGAGTCGCAGGGTGCGCCAGATAGCGATCTACCTCATTCAGAGCAACCCTGCGATCTCCGTCGTCGAAGTCTTCTTCATCTTGGTCGAGATCGTCAAGCGCGTCGAAGTCCTCATCCGTATCCAAAATACCGACCGCACGCGGCGCAATGCGGTGGACATTCGCCTGCCAGCTTGCCGCAAGGTATTCTTTCCCGCACTCGCTGCAAAGAACCAAGGCTAGGACCAGAGACCCGCATTCATCGCACTGTTCCCGCCGTTCGAAAAACAGCTTGCCGTAGGCCCACTCGAAGTCGTCGAGGGTCGTTCCCTTCCGGCCTGGGCACGCATTCGAGATGCACACCCACGCTCCTCCCTGAGTCCGGTGGAAGATATGCCCGCGGACACGAAGGAATGCCTCACCACCTACCATGGAGTTCGTCGCGATGTCAATTAATTGGAGCGTATCCTGACGCGCTTGCTGATTATCGGCGCCCTGCTCGGTCCCGAGCCGAGCCTCGGTCAGCCGCGTCAGCGTGACTCCACCCCCTGATTGCAGGAGCAATCTTCGAACTCGTCGGGACGAAGCCGATGACGCTAGCGCGACGCCCCGCTCTTCAGGTGTCTGGAGGCGCAGTGATTCTAATGGTGGAAGCGGGGTGTCTCGCGCATGAGAGAAAGCCCTCGGCAAAGCCGGCGGATCACGTTCCCCACGGACTACGTGCACGCGATCAAGCGACGCCCCCGAAAGGTCCGCAAGGAATCTCTTGAGCCGCACTTCGCTCGCTTCGCTCTCGTCACCGATAGTCGCCGATGTGGCGACGAACCTCACTTGCGACGGCGTCACGCCAAACGCGTACAAGACTCGGCGTAATAATAGCGATATTTCAGCTGACCGCGAACCTTGGTACGTGTGCGCTTCGTCGAGAACAATCCAGCGTAGCATGCCCTGTGACTGATCCACGATTGGCTTGTCCGCAGCCCGGACCAGCATGTATTCGAGCATCGTGGCATTGGTCACGAGGATCGGGGGTGGATCAGCTCGGAGTGTCTCACGGTCTGGGACGACTTCCTTTCCTTGCTTAGCCCGGTAGACCGCAGGCATCTTGGTTGGTGTGTCCCCTTTGTAAAGGCAGAATCGAATATCGCCATCAAAGGGGCGCGACCAAGCGCTCAAACGATCCCTCTGGCTATCGATCAGCGCGTTGAGTGGATATAGGAACAGCGCTCTGACCCCGCGTAGGCGCCCCAGCTGTCGCTTCTCGCGCACGAGGTCATCTAGGATCGGTACCAAGAATCCCTCGGTCTTCCCCGATCCAGTGCCGCTCGTGATCAGCACCGACTGCGGGTCTTTGCGCTTGAGAAGCCTCCATGCAACAAGCTGGTGCGTGAATGGGCGCCACTCCATTGGAAACCGGTATTCGGCTAGGCGATCTTCGTCCGCCACAGTGTCCATGGCGTTAACGAGGTCTTCGTCGAGGCAGTCATCCGCCCCGAGGTCGAACATGGTCTCATCGACCCTCATCCAATCGAAGATCGCTTCGAAAACGGGGTCGGCGAGTAAGCTTCCCCGCTGTCCGGCAGGTTTCTTTAGGACTTCCGCGAGGTGCGTGCGCAGTGCCGCGGTGCGCGGCCCGTAGACCCCGAGCAGTGAAGTCGCGGAACGCTCAGGGAGATCTCGGACGAGGGACTCAAAAAAACGGGATGACGGGGAGTCGGGCATCTTACAGATCTTCTCGTAGGTGCTTCTGTATTCGCTCGGCTTCCCTACTCCCAAAGGCTATCAACTGTGCGAGTCTTAATGCCTCGTCAAACCAACTGGGGTCGTAGGCACGCGCTTCGCGCATCGCCTTGGCGAGCTGACGGTCGGACTCCCCGCCGATCAGAACCATCACAGCAGTCAGTGCTGGCGCATCCGCAACATTCGCTCGCTGGTGTGCGGCAAATCGGCCGACTCGCGGGACAAAAATCGACTTACTCCATGGATGATCGTCTTGGAGTCTGATAGCGTGCTTATGAAAGCCAGAAAGCCGAGGGAGGTCTGGTCCATTCGGCCCAAGAGCGGGACAGGTAGACCTGTGTTCGATGTACTGTTGCCGCAACACACCCAACATGTTGGGGTCGGCGATACGGGATGTGTCCTTGGGTAGAATTATGCCCAGAAGGCGAGCACGCAGGAATCCCAGTGCAGCGCCAAGACCATCGAGGTACCCCGTGACTCGATCGATCCGGCGTGTAACTTCGTCCTCGAACATCCGTCTCGCCAATTCGGTATCATCGAGAACGTCCAGCGCCATTTTGCAATGGTCCGCATACGCTTCGAAGGCGCCCTCCCAGCATGGAAGAGAAATCTGCCACCAAGCGAAGGAGAACGCCTTCATGCGTTCCCAAAGAATGTCAAAATCCCGGGCACTCGAGATCGTCGCCGCCAACGCGCACACCGACGGCATCTCCGCTAGGGCCCGAAGCAGATGGAACGCCCGCACTGGTAGAGATGTCTCGCGCAGGTACGCGAAGACTAGTGGCCAATCGGGGTGATCCGGGTCTTCGCCCAGCTCGTGAGCCACCAACGTAAACCGTTCCCTGCCGTCGCCGACGCCACTCGCGTAGGCCGTCGCGACGGTCACAGCCGCCGGCGAGTCGGATCCCAGCTCAAGATCCCACGCACCCACGCGCCAGATCATCGGTCGGGCCCGTTGCCAATCTCCCTGACGGCCGACGATTAGGTACGGACCGGGAGCCATCGTCTCCTTCGGAGCAAGCCATGCATCGTCGGCGCAATGTGACAAAGCGACCGGTTCAAGGTCCGGATCGAGGAGGGGAAGCGCTTCCACTTCAAGGTTCGCAAGATCCTCGGTGGAGACCTGCTGCTGGCTCGACACATCCAGACCAATTAAACCCGTGTGGTCGTCGCGGACCTCCAGTCCGAGGTCGAAGCGTCTGACCGAAATGTTGGTGGGCGCTAGTGACCCAGGCATCTCATTGCTGTGGATCCAAAGCCTGACTGCCCCGTCGAGGTCGTCGCTCAACGAAAGCACCTGCGCGATGGCAGGCTGCACCATTGCGAGGTCCAGCATGTAATGTCCAACACTCACATGCGGTATCTCCCTCACGAACATGCCGTGGGGACGCCTGAATTCGGCTGCGTCGTTGCCCACATACAGCCCGTGAATCGCGAAGTCTGCGGCCGTGGGAACTACCACTTCCGCACGAACACCCGCGACAGATCCGTCGGCCAGATCGGATTCACACGGGAGCAGGCAGCCGCTGGCGGCAACAAAAGCCGCTCTCTTGGCCGGGAACGGTATCGGCAGGATGGCTCTTCCCTGCCTAGGCCAGTCCACTACTACGGTTACGTCATCCGGCACCTCATCCGAGGCGTTCAATTCTAGGCAATACCCGAAATCGTCCGTGGAACCGATCGTAGACACGGTCGAGGGAGCTGTCACTGCGGCCTCGATTCGGCCGAACCCGCACAGCCGTAGCTCACCGCGTGCCGGGTCAGGTGACGGGTGGACTTCGACATCGGCCCGTTTCGGCAGTACACAGATCCGTACCGAGTGCCGGACCACGCCGGCCTGGACATATCGAATCAGACCCGATCCCAAGACGAGGCCGGAATCAACTGTGTTCAGTGAGTAGGGCTGCCACGTCCCACCCGGAATGTCTGGCTTCCATTGCAGGTGCCGCTCCGAGACCACGCCTTGGAATTCCCCGTCGCGCCATTCCTGCATTGTGGTCCCACCAAGAAACACGGGGAAGGCTCCCCGACCCAATAGCTTAGTCTGCCCGTGAAGACGATACTCAATGTTGATCGTCCCGGATTCAGCACTTGTCTCGACCTCTGACCTTGACCCGTCTAGTGCTCGGAAAACGACCTTACCGCTAATGCGATGGACGCGCCTAGCGCCATTCTGCAATACGCCGGATACCTTCGCTTTACCCCCGTCGGCTGGCTCAACCACCGTGTCGGCATCCACCGCCACCAACGCCCAGGGCTCTCTCAACCTGACCGATCCTTGGCCCGCAAGGCGGCAAGTCTGTCGAATGCCCGCCTCGGGATCCTTCGCGATGAACACCCACGGCAGGTCGGATAGTCCCGTCGCTCCTGGATACTGGTCTGTTTCCCAGGCTTCGCCCGGGGTCCGTGCCACCAACCTACGCGGTCGAGTCAAGTCCTGGATCACCGGGCTGAGGGCAGCTGGCAACAAGTCAATCCCGAAGTAGCGACCCTCCTCGGCCGTGCGTCTCTTGGTCGCGAGCGCAATCGGTCGGAGTGTATCCCCCTCAGGTTTAAGGCTAAGATCGAAGCGGTGCGGGACGTCAGCCTCCGGATCCCGACCAAAGAGCTTGTTGAACGCAAGCGAGTCGATCGTCGCGGGGACGTGCAACGACCCCCGTGTCTCCCAATCTTCCTCTCCGGTTGGTGCAAGCTCGACAACCCACCGGACTCCAATCCGTCCTCCCCGGGCCACCTCTGCGGCGTCCAACAGAAGGCCATTGAGGAGGGTGCGCGCGACGCGATCGGTCACCCGGACGGGCAGTCTGTCACGCCAACCGTGGTGGCGCTGATCCAGGTCTTTCACCGGGGTGCTGGTGTCTCCCAGTTGCTGCTGGAGCTGCCAGACCTGCTGGATCAATTCGCCCGTGAGTTCGTACACCACCTGCTGGCGCAAACCCCGGGGAAGGCGGTCACGTACCCGCTCTGCCAAGTCCCGCGAGGGGATTCCCGTCGCACCAAAGAGTCTGAACTCTTCGAGTACTCCCTTGAGAAATGCACGCAAGTGAGTGTGCTCCCGAAGAACGAGCCCCATGGGAAGACCACCCTCACATGCGAGGGTGACCAGGAAGCCCCTCGATACTCCCACTCTGAGAACCGAACGCCCCCACATGTAGAGTCCCCGAGTGACCAGATCCTGAAGGTTGCCGTAGCGGGGCTCTCCCGGGGCGAACTCGGTGTGATCAAGATCTGTGAGGAGCGGCTCCCACTTCCATGGCCCGGCCACATAGTTGCGATGCCACCACTCCGACGCCCATAGACAGAACGCCATGGCCGTCCAAGGACCGAGAGGCCCATCGAGTTCCCTCGACAGGATGTCCCGTAGTTCTGCCAGCTCTCCAGAACGAGTGTGGTAGCGGTAGAGTGGCTGCCCGTTTGGCTCGGTGAGACCCCGGCTCTCTAGGAAGCGATCAACGAGGGTGCGGGAGGTTTGCATTTCGGGCCTCGTCCCGGCGTATGGGTTGCGGTGAGCGGTAGCGTGCCGTGAGGACTAGACAACTCTGCTAACAAAACGACCTACGTCACCATATAGGGCAGCCAGCAGCAACCGCCGGTGGGGACCGTACGATCCCTGTGGCCTCCCCGCTGACGGTGGCGTAAACATGAACCCGCCGGATGCCAGTCAAATATCCAAGAGCACGGGTGACTCTCGTATCCCTCGGGGCCAAGCGGTGGTCGGCGTAACCGTAGCGGCCGCCAGCGCTCGCGGAAAGGTCACATCAATCAGTTCTACGACTGGAGTTGACTCGACAAAAACACATTCTTGCTGAGTAGCAGTCTCGGAGTGGTGGGCGCACAGGTTCTGTCGGCTGGTGGGGGGCCATCCGAGATGAGTGAACTGCGTGTGTGATGTTGCGTCGGGGGGCCTCCCCGCGCTGGGCCTACGCCGTGCGATCAGGTTGCGCCGGAGGCGGTCAGGCGTGGGCCGGTTGCGCGATCTCATCAGTGGTCGAATCGATGTCGTGTTTCGTCAGCATCGGGATCCAGCGTGGCGTGTTTCTTCTCCGGCATAGCCGGGTCTACGAGGGGAAGTCGCGCTGGACGCAGGCACGTTTTCGCTGGCTTGACCCGACTTTGACGTGCGCCGTGGAAAGGCGCGTTTTCCTGGCGGGTGCGAATCCCGCCCAGCAACTCGTCGCTCCAGCTGGTAGCAGCCAGCGCGGTTCATGGAGGTAACGACATGGATTGAAGCACGCTGGTACGGGCTGCGGCCGATATGCGATACCCTAAACGGGCACGAAGCTGTATGTGGACGCCCCCCTGGTTGGCAAGCCTGACGTCGTACCGAGGTCGGTGGCA
>CAZHGS010000011.1:0-79156 GCA_964532325.1 uncultured Gemmatimonadaceae bacterium | reverse complement strand
TCGACACCCCGCCAGACCGCCGAAATCAGCCCCCACCGCAGGATTTGGGTTGAAAACGACTACGGCGGCACTCCCTATGCAGCCGACAATGAAGACTCCCGGGTTCAGCCGAAGTTGATTCCCGTAGGTGGACCTCCCCGGCAACGCCCTTTCTCCCCCCGCCGCTAGCGGAGTGTCCTGGATCGCAGTTCCGGCGGCGACCGACGCTCCGTAATCTCACGACCGGCCGGGAGCGGTCGAACACATTGTGTTCCCCAAGGTCTCCAGTCCGGGTACCGCATCGCGCCGTAGCGGCTCGGACGGCAACCAGGCGTCGACACTCGGAGAACCCTGCCCCGTCAGGAGGTCTTCTTGCACAGTCAGTCCGGGTTGCCGCACGAGCATATCTGTTTGTTGCGGACCAGCCCGGGCTCCCGTAGGATGGATGTGCTTCGTTTCGTATCGCCCCGTTCACCGAGTGGGTGCCGACAGAGCTGCTCCGCTCTCCCCAACACCCGCCCATCCGAACGGTGGAAGGCAGGTGTGTCATGACGGAAGAGGGGGACGGTCGCTCTCGCCCTCGGAGTACGCCCGGACCCACCCGGAGGCTACCCGCACTCTTGTTCCCGCGCGCCGTTCCGGACCCGGGGGGCGCCGGTCGCCCGCGACCAGGCCTCGAAGGCCAATCGGGACAGCGGCCAGCGACGCGACGAGCTAGCACCCGAAGCACGGCCCGGTCTTCTTTGGGCTCAACGACAGCTCTCGGGCAGCTTCCCGCCCGATTCGCCGTGACCAAGGCAACCGGGAGCGGTGCAGCCTCAAGGATCCGCCCCAGATCCAAGCGGAACAGTATCACGGGGGCCTCCCGACACGAGCCGAGAGGAACGACACCGGCAACTCTCGATCCCGGGGTTTTTCGGTCGCGGACTGGGGCATCTCACTGCTTCGCCGAGGGCCGGGTTCTCGACCCGTTTGGATTCTCAGTCTTTGTTCTTAAGTACGGAGGACTAGGCGATGACCGTCAGTAGACCGTCCTTTGAGCGTCTCATGGGGGGAGTCGGGCTGCTCCTCGCCGTTTTTCTCCTGTTTCCGCCACCTGCGGCGTCCCTCCAGGCTCCGGGGGTCATCACAGGACGGGTCGTCGCCGGATCCGGGGCCCAGGCTCAGACTCCGCTGCCTTCCACCCAGGTGTTCATCCCCGAGCTGGACCTGGGTGTGCTGACACAGGCCAATGGAACGTTCGTGCTGCAGAATGTTCCTGCGGGCACCCATACCGTCACCGCCCAGCGGATCGGATACGAGTCCGCGAGCCAAGAGGTAACAGTTGTCGGCGGTCAGACTGCGCAGCTGGACTTCGGATTGTCCGAGCAGGTGCTGGCGCTCGATGAAGTCATCGTGACCGGAACGCCCGGCGGGACGCAGCGGAGAGCGCTCGGCAACGCCGTCGCCGACATGGAGTTCGACGTGGAGACGACGCTTACCGCTGCTGGAAGCATCGAAGAGATCTTGGGGAATCGGCTCCCCGGCGTGCAGCTGACGGCCACCTCCGGCGCTGTCGGCGGCGGCACCAAGTTCCGGGTGCGCGGGTCGTCGTCGCTGGCACTCTCCGGGGATCCTCTCATCTATGTCAACGGTGTCCGGATGGACCGCCCGGAAGCATTCGCGGGGCGGTCATCGTCGGTCTCCACACTCCAGGACATCAACCCATCCGACATCGAGCGCATCGAGGTGATCAAGGGACCGGCCGCCGCGACCCTATACGGCACGGAGGCCGCGAACGGTGTGATCCAGATCTTCACCAAGCAGGGAGTCGCAGGTGAGCCCGTCTTCGATGCATCCATCGAGGGCGGAGCGACATTCCTGCAGAATCCGGCGGGCAAGATGGGACCCATGTGGTATCGGGACCCTGACACCGGCCAGCTTGAATCGGTGAACAGCTACCTCGCCGACTTCGCGCCGGACAACCCGCGGTACCCGGGGCTTTCCAACCCCTTCGGGAAGGCGCCCTTCCGATATGGACCGCTGCAGCAGTACAACCTCGGAGTACGGGGCGGGACGGACCTCATCCGCTATTCCGCGTCCGCAAACTACACCGAGGAAGAGGGATACACCTACCTCGACGACAACAGGCGCGCCAACGGACGGGTCTCGCTTACCATCGTCCCGAGCGAGGATTGGAGCATAACCCTCAACGGTGCGCAGGGAAGGTCACGAGTGAGCCCGGGCTGGTTCATCCAGGGTTACTTCCACCTCATCCGGCCACTCGTGGGACGCCGCGACTCGATGAATGCGATGATCAACGCCCGGGATGACTACATCGACGGGGACAGGTCGACGTGGAGCGCGACCTTTGAGCACAACCCGCTGACGCAGTTCCGGCAGCGGCTCGTCGTCGGCCTCGACAAGGCGGATTTCCAGGACACGACCCTCTTCCCCAAGTCGACGGATGCGGACTTTCTCGCGGCCTACCGGTCGCAGGTGAGTCGCGGGCAGAAGAGCCTCAACCGTGATCTGCGCGAGACCCTGACACTCGACTACGCCGGGATCGTGACACTTCCCGTGACCGAGAGCCTGTCGTCGACGTTCTCGGCGGGACTCCAGCTCTATCGGCTCCAGCGGATACAGTCCTCGATGAGCGGCCGGGACTTCGCCACCGGGGCGTTGACCACCCTCGACGCGGCATCCACGATTACCGGCGCCAGCGAGACCTGGCTCGAGAACAAGACGCTCGGCACCTATGCCCAGCTGGAGACGAACTGGCAGGGCCGGATCTTCCTGACCGGAGCCCTCCGGTTCGACAAGAACAGCGCATTCGGCGAGAACGCGAAGGCCGCCCTCTACCCCAAGCTCTCCGCTTCCTGGGTCGTGGGCGAAGAGGCGTTCTGGCAGGACAGCAGCCTCGGCGATTTCATTCCCCAGATGCGGCTGAGAGGCGCCTGGGGGGCTTCCGGCCAGCAGCCGGACGTCTTCGCCGCCCGGAGACTCTACGAGGCGGTCCCCGGTCCCGGGCTCGTGCCGACGCTGACGCCCCTGGCGTTCGGTAACCCCGACCTGGAGCCGGAACGCGGAGAGGAGATCGAGCTCGGATTCGACGCGGAGCTCTTCGGGGGCCGAAGCCAGCTCGAGTTCACCTGGTTCCGCAGGGTCACCAGGGATGCGCTCGTCGAGCGTCCCGTCTACCCGTCCATCGGTTTTCCGGGAGCGCGCTTCGAGAACGTCGGGCAGATCACCGCCGGAGGGACGGAAGCGGTCCTCAACGTGGGAGTGCTGGAGCGCCCGTCCTTCGAGTGGAACATCGCCACGGCGCTCAGCACGACCTGGACGAGCGTCGACGACCTGGGCGGCGCCGGACAGATCATGGTGGGCAGGAACCAGTTTCATGTCCAAGGCTTTCCGGTTGCCGGTTTCTTTGACATCCGGGTCGTGGATGCGGAGTTCGTGCCGGGGGGCACGACGGTCATGAACGCGATGTGCGACGGAGGACGGGGCATCGGGGGACGGGAGATGGGAGGTCCTCTCGTACCCTGCAGCGACGCCCCTCAGGTGTACTACGGACAGGCCGAGCCGGCTTGGACCGTCGCTCTCACCAACCTGTTCCGGTACGGCGACTGGACCTTCCGCGCGGTTTTCGACGCGAAGGGCGGTCACGAGTTCAACCCGGATTACCTCTCGGGCCACAACCAGTGGAGCTCCGAGCCCCTGATCAGGGCGGAGAACCCGATATGGTTCGGCCTACGGCAGTTCGGCGCGCGCGGTGCCCAGGTGTTTGCCGACGGTGGATTCGTGATGCTGCGGGAGCTGGGGCTCCGCTACAACATACCCGAAGCGGTCGCCAACAGCTTCGGCACCGACCGGGCTAGCTTCTCCGTATCGGCCCACAATGTGTCGGTGCTCTGGTCCGAACAGGGGCCCGACGTCGACCTCGGAGGGAGGCTCTGGGGTCCGGAGATTCAGTCTCCCGGAAACAACTATGCGGGGGTCAACATGGGAGGACAGCCTCCCGGGAGTCGTGTGACGGCCAGAATTGATGTCTCGTTCTGACCGAGCGGTGGCGGACACAGTCGCGGGATCGGGTCCGGCCGATCTGATTCCGTTCGCGACTCACCGGGAGATGGGCGGGAGAACAGACATGACAAGAGTGACTCTCCGACACAGGACGAAGCGAGACGAGGGAGCACACGTGCGAAACAGGCGCGGGCGCGGACGAGGCGTGCTCGCCGCATTCCTTCTCGCGGCCCTTGTCTCCGGTTGCGACAGCTTCTTCGAGGTCGACCTCCCGGGGCGGCTCGTGGCCGAGGATCTGAACGATCCCGCCCTGGCCGAGAACCTGGCACTGGCGGTCCAGGGAGACCTCGAGTGCGGCTTTCGCGGATACTTGTTCAACGACGTGCTCTGGTCCGGGGTGGGCACCTACCTCGGAACCTACAGGGAGTGGTTCCTGACCGAACAGCGGTCGATCGGGAAGCAGGACGGCGGGAATGGCGACTGCACGCACATTCGAAGACCCGCCTGGCTTCCGATGCACATCGTTCGGAACCAGGCCGACGTGGCCATCGAACTGATCGGTGGCTTCGCCGACGGGGATGTAGGAGACCGGGATTACCTCATGGCGAAGGCATATGTGTACGGGGGCTACGCTACGGAGTTCCTGGCCGAGCACTACTGCTCTGTCGTTTTCGGCGGGGACGGGGTCGAGAGATCGCGGGAGGAGGGGTTCGAGGCCGCCGCCGAATTGTTCACGTCGGGACTCGAACTCGCGCGCGGCGCATCGCATTCGGATGCGGGACGTCTCAGGAATCTGGCTCTCGTAGGCCGCGCCCGGGCGAGGCTGAATATGGGCGACGGCACAGGCGCGGTCGCGGACGCCCAGCAGGTGGAGAACGGATTCGTCGGATATCTCGACTACCAGCTCGGGGATCCCCGACGCGAGTGGTGGGTTTCAGCCAACGACTTCCCGGTTAACATCTCCATCAGGTCGCACTACCGGAACCTGACCGTGGAAGGCTTGGTCGGCGGCGAGCCGGTCGTCATGGACGACCCGCGGGTCCCGCTCGAATTCCTGGGGCTGGATCGTCCCGGGTTGGAACACTGGAACCAGACGAAGTATCCGAACGAGGGAGTGGACATACCGTTTGCCACCTGGCGGGAAGCGCAGCTGGTGATCGCCGAGGTCCTGGGCGGTCAGGAGGCCGTCGCGATCATCAACAACCTCCGCGCGACTGTCAGCGAACTGGGCTGGGTATCGGATGACCATCCGGGTCTTCCGCCCTTCCGGAGCACGGACGAGAACGAGATTCGCGCGCAGGTCATCGAGGAACGGCGTCGGGAACTCTTCCTCCAGGGCACGACGATCGGCGACGACATCCGTACCGGTGAATGGAGGAACTGGCCTGGCGGGACCACGGCGGGCGGGTTGCCCATCGACACCTCGGCCAGCTGCCTTCCAGTCCCGATCGTGGAGCTGCGGTGACGGACCGGGCGGCGGACGCCGATCGACCCGCATGTCGGCCCAGATGGTACACGGACCACAGCCGGTCGCCGGACAGGTTGGTCCGGATCGAGGCAGGGCCGGGCACGCATGCACACCGCGAAGCCCGCGAGCGAGCGGGAGGACAGAGCTAGATGCGGTTCCATAGCCGGGTGAAGGGAGAGAAGCCACGGTCGAGACGGGCGAGGGCCGGAAGTGCCGCCGTCTCCTCGCTCCTGCTGAGCGGAGGCGTGGCGGCGGCCGTCATGGGCGCGCTGGCTGCGCCCCCCCCCTCCGCCCCACGACCGGTCGCAGCGCAGGATCCGTTCACGGCCTCGGATGTCAGGGAGGTTGTGGATACCTACTGCGTCGCCTGCCACAACGATGTATCGCGGACCGGCGGGCTCTCGCTCGAGCCGGTGGACTTCACGAATCCGGGTGCGCATGCGGAACCCCTGGAAGCGATGATCAAGAAGCTCCAGGCGCGGATGATGCCCCCAGCCGATATGCCGCGCCCCAATCTCGCGGTGTACGACTCGGTAACGGCCTGGTTAGAAGCCGAGCTCGACCGGGTCTGGGCAGAGAGTCCGGATCCCGGGCGCCTGACACCGGTTCACCGAATGAACCGCCTCGAATACAACAATGCCATCAACGATCTGCTCGGAATCGATGTGGACGTGATGGCGCTTCTCCCGGGTGATCCGACGGCGGACGGAAGCTTCGACAACATGGCGGCGGCGCTCCCCTTCTCCACCGCGCACATGGAACGCTACCTCTCGGTGGCCCGCCAGGTCACGCGCCTTGCCGTGGGCATGCCGCCGCCGAACGCCGAAGCGACAACCTATGAGATCCCCTTGCATATCGTGCAGGACTGGCGGCAGGGCGAGAACCTGCCCTTCGGCTCCCGCGGGGGCCTGGGCGTCACACATCATTTCCCGGTAGACGGCGAGTACCTCTTCAGGATCCGGCTCAGGGCCAACTGGCAGGACTACATCATGGGCATGGGCTGGCCCCAGCAGCTCGAGGTGCGGCTCGACGGCGAATTGCTGGAACGCTTCACGATCGGCGGCGAGGCACCAGGCGATCCCTCCCCGATGAGCTTCAGCGGTCCCGGAGAGCCGGGGAGCATCGATTGGGAGGAGTACATGCTGACCGGGGACGAGCACCTGGAATTCCGGGTCCCCGTCCAGGCCGGCCCGCACATCGTGGCCGTGTCCTACGTCAGGGAGCATCTGGAACCGGAGGATATCCCCCAGCCGGTGCAGCGCGGGAGGCTGCTGGCGAACGACGAAGTCTACATGGACTACCAGCAGGTCCAGTCGCTCGAGATCGGCGGTCCGTACGGCGCGACGGCTGTGGCCGGCGAGACGCCGAGCCGCGCGGCCATCTTCACCTGTCATCCGGACGAGGGAGCCGGTGCACGGGCCTGCGCCACCGAGATCCTCTCCCGCGCCGCCCGGCGGGCATACCGGCGGCCGGTCTCGGAGGAGGACCTGGAGACACTGGTGCGCTTCTATGATGACGGTCGCGAGAGGGGCGGATCGTTCGACGCCGGCATCCAGTTCGCGCTCGAATTCCTCCTGAGCGATCCCGACTTCCTGATCCGCGTATACCACGAGCCCGAGGGGGTGCGGCCGGGCGAGACCTACCGCCTCAGTGACCGGGAGATCGCGTCCCGCCTCTCCTTCTTCCTCTGGAGCAGCCTCCCGGACGGGACCCTCCTCCGGCTGGCCGACGAGGGGAGGCTCTCGGACGCGAGCGTGCTGGAGGAACAGGTTCGCCGGATGCTCGCCGATCCGCGTGCCGTCGAGACGCTGGTGGAGGATTTCGCGGCTCAGTGGCTCAATCTGCGCCGCATTCCGGAAGTGGAGGTCAATCCGGAGATCTATCCCGACTTCGACGAAACCCTGCTCGAGGCATTCCGCCAGGAGACCGAACTGTTCATCGGCGGCACGATCCGCTCCGACCGGAGCATCATCGAGCTGCTGGACGCGGACTACACCTACCTGAACGAGCGCCTCGCGCTCCACTACGGTGTGCCGGGGGTCTACGGGAGCCGCTTCCGGCGC
This sequence comes from uncultured Gemmatimonadaceae bacterium, assembly GCA_964532325.1. Classification (GTDB taxonomy): domain Bacteria; phylum Gemmatimonadota; class Gemmatimonadetes; order Longimicrobiales; family Gaopeijiaceae; genus JAAXGI01. The sequence goes on along the minus strand of CAZHGS010000011.1, from coordinate 71,641 downwards.
GTGGCCCTGCCGGATATGGACCAACGGGGAGGTCTGCTCGCACACGGCGGGCTGCTCGCCGTCACCTCCTATCCCGGGAGGACCTCACCCGTCCTCCGCGGGAAGTGGCTGCTGGACAATATCCTGGGGACACCCCCCGCACCGCCTCCGCCGAACGTGCCGATCCTGCCCGAGGCGGACGCGGGGGAGTTGCCGGCCTCGATCCGCGAGCGGCTCGCCCAGCACCGGGACAACCCCGTCTGCTCGTCCTGCCATGTCGTGATCGATCCGCTCGGATTCGCCCTGGAGAACTACGACGTGATCGGCGGGTGGCGCACCTTCGACGAGGGCGGCAACCCGGTCGATCCGCGAGGCACATACCCCGGCGGGGTCGAGTTCGGGGGATTCTCGGATCTGCGGGCGTGGATGCTCGAGCGGCCCGAGCGGTTTGCCCACACGCTGACCGAGAAGCTCATGTCCTACGCGCTCGGACGGCGGATCGAGTACTATGACCAGCCCTCGATCCGGGAGATCGTCCGGTCGGCGGCCGAGGAGGACTACACCTGGTCATCGCTGGTTGTCGGAATCACGAGGAGCCCTGCCTTCCTGATGAGCACCGGGGGCATGGTGGAGGCCCAGTGACGGCAGACTCGGTAGAATAAGAGGGGAATGCGGGATATCCGGGATTTCGGAAGATGCGGGTAGCGGTTCTCGACGGGCTGATCCGGAGGACACGAGATGACGAATTCGCTTGGTGACCTGACAATCGCGACGGGCAAGGCGATCTCGCGGAGGACTGTGCTGCGCGGGTTCGGGGCCGCACTCGCGCTCCCGTACCTGGACGCGATGGCACCCGCCTTCTCGGCATTCGGGAAACGGGGCGCCGCGGAGCCGATCCACCGGTTCCAGACCGTCTACGTTCCGAACGGGATGGCAATGCCCTACTGGACGCCGAGCGGCTTCGGCAAGGACTTCGAGCTCACCCCGATCCTGGAACCGCTCGCACCGTTCAAGGACCGGATGCTCGTGCTCTCGGGCCTCAAGGCGAACTGGAACATCGCGCATGCGGGGGCCTCCGGCTCGTTCCTGACGGGGATCACCCAGGGCGGGCGGAACGAGATCGAGATCGTGGCGGACGTTTCCGTCGACCAGCTTCTGGCAAGAGAGATGGGCAGGGAGACCCAGCTGGCCTCCCTGGAGCTCTCGATGGATGCCCCGGCGAATGCCGGAGCCTGCACTGCGAATCTCAGCTGCGTCTACACGCACACGATCTCCTGGCGGAGCCCCACCGAGCCGATGCCCATGGAATACAATCCGAGGGCAGTCTTCGAGCGGCTCTTCGGAGACAGCGGGAGCACCGCGCGGGAGGCGCGGGAACTCCGGCTGCGTGAGCAGGCCAGCATCCTCGACGCGGTGATGGACAAGCTTCTCGGCCTCCGGCTGGAACTGGGATCCGGGGACCGGCAGCTGCTCGAGAGCTACACCGAGGCCATCCGGGATGTCGAGCGCCGGATCCAGAGGGCCGAGGAGCAGATCGAGATGGAGCTCCCGGAGATGGCGCAGCCGGAGGGCGCCCCGCCAGCCTTCGAGGAACACCTGGAGCTGATGCAGGACCTCCAGGTCCTGGCGCTCCAGGCGGATCTGACGCGCGTCATCACCTTCATGATGAGCAAGGAACAGAGCGCCCGCCCCTACCCGCAGATCGGCGTGCCCGACGCGCACCATCCGCTCTCGCACCACAACAACAACGCGCAGCTGGTGGAGCGGATGTCGAAGATCAACCGGTATCACGCCGAGTTGTTCGCCGCCTACCTGGAGAAGCTCGCCGCGGTGCCGGACGGGGACGGCACCCTGCTCGATCACATGACACTGCTCTACGGGGGCGGGATCTCCAACAGCACGATCCACTCGGGACTCAACCTCCCGGTCCTCCTGCTGGGCGGTGGCGCGGGCCGGTGGACGGGGGGCCAGCACCTGGGATATACAGGGCAGCCCACGATGGCCAACCTGCTCGTAACGCTGATGGACAAGTTCGACGTTCCGGTCGACCGGATCGGCGGGAGCACCGGCAGGTTGCCGATCGACGGGGTGTCGGGCATCTGAGGCGCACGGCCGTCGACGGATTGGCGACGGGGCTCGCGGTTCGGAGAGCGGTGACTACGGCCGCAGGGAAGAGCGGAGGGAGGAATCTATGAGTCGATGGAGAGGCTGGGCCGCGATCGGATCGACGGTCTTCCTTCTCGGCGCGCTGGCCGCGGGCATCCCGCCCATCGTCGCCGCCGCGAAAGACGCCGAATGGCCTGCTGTACGGGCCCTGATCGACGCCGGTGCCGACGTGAACGCCACGTACGGAGACGGCACCTCCGCCCTTCACTGGGCCAGCTACTGGGACGATGCCGAGACCGCCCGACTTCTCCTCGACGCGGGCGCAGACCCCAACACCGTGACCGATCTCGGGGTCACGCCGCTCTGGCCGGCCGCCGAGAACGGAAGCGCCGCGATGGCCCGGCTCCTCCTGGAGGCCGGCGCGGACCCCGGAGCCGCACTCCTCTCCGGGGAGACGCTCGTAATGACTGCCGCCCGCACCGGGAACGCCGACGTGGCGCGGCAGCTGCTCGCTGCGGGAGCCGACCCGAACGGGAGCGCCACGCGGGGGCAGACGGCGCTCATGTGGGCCGGGGGCCAGGGCCACGCCGAAGTCGTCGGAGTGCTTCTGGAGTACGGGGCAGACGTGCATGCCCGCACGGAGGTCCGAACCCAGTACATGAAGACCGACAAGGGCCAGGAGAGTCATCCCGCGTACCAGACGTGGGTCGAGCAGGGAGGAAACACGCCCCTGATCTTCGCGGCGAGATCAGGTGATCTGCCCTCGGCGGAGCTGCTGGTCGACGCCGGGAGTGACGTGAACGGGCTGGCCGCCTTCGGAACCAGTCCCACGATCATGGCCGTCCATGGCGGGAACGCAGACCTGGTCGAGCTGCTCCTCGCACGGGGAGCGGATCCGAACTCGGCCGCGGCCGGCCACACGGCGCTCCACGTGGCCGTTCTGCGGGGCGATGACGACTCCGTGCGGACGCTTCTCGGCTACGGCGCAGATCCGAATGCGCAAGTGGAGCGGGCGACGCCGACACGCCGGCAGTCGCTGGACTACCATTTCCATGAGACGTTCGTGGGGGCCACGCCCCTCTGGCTCGCCGCGCGCTTCGCCGAACCCGAGGCGATGCGCGCGCTTCTGGACCACGGCGCCGATCCCCGCTTCGTGCACAGCGTCAGCTATCCCACCGGGAACCGCGAGAGGCATCAGATCGAGGACGAGGGAAACGTCTCGGTCCTGATGGCGGCGCTGGGAATGGGAAACAGAAGGATCACCCGGAGCACCGGACCTGACCGGCGGGGTGCGGCCGAGGGTTCGATTCCGGTCTACCAGCTGCCCCCCGACGCCCGGGAAACCCTCGCGCTCGAGGCGGTCAGGATCGCCGTCGAAGCCGGCGCGGAGCTGGACATTGCCAATGCCTACGGGCAGACGGCCCTGGACACCGCCATGGAGCTGGAATTCGACTCTATCGTGGCCTATCTGGTCGAGTCCGGCGCCGAGGTCCCCTTCTAGCAGAGTCCACAGGCGGGCACGGCCGTCCGGCGACGACAGCTAGCGTATCCCGGGCGTGTTCGGTGTGCGGGGCACCCGGCGGCGATGCCATCGGGGCCGCCGCCCGGTGCCGCTACCGGTTCCCGCTGGCGACACCGGTGGGGAGGCACGCGCCCGCCGACCAGACGCCGAGCACCGCTCGCGGGTTGTAACGGCGAGAAAGGAGAAAGCCATGGGTATCCGAAAGAGCGTAACCTCCCGGTCGCGTGGGCCATGGATGGCCAGGATCCTCACCCTCCTCGCCGGGGCCCATCTTCTCGTGACCGGCGCCTCCGCCCAGCGCCTGCCCGCACCGAGAGCCGACACCGTGCGGGCGACGGGGGGCAGCGTTGCGATCACTCCGATCGCACACGCCAGCGTGCAGATCGTCTACGATGGATTCGTGATCCATATCGACCCGTGGCGGCCCGGGTACTACGCCGACGCCGACCGCGCCGACCTGATTCTCGTAACCGACATTCCCGGCGACCACTTCGACCCGGACGCGATTGCCGCGATCCGCAAACCGGATGCGCCGGTCATCGTCCCGCCCAGTGCCGCCGACAGCCTCCCCCTCCGGACGGTACTCGCCAACGGAGAGAGCACGACCGTGCGCGGGATCGGTATCGAGGCTGTCCCGAGCTACGATCTGACGCCCGGTGAACCGTATCATCCCCCGGGCCGCGGAAACGGGTATCTGGTCACTCTCGGGGACGTGAGGATCTACTTCTCCGGTGGTGGACTCGAGTGCGTCCCGGAGATACGGGCATTGACGGATATCGACGTGGCGTTCATCGCGATGAACCTTCCCAACGACCGGATGACGCCGCTGGCCGCAGCCGAATGCGTAAAGGCATTCGCCCCGCGGATCGTCTATCCGTACCACTACCGCGACGCCGACCTCCAGGTGTTCCAAGACGCTCTGCGAGCGACACCGGTCGAGGTACGGTTCGGCAATTGGTATCCGGAAGCCATCCCCGGTTAGCAGGAGTGCCGTGAGCGATTACGGTGGCGGAGGCTCCGCGGCCCGGGGCGGGGCGTAGAGGGAGCAAGCGCCGCCGGAGCCGGGCTGCTGAGTAGGGCGTCCGGCCCGAGATGTGGGCAGGGGTCAGGCACGGTGTGACCTGCTACCGGCGGTTCGCGCCCGGTCGTCCCGACTTCCGACCGGTCCCCTTCGGGCCCGACGCAGAATTGTCGGTCCGGAGCGACGGTCGGCGGGCGAAGTCGCTCCCAGTTCGGATAGTCTCCTGTAGTGGGCGGCGGCAGGCCCCAGAGGTCCGCCCGGGCGACCAACGGAGGACGACCCGTGGGCCGCCGCTGCCGACACGCGCGGGCACACCGGGGCGAGTCCCACGGAGGATGTGTGGAGCAGTGGGGCCGTGCGGTCGGAGAGGACTCCGTGTCTACTGCGAGCCCTCCACCCTGAAGCGCACGTACCGGTTCGTCCAGCAGCAGTGGAAACCGAAAGCGTTCCCGAGATCCCAGTCGACTGCCTGCAGCCGGAGGAGGTAGTCGCCGGGTTCCTCGAATGTCGCGGTGGTGCCGTGCGAGAAGGAAACGGCCTCCGTCTCCACCCGGTCGTCCTCGACACCGAACTCTACGGCGCCCGGGCCCTGGTGCTTCCCCCAGATCACGCGAGTCACTCCGAGAGGGATGCCATTCGGGTCGGTCACCGTGTAGTCGAGGCTCACCGGCACACCGACAGTGCCGGGAACCGCCCAATCGTCGAGCACCATCATCCGGCCCCGTCGTTCCCCCTCCTCGAGCCCGTCGAAGCGGACGAGCGGTGCGCTGTTTCCCCGAGAGGACTGCTCGAGCTCATCCATCCGGTAGTGCTCCGAGCTCGAGCCGGGGACCGAGTAGGTCCGGCCACCGATCCGGAGGGACCAGACGACCGCCGGAGCCTCACCGAGGTCTTCCAGCGTGATCGTGAAGACGCAGAAGCGGCGCCGGTACTCTGACGGGACTTCGTCGAAATGCGTCGGCTGGAGACCGTCGAAACGGGCCGGCTCGATGAAGTTGTCCGGTCCCTGGCGGATCTCGACTTCCTGGTCCGTGTTCAGGTTGTGGAATCCGAAGCAGAGCTCGAACGTCCCGTCGGGATTGTGGTACCAGCCGTCGAAAAGCGGAATGACCGGCTGGCCGGAGGGGCGGAGATTGCGGAGCATCCAGTCCCCCGACGCCGACGGGAGCCGGTTCTGGGCCTCAACCGGCGAGAGCGCCGGCAGAGAGAACCAGACCGCCGCGACGGCGGCCAGCCAGAGACGGTTCCTACCGGGCACGCATACCACCCGCATACCCCTCTCGACTACCCTCCCGCCTGGACCGGCTCGGGCTCGATGCTGGCGAGGAGCTCCTCCCGCTCGCGAACCAGCCTCTCGAAGTCCTCTTCACTGTCGAAGTAGGTGATTCCGATCCGCGTGTGCGACATCTCATCGACGGTACGGTCCCCACGCACGACCCACTGGTTCGGGTCCGGGTTGTGCGGGTTGTCGGCCGTGTTGTCGAAGTGGTTCGTCACCATGAGGACGGTGCCCTTCGGGAGGAGCGGCATGACATGGTCCTCATAGAGGAAGGCAGTCTGCCACCCGTGATGCCAGTTCAGCTTGTTGATCACCTCCCAGCGGCCGTCCGGGTAGACGGCCTCGATCACCTGGTAGCGACCCCTCAGGTGCATGTGGCCCCTGACGCTATGGATCCGCGCGGGCCGGTCCAGCACGTACACACCCCTGAAGGTGGCCGTGCTGTGGGGCGGGATCAGGAGGTCCACCTGCCGAGGGAACTGCTCCTCGCTGCTCACTCCGCCCCTTCCGCCACCCGTTCCGCGGGCCGGACCGTAGCCCCGCCTCGAAAGGGTCTCCAAGCCGAATCCGGTACTCTGGCTCGCCTCGTGGATCACCTCGCCGGGCGTCACGAATTCCGGCTCCTCCCCCTCCGGGTAGAGCCAGAACCCAAGCTGCAGGACCGCATTCACGTCACGGTCGATCGGGAATAGATGCATCCCGAAGCGGACCCGGGCGCCCGGCCGGAGCGCCTGGCCGGTGTCATCGGGGAAGATGTAGCCCACCGTGCCGGCCGCCGAGTGCCCCACCCCGACCGAGCCACGGTCATCGATGATCGAGGGATTCGCATGGTGGAAGACGTAGCGGGTGTCCGGGTCCGCGGGCCGGAGCTCCACGCCACGGATCCACCGGTCACCCGTCAGGCCGGGGACTTCGGTCTCGAGATTCGGCCAGTGGTCCAGCTCATTGGCCGGGACCATGTAGGACGGGGAGACGATCACGATGTCCGGCGGACGCCCGAAGTGTTCGGCGTACTGCCAGTCGTCCTCGAAGGCTCCCCACTCCACCGGCGGAGGCATGTCATCCGGGTCCCCCATCGGAGCACCGGAATCGATCCAGCCGAGTATCGTCGCGATCTCCTGGTCGGAGAGCGAGATGTCGTTCTTGAACTCCTGGATCCCGATCGTGTGGTCCATGGGCCACGGGGGCATCGCCCGCGTCGCGACCCGGTCGCGGATCAGCGGCGTGAACGGCCGCACCTCGTCGTAGGTCGTAAGCGGCATCGGCGCGAACGAACCTTCGCGGTGGCACGTCTGGCAGTTCTGCTGGAGGATCGGCGCAACGTCCCGCGTGAACGTCAGCTCCGCGGCTGCCTCCTGGGCGGCGGCCGGAACGGCCGCCGCAACCGCGATCACTCCCGCGGCCAGAACGAACCAGGGAGCCTGACGATTGCCGCGCACCGCCAACCGGAACCTGCCGAGTCCCTCACGCATCGTGCTCTCCTCCCCCCTGGAGTCGGATGGGCCGTCCCCGCGGTCGCCCCGAGACACACCTCCCAAGCATCACATATATATAGGGAGCATCCTCCCCCCGCGTCCAGACAGCTGTCCGGCCTCAGGGCGTCCCGGCGGGCGGAAGCCGGAAGACGTAGAGGACATTGTTCTCACGCACCCGGAGCTCCGGGGCCAGGAAGATCCCGATCCGGTGCGCCGTTCCGCCTCCCGTCGCCGTCGCGACCGCGAGGTACTGGACGCCGTCCACCTCGTAGGTCACGGGATAGCCCCCCACAGGCCCTCCGAGCCGTGTCTCCCAGAGGACGTTTCCGGAGGCCACCGAGTAGGCCCGGATCCACCGGTCGAACCCACCCGCGAATACGAGCCCGCCGGCCGTCGTGAGCGCTGCGGTGAGAAACGGCGCCCTCTGCTCGACCCGCCACACCTCCTCCATCGTCCCCACGTGGAAGGCCGAGAGCCGCCCGAACCGTCCTTCCGTCCCTGGCATCTCCATGTAGACGCGGTCGGCGGCCACTCCCCCGCCGCCCTCGACCAGGGACGGCTCCCGGCCCCGGATTTCCATGCAGTTCTGTCCCATGGGCACGACGAGAAGCGCGGTGACCGGATGATAGGAGCTCGAGTGCCAGTTGTGTCCGCCCGACGTCGAGGGACAGGCCGAGATCCACTCCCCCGCCCCGGCCTCGAGGATGTCCTCCCGGTAGCGCACAGCGCCGGTCTCCGGGTCCACTTCCGAGAAGACGTTCTGGACGCCCGAGTCCCGGAGTTCGAGAAAGCGGCCGTCCCGGCGATCGAGCTTCCAGAGGATCCCGTGCTTCCCCATGGTCAGGAGGGCCGGGATGCCTTCGACATCGACGAGGACCTGGTCCATCCCCTCGTCCAGATCGAGGCTCTCCCCGGGAACGTGCTGCCGGTACCAGACGATCCGTCCGTCGTCAACGTCCAGTGCGAGGGTCGAGTTCGTGTACAACGCCGAGTCGGCCGCGGTCGTCCCCCGGGTCGCGGCCACCCACGGCTTTGCCTGGGCCACCCCGAAGTAGACGAGCCCGAGCCCGGGATCCCAGCTCCCCCCGTTCCAGACGTCGCCCCCGCCCCGGAGCGCGAGGGGAAGCCCTCCCCAGGTGTCCCCACCGGGCTCGCCCGGCCGCGCGATGGTGTAGGTGCGCCAGAGCTCCTCCCCCGATGCGGCATCGTGCGCCGTGATGAAGCACGTCTCCTCGAAGTAGCGCTGGCAGCCGTTGATCCCGTTGATCACCTTCCCGTCCGCGACGATCGGGCCGGTGCTGTTCGTATAGCCCTGGGACGAGTCGGCGAGCCGGGCCTCCCATCGGACCCGTCCGGTCCGCGCCTCGAGCGCCACGAGGAAGGCGTCGCGCGTCGCGACGAACACGAGGTCCTGCCAGATCGCGAGCGTGCGGAGGTTGATCCCGCTGTCGTCCCCGGGAAACTGCCGGCGGTACTCCCAGAGGAGTTCGCCGCTCGACGCGTCGAGCGCCTGGATCACGTTCCGGGGGTTGCTGAGGAAGAGGACTCCGTCGCGCACAAGCGGACCCTGCCAGCCCCTGAGCTCGTCCACCTCCATCTGCCAGACCCACGCGAGCTCGAGGTTTCGGACCGTGGCGGTATCCAGCTGCGAGAGGGGGCTGTAGCCCCACGAGCCGGGATTGCCGCGCCAGTGGAGCCACTCACCAGGCGGTGGATCGAGGAGTTCCGCATCGGATACCGGCCGAAGTCCCGCGATCTCCGAGAATGTCTCGGTTCTCGAGGTCGGAGTCTCGTGGAGTTCGCCCACGGTCTCCGGCGGCTGGGCAACCCCCTCGGGTGAGGGCGCCGTCCCCACCCGGCCCGGAGCGGGAAGCACGATCCCGGCCGACGCCGGGCCGGTGCCGGCCGCCCCGATGCCCGCCACGGCCAGACCGGTTGACCCGAACGTCAGCGTCGCCGACGCCGGAGCGGCGCCGTTCTGTTCCAGCAGATAGGCCGCTACCTCCGCGTATTCCGCATCGGTCAGCGAACCGGGGCCGGAAGGAGGCATCGCGAGCCGGAGGTACTCGAGCAGCTGGGCCGCGGGACGCCTGGCCCACACACCGCGAAAGCTCGGCCCTGCGAGTGCGGGCGCCTCCGAGGATCCTTCCAGGCCCGGCCGGTGACACTCGGCACAGGCGGCTTCGTAGACCGTGGCGCCGAGCGCCGCCTGCTCGAGAGTGAATGGGGCCTGGGATCCGGACGCCGGCACCTGGGGGCGTGCGCCTCCGGGTACGCCGAGCCCGGCGAGGGCTGCCGCGAGCAGCATCCGGAGCCCGCGTGGACGTTGCATCGGCAAGCCCCTCAGCCTCCCACCGGGATCCCGCGGTCCTCGAAGACCTCGGCGGCGAGCCGGGCCGCGTTCGAGCCCGTCGGCCACCCGGCGTAGAGCGTCACATGCGTGATCACCTCGCGGATCTCCTCGGGGGTGAGCCCATTGTTCAGCGCACGGCCGAGGTGGCCCCGCAGCTGGTCAGAGGCGTAGAGTGCCTGGCCGACGGCGATCGTGATCATGCTCCGGTCCCGGGGCGAGAGAACGGGTCGCGACCAGACGCCGTCGCTCCCGTCGAAGAGAAGCGTGCGGGTCAGCGCCGAAAGGTAGGGAATCGCGGGGTACCCCGGCGGCTGCCCCTGTAGGTCGATCTCGAGCTCGACGGGATCGGCCGGCGGCGGGAACTCGATCCCGAGCCGCCCATAGACATCGATGGCCACGCGCGACGCATTGGAGCCCGTTGGCCACCCGGCGTACATCGTCACGTGGGTGAAGAGCTCGGCGATCTCCTCGCGCGTCACACCGCTTTCGAGCGCCCGCTCGAGATACTCTCTGAGCTCCTCGGTACGGTAGAGCGCCTGTACGACCGCGAGGGTCACGAGGCTCCGGTCCCGGACCGAGAGAACGCCCCGCTCCCAGACCTCGCCGAAGAGGAGCCGTTCCTCCAGATCAGAGAGATAGGGCGCCGCCGGATACCGAGCATCCTCCGGCGCGGCGTTCTCCGCTCCGCTGCCCCCGTCCGCCGTCCCGACTTCCGGTGGAGAGGACCGCTCCTCAAGGATGCAGGCCGAAAGGAAGAAGGCGCCCCCTACGGGGAGGATCCACCACTTCGCGGCTCGGTGCTTCACGGCCCACTCCCATCCCGGGTGAGGTCACGAACCGGTGACCGGTCACCGGTCGCCATTCGGTCACGCTAGCCATGCGACCGGGGGGCCGCAAACGCCCGCGGCGAGCGGTCCGCCGCCGAAGTCGATTTCGTGAACGCCGGCCGCACCGTAGGTTGGAGAGTATGCTCGCGCACCTCCAGAAGGGTCCGGTAGCGCTTGCGGCGCTCATGCTCCTTCCCGCATGGCCCCCTCTCGCCCGGGCCCAGGAAGCGCCGGGTGCCGAGGTCGCCGGGCTCGTGGCGGACCGGCGCTCGGGCCGGCCCGTACAGGATGCGGCAATCCGCATCCGGCCGGCGGGCTCTCCCGGCGCGGAGCCCGGCTGGGCTGGCACGAGCGACGGAGACGGCCGCTTCCGCTCGGTCATTCTCGCGTTCGGCGAGTACGACGTCACGATCGAGGCCCCCCCCTACGACGCGCTCGAGGGATCCTTCACCCTCAACGAACCCGGGGTCTTCGACCTGCGTGCAGAGATGGTGGGGCCCGAGTACGAACTCGACCCCATCATCGCCGTGGCAGGGCGCGAATCCCGGCTCGAGGCGGTGGGCTTCTACGAGCGCCGCGAAGTTGGACTCGGCGACTACCTGGCGCGCGACGAACTCGTCACGCTGAACCCGGCCCGGCTCTCGGATGTGTTCCGGGAGATTCCCGGGGCAAGGGTCATCCCCGGGAGGGGGGGACTCAACGACCAGGTGCGCCTGCGGGGGAACTGCGTCCCGATCATGGTTCTCGACGGGATTCGACTCGCCAATCCCGTGCGGCTCGACAACATTCTAGCGGTCAACGACATAGAGGCGGTCGAGGTCTACCAGGGCGCGACAACCCCGATCGAGTACATCAGCATCACCACCTGCGGAGTCGTAATGCTCTGGACCCGCGACCCTTCGGTGCAGGGTCGGGGTTTCTCGTGGGGGCGGGTGGTGTTCGTCGCGACCTTCGGCGTGTTGATGCTCTTCGGTCCGAGGTGAGGTGGCCAGCCCGACCGGGGCCGACGACCAGAGCCGGGTAGGCTGTGGGTCACGTGGTCGGACCTGTGTTGGGCGCGGTCTCTCCATGGGCCCCGCGTAAGCCTTGACAATGGGCTCCCCCGGCCCGTATATGATTTCGATTGCCGTGTGACCGATCTTCCTGTGGAGGTGGACCGATGAAGCTGCGGCCGGGGCTCGTCGTGCTCCTGTCCTTGGCTGCGGCCCTCCCCTGGGCCGCCCCGACCGAGGCGCAGATCGAGGTGTGGGGCAACGAGGGGCAGGTCGACTTCTCCGAATTCCGGATCGCCAACGTGGTGCCGGAGGGCCAGCCGCTCATCCCCTACTTCGAGGGCTGGTACCCGAACCCGGACGGGACGAAGACGGCGAGCTTCGGGTACTTCAACCTGAACACCGAGGAGATTTTCAACATCCCCATCGGGCCCGACAACTACATCGAGCCCGAGGTGTACAACGGCGTCCAGCCCACCCACTTCATGTCCGCCCCCTCGGAGCGGGGACGGAACCGGCGGCACGAGAGCGTCTTCGCCATCACCGTCCCCGGCGACTACGACGGGGAGATCACCTGGACGCTCCGCGCCCAGGGGCTCACGATTCCGGGCGAGTCCAGCCTCGACACGGACGCCTACGAGATGATGAATCTCGAGAGCGCCACGAGTTCACCCATTGCGCCGAACATGCGCGTGGGCGACAGCCCGCTCGGGCGCGGCCGCCTCGGACCCCAGGCCGGACCCGTGAGCGTCCGGGTCGGGGAGCCGCTCCCCCTCGACGTTGGACTCGACCTTCTCGGTCGCGAGAGAAGCATCGTGACCTGGTACCACCACCAGGGTCCGGGTGAAGTGAGCTTCGGCGAGGAGCGGTTCGAGGTGGACAGTGCGCCGGTGGGTGAGGTGGTGCTCCAGACCATCGCTACCTTCAGCGAGCCGGGCGACTACGTGCTCCGCGTGACCGCGCTCGAGACCCTGTCGTCGTTGGTCCAGCACTGCTGCTGGACCAACGGATACCTGCATGTGACCGTGACCCCGTGAGGGGGAATCATCCGTTCGTCCTTCCTTCCTACTGAGGAGAACCGGGAGATGAGAACAGCCGCAAGAACGGGCTTGGCCGCTTTGGCCGTCCTCGTGGCGCTGGGCATGGCCCACGAAACCCGAGCACAGGCGTCGTCACAGGACGATGTGACCTTCACGAGGGACGTGCTTCCGATCCTCCAGGCGAGCTGCCAGGAGTGCCACAACCCGGAAGGGATCGGCCCGATGACCCTCATCAGCTACGAGGACGTCCGGCCGTGGGCCCCGATCATCCGGGAGAAGGTGGTGACGCGCGAGATGCCGCCCTGGCACGTGGACAGGAACGTCGGGATCCAGGAATTCAAGAATGACGTCTCGCTGAGCGAGGCGGAGATCGCCACGATCGCGGCGTGGGCGGACGCCGGTGCCCCCATGGGCGATCCGGCCGACGCGCCGCCTCTGATCGAGTGGCCCTCGGGTGAGGACTGGAGGCTCGAGTCGATCCTCGGGCGCCCGCCGGACATCATCGTCCGCTCGGATCCCTTCGACGTTCCCGCGGACGGCCTCGACCAGTGGTGGACCCCGATCACCCCCATCGAGGGGCTCGGCGGCCCCCGCTGGGTGATGGCCAACGAGACCAAGCCCTCCTATCCGCTCGGCCGCCGGGTGACCCACCACGGGAACACCTCGGTCCTCCGGACGGTGGACGGAGAGGAGTCGCGGGCGGGGTTCTCGAACTTCGGGATCGGCAAGCCCTACGACATCTATCCCGAGAACACCGGGATGGTCGTGCAGCCCGGAGACCGGCTCTCCTGGAACCTGCACTACTATCCTGTCGGCTTGTCAGTCCCGGACGACCAGGTCGAGGTCGGTCTCTGGCTCTATCCCGAGGGAGAGGAGCCGCTCTTCGCCACTGCCGGCGACCAGAGCTTCAGTTCGTACCGGTCCCGCGACCAGGAGATGGTGATCCCGCCGAACTCGCGTCAGATCACGCAGGGGATCCACGTTCTCCAGCGGAATGCGCGGATCCACAGCTTCCGGGTGCACGAGCACCTGATCGGCACGGGCCAGTCCCTCGAGGCCGTCTTCCCGGACGGGCGCGTAGAGATCCTCGGGAAGGCCGGGTGGCATCCCTCGTGGCACATCACATACCTCTATGAGGACCATGTGGCGCCGCTCCTCCCGAAGGGGACGGTGCTCATCATCACGGCGTGGTACGACAATACGGAAAACAATCCGTGGAATCCGGATCCGGATACCTGGGTGATGCACGGCCGCCGGACAGGCGACGAGATGTCACACATGTGGATCGGGATCAGCTACTTCGAGGACGACCAGTTCGAGTACCTGGTCGCCGAGCGTGAGCGCGTGCTTGAAGAGATGGGAATTGCGACCGCCGGCGGTGGCTGAACCTTGGAGTAGGAACCGCACTTACTGCCGGGGCACGGCGTGACCGTACCCCGGTGGTCGATACAGGGCGGCCCGGCGCACCGAGTTGCGCCGGGCCGTTTTGTATCGTATGTAGTGAATCGTACGTTTCCCGCTTTCGTGCGGGCAGCATCTGTACCGCTTTCCAGGAGGTCGAGATGCATCGTCTGAAGTCCCTTCTCCTCACCGCGGCCGTCCTTGCCGGAACGGCCGTGGCGGCTGAGGCCCAGGTGATAACCGGCAGCGTGACCGACGCCCAGACTGGGGTGGCGGTTCCGGCGGCGCAGGTGTTCATCGCCGAAATCAACCTCGGCTCCCTCTCGGAAGGGAACGGGAGCTACACCATCGAGAATGTCCCGGCCGGAACGCACACCGTCACGGTCCAGAGGCTCGGCTTCAGGCAGATCGAGCAGGCGGTAACCGTTGCCGGAGGGCAGACCGTGCAGGTCGACTTCGAGCTCGAGACGGAGGCGCTCTCGCTAGACGCCGTCGTGGTAACGGGAACGGCGGGCGGCTCGCAGGTCCGCGCGATCGGAAACCTTGTCGAGCGGGTCGGCGTTCCGGACATCGCCACCGAGGCTCCCGTCCAGACGGTTGAGGACGTGCTTACCGGTCGGATCCCCGGCGTGATGCTCCTCGGCCAGCCGAACAGCGCGGGCGACGGAGCGCAGATCCGGATCCGCGGGAACTCGAGCATCGGGATCCCCGGAGACCCCATCGTCTACGTCGACGGCGTCCGGATGGTCGGGGACCGCGGGTTTGTGCAGCGTTACTCCGCCGCCTCCAGGCTGAACGACATCAACCCGGCGGACATCGAGAGCATCGAGGTGATCAAGGGTCCCGCAGCGGCGACGCTCTACGGCACCGAGGCCGCGAATGGGGTGATCCAGATCATCACGAAACGCGGGCAGGTCGGTGCACCCGTCTTCGACTTCACTGCCGAGACGGGCGCTCTCTACATGCCGGACCATATGATCACGAGGGGATGGATCCCCGATCCGTCCAGGTGCGCGAGCGTCCCCTGTAACAGTGTGGACGAACTCCTCAACACGAACCTGGTCGAGATCAACGCAGAACGCTGCGGGCGGGCTCCGTACGAGCACTGCGACCCCGTGCTCTTCATCCACGGGCTGACGCAGCGCTACAACGCCGCCGTCCGGGGCGGCACAGATCTCCTCCGCTATTCGGCCTCTATCAGCCGGACCGACCAGGACGGGGTGGTGCGATGGAACTACGATGAGCGGAATACGGTTCGCGCCTCGATCCAGGTAACTGCGAGCGAGAGCCTCAACTTCACGCTGAACGGCGCCTACGTGATGAGCGAGCGGGCGCCGCCGCAGTCCTTCTGGGGCGGGAACTTCGCGTGGGGCGGACGCCTGAACACGGTCTTCAACGACCACCCCGACCGCGGATTCCAGACACCCCCCGAGGCATGGTACTCGGACAGGCGGATCGAGCTCTTCACAAACCGTCGGTCGACATGGAGCCTCGAAGTACGTCACGACGCCACCGAATGGCTCAATCACCGGCTCGTCTTCGGAATCGACCAGATCCATGAGCGCTTCGACGAGCTAGACAAGCGGCAAGGGCCGTCCTACCGCTTCTTCGGCTCAGACGGAAAGTTCGGCCAGAAGGACGTCCGCGCGAGGGAGGTCCCCGTCTCCACCTTCGACTTCTCGGGCACGGCCACTTTCCGCTTCATGGACGGGCTCCTCGGGTCAGCCACCTCATATGGCGCCCAGTACTACCACGAGGAGGATCTGCAGTACCGGGCCACGGGTGAGGAGTTCGCCGTGGCCGCACTCTCCACGGTTGGCGCCGCGGCCCGCGAGACCGCCCACGAGTCCTTCGTGGAGAACACGACCCTTGGCTTCTACATCCAGAACCAGTTCGATTGGGACAACCGCCTATTCGTCACGCTTGCCGTTCGGCGAGACGACAACAGCGCCTTCGGGGCAGACTTCGGCGGGGCGACGTATCCGAAGATCAGCGGCACCTGGGTCATCCACGAAGAGGGATTCTGGGATATCGACTGGATAAGCCAGTTCCGGGCGCGCACCGCATGGGGAGCGGCCGGACAGCAGCCGGACGCATTCGCCGCGACCCGGCTCTTCACCCCCGATACCGGACCCGGCGCCGCCCCAGTAATTCGGCCCCGGGGACGCTCCTTCGGGAACCCGAACCTAGGTCCAGAACGGGGCGAGGAGCTCGAGCTCGGGTTCGACGCGGAATTCTTCGACGGACGAATCGCCGCGAACTTCACCTGGTTCAACCGTGTCACGAAAGACGCGATCGTCTCCAAGACCGTTCCGCCCTCGATCTGGCCCAGCCAGGCCGGCGACTTTGCCGGCGGGCTCCAGCTCGTGAATATCGGTGAGGTCAAGGCCTGGGGAACGGAGACCTACCTGAACGTTCTGGCCTTCCAGTCCGATCCCCTCGCGTGGGACATTGGAGTCTCGTTCACCACGCTCGCCAACGAGATCCTCGACATGGGCGGAATCGAGCGGATCCAGGTTGGCCGCACGATGGCGCACTACGAGGGATTCGGGATCTCGGCACTCTCCGACAAGCGCGTCGTCCACGCCGAATTCGTCAACGGCGTAAACGGACAGGTCGAAAACGTCATGTGCGACGCCGGCACCGGGAATCCAGGTCCGTACTCCCAAGCCGAGCTCGCCGAGCTGGGATGGGGCGGCCTTGAGCCCGGCGGGGAGATGATGCCCTGCGCCAACGCGCCTCGCGTTGTGTGGGGGCGGACCGAGCCCACTTGGCTCCTCAACGTCACGAACACGCTGACGATCTTCGACGACTGGCGGATCACGGCGATGGTGGACGCCCTCGGTGGCCACTGGCAGGGTTCGGACTACCTCGGCGCGCGCTCGACGAGCTACCCGACCTCCCAGCTCGTGTACCTGCAGGACAACGCTATCGGGCAGGCGTACCGCCAGGTCACCCGGAATGGCCTCTCCTTCCACAGGGCGGGGATCGCGAAGCTGCGCGAGCTTTCGCTCAGCTACACGCTTCCCGAGTCGGTTGTCGACCGAGTCGGCGCGTCGAGGGCCAGCGTAACCGTCGGCGGGCGGAACCTCTGGAGGATCTGGTTCCAGCAGCAGCGCGCTGGCGACTGGTGCGAAGGAGTCGATGGGCGCAGCTATGGCCCCGACCGGTGCGAGATCGTGACGGATCCGGAGATGAGCCGTCCGGGCTACGACTTCGGGAACGAGTCCGGCGGAGACTGGCCACCCCTGAGCTCGTACTCGCTCAGGCTGAACGTGACGTTCTGACCGGATCCGACTTGCATCTGCAGCCGGGAGCTCCGGCCCCCGGCTGCAGAACGCCTAATGAAGAACTGCTGGGAGATCGATATGGCATCCAGAAGAAACGGGAATCGGACAGGACGCCGCCCTCGCGGGCCGGCATGGCTACTTTTCGCGGCGATACCCGCCCTCACCCTCGCACTCGGAGCATGCGACTTCGACAAGATCCTCGAAGTGGATCTGCCGGGGGACGTCACCGAGCCGGATCTGGGTGACCCCGCGCTCGCCCAGACGCTAGCGCTCGGCGTTCAGGCTGACTTCGAGTGCGGACTCGTCGATTACATCTGGTACGCCGGATTCTGGTACAGCGAGTTCCTGAATGCGACCACGGGCCGGCCGAACGCCCTGATGGAACTCAGGGCGCAGCTCGTCGATGTGTATGCGGACCCGTGCGCCTCCGGTACTGGCCCTGTCTATGGGCCGCTGATGACGCCGCGACTCCAGGCGGTGCGCGCGAAGAGCATTTTTGCTGGGTACGAGGCCGGAACCGTCCCGAACCAGAGCGAGCTGCTCGCGAGCATTTCTCTTTACCAGGGTTACGCCGAGCAGCTCATGGGCGAGTACCACTGCGGCGTCGTCGTGCTCGACCTCGAACAGTACCCGGAGGGGGGGCCCCTCGGAAGCCGGGAGGATGCGTGGGAGCGGGCGATCCTGCTCTTTGACGAAGCCATCGCCGGCGGAACTTCGGATGTGCGAAATGCCGCCTACGTCGGTCGCGCGCGCGCCAACCTGAACCTCGGAAATATGTCGCAGGTGGTCGCCGACGCGAACCAGGTACCCGTGGGCTTCGAATTCGTGGCGACCTACGGCGAGACCCCGAACCGGCGCACGAACAAGGTCGCCGCCATTAACCGGTTCGACAACAACCTGCTCCCGCACCGCTACTACGGCTACCCCGGCGAATCGCACATGACTATCTCGGCTGAGGGAGAAGCCACTTGGCTCGACCAGGGAGGCGGCATCGTCGACCCCCGGGTCGAGCTCAGCTACGATCCCTCTGGGGCGCTCGAAGGCCGGATCGGGACTTTCCCGCACCGGTGGCAGCACAAATACCACGAACGGAGCGACCCCATTCCGTTCGCGACATGGCGGGAGGCGCAGCTCATGATCGCCGAGGCGGTAGGCGGGGAGCGCGCCGTCGAGATCATCAACTTGCTCCGGACGAACCCGGCAGGACTCCCGATGCGCATCGACGCATCCGCATGGCCGCTTCCCACGGCGGACTATCTCGCTGGTGCCTCGGACGCCGACATCATGGAGGCGGTTCGCGAGGAGAGGCGGAGAGAACTCTTTGCGCAGGGAACGCGTGGCGGCGACAAGCTCCGCTGGAACGAGCCATGGGAGCTCGAAAACGAGTACGGATTCGCGCTCGAGAACGGCCGGCCGCTTCCGATCTCCTTCCTCGAGGTTGCTTCCAACCCGAGCGTGAGCGGTACTTGCTGAACTGACGGCACGTCCAACCTTCAACCGGGGGGCCCGCGCGCAACGTGCGGGCCCCCCGGCGCATTTGCGGCCCGGCCGAAATACCCTAGAATGACAGGTTGGGGGGACTCGCGTCCGGGGCAGGATCCCGCCGGGCAGCCGGGTCCGCTCAGCTGACCGAACCACCGACACCAGAGGAAGCCGTGAGGAGCCGTATGACGCCGGGACCAAAAGTCGCCCTACTCGCCGCCATTGCCCTCGCCACCGGCTCCCAAGCCGCCGGACAGGAACGGGGCAACCCTTACGGGGAGTGGCGATACTGGGGCGCGGATGCCGGGAACACCCGCTACTCGCCCCTCACCCAGGTCGACGCATCCAACTTCAGCGACCTCGAGATTGCCTGGATCTGGCGCGGCGACAACTTCGGGCCCACCGTCGACTTCATTCTCCGGACGACGCCGATCTATGCAGACGGCATGCTCTACGGCGTCGCCGGCCGGAGCCGGACCGCGGCAGCGATCGATCCCGCGACCGGCGAGACGATCTGGACCTTCCGCGAGCCCCACACGACACGCTGGGAGCGCTCCTCCAGACAGAGCCACGGAAAGGGGGTCGCGTACGCGGAGATCGACGGGCGGGGGGTCATCTACCTCGTGACTCCCGCCTTCTTCCTTCACGCGCTCGACGCCGACACGGGACTCCCGATCGAGGGATTCGGCGGACCGCTTCCGATCGAGGATTTCGGGGACTACGGCACGGTGGACATGCTCGCCGATCTCGGCCACCCCTACGACCCGGAGACCGGGATCGCCGCAGAGATCGGCTACATCACGAACACGTCACCGCCGATCGTGGTCAACGGCGTCGTCGTCGTCGGAAACTCGAACCTGACGGGCCGGCTCGACCCGCGGCGGGAAAACGTGCCGGGCGACGTTCTCGCCTACGACGCGCGGACGGGCGAGCACCTCTGGAAGTTCAATGTGATCCCGCAGCCCGGCGAGTTCGGCCACGATACCTGGGAAAACGACGCGTGGGAGTGGAGCGGGAACATCAACACGTGGCCGCCCCTCTCGGCGGATCTCGAGAACGGGATCGTGTACGTGACGACCGATGCGCCCACGAACGACTACTTCGGCGGTCACCGCCCGGGCGACAACCTCTTCGGCAACAGCGTCGTCGCGATCGACGTCGAGACGGGGGAGCGGGTCTGGCACTTCCAGGCGATCCACCACGACATCTGGGACCGCGACTTCCCCCACCCTCCGCAGCTGATCGACGTTACGGTGGATGGCGAGGAGATCCCGGCGCTCGTCCAGAGCTCGAAGCAGGCCTTCATCTACGCCTTCAACCGCGTGACGGGGGAGCCCCTCTGGCCGATCGAGGAACGGCCGGTACCGCAGTCCCGCGTACCGACCGAGCAGACCTCGCCGACGCAGCCGTTCCCGACACGGCCGGCTCCGTACGAGATGCACGGCCTGACCGAGGACGATCTCGCCGACTACACCCCCGAGATCCGGGCTCGGGCCCTCGAGCTCGTCTCCGAGTGGGAGTACGGCCCCTCGCTCTACCTGCCGCCGCTCCACGCCACGAATGACGAGGGGAAGAAGGGAGCGCTTTTCTGCCCCTCCCAGGGAGGCGGAACGAACATCCCGGGTGGGACGGTCGCGGACCCCGAGACGGGGATCATCTATACGGCTTCTGTCAAGTCGTGCGGCGGATTCACGCTGATCCCGGGGATGGAGCGGGACGGCCAGCTCACGGGCCAGTCCGGGATCACCCCGGTGGAGTGGACGCACGCGCCCGTTCCCGGCGGGGTCGGCTCGATCGACGGGATCCCCTACTTCAAACCCCCCTACGGCCGGATCACCGCCATCGACATGAACACCGGCGAGATCCTCTGGTGGATCCCGAACGGCGATACCCCGGAGCGGTTCGAGAATCACCCGCTCCTGGAAGGGGTCGACCTCCCGAACACGGGACAGCCCAGCCACGCCACCGCGATGGCCACCGGGAGCCTCCTCATCTATGGGGAGGGCCGTGGCGGCCTGGCACGCATGCACGCGGTCGACAAGAGGACCGGAGAGCAGGTCGGGACGGTGGAACTCCCGGCGTCAACCGACACGGCGCCGATGACGTACCTGCACGAGGGGGTCCAGTACATCGTGACGGCCGTATCGGGACAGGGGCTCCCCGGGTCGCTCGTCGCCCTGCGGCTGCCCTAGGACCGACCGGAGGAGGATACCATGAGCAGCAAGACACATCTCGCAAGGACAGTTCCGTTCGCCGCCTTTCTCGCGCTCGCGGGTGCCTCCAGTGCGGCGGGCCAGACCGAGGAAATCGGGATCACCCCCTTCGTGGGCGCGAGCGTGCAGTTTGAGTACGAGGGCACGGTGATCCATGTGGATCCCTGGAGCCGCGGAGACTACTCGAACGCGCTGCCGGCGGACCTGATCCTCGTGACGGACACACCGGGCGACCATCTGGACCCGGCGCTCATCGCCGAACTCCGCAAGCCCGGCACGCCGGTGGTGGTCTCCGACCGCCCGGAGGACGCGAGGGACGAGGGATCGCGCGAGCGCCTTCTCCAGGTACCGGACGCCATCGTGATGGACAACGGCGACCGGCTGACGCTCGCCGGCATCGATATCGAGGCGGTGGCGATGTACGACCTCCTCCCCGGCGAGCCCTTCCACGCCCAGGGCGAGGGGAACGGCTACATCCTGACGCTCGGCGACACGCGCGTCTACCTCTCGGGGGTCACCGAGTGCGTGCCTGAGATCCAAGTGATCGAGGACATCGACATCGCGTTCATGCCGCTCAACCTCCCGCACGGGAGGATGGTGCCGCTCGCGGCGGCCGAGTGCGTGAAGATCATCCGGCCCGCGGTCGTCTACCCGTACCACTACCGGGAACAGCCGATCGACGTCTTTGTCGACGCGCTCGCCGATGAACCGGATATCGAGGTTCGGGTACACGACTGGTATCCGCCCGCCCCGTAGGGAGGTGGAGCGCCCTCCCGGGGAAGGGCCTAGCGCCGAAAGGGAGGCAAGATGATGACGGTGAATGCTGGCCGCAGCCACGGCCGCGGGAGTCTCGTCCTGGCCGCAGTCGTCCTCATGGCGCTCGGCGGCGGGTGCTCGGCTACGACCGGTGGGAGTGCGGAAAGACCCACGCGGTCCGGCGGAGACGAGCTGACCGGAGAGGAGGTGCGCGCGTCGACGGCCGAGAACCTCTACGACGCGATCCGCCAGCTCCGGCCCAGATGGCTCCGACCGAGGATCCAGGCGTCGTTCACGATGCCCGAATCCACGATCCCGGTCGTCTACGTGAATCAGGTACAGTACGGGCTGCTCGACGCGCTCTACACCATGCACGTGAACGATGTCATGCATGTGCGCTACGTCAGTCCGGCAGACGCGACGACGCGGTTCGGAACCGGACACGTCGGGGGCGCGATCATGGTGGATCTCACACGCTGACGCGGGGCGACGCGTGCCGATTTTCGAATACCGCTGCACCGGCTGCGGCCATGGGTTCGAGCACTTCGTGAGGGGGAGCACCGCGGTGCCGGTCTGTCCCGTCTGCGGGAGCGGCGAGGTCGAGAAGGAGATGTCCGTGCCAACGGTGAGCTCCGAGCATACGAGGAGCCGCGCAAAGGCGGACATCCGGCGCCGGAACCGCGCGCTTCGGACGGACCACGCCCACGAGGAGGTAAAGCGCATCGAGGCTCACGCGCACGACCACGACCACGACTGACGCGGACCGTGATGGCGCGGGATCCGGTGTCTTGCCTCGGACGCCGGCCGGCTCGGGGGAGCAGCATGAAACGGAGACGGACAGCACACGGGATCACTCCCGGCAGGTGGAACCGGCCGTTCGGGCAGGGCGCCACGGCCGCACTGGCGGTCGGGGTCGGGGTCTCTCTCTTCGGGGCCCATGCCGCCCAGCCGGCGGTCGGCGAGGCGGCAGCCTTCCCATCCGGGCCCATACTCCCGGCGCCCGAGGAACTCCCCGCCCGGCCCGCGGATCCGGAGCGGGCCCGCGAGATCCTCGACACCTACTGCGTGGCCTGTCACAACGAGACGGTACTTACGGCCGGCCTCGCGCTAGATCTCCTTGATGTCGCGAACCCCGCCGACGCGCCCGAACGCTGGGAGGACGTCGTACGGAAGCTCCGGACAGGCACGATGCCGCCCGGAGGCGTGCCTCGGCCCGACCAGGAGAGCTACGACTTCGTGGCCGGTTGGCTCGAGACGGAGATCGACCGGGCCGCCCTCGCCGGCGAGGCGGACCCGGGAACGACCAACCCGGTCCACCGTCTGAACCGCTTCGAGTACAACAACGCGGTCAACGAGCTCCTCGGACTCGATGTCGACATCCGGTCCCTCCTCCCCGGTGACGAGACGGCGGACGGGAGCTTCGACAACTACGCCGATGCCCTCTCGATCACGACCGCGCACATGGAGCGCTACATGTCCGTCGCGCGCCAGCTGACCCGACTGGCCGTCGGACTCCCGCCGGGCTCCGCGGGGGTCGAGACCTTCGAGGTCCCGCTTCACATCGTCCAGGACCAGCTGCAGAGCGAAGAGCTGCCGTTCGGGTCCCGGGGGGGCGCCGCCGTCCACCACCACTTCCCCGTCGACGGCGAATACCTCATCAAGATCGTCCTCCGGCGCCAGTACCAGGACTACCTCATGGGGATGGGGTGGCAGCAGCAGCTCGACCTGCGCCTCGACGGCGCCCTCATCGAGCGCTTCACGGTCGGTGGCGGGGCGCTCGACTACCGACCTGCGGCGGCCAGCTACGCCGGCTCCGGCGAGCCGGGCTCCTTCGGCGCCCCCGAGTGGGAGGAATACATGCAGCTGACCGGGGACGCGCACCTCGAGGCGCGCGTCCGGGTCGAGGCGGGTCCGCATGTCATCGGCGCCTCCTTCGTGCGAGAGCAGTGGGAGCCCGAGGGGCTCCCGCAACCGCGCCAGCGCGGCCGGGTCCTCACGAACGACCAGATCTACATGGACATCGCGAGCGTGGCGGCCGTCCAGATCGGGGGACCGTACGAGGTCACGGGGGAGGTCGCCGAGACGCCGAGCCGCCGGGCGATCTTCACCTGCCGGCCGGTACCGGGCGCGGGCGAAGAGGCGTGCGCGGCCGAGATCCTCTCCCGGATCGCCCGGCGGGCGTACCGGCGCCCCGTTGCCGAGTCGGAGACGGAAGGCCTGCTCGAGTTCTTCGCCGACGGACGCCGCCTCGGCGGCAGCTTCGATGCGGGGATCCAGCTCGCCCTCGAGCGGATCCTCGTGGATCCGGAGTTCCTCTTCCGGGTCTACGCCGAACCGGCCGAGACCGGACCCGGAGGGACCTACGAGCTCGACGACCTGGCGGTCGCGTCGCGCCTCTCCTTCTTCCTCTGGAGCTCGATTCCGGACGAGGAGCTCCTCGCGCTCGCAGAGGCGGGGCGCCTCACTGAGCCCGCCGTCTACGAAGAGCAGGTGCTCCGGATGCTCGCCGACCCGAGGGCGTCCGAGGCACTTGTGGGCGGCTTTGTCTCCCAGTGGCTGAACCTCCGCCTCCTACCCGAGAAGCTCGCCGATCCGGTCATGTATCCGGACTTCGACGACAGCCTCCTCGAGGCCTTCCGGCAGGAGACCGAGCTGTTCGTCGGCAACTCGATCCGCGAGGACCTGAGCGTGCTCGATCTGCTCAGCGCCGACTACACCTTCGCCAACGAGCGCCTCGCCCGCTTCTACGGGATCCCGGGTGTGTACGGAAGCCGGCCGCGTCGCGTGGCACTCCCGAACCCCGAGGAGCGGGGCGGGCTGCTCGGCCACGGCGGGCTCATGGCGATCACCGCCTACCCGGACCGAACCTCGCCCGTGCTGCGGGGGAAGTGGCTCCTCGACAACATCCTCGGGGCGGAACCGTCGCCCCCGCCCGCCAATGTGGACACGAGCCTCGACCAGGGGGCCGACGTCTCGCAGCTCAGCATTCGGGAACGCCTGGAGAGGCACCGGGAGGACCCGCTCTGCGCCAGCTGCCACTCGATCATCGATCCGCTCGGCTTCGCACTGGAGAACTTCGACGCCGTCGGCGCGTGGCGGGCCACGGACGAGTGGGGTGGCCCGGTCGACACCCAGGGAACATGGCCGAGCGGGACAGAGCTCGGCGGAGTGGCCGCGCTCCGCGACCTCCTGCTCGAATACGATGCGCAGTTCGTAGGAACGGTCACCGAGAAGCTGATGTCGTATGCGCTCGGGCGTCCACTCGAGTACTTTGATCAACCCACGGTGCGCCGGATCGTCCGGAGCGCCCGGGAGAACGACTACCGCTGGTCCTCGATCGTGCT
Source organism: uncultured Gemmatimonadaceae bacterium (assembly GCA_964532325.1). Lineage (GTDB taxonomy): Bacteria > Gemmatimonadota > Gemmatimonadetes > Longimicrobiales > Gaopeijiaceae > JAAXGI01. The sequence goes on along the minus strand of CAZHGS010000011.1, from coordinate 46,561 downwards.
GGGGATCGCCACGAGCCCCGCCTTCCTCAAGCGGAGGGCGGAAGCGATCTGACGCCCGGAGCACCTCTTCGGAGAGAGCAGATGACGACGATATTCACTGGGAAAGCACTCTCGCGACGCACGGTCCTGAAGGGACTCGGGGCGAGCGTGGCGCTGCCGGTCCTCGACGCGATGTTCCCGGCCTTCGGCCGGGCCCAGGCGATCGCCGACCCGGTCCACCGCTTCCAGACGTTCTACGTGCCCAACGGGATGGCGATGGAGTACTGGTCGCCAAAGGGACTCGGCACCGATTTCGCGATCTCGCCGGTGCTCGAGCCCCTCGCCCCGTTCAGGGACCGGATGCTCGTCCTCTCCGGAGTGAACGCCAACTGGGTGCAGATCCATGCGGGCGCGTCGGGCTCGTTCCTCACCGGGATCCCGCAGGGCGGACGGACGGAAACGGAGATCATCGCCGACGTCTCGATGGACCAGCTCCTCGCCCGGGAATTCGCTCGCGAGACGCAGCTCGCCAGCCTCGAGCTCTCTATGGACGCCCCGGCCAACGCGGGGGCTTGCAGCAGCAACCTGAGCTGCGTCTACACCCACACGCTCTCATGGCGGGGCCCGACGCAGCCGCTTCCGACCGAGTACAACCCGCGCGCGGTCTTCGAGCGGCTCTTCGGGGACGCGGGCTCGACGGAGCGCTCCGCCCGGGAGGAGCGGCTCCGGCAGCAGCGGAGCATCCTCGACTCCGTCACTGACAAGATCGCGGAGCTGAACCGCCAGATCGGCGCGCAGGACCGAGCGAAGGTGGAGCAGTATACCGAAGCGATCCGCGATGTTGAGCGCCGGATCAGGATGGCCGAAGCGCAGATCGACATGGAACTCCCGACGCTCGAGCAGCCGGAAGGCGTGCCGCAGGCATTCGAGGACCACCTTGACCTGATGCTCGACCTCCAGCTCCTTGCGCTGCAGACGGACCTGACCCGCGTGATCACATTCATGCTCGGAAAGGAGCAGAGCGCCCGTCCGTATCCGCAGATCGACGTCCCGGACGCGCACCACCCGCTCTCGCACCACAACGACCAGCCCGAGCTGGTGGAACGGATGTCCCGGATCAACCGGTACCACACGGAGCTCTTCTCGCGCTACCTGGCGAAGCTGGACGCGACGCCGGATGTGGACGGCTCGCTCCTGGACAATATGACGATCCTCTACGGATCCGGGATCTCGAACAGCACGCGGCACTCGGGTCGGAACCTTCCGCTCCTGGTCATGGGCGGAGGCGCAGGCCGGCTGCAGACCGGGCGGCACCTGAGCTACTCGGACGAGCCGGGGATGGCCAACCTCCTTGTCACGCTGATGGACAAGATGGGCGTGCCGGTCGAGAAGATCGGCGCGAGCACGGGGCCGCTCCCGCTCGACACCCTCCCGGGGATCTGAGACCGGTGGGCCCGGTTCCCGCGGCCGTCACGCGGAAACAACAGGTTTCAGGCGCCACCCTCCTTCTCGCCCTAGCTGCCTTGCGAGTGCCCCTCGCGCTGGGTGCGCAGGAGCCGGGCGGCCTTCTTGAGGCGGCGAAGGGAGCCGACTGGGCCGCCGTCCGGTCGCACCTCGAGGCGGGCACAGACCCGAACGCCACCGCGGCGGACGGCGCGACGGCGCTCCACTGGGCTGCCTACCACGACCATGGGGAGGCGGCCGGGAGGCTCCTCGACGCCGGCGCAGACCCGAACGCGACGAACGACCTCGACGCGACCCCGCTCTGGAACGCGGGCGTGAACGGGAGCGCCGCGATGGTCGGGAGACTCCTCGACGCCGGCGCAGACCCGAACGCGACGCTTCTCGGGGGCGAGAGCGTCCTCATGACGGCGGCGCGGACGGGAAATCCGGATGTCGTCCGGATGCTCCTCAACGCCGGCGCAGACCCGAACGCGACGGGCGCGAGGGGCCAGACCGCGCTCATGTGGGCGGCGGCCCAGAAGCACCCCGACACCGTCCATCTTCTCGTCGAGCGCGGCGCGGACGTCGACGCCCGCTCGGAGAGCTGGAGCCAGCTGATGGCCATCCCGCCGCACTCCGATCCGGCGAACCAGCAGCTGGTTCCCCACGGGGCGAACACGGCGCTCCTCTTCGCCGCGCGGGTGGGGGACCTCGAGTCCGCGAGGATCCTCGTGGCGGCAGGCTCCGACCTGGATGCGACCGACGCCTGGGGGGTGACGCCGACGGTCTACGCGGCCCACTCCGGGTTCCGGGAACTCGCGGAGTTTTTCGTCGACAGCGGAGCGGATCCGAACATCGCCGATGCGGGGTTCTCCGCCCTCCATCTCGCGATCCTGAGGCGGGACGGGGAGCTGGTGCGGATCCTGCTCGAGCACGGGGCCGACCCGAACGCACGGCTCCGGAACTGGACCCCCACGCGCCGGGCCTCGCGCGACTGGTACATCCACCCGGCCCTCGTCGGAGCAGCGCCCCTCTGGCTCGCGGCACGCTTCAGCGAGCCCGGCATCATGCGCATGCTCGCCGACGCGGGCGCCGACCCGCACTTCGTCCACCGCGCCGAATACATCGCGGGCGCCGGGACGTTCGGGGCCGCCAGCACCGTCGAGGAGACAACGACACTCATGGCCGCCGTGGGCATGGGTGGATCCCGCCGGATGCGGGCCTTCCTCCCGATGCCCGATCCACTCGAGCTCGAGGGGCGGGCCCTCGAGGCGGTCAGGATCGCGGTTGAGCTCGGGGTCAATATCCACGCGGTCGACCTCGAGGGGCGCACGGCCACCGAGCGGGCGGGCTTTCCGTCGATCCGGAGTTTTCTAGAGGCCGCCTCGGCCGGACAACAGTAGCGCCGGGTCCGCTCTCCGGCCCGGTCCTCCGCTCCGGTGCGGGGAGGGCCGTTCCGGTCCCGGTCCGGCTGCGTACGCCACCACCGCCTCCCGGAGACATTCATGAAGAAGACCACTCAGCCCCACTGGATCCTCGCCGCCCTCCTTCTCCCCGCGGCCCCGCTCGCCGCGCTCGCCCAGGAGGCTCCCGAGTTCCCGCCCTCGTGCAACATGTGCTCGGCCACCTACGTGGCGGTCGAGGAGATCCAGGAATTCCTCGAGATCCCCCAGGTGGATCAGCAGGTGCGGTCCGTCGATGTCGGGAAGTCGAACGTCCAGGTCGCGATCGCGCACCGCGGGCGGCTCGAAGAGCCGGGCGGGGTCGCCGAGCACAGCCTCGTGACGGAGGTCTACTACGTCATCAGCGGGAGCGGCACGAACGTGACCGGCCCCGAGCTCGTGGGTTCCGTCCCGAGGCCGGCGACTAACCGGGCCGTCCAGTACCTGAACGGCCCCGGGCACAATGCCCGGGAGATCCGGGACGGCCAGACGGTCGAGCTCAAGGCCGGCGACGTACTCATAATCCCGGCGGGCACGGGCCACCAGTTCACGCGGATCGACGACCACATCACCTATCTGATGATCCGCATCGATCCGGACAAGGTCGTCCCGCTCCTGGACGATAGGGGCGCGCGGGAGTACCTGGACAACCGGTAGCGCTCAGTCGTCCTCCCACTCGGAGGTGTCCGGAAGGGGTTCCACCCCCACGCGGAGCTTGAGGTCGCCCGAGACGGCGAGGGTCGTCGTCGGCGCCTCGTAGCCGGCTTTCCATACGACGAGCTCGTAGGTGCCCGCGCCGACCGCCAGCGTGGCGCGGCCCGCCTCATCCGTCCGGCCCCGGTAGATGCCGAGGCTCACCGCGGCACCGGGGACGGGCACACCCGCCCCTAGCTCGAGGACCTCGACGGTGAGCCGGTGGCCGGGAGGACTCGCCACCATGGTGCCGAAGGCGGCTCCGGAGGCCGCATGCGGCAGACGAGGTGTGCCGTACCGCCCGGAGGGCAGGCGGGCCTCCCACGAGGCCCGCCCCTCTTCCTCCGGCACCGGCACCTCCACCCGGGTCCAGTAGAGCGCCTCCGACCCCGGCCAGACCCCTTCGTCGAGCACCCCGCGGACGAAGGTCTCGCCCGAGGCGCCGGCGACCTCGACCGGAGCGCCGCCAAGGTCGCACCCCTCCGCGCACCGGGCCCCGATCTTCACCTCCACCACCCCGCCCGTCACGACCGGGGAGGGAACGTCCCACACCGCCACGCTCGTCCGGTGCGCTTCTGTCTCGAAGGGAGGGAGATCTTCGCGGCCGGCGAGCAGGCCGGCGCAGCACGGCGGATCCCCAAGCGTGACGCTAAGCCTCTGGATCCCTAGCCCGGCGGGCGCAACAACGGTGAGCCGCCCCGTCTCGAAGGCGCCGCCCCCGGCGTCGGCGAGGATGCCTCGGGCGAGCGCGCCGTGCTTGCCGTGGATCGTGACGGCGGCACCGGCAAGATCACAACCCCGGCTGCACTCGGCCCGGATCCGGACGCGCACCGCGCTGCCGGCCGGCACCCGCCCGGAAAACCAGCGGTCGGGCCTGATGGTGAGCCGGTGCGCCTCCCCGTCCCGCTCCCCGGCCTCAGCCGTGGCCGCCATCCTTTGCGGCGTGGATCCCGGCCAGCCTCCCGAAGACGAACGACCTGCCGAGCCCGTGCTGGCCGAAGCCGCCCGCCGACTCGCCCGCGGCGTAGAGCCCCGGGATGACCTCGCCCGTCGTGTCGACGACCTGCGCGTCGGTATTGGTGCGGACACCCGCGTAGGTGTCGTGAACGCAGGGGGTCGCCCACGCGGCATAGAAGGGCGGACGCTGGATCTTGTAGAGCGGCCGGGGCTTGCCGAAGTCGATGTCGCCCGCCCCGGCGTCGACGAACGAGTTGTAGCGCTCGACGGTGCTCCGGAGGCCGTCGGGGGGCATCGGGCGCCACTGGTACTTGTTGTCGATGGCCGCCGCGAGCTCCTCGATCGTGTCGGCCTTGTAGAAGTACCCGTCGGTGTCGACGTACGGGGGCTCCACGCTCCATCCCTCCCGCTCGACCCCGTCGGCATCGAAGATCGCCCAGATCGGACCGCCGCCGTTCAGCTTGCCGGGGTCGCCGGTCCACTGCATCGCGGAGAAGAAGTACTCGTAGTCCCGGATTCCGGCCGTCTCGTCGTGGAAGCGGAGCCCGTTCTCCTTGACCAGGATCAGGTTCTGCCAGTCCCGCACCAGGAGGCCCGTGGCCTTCTCGCGGAAGAAGTTGGGGGCGTCCGGTGTGAAGGCGAGGCCGTGGTAGTTGGAGCGGACCGCGAGCCGGCCCTTCGAGAGCTGGGCGTCCGCCTCGTTCGTCTGGATCGCCGCGCCCCAGAGCGAGGCCCCGATCGCCATCGCCGCGAGCTCGCCGTCAGCGTTCTGCGGCGTCCACCCGTCACCGTGGACCTGGTACTCCTCTGTCAGCCGGGGGTCGAAGATCCGGCGGAAGTGGATGTTGTTGGAGTGCCCGCCGGTGGCGAAGATCACCCCGTTTCTGGCGCGGACCGCCAGCGTCTCTCCCGTGGGCTCGTACCACTCGTCCACCGCGTCCGCCGTGAGGCCGAGGACCCGGCCCGCCGTGGGCTCCTCCCGGATGAAGGAGGCCATCCGGTGCTGCAGGATGATCTCGACTCCCTTTGCCCGCGCGCTCTTCTCGAGCGGCCTCATGAGACCCGATCCGCGTTGGGTAGGCACGATGACCTCGCTGGCCACGGGCCACTGGCGGGGCGCCGGCCGCCGGAATACCGAGTCGTTCCGGCTCGGCTGCCCGGGGGGCAGCCACTCCACCCCATTCTCGGTCAGGAAATCGAACGTCGCGATCGTGTTCTCGACGTACTTCCAGACGATCTCCCGGTCGTTGTACCGGTTCCTCGGCTGGTCCATCAGCGTCCAGTCGTAGAAGACCTTCTCGGGGGAATCGTCGATCCCGTACTCCTTCTGGTACGACGTGCCGCCCCCGAGGTAGCAGGCGCCGCCACTCAGGATCGCCCGCCCCCCGATGTCGAAGTTCTGCTCGATGAGGATAACCTCGGCCCCCTCGTCCCGGGCCGCGATCGCGGCGGCCATCCCGCCCGCGCCGGCTCCCACGACGACGACGTCCGCCTCCCGGTCCCATTGGATGTCCTGCGCCTGGCCCTCCGACCGGCGCGCTTCCAGCCGGCCGGGGGTGACGCCGACGGCCGCACCCGTCCCGAGTGCCGCACTCTTCTTGAGGAACTCCCTCCTGGTCTGGGCCCTGGCCGCCTTCTCGCTCATCGTCGCGTCCTCTGGATAAAGGGTTCGCCTCCGGGGATCCCCCGGAGTCGGTGGAAGCCTCTGGAAAGATGACCGCCGTGGTCCCCGGACCGCAACTCGCCTACCAGGGAGACGGCGGGGACTACATGGGCTGAACGCCGCCCGCGAGTCCCTGGCCGCTCAGGGTGATACCGTCACGGAGACGTAGCCGTTCGTCCAGCAGCACTGGTCCCCGGGTGAGCTGTCGACGGGGTTGAAGTTGTCGCCGCGCGCGCGAACGACGTACTCCCCGGGCTCCGGGAAGCGCGCCGTCGTCGTCGCGCGTCCCCCGGCCGCCAGGTCAAGCTCCGGGTCCGGGGGGGAAAACTCGGCGAGCGCGGGACCCGAGTGCGTGTACCAGGTGACCCCTCCGTCCACCGGCTCCCGCTCGGCCCCCGGCTGGAGCCGGTCCGATACCCAGACCTCGAGCTCGACGGGTTCGCCGACCGCCGCCGACACCCGGAGCGGATTCGAGACGCTCCCCGGGGGCGGCTCGTCGCGCCACGACTCGCGGGGATCGCCCTCGTGCGTCATCACCCCCCAGAGCTCGGCTCCGTCCTCGGCCATCCGTAGGACCGGGGGGAGCGATCCCATCGCCATCGGCCGGTAGTGGAGCTCGTAGGCGTCCACTCCGATCCGTCCCGGCACCGAATGCACGACATCACGGTTCCGGAGCGTCCAGACCACCCGCCCCCCGCCCTCGGCGAAGTCGCCCGGGAGCGTCACGGTGAAGACCCCGACGTGCCTGCGGGTCAGGAATACGCTCGGCTGCGCGCCGTCGAACTCGGCCGGCTCGATGAAGTTGTCCGGACCGACGGGGAGGAAGAGCACCTCGTCGGCGGAACGGTTGAAGTAGCCGAAGGAGAGGGTGTAGGTGCCGTCCGGATTCGCGTACCATCCCTCGAAGAAAGGGGTCACCGGGCGCCCGGTCGAGGCCTCCGGCGCGCCGGGGAACCGGCGTTGCGCCTCGAGCTCCGAGCTGCCCGCGAACAACGAGGCGACCAGCACCCCGCCGAGCGCCAGCCACCTCCCCTTCTCAAGCACCGTCCGCCTCAATGATCCAGCCGTATATCCCCGGGGCGAGAGCATCTCTCTCCCGCAGCCGACCCGACCGCGCGGCTACTGCTGCTGCGCGACCGGCGTCATCGCCTCGCGCTCCGCCTTGATCCGCTCGTAGCCCTCCTGGTCGAGGTGCGTCACCGCGATCCAGGCGTGCGACATCTCGTCGCCCGTACGGCTTCCCCGGTAGACCCAGACATCGGGGTCGGGGTTGTGCGGGTTGTCGGCGGTGTTGTCGTACCACTGGGTGACGATCATCACCGCGCCCGCCGGGACGAGGGGCGCCACATGGTCCTCATAGATGTGGCTGATCTGCCACTCTGCGTTCCAGTTGCTGATCATGCTCACGACTTCCCGCTCCCCCGTCTCGGGATAGAAGATCTCGAGCGAGGACGCGACGCCGCGCAGGTGCATGTGCGGCTGGAAGCTGTCGATCCGGACCGGGTGGTCCCACGAATGGTAGCCGGTCACCATCTGCGTCCCGTGCGGCGGGATGTCCAGGTCGCCGTCCATCCGGTAGTTCGCGAGGTCCTGCACGTACTCCGGCTCGTAGTCCTCCGGGTGGAACCAGAATCCGAGCTCCGTCACCTCGCCGTCGATCGCCTCGCCGTTGGGGAAGATGTGGATGCTCCAGCGGACGAAGGAGTTGGCCGGCAGGAGGCGCCCCGCCCCCTCGGGGATGATCTCGCCGAGCTTGCCGGAGGCGTACTCCGTGTAGCGTCCGCCCTGGCCCTCGAGCTCACCGTCGGCACCCGGGAGGTAGAGGGTGGTGTTGGCGTGGTGCACGACCCTGCGGCCCGGCACGGAGGGCTTCACCTCGATCGCCTTCAGCCAGCGGTCCTCCTCGAGCGGTACCTCCACGAGAGGCTCCCACCAGAGGTCCTGCCCGGTCGCCGGGATGTCGACCGGCTTCGCGGGAACAATGAGGTCCGGCTGGCCGAACATCCCGGCGAACTGCCACTCGGCCGGGTCCGGCCAGGTGACGGGAGGCGGCATGTCGGCCGGATCCCCCATCGGGGCCCCCTGGTCGACCCACGCCACGATCGTCGCGATCTCCTCGGGCGAGAGGCGCTTGTCCTCCTTCAGCTCCTGGATCCCGATGTTCGTGTCGTAGTGATAGGGGGGCATCTCCTGCGTGATCACCTTCTCCCTGATCATCGGCGCCCAGGGGCGGACCTGGTCGTAGGTGATCAGCGACATCGGGCCGATCTGGCCCGGCTGGTGGCAGGCCTCGCAGTTCTGCTGGAAGAGAGGCGCGATGTCCCGGGTGAAGGTCACCTCGCCGACCGCTCCCTCCTGCGATGCAGCGTGCCCGGGAACGAGGGCGACGGCGAGTGCCGCGAGCCCGACTCCGAGGGCCCACCCTGCAACGGAGTTCTCCTTGCGCATGATCATCTCCAGCTCCTTGTGATTCCTGCCCGCCGACGATGCACTCCACCGCGAATACTATAACACGCCTCACCGCTGTCCGCACCCCGTGGGAGCACCCCCGTGAGCACCCGGCCGGGGGTGCCGGAGGGCCCGGACCGTCGCGCAGTGCCGGCCCCGCGGGTATGGTATCGCGAACGACCGGCACGATAGCTTGACAGGGGGATCCCGATGATCCGCGTCCGCACAGCGCGCCACACGCTTCCCATCCTGGCGGCGATCGCCGTCCTCCTCCCGGCCTCGCCGCTCGACGCGCAGGAGGACGGGTGGCAACCGGTCACCTGGGAGCGGCTCCTCGAGCCCCGGGACGGGGACTGGCTGAGCTACCGGCGGACCTACGATGTGAAGGGATACAGCCCGCTCGACGGGATCCACCGGGAGAACGTGGCCGATCTTCGCCTCGTCTGGGCGTACTCGATGCGCGACAACAGCCGGTGGGTCCCCGGGCCCGTCGTGGCCAACGGCATCATGTACGTCTCGGAGGGGAGCGGCCGGGTAGTCGCGCTGGAGGTGGAGACGGGCGATGTCGCCTGGATCCACGAGCGGACCTTCCCGGACGATATCCGGCGTTCCCAGGCATACCCCCGCCACCGGGGCGTCGCGCTCCACGGGAACGTGGTCTACTGGGGCACGGCCGACTCCCACCTCGTGGCCCTCGACGCCCGGACCGGGGAGATGCTCTGGGAGCGGGAGACGGGCAACTTCCGCACGGGGCAGGGCCACAGCCATCCCCCCCTCGTCGCCGACGGGAAGATCATCCTGGGAGCCACCGGGGGCGACCGGACCGCACGGGGCAACGTGTCGGCGTACGAGGCCGAGACGGGGGAGCTTCTCTGGCGGGTCTTCACCGTGCCCGCCCGGGGAGAGCCCGGATCCGAGAGCTGGGCGCAGAGCGCGCTCCCGCCACTCGGCGGCGCCACATGGCACACGATCAGCTACGACCCCGACCTCGGCCTGATCTACGTCGGAACGGGCCAGCCCGTCCCCTGGGCGTCCACCCTCCGGGGGCAGGGCGACGCACTCTTCACGAACTCGATCCTCGCTCTCGAGATCGGGACGGGACAGATGCGCTGGCACTTCCAGGTGATCCCGGAGGACAACTGGGACATGGACACACCGTACGAGAGCATGCTCCTCGACCTCGTCGAGGACGGCGAGACCCGGAGGGTGCTCGTCCACACGAACAAGACGGGGTGGGGCGTGGTCCTCGACCGGGTGACGGGCGACTTCATCCGCGCGTTCCGTACCGGCTACGACAACCTGATCGACGGATGGACCGACGGGGGGCGTCCGGTCTTCAACCCTGAGCAGATCCCCGCGCCCGAGGACGTAGACTCGGGGAAAGTCTTCGAGGTCTGCCCCCACTACCATGGGGCGCGCAACATGAACTCCCCCAGCTACAGCCCGGTCACCGGCCTCTACTATGTCGGGATCAACAACAGCTGCATGGATGTCGTCTTCGGCTACGAGGAGTTCGCCCCCGGGGAGCGCTACGTCGGAATGCGCGCAACCCCGAAGCGTGTACCCGGGCTCGACTACCTAGGGGAATTCGTGGCGTTCGACCCTTCGACGGGAGAGCGGGCGTGGACGTTTCGCCCCGAGGACGACACGGCGATGACCGCCGCAGCGCTCGCCACCGGCGGGGGGATCGTATTCGGGGGCACGGCGAACCGGGAGTTCTTCGCCCTCCACACCGAGACCGGCGAGCTCCTCTGGGAGACCCGTCTGAACGGGGACATCTCGGGCGCGCCGGTCACCTTCGAGGTGGAGGGGAGGCAGTACGTGGCCGTGGGCGCCGGTGGCCGGATCGCGCAAACGACCTCCTACTCCCCCCTGACGGGGACCGACATCCCCCAGGGAACCGGTGTCATCTGGGTGTTCGCCCTCCCGTAGCACGCGGACGGCTGGCCGCGCCGAGGGCCGGCACCCTACCTTGGCGGGCACGAGGATACGGCTCCGACAACCGGCACGGGAGGTTCGGATGAGGCGCTCACACCCCGCGTCCCCCAGGCGCCCTCCTTCCGGAAGACCGCACCTGGAGACGCGCCTTTTGCGGGCCGTCCTGGCGCTCGCTCTCGGGGCGGCACCCGGTCTCGCCGCCCAACAGCCCGCGATCCTCTTCGAGGGAGCGCGCCTTGTCGCGGGGGACGAGAGCCCGCCCGTCGAATCCTCGGCCTTCATTGTTTCCGGAGGCCGCTTCGTCGCTGTCGGCGCCGAGGGCGCACTCGAGGTGCCCGACGGAGCCACCCGCGTGGACCTCCGCGGGCGGACCGTGATCCCGGCTTTCGTGGATCTCCACAGCCATCCGGGATACGAGAAGGTCTCCGAGAAGACGCAGCTCAAGGAGAACTACACCCCGGCCAACCTCGTCGACCACCTTGAGCGCTACGCCTACACCGGGCACGCGATCACGGTCAGCCTCGGGTCCGATCCGCCCGACGCCTGGGTATGGGAGATGCGCGGGGAGTCCGAGCAGCCGTCGTTCACGGGCGCCCGGTTCGAGACCGTCGGCCGGGGACTCGCCTGGCCCGGTACCGGACCGATGGTCGCGGCGAGGAACGACACCCCCTACGCGATCTTCACCCCCTGGCTCGCGGAGGTGGCCGTCCGGGAGCTCGCCGCCCACGGCGTGCCCTTCGTGAAGATCTGGGTCGAGGACCGGCGGGGGTTCCAGGTTCCCGGCGCCGAGGGGCCGTTCGTGCTGGGTGCCGATATCTCAGGTGCGGCGATCGCCGAGGCCCACAGGCTCGGGGTCCGGACGATCGCGCACGTCAAGACGGTCCCGGAACTGAAGGATCTCCTGCGGGGGGGCGTCGACGCGTGGACGCACCCCATCGCCGACGCGCCCGCCGACGGTGAGCTCCTCTCGCTCCTCGCCGAGCGGCCCGGCCTCTGGTACCTCCCCGTCTTCACCCCTTCGCTCGCCGGAGGCGCCGGCCCGCGCCGGCTTGGCGAGCCCCCGGCCTGGATCGACGACCCGCTCCTCCGGGCGGTCGACTGCCCGGCCTTCCTCGACCGGTGGGGGGCCGAGCTGGCGCGCCGCCCCCTCCCGCCGCCGGGTGGCGGGATCGGGGGGGAGAATGCGAGGGCGTTCCGCCGGGCCGGCGTACGCTTTGCCCTCGGGAGCCACGACGCCGGAGGGGCCCGGCTTCACGGTTGGGGGACGCACATGGAGCTCGAGGCCTACGTGCACTGGCTCGGGATGAGCCCGAACGAGGCGATCACCGCCGCGACCGGGGCGGGGGCCGAGTTCCTCGGCCGCTCCGACCTCGGCACGATCGAGGCCGGGAAGTCGGCGGACTTCGTCGTCCTCGACGCGAACCCTCTCGATGACATCCGGAACACCCGCCGCATCTCCCGCGTGTTTCTCCGGGGCGCCGAGGTGGACCGCCCCGCCATGCGGGCGCGCTGGGCAGCGGAGTGTGCGGCCGTGGCGGCCGCCCGCTAGCTTCCGCGAGACGCGGCACGCCGCGTTCCCCACACCTCGATCCGGGAGGCACCATGTCGAGAACGAGTACCGGCGTCCTCTTCGGCTGGGCCCTCTCCGTGCTCGCTCCCCCGGCGTCGCTCCCCGCCCAGGAGACGCTCCACGTCTACCTCATCGATGTTGAGGGAGGCGGGGCGACGCTCTTCGTGTCGCCGGGGGGCGAGTCCCTCCTCGTAGACACCGGAAACGGCGGGGCGAACGCGGAGCGGGACGCCGGCCGGATCGTGGCCGCGATGCGGGACGCGGGCGTCACCGCGCTCGACCACCTCGTTACCACCCACTGGCACGGCGACCACTACGGCGCGATGGAGGCGCTCGCCGGCCGCGTGCCGATCCGGAACTACATCGACCACGGACCGACGGTGGAGCCGAGCGAGGCGGCGCTCCGCTTCCTCGAGGAGACCTACCCCGCGCTCTACGGCCGCGCCGGGCGCAGCGTCGTGGAGCCGGGCGACGAGATCGGTCTCGCGGGCGTGGAGGTCACCGTGCTCGCCTCGGCCAAGCGGGTGATCGGGCGTCCGTTGCCGGGCGGCGGGGCGGCCAATCCCTACTGCGCGGGCTTCGTGCCCCAGGACGAGGACACCGGCGAGAACGCCCAGTCGGTCGGGATCCTCGTCACCCACGGCGCCTTCCGCCTCCTGCACCTCGGGGACCTGACGTGGAACACGGAGTTCGAGCTCATGTGCCCGAACAATCCGGTCGGGGAGGTGGACGTCTTCGTCGTCTCCCACCACGGGCAGCCCAGCTCGAACGCCCGGGTTCTCGTGCACGCCATCGAGCCCCGCGTGGGGATCATGAACAACGGGACCCGCAAGGGAGGCCAGCCCGAGGCGATGCGCATCCTCCACTCGGCCCCGGGACTCGAGGATCTCTGGCAGCTCCACTTCTCGGAGCTGAGCGGGCAGGAGTACACCGTGCCCGGGATCTTCATCGCGAACGGGATCGACGAGCCCCCGGACTCGATGCCGGTCAGCCCCTGGGAGGGACCGGCCCGGGGACCGGGCGTCCCGCCTCCCCCTGCCCACGGCGGCCCGGCCCACTGGCTGAAGGTCTCCGCAGAGGCCGACGCGACATTCACGGTGACCAACAGCCGAAACGGCTTCACCAAGACGTACCGCTAGAGAGGGTCGGGGAACGCGGCGAGCGGGTGGGGCGGCGGGCGGTGTCCGACGGGCGCATCCGGGGACCGGGACCGCTCGGGGCCGCACTCCTGGCCGGGAGCGCATGCGTCCTCCTCGCGCCCGGCCCGGCCCGGGGCCAGGAGGTCGTCCCCGGCGCCGCTCCCTACCCGGTCGTGCGGATCGACGAGCCGATCCGGCTCGACGGACGGGCCGACGAGGCCGCCTGGCGTGCGATCGACCCGCTCCCCGTCTTCACCCACTACCCGACCTTCGGCGCACCCCCCACGGAGCGGACCGAGTTCCGGATCGCGCACGACGACGAGTACATCTACTTCTCGTGCCTCGCGTTCGACTCCGACCCGGCGGGGATCCGGATGTACTCGCTCGAACGTGACGAGACGGGCTTCCGCAGCGACTGGTGCTCCATCTACCTGGACACGCTGAACGACGAGGAGAACTCGCTGCAGTTCAAGACGGGCCCGGGCGGCAACCGGAGCGACTCGCAGCGCACCAACGACGGCGAGCGCTCCGACAACAGCTGGAACGCCTTCTGGGACGTCGCGGTCGCGAGAGACGAGGGGGGCTGGTACGCCGAGATCCGGGTTCCCTTCTCGAGCGTCCTCCTCCAGGCCGTCGACGGCCGGATCGTCATGGGGATGTCGACGGTCCGCAACATCGCCAGGAAGAACGAGCGGCACACGCACCCGGCGATCCGGCCCGAGCTCGGCAACGCGGCCCACGCCAAGCCCTCCCGGATGCGCAAGATCGTCCTCGAGGGCATCCGCCCCCGGGGGACTCCGGCCTACCTCACCCCGTACCTCCTGGCGGGGGGCGGATACGCCGGCGATCCCGCCGACGCGGGCGGGGGACGCGAGCGCGAGCGGGTGGGGGAGGCCGGCGCGGACCTTCGCCTCGGGATCACCCAGAACCTGACGCTCGACCTCACGCTCAACACCGACTTCGCACAGGTGGAGGCCGACGACCAGCAGGTCAACCTCACCCGCTTCTCCATCTTCTTCCCGGAGAAGCGGCGCTTCTTCCAGGAGCGGGCCTCGAACTTCGAGTTCCCGCTCGGCGGGGACGACCGGCTCTTCCACTCCCGCACGGTCGGTCTCGCCGCCGGGGAACCGGTCCCGATCCTCGGGGGCGGGCGGCTTGTCGGCCGGATCGGGGAGTGGGACGTCGGGATCCTGGACCTCCAGACGGAGGCCTCGGCGCTCCTGCCCTCCGAGAACCTCGGGGCCGCGCGGCTCCGGCGCCGGGTCCTGAACGCCAATTCCTACGTGGGCGCGATGCTGACGAGCCGCGTCGGCAGAGGCGGGAGGCGGAACATCGCCTACGGTGCCGACGCCATCTTCCGCGTCGCCGAGAACGACTACCTGCTCGTCAGCTGGGCCCAGAGCCATGATGGCGGGGACGGGGGCCCTTCCCCGGCTGGGGGCGCCGGCGGGGCGTCTGACGGGGGCGTCGCGCGGCTCTTCTGGGAGAGGCGGGGGCTCGACCGGCTGACCTACCGCCTCGACCTCGTTCGCGTGGGCGAAGGCTTCCGGCCCGGGATGGGCTTTCTGCGACGCAGGGGCTTCGCCAGGGCCGAAGGCGGGCTCGCGTACGGGTGGCGGTTCGAGCCTGGCTCGCCGCTCTACACCTTCCGGCTAGAGTTCGGCGGCGGAGTCCTCCGTCGCACGCGCGACGGGGCCGTCGAAACGGCGGAGGCCGAGCCGCGCGTGGCCCTCATGACGTGGCGCCAGCACCGGATCGAGCTCTCGGCACCGATACGATACGAGAATCTGGAGGTCCCGTTCGGCCTCCCCGAGGGAACCTCCGTCCCGGCAGGCATCCACCGATTCGGGGGCGTCCGGCTCGGCTACCAGGCCCCGCAGGCAGACGCCTTCCGGACGGGCGCGACGGTCGAGGCCGGGCGCTTCTTCGACGGATGGCAGGCGGCGCTCGTCGCGGGACCGGTGTGGGATCCCTCCGCGCACCTGAACCTCTCGGCGAACTACCGGCTCGACCGCGTGGAGTTTGCGGACCGGGGGGAGGGCTTCACCTCACACCTAGTGCGGCTGCGGGCACAAGCCATGCTCTCCACACGGACCTCGGCGGTCGCCTTCGTCCAGTACAGTAGGACGGACGACTCGGTGGTCGCCAATTTCCGCTTCCGCTACAACCCCACCGAGGGCACGGACCTCTACATCGTCTGGAACGAGGGGCTCGCCACGGACCGGGGGGCACCCGGCCCCGGCCGGCCGGTAAGCGAGGAGCGGACGGTCCTGATCAAGTACGCGCACACCGTCCAGTTCGGACTCTGACCGGGCCGGTGGGCCGGTACGCCAGGGCCGCGCGGTCCTCACATCCAGACCTGCTCCTCATCGTCGGCCGGATCCGGCGCGGGGACCGCCTCGAGCTCGATCTCGACGTCCCCCGCAACCTCGATCCGGCGGGAGGAGAACACCCAACCCGCCCTGCACGCGACCATCTCGTACGTGCCTCCGGGCAGATCGATCGCGGCCACACCGTCCCCGTCCGTGGAACCCAGGTGGACCCCGACACGCACGTCCACCTTCCCGAGCGGCCGACCCGTCCCGGACTCCATCACGCGGACGGTGACGCGGTGCTCCGGCTCCGGCGCGACCATGAAGCTGAAGCGGGCCGAAGCGCCGGTGTGGGGAAGCTCGGCGCGCTCGGGGCCGGCGAAGACGACAGACCAGGAGGCGAGGCCCTCAGTGTCCGGCCCGGTCAGCTCCACCTCGGCCGGGTAGAGGGCACTCGTGCCGCGCACCGGCTGATCTCCGAGAAGACCCTCGCCCACGAGACGCTCCGCATCGTCCCGCACCACGATCCGCTCCCCGCCGAGCGGGCACCCGGCTGAGCACCTGGCGCCGACGCGCACGCGGAAAGAGGCGCCCGTGACGACCGGGGAGGGAACGCCCCAGACGGCCAGGCTCGTCCCATGGGGCCGAACGCGGAGGGAGAGCGAGAGCGCGGCTTCCTCGTGCACGATCCCGTCCCGCTCCACCCGGGGGAGGAGGACGCGAAGCGGATGCTCGCCGGGCTCGCGGGGGGCGCAGGCCTCGATCGTGACCGCGGACTCTCCGCCTTCCCCTTCCATGACCGGCCCGGCGGTCGAGTCGAGCGGCCGCCCGTCGATTTCGAGGACCGGCGCCCATCCCGGATCGATGCCGGACGGGCACCTCACCCGGAGTCGGAGCCGGAACGGGGTGCCCGCGTCGATCGCGGGAGCGAGGGACTCGAGGAGCTCGATCTCGACCGCGTGGCTCACCGGGGACTCGCCGGTCAAGGGCGTCTCCCCCGCCTCACATCGCGCCCTTGAGGAAGCCGGCGCGGAGCGCCTCCCGGTCGACCCGCTCCCCGGCGAGGTAGACGTCGGAGATCGCGCGCGAGTTCCGGATGTCCTCGAGCGGGCTCGCATCCAGGACGACGAAGGAGGCGCTCTTTCCCGGGTGGAGGATGCCGAGGTCGTCGAGACCGAGGAGCGCCGCGTTGACCCGCGTCGCCGCCGTGATCGCGTCATGCGCCGTCAGCCCGCAACGCGTGTAGGCCGCCATCTCCTCGTGGACCCCGAACCCGTCCCCGGTCCCGTCCGTCCCGAGGCCGATGATCATCCCCGCCCCGTGATACCGGCGGAGGTTGCGGCAGTGGAGCTCGAAGAGCTCGCTCGGCACGGTGTCGCCCGCAGCCTCCCTCCGCCCGATCTCCGCCCGCATCGCCTCGACGCGGCCCGGCGGGAGCGTCTCGGCAAGCGAGGCTAGATCGGCGTGCGTCATTGGTGTCGATGGCATGTTCGGGCCCGTCCACACCCCGGGATGCTCGCGGACGAGCGCAAGGTACTCCTCGTCCACGTCGCGGTCGCGGACCGTGTGGACGAAGCCGTCGATCCCCGCCCGGTAGAGGTCCTTGGCGTCCTCGAGCCCCGACGTCCGGCCCACGTGCGCGAGCACCTGCATGCCGAGCCCGTGCGCCTCATCGATGATCGCGCGGTAGACGTCGGGCCGGAGACTCGGGACGGTGCCGCCCCGGTCGTCCACCCAGATCTTCACGAACCGGACCCCGTCGGCCTGGAGCTCACGGACATGCGCCCGCCCCTCTGCCACCGAGCCCGCCCCGTACGGGATCCCGAGGCGGGCCTCGTTCTGGGGGCCGCCCATCCGGGTCGCCGCGATCCCCCGCCCCACCGTGAGGAAGCGGGCCGCATCGGGGACGATCTCGTCCCGGAGCGCGTAGGCCAGCTCCTGGTCCTCCTCGAGACCCATGCTGAGCGCGGCCGCGACCCCGTAATAGGCGTAGCGCCGGAGATGGTCGAGGAGGTTCTCGCGCGTGTAGTGCTCCTTTCTCTCCGTCCCGGTCCTGACGTCCACGAGCCCGATGTGGTTGTGCCCGTCGATGAGCGCCGGGATCACCGTCCTGCCGGAGAGATCGATCCGGGCCGCCCCCAGGGGAGGGTCGCGCTCCCCCTCGAGGCCCACCCAGCTGATGCGCCCCCCCTCGACGAGGAAGGCGGATCCCTCGACCGGGGCTCCGCCCGTCCCGTCGATGAGCGTCGCACCCTCGAACAACACGGCCGCGCCCGCTCCTCCAGCCCCGGAGGGGGGAGAGGGCGATGTGCACGCGACGGTCGCGAGAAGGAGGACGCACGCGGATATCGGTCTCGGGCCCACGGCACTCTCCGGCGGGAGACGTTTCCTCGAACCGCTCCAAGGTAGGATCCGCCCGGGAAGCGTGCCACGGCCCCGCGCGGGCCGGCGGACCGTTTGCGGACCCTGCCGCCGCGATTAGATTCTGGGAGCGGAAACGACGCGACTCAAATCACGGGGTGTCTTTCAGCGATGAACCGAGGTCTCCCTCCCCTGCTCATCCTCGCGACCCTCGGCTCGGCCCCGATGCATGCGCTCCCGGCCCAAGAGATCGCGCTCACCAAGCGGCCTTGGAGCGGATCGGTCCTCATGGAGTCGGGCGGCCCCATCGTCCCACTCTTCGACGGATGGTACCCCAATCCGGACGGGGGCTACACGCTCTGCTTCGGGTACTACTCGATGAACTGGGGTGAGGACGTGACGATCCCACTGGGCCCGAACAACTTCGTCGAGCCGGCCGAGTACGACGGGACGCAGCCGGACTTCTTCGAGCGGATCCCCGAGCGTCCGTACTCGTACCGGCGGCGCTACTGCGTCTTCCCCGTCGTCGTGCCCGCGAGCTTCACAGAGGACGACCGCGTCACATGGACGCTCCAGCGGGGCCGCGAGGAGGCACTCTCGGTTCCGGGCAAGCTCGTGGTCGCATACCGGCTCGACGAGCCCACCTCGCCCGGGAGGGGCGACATCGCCCCCGGTGTGCGGGTCGAGGCGAATGGGGAGGAGGCCGTCGGGAGAAACGGGATGTTCGCGGGCCCGACGACCGCACGGGTCGGCGAGCCGCTCGAGCTCACCGCCTGGGTGGACCACCCCGAGGAGGAGGTCTGGGTCGGGTGGGCGAAGCAGAACGGACCGGGGCCCGTCGAGTTCTCGGAGCAGAACACGATGATCGATCCCGCGACGCGTATGGCCTCGACGACGGCGCGCTTCGATGAGCCGGGGAGCTACCTCCTCCGGGTGCAGTCGATCGACGATCCGGTGGAGGCCTTCGAGTTCCACTGCTGCTGGACAAACGTCTTCATCGAAGTCATAGTGGAGTGACGGCGGCACTTCCGTTGCGCGCCCGCGGTATTAGTAGAGTCACGTGACGGTTCGCTCGCACGAATCGAGACCGGTCCCCCGGACCACAGCCAGAGGATCCAGCTTCATGGCAAAAAGAGCGAATTCCGCCGGGTGGTCGCCCGGCACCTTGGTGCTCCTCGCAGCCGGCATGGCGCTCCTCCCGCTCCGCGGTGCGTCGCAGGAGCCCGCCCCCACCTTCTCTGCGGAGATCGCGCCGATCCTCCAGCAGTCGTGCCAGGCGTGCCACAACCCTGAGGGGATCGGGCCGATGTCGCTCATGACCTACCAGGATGCGCGGCCGTGGGCGCCGATGATCAAGGAGCAGACCCAGATCCGGCACATGCCGCCCTGGCACCTGGACAAGGAGATCGGGGTCGGGGAGTTCAAGAACGACATCTCGCTCTCCGACGAGGAGATCGAGCTCATCGCGCAGTGGGTGGACGCCGGCGCTCCGGAAGGGGATCCCGCCGACCTGCCCCCGCCTCTCGAATTCCCCTCGGGCGCCGCGTGGAGCGCCGAGACCGAGCTCGGGCGACCCCCGGATGTCGTGGTCCGCTCGACGCCCTTCACCGTGCCGGCCTTCGGCCAGGACCAGTGGTGGGACGTCTCCGTCCCCTTCGAGGGACTCGACGAGGAGCGCTGGCTCATGGCGGCCGAATTCAAGCCGGCGTATCCCGACGGAAAAAAGGTCGTCCACCACGGCCACGCCGTCCTCACCGTAGGGGACCGGCGGGGCATCGGGATCGCCCGCTACGGCGTGGGCAAGACGTGGGAGGCGTATCCCGAGGACATGGGCGTTCCGATCCCGCCCGGCGAGGGCAACGTGAGCTGGAACATCCACTACGCCGCGACGGACCATGATGTCGTCGACGACGTCGTCGAGGTGGGCCTCTGGTTCTATCCGAAGGGAGAGGAGCCGCGTCTGGTGAGCGAGGGGGAGCAGCTCTTCCGGGCCGACAATCCGGACTTCATGCGTGGCCAGGATCTCCTGATGGCCCCCCACAGCTACCAGGTGATCCAGGGCGTCCACAAACTCGAGTCCGCGGCGGTGCTCCACAGCGTCCGACCGCACCTGCACATGCGCGGGAAGACGATGACGCTCGAGGCGATCTATCCGGACGGACGGAAGGAACTCCTCAGCCAGATCAACAACTACGACCACAACTGGCAGAACACCTACACCTACGCCGACAACGCGCGTCCGGTGCTTCCGGCCGGCACGATGCTCTTCCTCACCTCGGTCTTCGACAACACGGCCGACAATCCGATCAACCCCGACCCGGAGCAGTGGGTCGTCTTCGGCCGCCGGGGCCCGGATGAGATGAGCCACATGTGGATCGGGATCACCTACATCCCCGACGAGGAGATGGAGCGGCTGATCAGCGAACGGGAGCAGGCGGAGGAGATAGCCGTGCGGTAGATCTTCCGGACGACGCCCGTCCGCCGGAGGGACATGCGGGCCCCGCCGCGACTGCTGCGGCGGGGCCCGACGTACAGGTGGCCGCCGGAGTCCGCACTCTGGCCACCGGAACGGCCGCCACGTGTTGATCCCCCCCGAAGGGGCATCCCGCATGTCATCGCCCGACCGGGAGAATCCGATGTCCGATATCGACATCCTCTACGCCAAGGATCTGGAGCGGCTCCAGTCGCTCCTCCTCTCGATCGACCGCCCGGGAAGCTACTGCGCCCACGGGCGCATCTACGCGCCGATGCCCACCGTGGAGGTGGAGGGCGCGGGGACGCTCTCCTTCCCGGTGCCCGTCGCGCAGATCCGCGCCCTCCTTGCGGCATCGGAGCCCGCGCCGTACGGGAGGGGGACGGAGACGATCCTCGACACCTCGGTCCGCAACTGCCGCCAGATCGATGCGGGGCGGATCCGCCTCGGGGGCGGCGGGTGGGAGGGGACGCTGGCCGGCATCCTGGACGAGGTGACGGCCGGCATCGGCTGTGCCGCGGGACGGCTCGAGGCCGAGCTCTACAAGCTGCTCATCTACGAGCCGGGCGGGTTCTTTTCCGAACACCGCGACACTGAGAAGACCGGTGGGATGATCGCGACGCTCTCGATCACGCTGCCGGCCAAGGGGGCGGGCGGAGAGCTCGTGGTGCGCCACGCCGGCGATGAAACGATGATCGAGATGCACGCGGCGGAACCGTCCGAGCTGGCCTACGCCGCATTCTATGCGGACTGCGCACATGAGGTCCTCCCGGTCCGGCGCGGCCACCGCCTCTCCCTCGTCTTCAACCTGCGCGTGCGTCCCGATGACACGGAGACGCCGCGGGCGGCCCCGGACCACCGTGAGGATGTGAAGCGGGTCGGAGAGGCGCTCCGCGCCTGGAGCGCCGGGATGGAGTATTCCGAGAAGATCGTCTGGATTCTCGATCACGACTATACGGAGGCCGGGCTCTCCTTCGACACGCTCAAGAACAACGACCGCGCCGTCGCGGATGTCCTCGCACCTGCGGCCGAACGTTACGGATGCGAGCTCCACGCGGCCATCCTGAACGTCTGGGAGGAAGGGATCCCGGACTACGAGGCCAGCTACACTCCCTACTGGGACTACGGGGAGCCGGGCGACGATGACCTCGAGATGGGCGAGGTGCTCGAAACCATGCACACGCTCGACCACTGGGTGGCGCCGGACGGCGCTCGACCTGAGTTCGGCGAGCATCCGCTCAAGGACGGGGAAGTACTCCCCTTCGGGGTGCTCGACGGGATCGAACCCGACGAACACCTGGTGCACGAGGCCACGGGCAATGCCGGAGCAACGATCGAGCGGACGTATCGCCATGCAGTACTCGTCGTCTGGCCCGGAGCGGGAACCCTCGAGATGCTCGCCAGCCTTGAGATCGCCGGCGCGGCCGCGTGGGTGGTCAGGCAGGTCGATCGGGACGTGGAACGGGCGGGAGAACTCATCCCCCGCCTGATCGACCTCTGGCCGTCGGGTCCGGAAGGCCCCGCCCGTGCCCGCCGGACCGGGAAGGCACGGGCCGCGGTTCTCCGGCTTCTCGGCAGGGTAGGAGAACCGGAGCCCGCGCTCCGGTTCCTACACGAGATCGTCCTCCCCGGCTATGACGGGACTGAGGATGCCGGGCTCGCGCGTGTTCTCATCATGACGGGTCCCCGCGATGGGGCCGCATTCCTCTCCGGCCTCGTCGCCTCCCGCTTCCCGACGAACCCCGGCGCCGTCCTCTCTCTCCTCCGACGCATGGAGAAGACGGAAGAGCCGGGGTGGGACGAGGTGTGCCGGGAAGCCGTCCGGGCCGTCTTCCTCGCCAGCACGGAGGCTCAGAAGTCCGGAGCGACAACGCCACCGGACGGGGGGAAGAGCCGCGGGCGGCGGCGGATGAATGCACGAGCGGCGAGCGACCTCTTTATCCTCGCATCCCGCTTCGGACTCGCGGACGAGGCGGAGAGAGGCGCCGTCGCCCTCTCCCGCGACCCCGGCCCGATCACGCCCGGACGGGGCCTCCCCACCGTGCTGGCGACGCTCTCAGCGGAGCCCGGGCTCAGGGAGAGCGCCGCATACCGCACCCTCTGGCAGCGCGCGGCGGAGGCGCTTCTCACCCGAAGCGGGAGGCCACCCGACGAACCCGCCGACTGGGTGATCGCCGCGGAGCTCCGGTGCGGATGTGTCCACTGCGCCGACCTCCTCGCCTTCTGCCGGGATCCTGCGGCCCGCGTCGGGCGCTTCCCGCTCCGAGCGGATCTCCGCGGCCACCTCCACGGCGTGATCAACCGGCACAAGCTGGACATGACGCATGAGACGGAGCGGAAAGGCCGTCCCTACACGCTCGTGTGCACGAAGACCCGCGCAAGCCACGAGCGGCGCCTGAAGGAATAC
Organism: uncultured Gemmatimonadaceae bacterium; assembly: GCA_964532325.1. Lineage (GTDB taxonomy): Bacteria > Gemmatimonadota > Gemmatimonadetes > Longimicrobiales > Gaopeijiaceae > JAAXGI01. The sequence continues at coordinate 23,736 of CAZHGS010000011.1, read as the reverse complement.
GCCGGGGACGTCAAGGAGATGGCCTCGCTTGTCGAGCTGGCTCCGGCGGGCAGTGCGCGGAGCGATGTCCGGGCCACGTGCAGACAGCTCCGCCAAGCCGTCGCGGCCGGAGAGTGACGCCTCCCGGTCCGTTCGGGAAAAGCAGCTTGGAGACCGTGGACCCGGGTTGCGCGAGGATCCGGGAAGCTGCGGCTTGGGGTGGCGTGCCTACGGGGCAGGCGGTACCGGGGTGTCAGCCTCGCCGGCCGCGGGATCGGGCCCTTCTCCACCCGTCCGCGTCGTGACCATGATCACTCCGTCGGACGCAAACGCCTGGAGGAAGGCGGCGCTCGGCCCGCGCAGGACCTCGACCGTCTCGACGTGCGACGCGGGGATCTGGTTCAGAACGTCGAGCGCCCGCTCGAGGTCACCGACGCGGATCCCGTCGATGAAGACGGACGGGCCACCTTGCGGACGGAGACTGTTCTCTCCCCTCAGGCGCACTCTCGGCGCCGTCTCGCGGGCACCGCCGACGACCATCTGGATCCCCGGCGGGAGTCGGGCCTCGACGAGGTCAGCCGCTGTCGCGTCCGGACCGGGCGGCGGCAACGCCGTTCCCTCGACGCCGCCCACGATCTCCGAGAAAAGAGCCGCGAGCCCCGGGAGGAGGAACCGCACGAAGACGATGTCCTCGGCGCCGACCTCGAGCTCCTCGACCACGACGGCCCGCCCCGGCGCCTGCACGCGAACCGTCACGGTGCCGGGCGGAACCTCGTAGTAGCCGAACCGGCCGTCCTCGCGGCTCTCGGTCTCCATGTCGATCGACTCGATACGGATCGCCGCCCCCGGGATCGGATCCTCGGTCGCCTCGTCCAGGACGACGCCGCCGACGAGGGGATCCTGGACGGCCTCGAGCGCCCCCGCCGGCGCGAGGAGAGCCGCCCCGCACAGGAAGGCGCGGAGGGAGAGAGCGGTGAGCTGGAACGGAGAGGATAACATGGATTGAGGTACGCCCGGGGAGCCGGATCGTTCCCGGACGCACGGACGGGGCGGGAGGCCGAAGCCCCCGCCCCGCCGTGTCCGAAGCCCCGGAGCGGAACCGGTCAGTACATCCCGCCCATCCCGCCCATTCCGCCGCCGCCGCCCGGCGCGGGCGGGGCCTCCTCCTCCGGATGCTCGACAACCGTGCACTCGGTCGTCAGGAGGAGTCCGGCGATCGAAGCCGCGTTCTGGAGCGCGGTGCGGACGACCTTCGTCGGGTCGATGACCCCGGCCTCGACCAGGTCCTCGTACTCCTCGGTCATCGCGTTGAAACCGTAGTTCCGCTCGTCCGAAGACCGGACCCTGTCGACGACGATCGAGCCCTCGACACCGGCGTTCGTGGCGATCTGCCGGATGGGGGACTCGAGCGCCCGCCTCAGGATGTCGACCCCGATCTGCTCGGAGTGCGACCCCACCTCGAAGGATTCGAGGAGCGCCTGCGCCCGGAGAAGCGCGACGCCTCCGCCGGCAACGATCCCCTCCTCGACCGCCGCGCGGGTGGCGTGGAGCGCGTCCTCGACGCGCGCCTTCTTCTCCTTCATCGCGGTCTCCGTCGCGGCGCCGACGTTGATGACCGCGACCCCGCCGGAGAGCTTCGCGAGCCGCTCCTGGAGCTTCTCGCGGTCGTAGTCGGAGGTGGACTTGTCGATCGCGACCCGGATCTCCTCGATCCGGCCCTGGATCCTCTCGTTGTCGCCGGCGCCGTCGACGATCGTCGTGTTGTCCTTGTCGATCACGAGGCGCTTGGCGCTTCCGAGGTCGGAGATGACCGCGTTCTCAAGCTTGAAGCCGAGTTCCTCGGAGATCACCTGCCCGCCCGTCAGGACGGCGATGTCCTGGAGCATCGCCTTCCGGCGGTCGCCGAAGCCCGGAGCCTTCACCGCACAGACCTTGAGCGTCCCCCTCAGCTTGTTGACCACGAGCGTCGCGAGCGCCTCGCCCTCGACATCCTCGGCCACGATCACAAGCGGCTTGCCCATCTGGGCGACCTTCTCGAGGATCGGAAGAAGATCCTTCATGTTCGAGATCTTCTTGTCGTGTATGAGGATCATCGCGTCCTCGACCGCCGCCTCCATCCGCTCCGGATCCGTGACGAAATAGGGCGAGAGGTAGCCGCGGTCGAACTGCATGCCCTCGACCGTCTCGAGCGTCGTAGCGAGGCCCCTCGCCTCCTCGACGGTGATGACGCCGTCCTTTCCGACCTTCTCCATCGCGTCCGAGATCAGCTCGCCGATCTCCGCGTCGGAGTTGGCCGAGATCGTCCCGACCTGGGCAATCTCCGTCTTCCCCTTCGTTTCGACCGAGAGCTTCTGGAGATCGGCGACGACCTCGTCGACGGCCTTGTCGATCCCGCGCTTGATGGCCATCGGGTCGCTTCCTGCCGTGACGTTCTTCAGCCCCTCGACGAAGATCGCCTGTGCGAGCACCGTGGCCGTCGTGGTGCCGTCCCCCGCGAGATCGGAGGTCTTCGTCGCGACCTCCTTGACCATCTGGGCACCCATGTTCTCCACCGGGTCCTCGAGCTCGACCTCCTTGGCGACCGTGACCCCGTCCTTCGTCACCGTCGGAGCACCGAACTTCCTGTCGAGAACGACGTTACGGCCCTTGGGCCCAAGCGTCACCTTGACGGCGTGGCTCAGCTTGTCGACCCCGAGCATGAGCTTCTGCCGGGCTTCGGTATCAAAGACCAGATCCTTTGCGGCCATCGTTGCTACCTCCCTGTTTCCTGTGATCCTGCATTCCGTTCAAGCGCACCCGGCCGACGCCGGCCGGCCAAAGACTCCCTCACCCGATGACCGCGAGAATGTCGGACTCGCGGAGAATCAGGTAGTCGTCGCCGTCCACCGTGACCTCCGTCCCGGAGTACTTCCCGTAGAGCACCGTGTCCCCTGCCTTGACATCCGGCGCCAGGCGTTCGCCCTGGTCGGACAGCTTCCCGGGGCCGACCGAGACGACCGTCCCCTGCTGGGGCTTCTCCTTGGCCGTGTCGGGGATGTACAGGCCACCCCTTGTCTGCTGCGCCTCGTCAAGCGCCTGGACAACGACGCGGTCCGAAAGGGGCTGGATCTTGTTTGCCATGCGATTCGCCTCCTCGTGCTCTGACTGGTCGGTTCAGGAAACGGCATGCGCTTCCGCCACGACTGTTAGCACTCACCGTCTATGAGTGCTAACAACTGCCGGGGAATATACCCTGACCGGGGAGGGTGTCAACGGCCGGGAAGCCCGTGCGCTCGCGGTCGGTTCGGGCACTCATCCAGCGGGAGGATCGGCGGCCATGGAGCGGTAGTTCCGGACGGCCGGAGGCGGGCGCCACCTCCCGTCCGGCAGCCGGAACCCCGCGTGGCAGCCGGATGACGGACCGGGCGGGCGTCGCCCGCCGATTGTTCGGGCTCGGGCGCCGGCTTAGCTTCCTGCCCCTTGAGGCGCCCCTTCCGCTCTCCCCACCGCCCCGCCTCTCCGGTCCCCCTGCCATGCGGCATTACTACGAACTCCTCCGGGCCACGAGCCGCACCTTCGCGGTGGGCATCGAAGCCCTTCCGCGACGGCTCCGGGACGCTGTGACGCTCGCCTACCTCGTGCTCCGGGTCGCGGACTACTTCGAGGACTCGCCCACCCTCCCGGCTGCCCTCAAGGCGGAGGCGCTCGAGCGCTGGGCCCGACTGGTCTCGGGGGGCTCAGGCGAGTCGGGCGGGGGCGGGGCCGCCACCCTCGGCGAAGCGGTCTCTCCGGCCGACGAGGCCCTTCCCGACCACCGGGCGGCCCGCGAGGCGCGCTCGATCCTCGACGGCCTCGCGGGTCTCGGACCGGCGTTTCGCGAACCGATCCGACGGCATACGGCCGCGACCACGCGGGGCATGGTGCGCTGGGTCGAGCGCGGCGACGACTTCCCCGACGAGACCGCCCTGGACGACTACATGTTCGAGGTGGCGGGCCGCGTCGGGCTTCTCCTCACCGACCTCTTCTCGGCGTACTCGCGGCGTGTGCGAGAGCGACGGGAGTCGCTTCTCGAGACCGCCGTCTCCTTCGGACTCGGGCTCCAGACCGTGAATGTGATCCGGGGCCTCCACGAGGATCCCCGCCGGGGCTGGACATACGTGCCCCGGCGCGTTCTCTCTGGCGACGACGGTGATCCGGGTCCGCGGCCTGATCTCCGACTGCTCGACGGGAACCGCCAGCTCGAGATCCTGGACTTCCTGGTGGCCAAGGCGGGGGTGCACATCTCCGATGCGCTCGCGTACTGCGCGGAGATTCCGCGGCGGGAACGCGGTATCCGGATCTTCTGCGCGATCCCGGCGCTCCTCGCGCTCCGCACGGCCGAGTTGAGCCGCGGCAACGTGGCGGTCTTCACCCGTCCGGTGAAGGTCAGCCGCCGGGAGGTGCGGCGCCTGGTGCTCCGGAGCCGGTTGCTCTACTTCTCGAACCTCCGCCTCCGGCGGGCCCGGCACCGCGCCGGGCGTCTCTGCGCGACGGGCGCCACCTCCCCATAGCGGTGGCTTCACCCATCCGCCTCCGCCCTACCCGGCGCTCTCGCCCCCGGCCAGGCAGTTCCCGGCGATCTGAAGCCCGACGAGCGTGAGCTCGGGATTCACCGTGCCGAGGCAGCGGGAGTGGCCGGCCACCGCCCTGGCGTGGCCGCCGGTGGCCACGACGAGAGCGTCCGGCCGGTCCCACTCCGCGAGGATCCGCTCCACGAGCCCGTCCACCGCGTCGATCGCCGAGTAGAAGACGCCGCTCTGCACGCATGCCTCGGTTCGCCGGCCGATTACCTCCGCGGGCGGGCGGAACGAGACGCGCGGGAGACGCGCGGTCTTCCCCGCGAGCCACTCCTCGCCGGCCCTGAGACCGGGAGCGATGACGCCCCCCGAGAACACGCCCGCGGCCGTGATGCAGTCGTAGGTCGTCGCGGTGCCGAGGTCCACAACGAGGGTGTCGCGCCGGTAGAGTTCGGCCGCCGCGAGGGTGTTGGCGATCCGGTCCACCCCGACACCCCCGGGGAGCTCGTCCACATCGAGCCGGATGGGAAGCCCCTCCGCTCCCTCGGGGACGATGACCCGGCCTCCGCCGAGAAGGCCGACGGCCGCCGTCAGAACTTCCGTCTGGCGCGGGACCACCGAGCCGATCACGCTCCGTACGATCTCGGCCTCACCGTAGCCGGCTTCGGCGAGGAGTCCACGGATGAGCAACGCGAGCTCGTCCGGGGTCCTAGGCACCGATGTGACATACCGGCATTCGGCAAGGACCTCGAGGGAGCCGGGCCCGAAGAGCCCGGCCACGGACTCCGTGTTCCCGACGTCGATTACGAGCTCGTTCACCCTGCTTCCTCCTCTACAGCGGGTAGCGCGGACGCGCCACGTGCGGGCGTCAACCGTGGGGATCCCCAGCCCGCAACCTCGACGGCTCCTGCCCGCACGGTCGCCAACGTCCCGTCGGCGGCCGTCACCCTCAGCCACCCCTCTCCCGAGACACCGCATGCGGTGCCCGATCTCCCTCCCGCCAGCCGGACGGAGCGGCCCGGGAGAACGTCTCGGGCCTCCCACTCTCCCCGGAGGGCTCCGGCGAGACGCGCGGGCGGAGGAGCGGCCCACCGGTGCAGCTCCCGGATGATGGCACCCGCAAGGCGGGGAAGCCTGACCCCGGCGGCGGACGCCTCGCCCAGGAAGGCGGCATGGACCTCGAGTCCCGGCGGATACCCCTCCTCTGGGCGGCGCACGTTGACACCGATCCCGACGATCGCCCCTCGCGCGTCCGGGCCGCGCGCCTCGCAGAGGATCCCGGCGATCTTCCGCCCCCCGAAGAGGATGTCGTTCGGCCACTTGAGGCCCATCGGCGCCCCGCTCACCTCCTCAAGCGCGCGTGCGACCGATACGCCCGCCGCGAGGGCGAGGATCCCGCTCCCGGAATCTGCGTCCAACTCGAGCAGCACCGACATCCACAACCCAGCCCCGGGGGGCGAGTGCCAGCTCCGTCCCGCTCTCCCCCGTCCGGCGGTCTGCTCCCCCGCGACCACCGTCGTCCATGGAACCGCCCCTCCCACGGCCGCGAGGCTCCGAAGCCGGCGGTTTGTCGACCCGATGCGGGCGTGGAGTTCGAGCGCGGGGACCCCGAGCTCCTCTGCCCACTCGCCCGGCAGACGGCCCCGCCACTCCGGCGGCAGGGACCCGTCGCCCGCCTCGCGACCGCTCACCCCTCCTCCACCGAAGCGACCGGCCGGATCCGGAGCGAGAGGTCGGCCACCGGGGCGGAGTGCGTGAGCGCGCCCACCGAGATCCAGTCCACCCCCGTCCCGGCGACGCTTCGCGCCCGCTCGAGGGAGATGTTGCCCGAGGCCTCCAGCTCCGGGCGGGGCTCGGGCCACCGCGCCACGCGGGACACGGCCTCGCGAAGCCCGTCCTCATCCATATTGTCGAGGAGGATCCTCCCGACGGGAAGCCCCCTCAGCTCCTCGACCCCCGCCGGGGTCGACACCTCGACCTCGACCTCGAGCGCGCGCCGGTTTCTCGCCGCCACGCGAAGGACCGCCTCGCGCGCGCCGCCCGCCGCGGCGATGTGGTTGTCCTTGATCAGGATCATGTCATCGAGGCCGGCGCGGTGGTTCACCCCGCCGCCCGTGCGGACGGCCCACTTCTCGAGAACCCGCCAGCCCGGCGTCGTCTTCCGCGTGTCGGTGACCAGGGCGCGGGTGCCCGCGACCGCCTCCACGAATCGGCGCGTCAGGGTGGCGATCCCCGAGAGCCTGCCGAGGAAGTTGAGCGCGGTCCGCTCGGCGGTGAGGATCCCGCGCGCCGGCCCGCGGACCCGAAGGAGCCCCGTCCCGGGGTCGACCGTGACGCCGTCTTCGACGAGGGGTTCGATCCGGGCGTCGGCGAGCACCCGGGAGAAGACCCGGCGCGCGATCCACACGCCGGCCACGACGAGCCTCCCCTTTGCGACGATGACGGCCTCCGCCCGCGCCGAGGCGTGGACCGTCCAGAGCGTCGTGAAGTCCCCCTCGCCGATGTCCTCCCGCAGCGCGGCGCCGATCAGGCGGTCCGACTCGGCACGGAGCGCGGCCCGGCCGCCGTCGTCGGGCGCGGTCCCGCCGCTCCGCTCTGCCTGCACCGTCACCGGCCGAGCACCTCGCGGTAATAGTCCTCGTACATCCCGATGACCGCCGGGGCCGAGAACCGCGTCTCGGCGATCCTCCGGCCGCACTCGCTCATTCGGCCCCAGAGCTCGGGGGAGGCGAGGATCCCGAGCGCTCCGTCCGCCATCCCTTCCACGTCCCCGGGCTCGTAGAGAAGCCCGCTCTCGCCGTCGGCCACGAGCTCGGGAAGCCCTCCGGCCCGCGATGCGACGACCGGGGTCCCGCACGCCATCGCCTCGAGGGCCGCGAGTCCGAAGGACTCCGTCTTGCTCGGGAGAAGGAAGAGGTCCCCGTGGACGAGCAGATCCTCGACGGAGGTGTGCTGGCCGAGGAAGCTCACGCGGCCGGTCACGCCGAGCTCTTCGGCGCGCCTTCGGACGAGGGGCCGGTCCGGTCCGTCCCCGACCATGATCATCCGGCTCGGGATCCTCTCGGTCACGCGGGCGAAGATGTCGATCACGTCCTCGACGCGCTTGACGGCCCGGTAGTTCGAGACGTGGATGAGGAGCTTCTCTCCCCCGGGTGCGAGCCGGGCGCGATCATGCGGGGCCGCGTTCCGGCGGTAGCGGTCGGTGTCGACGAAGTTCGGGATCACCCGGATCGAGGCACCGCTCACATCGAAGTTCTCCTCCGTCTCCCTCTTCAGGTAGCGGGATACGGCGGTGAGTCCGTCGGACCGGAGGATCGAGAAGCGGGTCATCGAGCGGAACGAGGGGTGGCGCCCGATGAGCGTAATGTCGGTCCCGTGAAGCGTGGTGACGAGCCGCGGCCGGCCGGTGCCCTCGAACATCTGGCCCGCGAGCCAGGCGGAAGCCGCGTGCGGGATCGCGTAGTGGACATGCACGAGATCGAGTCCCCGGTCGCGCGCCACCTGGTGGATCGCCACCGCGAGCGCGAGGGTGTAGGGGGGATGCTCGAAGAGGGGGTAGTCCGCCATCTCCACCTCGTGGAAGAACACCCGCTCGCGAAGGCCGGAGAGGCGGAAGGGCGGCGCATAGGAGAGGAAGTGGATCTCGTGGCCGCGCGCGGCGAGCCCGAGCCCGAGTTCGGTGGCCACCGCTCCCGACCCGCCGTACGTCGGATAGCACGCAATCCCGATCTTCACGCGCCCGCTACCCCGCCCGGACCCGCCCCGATCCGCCGCCACCACGCCTCGACGCACTCCGCCTGCGCCGCGAGCGGGACCGAGGCATCGATGAGGAGCGACGGTGCCGGGCGCTGGTTGCGAAACCAGGTGAGCTGGCGCCGCGCGTACCTGCGGGTCGCGGACTGCACGCGCCGCACAGCCTCCGCGGGGTCCAGCTCCCCCTGCACCACCGCGGCCGCCTCCCGGTACCCCGTTGCGGTCATCCCCGGGTCGTCGGGCCGCACGCCCCCCTCGAGGAGGCGCCGCACCTCGTCGAGCAGCCCTGCCTCGAACATCGCTTCCGTCCTCCGGTCGATCCGACGGTAGAGCTCCGCCCGCTCGAGCTCGAGGAGCACGGGCCGAACGTCGAGGGGCTCGGCGTCGAGGGGTCCCTCCCGGTGCCACCAGGAGAGGGACCGGCCCGTGAGGAGCGCCACCTCGATCCCGCGCGAGAGCCGGTGGCGCCCTCCCGGGTCGGTCCCGGCGAGGCGCGCGGGATCGAGCACGGCGAGCCAGCGCCTGAGCTCCACGGGCTTGCGGCCGGCGAGCCACTCCCTCAGCCGCCCGCGGCGCCCGGGATCGACGGGGGGCTCGCGGAACACGGGGTCGGTCAGCGCCCGCAGGAAGAACCCCGTCCCGCCGACGAGGACCGGCAGCCGGCTCCGGGCCGCGATCTCCCGGATCCACAACCGCGCATCCCGGGCGAACCGGGCCGCCGAGTATGCCTCTCCGGGATCGACGAGATCGAGGCCGTGGTGGGCGACGAGTCCCCGCTCCTCAGGGCGGACCTTCGCGGTCCCGATCTCCATCCCGCGGTAGACCTGGCGGGAGTCCATCGAGATGACCTCGGCATCGAGCCGGCGGGCCACCTCGAGCGAGAGAGCCGTCTTCCCGATGCCCGTCGGCCCGACGAGGGCTGGAAGCATCAGCGGCCAAACTTCCTCTCGAGCTCGGCCCGGGAGAGCCGGACCGTGGTGGGGCGCCCGTGCACGTCGTGGTAGGGGAGTTCGGTGGCGAAGAGCTGGTCGAAGAGCTCCTCGACCTCCGCCCGGTCGAGCGGCTGGCCGGCCTTGATCGCCGCATTGCACGCGAAGCTCATCGCGACGCGCTCGAACTGGTTTCTGGCCGAGCGCATGAGCGCGGACCCGTCCGCGAGCTCGGCCAGCATCTCGCGCAGACAGCGCTCGGCGTCGAACCCGGGGTGCGGCTCCGGGACGCCGTGCACGATGACCGTATTCCCTCCGAACCCCTCGATCTGGAACCCGGTGGCCTCCATGAGCCCCGCGAGATCCTCCACGACGGAGTGTTCCGCGCGGGTGAGCCGGATCGTAAGGGGGAAGATGAGCCGCTGGCTCGCGTGCTCCCCATCGTCGAAGCGGCGCATGATCCTCTCGAAGAGCACCCGCTCGTGGGCCGCGTGCTGATCGACGAGGAGGAGGCCGTCCCTCACCTCGGCGAGGATCCACGACCGGTGCACCTGCCAGATCCGGGAGGGCTTGTACTCGGGCACGCCCTCTTCCGGGGCCTTCTCCCCGGCGGGTGCCTGCGGCCCGTCCCGGACCGGAACGAAGAGCGCCATCTGGGAGTCGGACTCCGACGCGGCGGGGTCGGCATCCCCCTCGGCGTTTCCGTCGCCCTCTCCCCCGCCGGGACTGCCCGGCACCCCCAACGCGCCGCTCGGCGACGGCTCCCCGGTGAGGACCGGCCTGGCCGGATGCCCGTCGAGGGTGGCGGCGCTCGCCATCGTCTCGAGCGCGGCGCGCACGCCGCGCTCGACGAGCGTCTCGACCGCCGGCAGGTCCCGGAACCGGACCTCGGCCTTCGTGGGATGGACGTTCACGTCCACGCTTCCGGCTGGAACGGCGAGGAAGAGGAAGAGCCACGGCCGGTTCCTTTCGGGGATCGTCGTCCGGTAGCCGCGGTCCACGGCACGTACGAGGGCCGGTTCCCGGAAAGGCCGACCCGCCACGAAGAGGCAGCTCCGCCGGAAGCCGGGGCGCGTGGCATCCGGCCGCTGGACGAGCCCGCGGAGCCGGATCCCCCCGCTCTCGGCCTCGATGCGGAGAAGGTCGCGGGCGGCGGCGTCTCCCCAGAGCGCCGCGATCCGGTCGACGACGCCCGGGGCCCGGGGGAGGTCGAGGAGCGTGCGATCGTCCGATGTGAGGGTGAAGGCGACCTCGGGGTGGGCGAGCGCGAGCGGGGAGATCGCCTCGCTCGCGGCGCGGGTCTCGACCGGGGGGGTTCGCAGGAAGGCGGCGCGGGCCGGGGCATTGTAGAAGAGGTTTTCGGCCGTCACGGTCGTGCCCCGCGTGCGCGCCACATCCTCGACCCCCATGATCGTGCCCCCCCGCACCCGGATCCGGGTGCCGCTGTTCTCCTCGGCCGTCTGCGTCTCCAGCGTGAAGCGGGAGACGGAAGCGATGGAGGGAAGCGCCTCCCCGCGGAATCCGAGCGTTCCGATCGTCCGGAGGTCCCGCGCGCGCTGGACCTTCGATGTGGCGTGGCGGTCGAGGGAGAGGATCGCGTCCCCGCGTCCCATGCCACACCCGTCGTCCGCGACGCGGATCGTCCGTTTCCCTCCGCGCGCGAGGTGGACATCGATCCTGCGTGCACCGGCATCGAGTGCGTTCTCGACGAGTTCCTTGACGACCGAGGCCGGCCGCTCCACGACCTCGCCGGCCGCGATCTGGTTGGCGACACCGTCAGGGAGGATCCGGATCGTCCGCGGCACCGTGGCAGCCTCAGCTTCCCGGAAGGCCGAAGAAGCGCCGGGCGTTCGCCGTCGTGGACCGCTCGACCTCGGAGGGCGCCTCATCCCGGAGCCGGGCCACCGCGTCGCGGATGTAGGGGAGGAAGGCCGGCTCATTGCGGCGCCCCCGCCGCGGGACGGGCGCCATGTAGGGGCCGTCGGTCTCGAGCATGTAACGGTCCCCCGGAATGCGCCGGACAGCGGGGGCGCCCGTGAAGGAGGGGAAGGTGACGAGCCCGGTGAGGGAGACGAGCCACCCCTCCTCGAGCGCGGCGTCGAGGAGCCCGTCGTGGCCGGCGAAGCAGTGGAGCACTCCGCGCACACCCGCCCCTCCCGCCTCGCGCACCGCCGCCGTCATATCGCCCTCCGCCGCCCGGCAGTGGACGACGAGGGGGAGGCCCGTCTCGGAGGCAGCCTCCACATGCGCGTCGAGAACACGGCGCTGCATCCCCCGGGGCGAGAAGTCGTAGTGGTAGTCGAGGCCGCATTCGCCGAGGGCGACGATGGCCCCGGGAGGCGATGACCGGGCCAGAAGGAGATCCCTGAGCCTCCGCGGCGCGTCTTCGGCCTCGTGGGGATGGACGCCGGCGGTGCCCCAGAGGTCGGGCCACCCCTCCCCCTCCCCGCCGTCCGGCTCCCGCAGGTCCGGAAGCCGGGCGACGGCATCGGCGTCCCCGAGGTCGGAGGCGATCGCCACTACGCCCCCGACGCCCGCCCCCGATGCTCCCGCGAGAACGCCCGGAAGGTCATCGCCGTAGCGCTCATGCGTCAGATGGCAGTGCGTGTCGATCAGCATCAGTCCCCGCGACGCGGCCCGCTCCTCCGGGGAAGAGGAAGGAGGGCCGCGGATCCCTTCCACGGCCCCCCGGGTTCCCTCCGCACGCGAACTCCCGGGACTACACGGGAATCGCCTGCCGCCGGCCCCTCCGGCCCCTCCGCCGCCGGGCCTTCCGCCGGTCGGCTTCCTCCTTCGTCCCCCACCGGCGCTGGATCTCGAGAAGCGCCGGCGTGGCGACGAAGATCGACGAGTAGGTCCCGATCACGACCCCGAGGATCAGGACGAGGGTGAAATCGCGGATCACCGCACCGCCGAGGATCAAGAGCGCCGTCAGTACCGCGAGCGTCGTTCCGGAGGTCATCACCGTCCTCGGGAGCACCTCGTTGATCGAGCGGGTCATGAGCGCCTGCGGATCCTCGCGCCGTCCTCCCTTCCGGTTCAGGTTCTCGCGGATGCGGTCGAAGACGACGATCGTGTCGTTGAGCGAGTAGCCGATGACGGTGAGGATCGCCGCGACGGTCGGAAGCGAGATCTCGACGCGGAAGAGCGCGAGGAAGCCGAGCGTCAGGAGGATGTCGTGGACGGTCGCGATGACGGCAGCCAGCCCGAAGCGGAACTCGAAGCGTGCCGCGATATAGATCAGCGTCGCGATGAAGGAGACCATGATCGCAAGGAGCGCCCGCGTCTGCAGCTCCCCGCCGATCGTCGGACCGACGAACTCCCGGTCGAGAACCTCGAAGTCCCCGATGAGCGGACTCGCCTCGAGGACCGCGGCGAGTTCGTTGGCCACCTCCTCGGGCTCCCCCGCCCCGCCGAGGGGCACGCGCACAGTGTACTCGTTGTCGGCACCGAACTCGCTGATCGGAGGCGCCTGGGCGCCCCCGAGCGCCTCGCGCAGATCGGCGACGGTCGTAGCTGCATCGACCTGGACGACGACGCGTGTCCCTCCGGTGAAGTCCACCCCGTAGTTCTGCCAGTACCCGATCGCGAAGATGTTGACCACCATCGCGACGATACCGGCGAGGATCGCCGCCGCCGAGACGACGTACGCCTTCTGGCGCCACTCCAGGAAGGAGAAGTGGGCGTTGCGGAAGATCCAGAGCTGCATCGCGTCCCCCCGTTGCGCTAGATGCTGACCGTCTGGTTCGCCGTCTTCCCCCGGATGTACACGAGGAAGAGCGTCCGGGTCACATAGAGCGCCGTGAAGAAGGAGGCGATGATCCCGATCGAGAGGGTGACGGCGAAGCCGCGGACCGGACCCGTCCCGAACTGGAAGAGGATGAGGGCGGTGATCAGCGTCGTGATATTCGCGTCGACGATCGCCGAGAGCGCATGCGCGAATCCCTCGTCTACGGCGCTGCGGATCGCCCGCCCCTCCGCAAGCTCCTCGCGGATCCGCTCGAAGATGAGGACATTCGCGTCGACGGCCATCCCGATCGAGAGGATGAGGCCGGCGATCCCCGGAAGGGTGAGCGTGGCGTTGATCCCGGCGAGCCCACCGAGGACGAGGACGACGTAGACCGAGAGCGCCAGCACGGCGAGCAGGCCGGACACGCGGTAGTAGAGGATCATGATCAGGACCACGAAAGCGAGCCCGACGATCCCCGCCATCATCCCCTGCTGGATCGAGTCCTGCCCCAGCGACGCGCCGACCGTGCGCTCCTCCATGATCTGGAGCGCGGCGGGGAGGGCACCCGCCCGGAGCACGAGGGCCAGGTCCGTCGCCTCCTCCATCGACGAGCCGCCGAGCTCGATCTGGCCGCGCGCGCCGATCCGCGCCTGCACGACGGGTGCACTCACCACCTCCCTATCCAGCACAATCGCGATCCGCTCGCCGATGCTCCGCCCCGTCAGCTCCGCGAAGCGGCGGCCCCCGACGCGGGAGAGCTCGAACTGCACGACCGCCTGGTTGAACTGCTGGTCGCGCATCGCGGTGGCGTCCTCGAGCATGTCGCCCGTCAGGAAGGCGTTGTCCTCGAGCACATAGAGGATCGCGAACGTCCGGGCCCCGGTCGCGACAGGGATCCACCCCCACTGGAGCGAGAGCTCCCTCGGGATCACCGCCTGGACCTCCGGCATCTCGAGAAAGCCCTGCACGAGCTCGACATCCTCCGTCGCGACGAGGAACTCGCCGGGCGATCCGCCCGCGAGAAGCCGCGAGGTGAAGGGGCGGTAGTCGGGGTCGGCCGGCGGGACTTCGGCGGGCGGCTCGGCCGCCGCCGAGTCGGCCGGGACATCCTCGGCCGCCCCCTCCCCGGGAACGGTCTCTTCGGCATCCTCCTCGGCGGCATCCTCCGCCTCGTCACCGCCGAAGAGGAGCGCCTCGACGGACTCGCCGCTCGGAAGCTCCGACTCGAGCTCGGCGCCGAGCGCCCGGATCGAGTCCTCCCCGAGCGTCGTCGTGATGACCTGGTCGATCCGGGGAAATGAGGTCGTCAGCTCGGCGGTGGAGCGGACCAGCTTCCACTCGAGGAGCGCCGTCTGTCCGACGATCTCCTTGGCGCGCTCCTCGTCGTCGACGCCCGCAAGCTCCACGATGAGCCGCTCGGATCCGACCTGCTGGATGAGAGGCTCCTCGACGCCGAGCTCATCGACCCGGTTCCGGATGATCGTCTCGGCCCGGTCGATCGCGTCCTCGCGCGCCTCGGCGGCCATCGTGCCCTCGGGGTCATCCACCTCGAGCGCGAGATACATCCCCCCCTGGAGGTCGAGGCCGAGCTTCACCGGGCTTCCCGACTCCACCTGGTTCTGGTAGAGGTAGTAGCCGCAGCCGGCGAGGATGAGGACGATGAGGACGATACGTGCCCGAAGCGACTTGAACATGGCGCCCTGCGCGTGGGGGAGACTCAGCCTAGAAGTTTCGCCGGGCCGGCGGGGAGTGTCAATCTCGGCCGACACACATCGCGGGACGCAGGTTGGGGCTGTCCGGGCCGCAACCGGGGGCGCCCCGATTCCGTAGGGTGCCATGAAGGGGAAGAAGGGCATGCGCCGGACGGGGGGAGAGGCCGGGCCGGGACACGATCGCCCTGGAGCGGCGTCCGGCCGGCCGCCGATCTCCCGTCCTCCTGCCATCGCGCTCCGCCCCGGATCCCTCCGGCCGGTTCCGGGGCGGGGGAAGCCTGGCCATCCCGGGTGGGGCGGCGCACCTTTTCCGGTACGGGCGGATCCTCTCACCGGACACTTCGGCGCCCCTTCCCTTTCCGGTCGTGCCGATTCCACCTCCGGGGGAGCCGGTCCGCGAAACCGCTCCCCGGATGGAGTGGCTCCCGGATGACCAGAGCCGCATCAGCGCCGGACCCGGATGCGCGACGAGCCGGGTCCCGATGAGAAAGAAGCGTGCCTGGAGGCGACGGCCCGGACCGCGGCGGAAAGCGGGGCCTCACGCCGGATCGCTTCCCGATCCCGGTGACGGCCGGATCAGGGAGTGGACCGCCGAGATCGGCCAAGAGCTCGTCGCCACATCCGGCTGGATCGACGACCACAACTTCACCGCGATCCATCCCCGTGATCTCGAGACCCTCTTTCGCGCCTACGACAGGCGGTTCCTCGAAGGCTTCCTGCGCGAGCAGCTGGCGGAGGAAGACCTCTCATTCCGCCTCTCCACACGGATGACCCGCGCGGCCGGGAAGACCAGCTACCGCCCGGGGGCTCATGGGCGCACCCGCTATGAAATCGCCATCTCCACGGAGATGCTCTTCCACGGCTTCGACAAGGACGAGGCCCCGATCGATGTCGTCGGCCTGCCCTGCACAACCCGCCTCGAGGCGCTGCAGCGGGTCTTCGAGCACGAACTCGTCCACATGGTCGAGTTCGTCGGTACCGGAACCAGCAACTGCAAGGCACCTCCCTTCCAGGAACTCGCCCACCGCCTCTTCCGCCACCGGCACCATACCCACACGCTCGTGACCCGACGGGCGCGGGCTGCGAAGCACGGTATCAACATCGGCTCCCTCGTCTCCTTCACCTACCGGGGTCGCTTCCGTGAGGGGAGGGTCGGCCGGATCACCAAGCGCGCCACGGTGTTCGTCGAAGAGCCGGAGGGTCGGTGGCACGCCGACGGGAGGAGCTACAGGAAGTACTACGTGCCGCTCGACGAGCTGGAACCTGTGGAGGAATGAAGCTCCGGCGATGGGGCGGGAGAGCGCGCGGCGCCGCTGGCCGCACGCGAAGAGGCGCCCGGACGGGCAGCGACCCTCCGAGGGCGTCGATCAGGATATGCGTGTCGAGACTGACCATCCGCGTGCCAGCGGATCCCCGTTGCGGTGATCTCGCCACGCACCCTGATCTTGCCCCGCAGGCTGCCGATCAGGCTCGCGCGGTCCTCCGAGTAAGGAAGCGCTCTGGCAACGGGTCTGCCCCCCTGGTGATGACGAGACCTTCGGGTGCCAGCCCGTCTGTGAGGCCGAGGCACTGCTCCTTGAACTTGGCCGCTCCGATGGTCTTCGGCTCCATCGTTCGCTCCCTCTCCTCCAACCAATGCCTGGACACCTGATACGACCGGTCGTCAAGCCTGTCCATCTCTGCGCGGTCCGGGGAGCGATGCCCGCACGCCTCCGGGCGCCGATCCTCCTCTATCCGCTTGCGCGTCCATCACTTGTGCGTAACACAGCGCTATCCGGGCGCGGTCATGTCCACGCCCAGGCAGCCATTTCGTCAGGCCCCCCAGACGGTGACCCGAGCATCCTGACGGCCGCGCTCCTCCCGGAAGATCCTCTCCGCCCAGCTTCTGCCCGGACGCATGTCGAAGACGACGAGATGGCCGGCATCGGTTCCGCTGATGTCCATGTACCGCTTCGTCTGTTCGAGTCCTTCCTCGACCGTTCGCGAGAACGAACGGCCCTCCCCTACGAGTTTGCACTCGACCACGACCCGGTCCTCCCTCCCGATTCCCGCGACCAGACGATCAGCAGATCCACCTAGGGGCGTCCACATACGAACATACGACTGTACCTGACCAGACTGCCACCAACTCGTCTCAGAATCCTTGCTCGTCCACCCGGGGGCGTCCACATACGCTCGATTCGGCCTCTGGCGTTCACGACGCGGTGCAGAAACGCCTGAAGTACCAGCTGTGGACCGGCCTCGGTGTACTGGGCGCGCCAGATCCAGTGCTCGGAGTCTTGGAGGGCTTGCCGAGTCGCCCACATCGCGCACAGGACCGGACCGGACCCAGAGGCGAGGATCAGAGCACATTCACCGCCGGGAGTCGGCGACGCCCTGGCCCGGCGCGCCACCTCTCCGGCAATGTGCCGGGCACCCCAGGCGCCGCCGGTTCCGGGCGACCCAGCCGTACACCCTCCCAGCCAGGAGACGCGCTCCCGGAAGCGAAAAGAGGAGGCCCGGGACGCGGCCGGCGGGCAGCAGCCGCAGGACCTCCTCCACGGCGCGGGCCCCCTCGAATCTGACGTTTCCCGGGAGAAGGAGCTGGATTGCCCCCTCGAAAGCCTCGCTCGGAACTCCGCGGAAACGGGCCCTCGCTTCGGGATCCTGGTAGGGAAGCAGCTCGATCCGCCCGGTGCGGTCGCGGCGGCGGACCCACATGACCGTTCTCCGGCAGAGCTCGCATTCCCCGTCGTAGACGAGGAGACCGGCAGCGGCACGGTCCGCACGGCCGGGTCCGTCAGCCACGAGCGCCGCCCGGACGCCCGGTCCGCGGACCGTCCAGTCTCACCGGCACTACGGTGCCCATACCAGCCCGATCCAGGGCAACCAGTCCCGGCTGTTGTTGTTCCAGGTGGCGCTCAGCGAGGCGGCCATGTCGTCCCGGAAGGACCAGGTGTAGCTGATGCCGGGGAGTTCGTTCCACGGCTCGTCCAGGAAGTTCAGCATGTAGTAGCTCGCCTGCACCGGCCCGACGGCGAGCCGGATCCCGCTGAACTGGCCGTGGTAGACGCCTTCCGGGTTCTCCACCCCATCATTTTCCGTCTTCCAGTCGGTCGGCTCCTCGAGAAGCACACCCGGCCAGTAGAGCACCTCGAGCCGGACCGATTCGTCCAGCCGGAACACAGCGTCGAACCTTAGACCTAGAAGCGGCGCCGTCTGAAAGTGACCCACGGCGCCGGCGGCAACGAAGCTGCGCGCACCGCCTCCAAGATACTTCCCGTAGGCAAACCACGCTTGCTCGCTCTGGGCCGCGACCTCCGCGAAGCGGTCGCTGCCGTCCCTGAATCTCGCAATGGCGGCGATTCCGCTGGTAATCGGGTCGGAGCCAGAGCTGACCAGCAGCGACTCCAGACTGTACCCTTCCTGCGCGCGGGCGAACCCGGGCGCGAGGCCCACTCCGGTGACGGCCAGTGCGAGCACCAGATGCCTCATGACCCCTCCCGTTCGAAGCACCGGCGCGGAGCTACGCACGTCCGCGCGCGACGAGGGTGAGCAGCGGGGCCGGGCATAGCACATGAGGGCGCCTGCCCGGGGGTACGTTCCCGAGCCAGTCTGAGCCGGCGTGTTCTCGCATGAGACCTCTCTCCTCCACCTCCGAAATGAAGTCCCGGTCCGCGGACGTACCACATCCCGTCGGCCGGGAGCCCGCGGTGAACGGCATATCCGAGGCGGGCCCGTCGGGAAGATCCGGTCTTCCGAGCCGGGAGCCGGGGGATGCGACGAACGGTTCGACGGTCATGGACAACGCGGGGCCCTGACTCCGGCCGGGGTACCGGGAGCTCGCACCCGGCTCCTCCGAACCCGGCGGGACTTCCCCGGTTCCTTCCCCGGCGGGGGAATGAGCATCGCGCGCACCCGTGGATCTTTCGCCGATGGCCTCGCCTGAACGGAGGCGCGCAGAGCCGGCGGTCGCCGGTCTCGCCTCTTATCCCAGCGAACCTCCCCCCGAGACCGGCTACCGCTGGCTGCCGTCACCGACCGCTACCAAACGGGCTGAACAGCAGAACCGACTCGGGGCCAGGCGGCCAACCGGTCCGGGTCGCTTCGGAAGTCGACATGGTCGGACCGCACCTTGTCCGTCCAGGGACCGTGTTGCGCTCCGGACCGTTGCCGAGGATACCGGTCGACCTCCGGGCCGGTTGCGCGGGCCTTCACCTCGGACCGCCTGTTGCCCTTGCGTTCGCCGCCTCCGGCCAACACCTCCGGCCACGACTCGATGAGCTCCAGCTCCCTGCTGGCCACCTGAGTCGGGCGCAGCTCGTGGCGCGCACCGATCGCCGTGACGCTCCCCCGCCGGCGCCACCCGAGCCTCGAACCCGGGTGTGAACCGTCGTCTCCTCCTGGCGACCTCGGTGCCTTCCGGGCCGCCGCGGCATCCACCTGGACAACCTGTCCAACAGACCGGCACCACTCCGGGTCCCTACTCCACCGCGAGGCGGCCCGGCTCTCCCGCGAGGCGGATCCGGACCCGCAGGAGGAGCAGTACGGCGACGGCGGCGAGCCCCGCAGCGAGACCCCACCAGAGGCCGGCAGGCCCCCGGTCCAGCCGGAAGGTGAGAAGGAGCGAGAGCGGGAGGCCGAACGACCAGAAGCCGAGCAGGTTGGCGAGCATCGGCCAGAGGGTGTCGCCCGCCCCGCGGAGCGCACCCGCAGCCACGGCCTGAAGCCCGTCGAAGATCTGGAAGACGCCCGCGATCGGGAGAAGGAGAGCAGCCACGCGGACGACACCCGCATCGTTGGTGAAGGCCCGCCCCAGGAGATCCGGTGCCGCGAGAAACAGGACCGCCGTCATGACCATGAGTACGCTTCCGGCGGCGAGCGACGCGCCGGCCGCCCGACGCGCGGCGGGCGGATCCCCCCTTCCGATCTCGTGGCCGACCCTGATGGACGCCGCTGCGCCGATCCCGATCGGGATCATGAAGGCGAAGGATGCGAGATTCACCGCGATCTGGTGGCCGGCCATCGCCTCCGCGCCGAGGAGGCCCATGAGAAGCCCCGTGGCGGCGAAGGCGCCCCATTCGAGCTGGAGCTGCACGCCGATCGGGGTGCCGAGAACGAGCATCCGGATGAGGGGACGGAGGCGCGCCACCCCGCTGCGCCATGGGCGGAGGAAGGGGCGCAGGTGCGGCCAGGCGGCACCGAGTATGGCGGCCGCCAGGAACCACCGGGCGAGTGACGTCCCCCAGGCGGACCCGACGGCCCCGAGCCGCGGGACCCCCAGGTTCCCCCAGACCAGGACCCAGTTGAGTAGAAGATTGAGCACATTCGCCGCAAGCGTCGACCAGAGGATCGGGGCGACGCGCCCGACCGCGAGGAGCGACTGGCGGAAAACGATGAAGAGGAAGAAGGCGGGCGTGCCGGGGATGAGCGCGTGCGCGTACCCTACGGCGATCGGAATCACCTCGGCTGGCTGACCCGCCGTGCGGAAGACGGGGCCAGCCGGCGCGACCGCCAGGGAGGTGATAACCGCGAGGAAGAACGACAGGAGGAGCCCCCGCTGCACCCCCCGGGCCGCAGCCTCGCTCTCCCCGGCCCCTACCGCCTGGGCCACAACCGGATCGAGCGCGAGCAGTACGCCCATGCCGAAGATGGCCGTCGCGAAGAAGAAGAGGTTGCCGAGGGCCACCGCGGCGAGGTCCGCCGGCGAGACCCGGCCGACCATCATGGTGTCCACGAGGCCCATGGCCACGATCCCGAGCTGGACCACGACGACGGGAAGCGCGAGGTGGAGGATCTTCGCGAAGTCTCCGCGCCCGGGGCGAAAGCCTCTCACCGGATCGTCCGGATGCTCACGCGGCCGGCGTGAAGATTGGCGCAGATGACGGTGGCAGGGACAATCGGCGCCGTCCCCGGGCGGCGCACGCCGGAAAGAACGAGAACCGCCGTGCCGTCATCGTTGTCCTCCCGCGGCGAGGTGGCGCGGTTCCCCCTCCGGCCGATCGCGGGGCACGTCGCCGCGGTCAGCCGCCTCCAGCCCCGGGGAGCCCGACCCCCTCGATCCGTCCCTCGGCGGCGGCGAGTTCCGCGCAGAGGATCGCACCGCCGGCCGCACCCCGCACGGTGTTGTGGGAGAGCACCGCCATCTTGGTCCCGAGGATGGGACACTCCCGGATCCTCCCCACCGAGACGGCCATCCCTCCCTCGAGGTCGCGGTGGAGCCTGGGCTGCGGATGGTCCGGCCCGTCGAGGACGTGGATCACCCGCTTCGGCGCGGAGGGAAGCTCGAACTCCCACCGCGCGCCCCGGAAGCCCGCGAGCACGTCGGCCACCTCCCCGGCCGACGGCTGGCCGCCGAGCTCGAGCGACACCATCTCGAGATGCCCGTCGAGAACGGGCACGCGCGTGCACTGGGCGCTCACCTCGATGGACGCTTCCTCGATCGCGCGGCCGGCAAGCTTCCCGAGGATCTTCCGCGTCTCGGTCTCGAGCTTGTCCTCCTCCCCGGAGATGAAGGGGACGACGTTGTCAAGGATCGCCATCGAGGAGACGCCCGGGATCCCCGCGCCGGAGATCGCCTGGAGGGTCACGACGTTCACCCGTCGCACGCCGAAAGCCATGTGGAGCGCCTGGAGCGGGACGACGAGCCCGATCGTCGAACAATTCGGGTTGGCGATGATCCCTCCGCCCGGCGGGAATGCCTGCGCCTCGAGGAGCGCGAGGTGGGCAGAGTTCACCTCCGGGACGAGAAGCGGCACGTCGGGGTCCATCCGGTGGTTGCGGGCATTCGTCACGACCATGACGCCCGCCGCCGCGAAGGCCGTCTCGACCCGCCCCGCGACGCTCGAATCGAGGGCGGAAAAGACGATGGGAACGTCCGGACCCACCGCGGTGGGCAGGACGGAGAGCGCCGCCACCTCGGGGGGGATCGCCTCGTCCTGCGCCCAGTTGACGGCCTCGCCGTACGGCCGCCCCTCGGAACGCTCCGAGGCGGTGACAGCCGTCACGCGGAACCACGGGTGCCTGTCGAGGAGGCGTATGAAGCGCTGACCGACGCTCCCCGTTGCTCCCAGGACCCCTACCGGAATCCGATTGTCGTCTGGCATCTCCGAGTCCTCCTCATCTCTCCGACCGATCCTCCCGGAACGGATGAAACTGTTGCCGCCGGACAGGACCGCCAAGGGCCCGCGCGATGTCCCCTCTCCGGAGGCCCCCGGCGAGCGGGCAACCGGGTGCGGCGCAGCTGTGCCTCGGGAGCGCATGACCCCAGGCGGAGGGAGCCTTGGTGACGAGGCAAATTCCCCGACCGGAGAGCTCCTACTCACCCCCGCCTTCGGGCACGGGAGCCTCCTCGGCCAGCAAGATTGCGACGGAAGCCCGCGCGCCGTCCGGGGACGATCCCGACCTGCCCCTTGCCATCTCCGTCACCGCTTCCCCCGTGCCGGTCGCGCCGGCCGTCATCGACCGGCAGGGACAGGCCGCCATCATGGTGCGTGCCACGCGGGTCACAGGCGCCAAGGAGGTGGACGGTGCACGCGAGGAGCCCGTTTCGCCCCGGGCCATCGCCGAATGCATCCAGAGCATCCCCGATGTGGACGAGGCACCGCGCGCCTGATAAGGGTGACGTCAGTAGTTCGAGTCTACCCAGGCCGATAATGAGTTCGGGGATTCGGAGGGTCGGATTCCGGCAAATTGTTCCGGCCAAACTGGACCCGGAACCGATCTGCCGGTACGCTTCGAGCGCCTTCCTGAGCCGTTCCTTGCCGGTCCACTGGTAGCACTGGAGGACCGTCTGAGCGGTCTTCCAGCCGCCCACATCGCAGATGAGCTGCGGGTCCACGAGGTCGCTGCCAAACTTCCGCCCGAGGGAGTGCCAGCCGCGTCCCCACCTGGGCTCGATCCCCGCGAGCTTCTCGGCCTTCTTCCACCAGTCACGCGCCAGCGAGCAGCCCATGCACGCCAACGGGTCCTTCGTCGCGGGCATCACGGGTGCGCCCCCGATCTTCTCGTGCTTGCCCCGCCGCCGGATTGTCCGGGGCATCGGGTCGATATCGGACCACCAGAACTGACGGATCGCCCCAATGTGGTACCCCGTCTCGTGGGCCAGCACGAGCACCTGCCGCTTTCCGGCTCCGGGTGGTCCTCAAGTCGCTCGGCGGCAAATACGACAGACACGAGTGCTGCACCGAGGAGATCCGCGTCGGGCGGGCGGTCTGGGTCTCCGGGCAGCTGTAGGGGGGGATGGTAGCCCCTCTCTCCCTCGGATCGTGGAGCCAAACCGAGCGAGGCGGTATGCCGCCCGGTCGGTTATCTTCGGATGCTGAATGCCCCCCGCGAGGGGGTGGTTACCTCAGTTGACGGATTTCTGACCGAAAGAAGTGGAGCCATGAAGAGCCTGCCCGAGCGGATCATGGGATACGCCGAAGCCAAGCCGGAGGCCACGCCGATACAGGCGGAGGACCTCCTGCACCTCGGTGACCGGGCCGCCGTGAGCCGGGCGCTCTCGCGCCTCGCGCGTTCCGAGCGACTCATGCGGATCTGCCGTGGCATTTACATGCGCCCGATCGAAACCCGGTTCGGCCTCAGGGGTCCGCGCCGCGAACTGGCGCTCACCGCCCTATGCGAGCTGTGGGGCGAGACCATTGTTCCGAATGGAGGCGATGCGGCGAACTGGCTTGGGCTGACGACACAACACACCGTGCGATCCGTCTACCTTACCTCTGGACCCAACCGCATTCTACACTTCGGGGCTCACCGGGTCGAGCTGCTACACGCGCCAAGCTGGCAACTGGCGGCGCCGAACCGAAACGCAGGCACGGTCATCCGCGCGGTGGCGTGGCTTGGCCCGAGAGAGGTTGAGAAGAGCCTCGATGCCGTGCTCCCCAAGCTCTCGGCGGAAGACCTGAGCGAACTTCTCGCCGCGAGGACGGTCATGCCGCCTTGGATGGCCGAACCGCTCGGGAGACGCCTGACCCGTGGCTGAGGCCGGATACGGACGCCTTTCCCCAGCCGCAAGGCGCGACGCGCTGGAGGTCGCGGAACGGGAGTGCGGGCAGCAGACCTACCTCCTAGCAGTCCGTGGAAAAAGTCCATTGGTCGTGGAGGTGGGGTTACGAGGG
>CAZHGS010000010.1:0-90937 GCA_964532325.1 uncultured Gemmatimonadaceae bacterium | reverse complement strand
CGCCCGCACCCCGAACCACCTGATACGGCCCAGGAGGGAGAGCCAACGACACCACCGTCTCAGAAACAGTCCGATTGACAGGTCAATCCATATCAGCCGGGAGTCTCGAGGGGTTGGCCCTGCCGCCTTCGCTCTGGCTTCACCTCAGGACGGAGCCGGGAGCGTTCGATCTTGACCTCCGGCAGCTACGCATAGTGCCTTATGGTGCCCCCCCGACAGAGCGCAGGCTCCCACAAGAACACAGCGTATGCCGTGTATTGCCGTAATGGGGGCACTGAGAGCCAGTGATTGGGAATCACGCGCCGGGCACAGGGCATGCCTGGCACATCCAGAAAGCCCCCGGGCCCTGAACCGGGCCCGGGGGCTCCTGACACACCCGACTGGAATCTGTGTCGCTCTGTGAGATGCTCCAGGCTAGCCGCTCGGCCTAGAGGTTGTCATTGGAGGTCTCCTCCAGGAACGGGATTCTGAAACACGAGCCGGGTGATACGGCCTGGCCGTACTCGTCCGTGTCCTCCCAGACCGGATACCCGTTCCTGAGCTTGTCGCCGAAGATCACTCCCTGCATCCAGAGTTCCCGGCGGCGCTCCTCCAGAACCGTCATCTTCACCGCCTCCGCATCGGTGGCGCTGAGCTGCGGCAAGGGCCACATGCTCGCGTCGATCTCCTCCGGCAGTCCCGCGGGGTTGGTGCGAAGCATGTTGATGATGTCCACGGCCGCCTGGGTGTTCCCCATCTCGATCTGGGCTTCCGCGATCATGAGCTGAGCCTCGCGCCAGGTGGAGAACGGGATGGAGCTGCCCTCGGTCGGGTATTTCTGCTGAAGTCTGTAATACAGCGTTCCGCGCGGCCCGATTCGGCGATTCTCCCCTTCCACGTCTCCCCGAAGCACGATCGGGACGCGGGGATCCCGGGTCCATTCCTCCATTGTCGTGTCTCGGATCAGGGGATCGCCGTCCGCATCGACCGTCGTCCCGTCGTCTGCGAACGTCAGCCAGCCGTCACCGTGGGGGCATTGTGTTGGGCTTGCTGGGTTGGTGATACACCCGTACGTGCTGGCCGGCATGAGGGCTTCGCCGTCGATGTTGCGCTCCGGGATGCGGTTGTTCCGCCGTCCGACGGCGGCGTCGTAGGTGGCAACCAGCTCAAACCCTTCACTTATCGCCGCATTCGAGGCATCGGCGATCACGCCCGAGGGGTCACCGCCCGTGTTCAGCTTCGACCTGGCCCGCCCGATGTACGCTGCAGCAACCACATCCGGTGTTCCGCCCTCGATCGCCTGCGTGAAGCGTTCCGCGGCCAGTGCGTATCCTTCTTCACGGGACATCTTCGGACCGGCGTCAATGGTGATTTCGCAGAACTGTTCGGCCAGCAGCTGAATCGAATACGCCTCGTACATCCGGGCCTCGGCGATCAGCTGGCTCCGGTTGGCCACCTCCGCGAAATTCTCACTGTTCAGAAGGTCGATGGCCCGCACCGCCTGTCCCCGCGGAACCTGCATCACGGTCCAGATCGGACCCGTCCCCGAATCGCACGGATCGGCATAGACTTCGATCAGCCGCGACCGGAGTCCCGACAGGCCGTCCGGCCGGCTCCCGCTCGTGTTCAGGAACAGCTCGAACCACTGGCCGGGGTACCAGATGTAGTCCACCAGCCCGCACTCGAAGTCGCCCTGGGCCCCGAGCACGAGCGTCCGGGCAAGATCCGGATTGTTGAGTGCCTCGACAGTCACCGCGCCCGGAAGATCCACCTCCAGAAGCTCGTCACACGCTCCGAGCGCCACCACAAGCATCGGAATCATCGCGAGGGCCGCACGCCGTCCACGACCGCGCCCTCCGTTCCGATCGATTTTGAAGCCATCCATAATTCCTAACCTCCTCCTCTCAAACCGTTTGGCCGTTGAATCAGGATCTCCGTACCGGACGCTGCCGGCCTCAGAACGTCAGATTCAACCGGGCCGTCCACTGGGACAGAGGAGGCCAGCTTCCCCCCGCCTCGCCAGCGAAGTCGTAGTCACCGCCCTGGTCGCGGCTCATCTCGGGATCGGCCATGTACTCGTCGAACACCTTTTCCTGCTCGATCCAGAGGCGCGCGAGGTTTCTCGCCCCTACGCGGAATGTCGCCCCGCTCGCGCCGATGCGGCTCACGACCGAGTTGGGGAGCGTGTAACTGAGCGACACTTCCCGGAGCTTGGCGAAGCCGGCCTTCGCGTACCCGAAGCCGTTCCGGGTGACGCCGACGTAGGCCATGGCGATGGGGTCGTCCTGCAGCCAAATCAGCTGCGCGGTCGGGTGACTCGTGTATCGGGCCGTCGCGTAGTCGTGCCCCATCCAGTGGCCGCCCATCGCGTCGATGTTCACCGAGGCCCGCCAGTTCTCGAGGATCGTGAACGTCGAGTTCAGGTTCGCGAGCCATGCGGGGTCGCTTTGCCCCCATACCACCCGCGGCGCTTCGGAACACGGCACCGGAGGCCCTCCGATCTCGACCCCGCTTGGCCCGGTGCCACCGTCGCACATGACGTTCGTCACGGCACCGCGGTCGCCGCTCACGAAGTCCGCCGAAACCACCCGCTTGTCGGACTGCGCGGCGATCGGGTGGCCCTCGTAGTGGGCTCGCGTCCGGCCGACCTGGATGCGCGAGATCCCGCCCATGTCCGTGATCTCATTGCCCTGCGTCGTGAAGGCCAGGTCCAGATCCCAGCGGACCGGCCCCTCGCGGATAGCCTGGATGTTGAGGGCCGTTTCGGTGCCCCAGGCCGCGATTTCGCCGATGTTCACGAACTGCGTTCCACCGGAGAAGGCGCCCGCAGCGCCCGGCCAGAGCGACGGCGGGATCGTCTTCGCGACGATCGCGTCCTGCGTCGTCCGGCTGTAGTAGGTGAAGTCGATCGCGAGCCGCCCGTCGAAGGCCTGCCCCTCGAAGCCGATCTCGATCTCCGATCCCTTCTCCGGACCCAGTTCCGGATTCCCGAAGGAGTCCGGAGTGAGGATCGGGGCCGACCCGGGACCCGTCACGGGCTCGAAGAGCTGCGTTGCCGCGAAGGCGTCCGGCTGTTTCCCGGCCTGCCCCCACGCGCCGCGCAGGCGGAACTGGTCGATCCAGTCCACCTCCCAGAAATCCTCTTCGCTGAGCACCCAGGCGGCGCTCACCTTCGGGTACGTCGCGATATCGAAGTCCGTGCCGAAGGCGCTGTTGTCGTCGAACCGGACCGCGCCGGTGAGGAAGATCCGGTTGTCCCAGTCGACCTGCTCCTGGACGTACCACCCGAGCGTCGTGTTCTCGACGAAGGACTCGCGCGCCTCTGTTCTCGCGGCCGCACCGACGGTCGAGAGGGCCGCGACCGCGAATTCCTCGCCGCGGCTCCACACATCGGTGCTCTGCCTGTTGTAGTACTGCACTCCGTAGGAGAAGGCACTTCCGAGAAGCCCATCGTTGAAGCGGAAGGCCGCCGTGCCTGAGAGGTCCACGGTGTAGACCGGTTCGTCCCACGTGTTGACGTCCTTCCGGCCGAGCCGCCCGGCGCCGGAGAGCCGGTTGTGGCCGACGCGGGCATACCAGAAGGCCCGCTGCCGGTTCACCTGGTCCATGCCGAGCGTCAGCCGGTGCGTGAGCCACTCGGCTGTCTCGAGCGTGGTCTGGAGACTCCAGACGCTCCGCTTGGTGAGGTAGCTGTTCAGATAGTTCTCGGGGTCGAACTCCTCGGGACCGCCGTTCCGCCAACCCCTGCGCGATGTCTCACTGTAGTCGGCGTACGTCTGCGGCCTGCCGCCCCAGCCCCAGTTCGCGCCCCAGAAGAACTCGGGCGGCTGGTACGTGCTCTGGTAGTAGCCCCCCGAGAGCTGGATGTTCAGGTTCTCCGTCGCCGTGACCTGCAGGTTCGTGCGGACCGAGTTCCTCTCGTCGGAGTTCCAGTCAACGACGCCTTCCTCGGTGTTCCTCGTCACGCCGAAGGCGTACCGGATCAGGTCCGTGCCGCCGCGCACACCGATGTTGTAGCGCTGGATCACGCCATTCCGGAAGAGGTCCCCGAACCCGTTGTCGATATCGTTCTGGCGGAAGTCGACTCCGATCAGCTGGTCCGGGCTCGTGCACGGGATCTGGGGGCACCGCGCCGGATCCGGGAACCAGGAGAGACGCTCGTATCCGGGGAAGTCCGGCCAGTAGTTGTGGCCGAACTCCGAGCTGACCTCGAAGACGGGCGCGCCGACGTTCCCCGACTTCGTGATGATCTGGATCACGCCGTCCGAGGCCTCCGTCCCGTACAGCGTCGCGGCCGCCGGCCCCTTGATCACCTCGATGCTCTCGATGTCCTCGGGATTGAAGTCGGCGAGGGTCGAGGAGTTGTGGTACCGGCTCTCCACCCCGCGGCTGTCGTTCACCCGGACACCATCCACATAGATGATCGGATCGCCGGAGAGCGCCATGCTCGAGTGACCGCGGATCCGGATCTTGGAACCGGCACCCGCTCCGCCCGGAGGCAGGAGCTGCACACCTGGGGTACGGCCCGCGAGCGCCTCCTCGGGCGTGGCCACGGGAGCGAGCGCCGTCAGGTCGTCGAGCGTCACCTGCGCCACCGCGTTCCCGATCGCCCGCCGCTGGCTTCCGCCCGCCGTGCCGGTAACGACCACGGCATCGAGCTGGAGCGCCGCCTCCTGAAGCGCGAAGTCCGCCAGAGTCGTCTGCCCCCCACTGACCGTCACCTGGACGGCCGTCGTCTGGTACCCGAGGCGCTGGGCCGACAGCTCGTGCGTCCCGGCCGGGACGTTCTCGATCGTGTACTGGCCGTTCGCCTGTGTCAGCACTCCCAGATCCAGCTGACCGATGAATACCTGCACCGACGCGAGCCCCTGACCGGTCTGCTGGCTCGTCACGGTCCCGCTCACCGTTCCCTGTGC
The DNA here is from genome assembly GCA_964532325.1 of uncultured Gemmatimonadaceae bacterium. Classification (GTDB taxonomy): domain Bacteria; phylum Gemmatimonadota; class Gemmatimonadetes; order Longimicrobiales; family Gaopeijiaceae; genus JAAXGI01. The sequence goes on along the minus strand of CAZHGS010000010.1, from coordinate 86,042 downwards.
AGCCAGCGAGCCCGTGCCGAGGAACAGCCCCGCCACGGCCAGCTGCAGGGCACCGGTCAGGTGCCTACGCTTGCCTGAACCTCTCCCATCCATGATGCATCCTCCGAAAAATCGGGAAAACGATATGCTACGTCCCGCACCCGCTCGGCTGCGAAGCCCGGCCGAAGGACCCGCAACCGTCACTGCCCACCAGCCCCCCGTCGGCCGCACATAAGCGCGCACAGATAGCGGGCCTAGCGCGATTACGCAAGGTCACCCCCCGCACATGGATGCGGCCGGGCGTCAGTTGCCGGAAACAGCAACATCCGGCCAGGGCGATACGACCGGCTGTGCCGGATCCCGCGCGTCGGCGTCCTCCACCTCTTCCGGTTGTTGGACGACTCCCACCGGATCATCGTGTCCGATGCACCCCGCGAGCCCCATGAGGAGCACGAGCGCAAACATTCTCACCAGCGCACTGTGTTTCAATGGATCCAACCTTGGTCCTGGGGGGGTTGGGGTTGGCTCGAACCAATGTCGCTACTCCCGGACGCTCACGTCCACGTAGCCGTTCGTCCAGCAGCACTGGTTGTCGAACCCGCCGTTGATCACCTGGGTCAGGAGCACGTACTCCCCCGGCTCGCTGAACGTCGCCGTCGTCGTGACCGTCCCCTCACCCGGGACCGTCTCCATCTCGCTCTCGCTGAAGGTGACGACCCCGAGCACATCCGGGGGACCCGAGTACTTCTGCCAGAACACGGTAAACGTCTTCGGCGGTCCTGTGTAGGGGGACACCTCCGGATACGCATCGGGACCCGGCTGCGTAACGGCGAGCGTCAGGGTGAGCGGCTCGCCCACGCGAGCCTCCACGGACCCGACCCGCATCCCGCCCCGAAGTCCCTTTCCGATCCCTTCCGGACCCTCCGGCTCAACGAAACGGACGAGGGGAGCCATCGAGCCGCCCCGGTCCGCCCGGTCCGTCGGGAAGAAGAGGTCGTCGACCCGCCAGTAGGGCGATCCGGAGTGGGCCGGAACGGAGTAGTCCTGGTAGTCCCGCCCGAGATGCCAGACGATCCGGTCCGCGCCGCCCGCCGGGACGTTGACGGTGAAGACGCAGTAGTGGCGCATCTTGTTGGCGGCGTTCATGGGGATCGGATTGAAATACGTCGGCTGGATCCCGTCGTACTCCGCCGGCTCTATATAGTTATTAGGGCCGAGCGGTATCTCGAGCGCCTCGTCCAGGTTCAGGTTGAAGTAGCCCAGACAGAGGCTCGTCGTCCCATCCTCCTCGAGAACCCACCCGTCGAAGATCGGGATGGCGGGCTGGCCGGAGGATCGAAGCGCGCGGACGTTCCACTCGCCCGCGTTGCCCGGGATCCTCTCCTCCCACTGCTGGCCGCAGAGGGGGGTCGCGACCGCGAGCCCGGCCCCGAGGACCCAGCTCCGCGAGAACCGCCGCGGCCTCATCCTACTCCTCGCCCCCGACCGTCTCCGGCTCACGCGCCCCGCCGCTCCGTTCCCGCTCCCTGACGATCTGCTCGAAGTCCTCATCTGTCTCGAAGTAGGTGAGGCCCAGGCGGATGTGACCCATCTCGTCGATGCTCCGGTCGCCGCCGGTGACCCATTGGTCCGGATCGGTGTTGTGCGGATTCTCGGTCGTGTTGTCGAAGGTCGAGCTCATGAGGAGGATCGTCCCGGCGGGGAAGAGCGGCGCCGCGTCGTCCTCGTAGAGGAAGAGGGTGTGCCACCCGTGGTCCCAGTTGAGCTTCGTGATCACCTCCCACCGGCCGTCGGGATAGACCGCCTCGAGGATCTGGTACTTCCCGAGGAGGTGCATGTGGCCCCGGATGCTGTGCATCATCGCGGGACGGTCCAGCTTGTGGACGCCCTTCAGCGTGACCACGCTGTGGGGCGGAATGATGATGTCGGAGTGGGGGTGGAAGCGGCCGCTGCTGTCGTGCGACCCGTTCCTCGGATTGAACTCCCCGCTGGCCGACGTCATGCTCGTCTGCATCTGGACGTCGCCCATGCTGTAGAACTCGGGCTCGTAGTCCTCCGGGTAGAGCCAGACGGCCACCTGCAGCGCCGCGTCGATATCGTGGCCGTAGGGGTGGTAGTGGAGCCCCCAGCTGACCTCGGAGCCCGGCCGGATCAAACGGCCCTGGTTCTCCGGGAAGATCCGGCCCTCGGTCCCGACGGCCGAATCGATGAACTTGACGCGGCCGGACTCGGACTCCATCGGGTTCGGAACCTCTCCGGGAAGGATGAGCCCCGGGTTCGCGTGGTGGAAGACGTAGCGGGCCTCGGCGCTGTGTGGCCGGACGGCGACGGCCCGGATCCAGCGGTCGCCGGTCAGCGGCTCGCCCTCGATCTGCACCTCATCGAGCGGCGTGATCGGGGTGGGCCACTGGTCCATCCCATTCGCAACGACCGTGTAGAGCGGGGACTGGAGCACCATGTCCGGCTCCCCGAGCTCGGCGGCGAACTCCCACGTTCTCCCGTCCGGCCACTCGACCGGATCGGGAAGGTCGGCCGGGTCCCCCATCGGCGCGCCGGAGTCGATCCAGTCGACGATCGTGCGGACCTCCGCGTCACTGAGCGAGGGATCGTTCTTGAACCGGGTGACCCCGACCGTGCGGTCGACCGGCCAGGGCGGCATCGCCCGCCGGACCACCTTGTCCCGGATGAGCGGAGCGAATGCGCGCACATCCTCGTAGGTCTGGAGCGGCATGGGCGCAACGCTCAGGGGCCGGTGGCACCTCTCGCAGTTCGCCTGGATGATCGGCGCCACATCCCTCGCGAAGGTCAGGTCCGCCTGCGGATTCGGGACAAGCGTGACCCGCGCGGGATAGCTGTCCCCGCCCAAACTTGTCGTCTGGGAAGATGCCTGCTCCGGGTTGGCCGCGAGCACGCCGGCCAAGGCGAAGCTCCAGGTGAGCGGGAGCAACCGCCCCCCGGCGCCCCATTTCCGCAACGTCGCACACGTTCCCGTCATGGTGACCCCCATCCGTGGATAAAGTGATACCGGGACCGCCCGCGCCCTCGGCCGGCGGCTCACCTGGAAATTACGGCCATGCGCCCGGGACGCGCAAAGGAACGCCGGACCAACGGAAGAACGCTCACGCCCGCACGGCACGGGTGCGCCTCAGCGGAGTTCCCGCGGGAGCGCCTCCCCTTCCAGGAGGAGGTAGAGGTGCGCCTCCATCTGCTGGACCCCCGCCTCCCCGCCGAGCGCCATCTGACCGTCGCCGTCGACATCGCGGCCCTCCGCCAGGTGGTAGACGAGAAGCCTCAGCTCCGCGACCAGGGGCGAGGCCCGCCGGATCGACGGCGCCGCTTCCAGGCGGCGGCCCACCTCCGCCGCGCGCCTCGCCACCTCCAGGATCCCGTTGCCGATCGTCGCAACGTGTCCGGCATGGGTGCGGAGGCTCTCCGACGCGCCCTCGGCCTCCGCTGCAAGTCCGATGTGTCGCAGCACGCCCTCGACGGCCGGCACGACACCCATCCCGAGCCCGGGCCCCGAACCGGCGCCGGCGGGGTCGAGAAGCTGCGCCACGTGCCCCCCGTGGCGCCGCATCGCGCCGAGATCGCTCAGGTCACCCGCCGAGAAGTTCGCGTGGAGGAGCGCGAACCCCGCCTCGGCCGACGCCGTCGCGGCGAGACCCCTCCCCTCGGGAGTCCCACCGAAGGCGGTGGCCACATGGGCCACGTGCGTGTGGGCCGGGCCCGCCTGCTGGGCCGCGAGGCCCGTCCCGGCGACGGCGGCCGGCAACGCGGCGGCGAGAAGTGCCGGCACCCTCTTCCGGATCCTCATGTGTGTCCTCCCGTTTCGAAGCTCAGAAATTGGGCTCGTGCCTCTCGAGCATCCGCCGCCGCACGACGCCGCCGTACACATTCCCCTCCGAGTCCACCCCGACCGCCTCGGCGCCGCTGTGTTCGATCGCCGTGGCCTCCAGGTCCTCGATCAGGTAGAGCAGCGAGCCGTCGCGGGCGTCGCCGACCCTGATCCCCTTCTTCCACCCGGGATTGTCCGTGCCGAAGGACTCGGAGTCGGCCACGTAGATCCTGTCGTCCGGCCCGATCGCGATCCCGCTCGGCCGGCCGAACTGGTACCAGACGTCGAGGAAGCTCCCCGCCTGGTCGAAGATCTGGATCCGGTTGTTCGCACGGTCCCCGACGAAGATGCGTCCCGCCGAGTCGATCGCCACATCGTGGGGGACGTTGAACTCCCCGATACCGGAACCGGTCTCGCCCCACGACATGAGGAAGCGCCCGTCAGCCGCGTACTTGGTCACGCGGTTCACCCCCTGGGAGAAGCTGTGGCCCTCGGTGATGAAGATGTCCCCGTTCTCGGCCACAGCCACGCCCGTCGGCTCGGCGAGGAGCGGCGGGTCCCCGGGCGACCCGCGGCGCCCGATCGTCAGCAGGAGATCACCCTCGGAGTCCCACTTGTAGACGACGTGGCCCCGCTGGTCGGCGGCCCAGACGTTTCCCTCGTCGTCCACGTCGAAGCCGTGCGGGAAATCCATCATTCCGGAGCCCCACGTCGCAAGGAGCCGCCCCGAGCGATCCATCTTGAGGATCGGGGGCTCCTCGGCCCCCGTGCAGGCGTTCCGGATGCAGCGGCTCATGAAGTAGAGGTTCCCGTCCGGGCCTTCCGCCGCTCCCATGAAGGAGGAGCGCGCGTCGTACGCGCCCGCGGCGTACGGCCCTGTGTGCAGCTCACCCCAGGGGTGGACGCGCGCGTAGGGATTCGGGAGATCGTTCGTGGGCTGGATCTGGGTCTGGTCCATGAGCTGCCCGACCGCCCCTGCCGGGCGAACTCCCGTTCCCAGGGCGACCGTGACGGCTACGAGTGCCACTCGATGCGGATACCGCATGGAACTCCTCCTCTCTCTCGTCCGGGGGGCATCGGCAGAGAGGAACGATACGGGGGCGGGAAATCCTGAACAAGCGGGAGACGCGGCAGCCTGGCTCAGTCCGCCGCCGCCTTCTCCGGTCCGCGCTGGAGCCGTTCGAAGCGGCGCACCTCGCCGGGCCGCCGGTCCGAGGGGAGCACATCCATCCACGCCGGATACTCGAGGGGGAGGCGGCTCACCTGGTCCAGCTCGGCCAGCTCCGCCTCCGACAGCTCGATCTCGACGGCGCCCAGATTGTCCTCGAGCTGAGACATCCGCCGCGCCCCGATGATCACGCTCGTGACCGCGGGATTCGCGAGCACCCAGGCTAGCGCCACCTGCGCCACGCTCGCCCCCCGCCCGGCGGCGATCGCGCGCATCACCTCCACGATCGCGTCCGCCCTCTCCAGGTCCGCCGGGGGGAAGTCGAAACTGGCACGCCTCGCCTGCCCCCCCGCCTCCCTCCCGGGCCCGAACTTCCCCGAGAGGAGTCCTCCGGCGAGCGGGCTCCAGACGAGAAGCCCCACCCCCTGGTCCTCGAGAAGCGGGATCATCTCGCGCTCGAGCTCCCGCCCGACGAGCGAATAGTACGACTGCGTGCACTTGAATCGCTCGAGGCCTTCCCGGCGGGAGATCCCGAGCGCCTGCATGAGCTGCCACGCCATGAGGTTGGAGCACCCGATGTAGCGGACCTTCCCCTCCCGGACGAGGTCGTCGAGGGCCCGGAGCGTCTCCTCGATGCAGGTGAGCGGGTCGGACCGGTGGATCTGGTATATGTCGATCCAGTCCGTCCCCAGGCGACGCAGGCTGGCCTCGGCGGCCTCGACGATGTGGAGCCGGGAGAGGCCGACCTGGTTCGGGCCCTCTCCCATCCGGCCCCGGACCTTGGTCGCGAGAACGACCTCGCTCCGGCGTCCCCGGATCGCTCTCCCGACCATCGTCTCGGACTCCCCGGCGGCGTAGACGTCCGCAGTGTCGATGACGTTGATCCCGGCATCGAGAGCCCGGGCCACCATCGCGTCGACGGCGTCCTGCCCCATGCCTCCGATCATCTCCCACATCTGGCCGCGGCCACCGAAGGTCATCGCGCCGAGGCAGAGTTCGGACACAAAGACGCCGGTATCGGCGAGTGCGCGGTATTTCATGCTGCCTCCAGATGTTCGGTCTTGCCGATCCACCTATCCGCCGGGCCCGGCGGCGCGCACGTTAGGCCGGGCGGACGGGAAGGACAAGCCGCGCGCCACCGGAACCCCCCGCGGCCCGCGGGGGCGGACCCGGCCCGGCGCACGGTAACTTTCGCCGTCGGGTGGCGTTCCGGACGAATCGCAGTAGCTTGTTTAACGAATCGGGGTCGGGAAGCCTCCACACTTCCACGGGTGCAATGTGTCCACCCCCGACGCCGCGGGGGCACCCGCCCACGTACCGATGAGGCCAGGCGCTCGTGAAGACACTCGATCCCGGTGCGCTCGCTGCGCTCGTCCTTCCGGCCGTGCTCGCCATCGGCAGCCACACACACCTATCCGCGCAGGTGCCCCGCCCCACGGAGGGCGAGGGTCCCGGCGCGGCCGCCCCCCGGGTTGAGGCGCCGGAGCCCGCGCTGAATCTGCCGGCTCCCGAGGAGCTGGGTCTCGTTGCCGGCCGGCCGCGGGTCGCGCCGCCGCGCACCGAGGCGCCGCCGGTGATAGACGGGGTCCTGGACGACGAGGTCTGGGCGAGCGCCGCACATATCACCGAATTCACGCAGCAGGCCCCGATCGACGGGGCTCCCGCGACCGAGGCCACCGACGTCTACATCGCCTACGACTCGGAGAACCTCTACTTCGCCTTCCACGCGCACTACCAGGACCCCGCGATCATGCGGGCGAACCGTGTCGAGCGGGACCGGGCGATGCAGGACGACCTGATGACGGTCTACTTCGACACCTTCCTCGACCAGCAGCGCGGCTACGACTTCGATGTCAACGGCTACGGGGTCCAGGGAGACGGCGTCATCACCGCAGGCGGAGGGGGCGGTCGGGGGGGAGGCGGTCGGGGGGGCTGGGGCGGAGGTCCGATCCCGCGCGCGGACCGGTCCTGGAATACCCTCTTCGACACGGCCGGCCGGATCGTCGAGAACGGGTTCACGGCCGAGATGGCGATCCCCTTCAAGAGCCTCCGCTACCCGAGCCCGCCCGAGGGAGAGCCGCACCGGTGGGGGTTCCAGATCGTGCGCGAGGTCAAGGGGAAGGATCAGGAGAACCAGGTCTGGGCCCCGATGTCGCGCGACGAGACGAGCTTCTTCGCGCAGATGGGAATCCTCGAGGGGATGACGGACATCTCCACGAGCCGGAACCTCGAGTTCATGCCCACCCTGACCGCGATCCAGTACGGCGAGCACGACCCGGCGCTCCGCGGCTTCGTCAACCAGTCCACGGATCCCGACGCCGGGCTCAACATCAAGTACGGGATCACCTCGGATCTCACGGCCGACTTCACGATCAATCCCGACTTCTCGCAGATCGAGTCCGACCGGCCGCAGATCGAGGTGAACCAGCGCTTCCCGCTCTTCTACAGCGAGCTCCGGCCCTTCTTCGTCGAGGGGGCCGAGATCTTCCGGTTCCAGGCGCCCGTCACCGTGGTGCACACGCGGACGATCGTCGATCCGGACTACGGTGCGAAGCTGAGCGGACAGGCCGGCCGGTTCTCCCTCGGGGTCCTCACGGCGAACGACCAAGCGGCCGGGCGCCTCGACGACCCGGAGGACGCGGGTTTCGGGAAGACGGCCCAGACCTTCATCGGGAGGGCCCGCTACGACCTCTACGCGGAATCCAACCTGGGCGTGATCGTCACGGGCCGCGAGTTCCTGGACAGCCACAGCCGAACCCTCGGGTTCGACGGGAACTTCCGCCTGGGCCCGACCCTCTCGGCCGGGTTCAGCGCGATCGGTTCCTCCAACCAGGACCGGGCGGGGACGGAGGCAGGGGGTCACCTGGTCATGGCCGGACTGAGGCGGAACGGCCGCCACGCCAGCTTCGGCCTGTCGGGCTACGAGATCTCGCGCGAGTTCGATACGGCCGTCGGCTTCGTCCGCAGGAACGACATCCGCCGGGCGGACGGGAACATCGGCTACCAGTTCCGCCCGGAGACGTGGATCATCAACTGGGGCCCATCGGCCTCCTACAGCCGGAACTACGACTTCGACGGCGTGCTGCAGGACGAGAACCGCAGCGCCAGGATGAACTTCAACTTCGCCCGCAGCATCAGCATCTTCTCGAACTTCAGCTGGGACATGGAGCGCTTCGGCGGGATCGACTTCGAGAAGCAGGGGTTCTTCGTGCGCGGGAACGTCAACACGAACCGCCGCTACTCGTTCGGCGCCGACTTCTCGATGGGCGAGGAGATCTTCTACTCCGGACTCTACCTGGGGGAACAGGTCGGCTACGGCGCGGATGCGACGGTCCGTCCGATCGACTCGGTCCAGAGCAGCGTCAGCTTCGAGCGGCGGCGCTTCACGAACCCCGCGAACAACGACGCGGAGGTCTTCGATGTCCGGATACTCCGGGCCACCACGAACGTCCAGTTCACCGACCGGCTCGGGATGCGGAACATTGTCGAGGTCAACTCGCAGTCCGACACCCTCGACTTCAATCTCCTCTTCAACTACCGGGTCAATGCCGGGACGGTGATCTACGCGGGCTACGACGACCACCTCATGCGGGCGGATCTGATAGAGGGCGACCTGGATGGGGACGGGTATGAGGAGCAGCTCTACTACACGACCGGGAAGAAGCGGATCAACCGCGCCTTCTTCGTCAAGTTCCAGTACCTCTTCCGCTACTAGGCGTATCCGGCCAACCGCACGCTACGGATCCGACCCGCGATGAGGAGACGTACCGGTCCGCTCTTCGGCATGATCCCGGAACCCCGCCGTCCGCTGGCGTCGCCGGCGCTCCTCGCGCTTCTCCTGTTCGGACCCGGCGCGGAGGCATACGGACAGCAACAGGCGGCCGAGCCCCCCGCGGCCGCGAGGGGGGACGGGCGCGTCGCGGGCGGCGGCCGGCTTCCGACCCCCGAGGAGCTCGGCCTCGTCCCGGGCCGCCCGCGGGTCTCTCCGACCCGGACCGCCGTTCCCCCGGTCCTGGACGGCGTGCTCGACGACGAGGCGTGGCAGCGGGCCGCGCACCTGACGGAGTTCACCCAGCAGTCACCGATCGAGGGCGCCCCGGGCACCGAGGCGACGGACGTCTACATCGCCTACGACTCCGACAACATCTACTTCGGATTCCACGTCCACTACGAGGACGTCAGCGTCATGCGGGCGAACCGCGTGGAGCGCGACCGCGCGTCGATGGACGACCTCATGACGGTCTACTTCGACACCTTCCTCGACCAGCAGCGCGGCTACGACTTCGACATCAACGGCTACGGGGTCCAGGGAGACGGTGTCATGTCGGTCGGTCGGCGCGGCTTCAGGGCCGGCGCCGGAACGGTCGCCCAGGCGATCCCCCCCGCGGACCGTTCATGGGACGCGCTCTTCGAGAGCGGAGCCCGGATCGTCGAAGACGGCTATATCGCGGAGATGGCGATCCCCTTCAAGAGCATCCGCTACCCGGCGCCCCCGGAGGGGGAACCCCACCGCTGGGGCTTCCAGATCGTCCGCGAGATCAAGGGGAAGGATCAGGAGAACCAGGTCTGGTCACCCATGTCGCGCGACGAGGCGAGCTTCTTCGCCCAGATGGGGATCCTCGAGGGGATGACGGACATCTCGACGAGCCGGAACCTCGAGTTCCTCCCCACCTTCACGGCCGTGCAATACGGGTCGATCGATCCGGCCGTTCCCGCCTTCCGCACCCGGGACGTGGACCCGGACGCCGGGGTGAACGTGAAGTACGGCATCACCTCGGATCTCACGGCCGACCTGACGATCAACCCGGACTTCTCGCAGATCGAGTCCGACCAGCCCCAGGTCGAGGTGAACCAGCGCTTCCCCCTCTTCTACAGCGAGCTCCGCCCATTCTTTCTCGAGGGATCCGAGATCTTCCAGATCGAGGCACCCGTGACCTTCGTCCATACCCGGACGATCGTCGACCCCGACTACGGGGCAAAACTGAGCGGACAGGTCGGGCGCCTCGCCCTCGGCGTGCTGAGCGCGAACGACCGGGCGCCCGGACGGGTCACGGACACGGCCGATCCGGCGTTCGGCGAGAGCGCCCGGACGCATATCGCCCGGGCGCGCTACGAACTCTTCCCCGAGTCGAACCTGGGGGCGATCCTGACGGACCGCGGGTTCCTCGGCGGCTACAGCCGGACCTTCGGTGCGGACGGCAACTTCCGGCTGAGCCCGACCGTCTCGAGCGACTTCCGCGCCGTGGGGTCGCGCCTGAAGACGCCGGCAGGGGAGAAGAGCGCCGGCCAGATGATCTCGACCCGGCTCCGCCAGAACGGGCGGAACCTCAGCTGGTCGCTCTCGGCCTTCCAGATCTCCCCCGACTTCGAGACGGAGGTCGGGTTCGTCCGGCGGCGCGACATCCGCACGGTCACCGGCGAGCTGGGTTACCGCTTCTGGCCGGAGAGCTGGATCATCAACTGGGGCCCTACCCTCAACTACGGGCAGAACTACGACTACGACGACATCCTGCAGGACGAGAACCTGGCGGCCGGCGTCAGCTTCAACTTCGCCCGCTCCATCTCCCTCTCGACCAGCCTCAACTGGGACATGGAGCGCTACCAGGACATCGACTTCCGGAAGCGGGGCTTCTCGGTCCGGACGAACGTGAACAGCAACCGCCGCTATTCGTTCGGCGGCGGGGTCACCGTGGGAACCGCGATCTACTTCGCCGGCCCCTTCCTCGGGGACGAGATCCGGTGGAACGTGAACGGGACCGTGCGCCCCCTCGACCGCCTCAACTCGAGCATGCGCTTCCAGCGCGTGCGTTTCACGGACCCGAACCAGGGCGGCCTGGAGGTGTTCGAGATCGACATCTTCCGGGCGACGACGAACCTCCAGATCACCGACCGGCTTGGGCTCAGGAACATCGCCGAGGTCAATTCCCGGTCCGACACCTTCGACTTCAACATCCTCTTCAACTACCGGGTCAACGCCGGGACCGTGATATACGCCGGCTACGACGACCACCTCATGCGGGCCAACCTCATCGAGGGAGACCGCGACGGGGACGGCATCGAGGAACAACTCTACTTCACGACCGGAAAGAAGCGCACGAACCGCGCCTTCTTCGTGAAGTTCCAGTACCTGCTCCGGTACTGACGGATCCGGCCCGGGCGCGGGCGTGGGCGGGCGACGACGACGCCAGACGGCAAGCGCCGGCGCGGGACCCCCGCCCGCCCGGGTGCTAGCTGCCGATTTCCGCCAGCGCTTTCGTCAGCGCCGCGGGATCCAGCTCCTCCAGCGGAAGCGCGAGAAAGGCGTCGATACGGTGCCGGAGCGTCCGGAAGGCCTCATCGAAAGCTCCGGCCGATCCCGCCCCTACCGCCCGGGCGGGATCGGGCATCCCCCAGTGGGCCGACACCGTGGCCCCCGGAAGGACGGGGCAGGCCTCCCTCGCCTGATCGCAGACGGTGATCACGATGTCCCAGCGCTCTGCGAGCAGGTCGCCGCTGGCCCTGGGCCCGCGCCCGGACGCGGGAACGCCATGCGCGGCGAGCACGCCGAGGGCAGCCGGGTGCACCCTGTCGGCCGGCCGGGCGCCCGCGCTCGCGGCTTCCACACGGCCACGACCGGAGTGGCGGAGAAGCGCTTCGGCGATCTGGCTCCGCGCGGAATTGGCCGTGCAGAGGACCAGCACGCGAATCGGCGTGCGCTCGCAGCTCATCTGTGCTCCCGCGGTGGCGAGGGTTCCCGGAGACGGGTACGATAATCCGATGGGCCCAATCCGTTCCCCCCACCTCCGCATGGCATGCCTGTTCGCCCTTCTCACGGCGGGATGCCGGGAGGAGGCCGCGCTCTCGGTCGGGGGTGCCGGGTTCAGCCGCTCGGAGCTGCTCGGGTTGTCGGACAGCCAGATCTCGCTCCTTTCGGCGGTCACGGCGCTCGGCCTCGCGGCCGCCGAAGGTGACTGGGCGAGGGTGGGAGTGCCGATCCTGGCCGAGGCGCGCGACGAACTCCTGGTCGAACGGCTCAGGCAGGAGACGGCACTCGAGGAAGGGGGGATCACGGACGCGGACCTCGAGGCCCGCTACGCCGAGAGTCCGGAGGAGGAGCTGACCGTCCGGCACCTCGTGATCCTCACCGAGCGCTGGCGACCCGAGGCCGAGCGCCGGCAGGCCAGGAGCCGTGCCGAACAGGCCCTCGACCGGGCGCGGGCCGGAGAGTCCTTCCCCGAGCTCGCTGGCGCGGTCTCGGAGGAGCCCGGAGCCGAAGCGCGCGGCGGACTCCTCGAACCCGGCAGGGAGGGAAGCTGGGTCGACGAATTCTGGGACGCGGCGAGCGCACTCGAAGTCGGCGCGATCAGCGGAGTGGTGGAGACCGAGTACGGATTCCACGTGCTGAGGCTGGACGCAAGGGAGCCGGTCCCCTTCGCCCAGGCGCGCTCCCGCGTCGTGGCCGAGCTTGCCGCCGAACTCGACGACCCCGCGGCCTGGCGGAGCCGGATCGCGGCTTGGACCGGCGCCGAGGCCGGCGGCGGCGCCCGAGGAGCGATGAGCGAGGAAGTGCGCCGGGTCCTGCTCGCAGAGGCGGCGCGACGCGGCCTCCAGGTCACCGAACCCGACGAAGCACGCATGCTCCGGGAGTGGGAACTCCGGGCCCGGGGCTGGGCCGGCGCGCTGGGATTCGGGGAAGGGATGGCACCAGACGCTGTCGCAGACCAGGCGCTGGCAGCGCTCGGAAGCACCGGCCAGGCGGCACGCATCGCGCGGGAGGCGATCGGCGAGGCCGCGGCGGCGCTGCTCTCCGCCTACCCGGTCGAGGTCCCAGGAGGATAGGCCCCGCCGGCATGCCGTCGCGGGCACGGTTGAACTACAGGCGACTTCACTCCGCGACAGACCGCACACCCTCGCATGCCGACGGTCACCCGAAGGTGGCCCCTCCTACAAGGGGCCACTCCCGGCCCCCTCCACTCGGCTGCGACAAATGCGGCCGACGAATCCCAGTCCCTTTACCACCCGCTACACGGACAGTAGCTTGCGTACGTTCCCGGAACGCCGGGGACAGGGCCGCCTGAGGCCGGGCCAGTAGTCCGGCTCTTGCGGACCGCGGGAGGCGATCCCGCCGGTGGCAAGCCCGATGTCGACTCGAGAAAGGAGGTGATACCTTGTCTATTCCCAGTAGCCGGCTCAGCCTTGCACGGGCAAGCGATCGTCGTTTCGGTCGGTAACAGCCGGACCAAACCGCTCGCTGTTCGACGCCGCGCGCCACGATCGCGCCAGGCTGAACGGTGTGAGGGGAAGCCGCCGACGGGTCCCGTCGGCGGCTTCTCCGTTTGGCGCGGCCGGGAGCGCGGGTCGAACAATCCCCGGTAGTGGTCTCCACGGACAGGCGAAGGTGCCCGGGAACAGCCACTGGTCCTGCGACAGGGATCAGGGGGGGATCGACGTGGGACCCGTCCCACGCGACGGATTCACGATCATGCGACCATCACCGCTGTGCCCCGCCCTTGAGCCTCACCTGTCGTTGGCCAATACTCGGTCAGTCTGGCTGGGAGGCACGCTGGCCTCACACATCGTCATGCATGAAGACCTCGGTCCGCACGATCCGACTTGACCGCGAGCTTGACGAGCAGCTCGACACGCTGATGCGTCGCACAGGGCGTACCCGCAGCCAGATCGTGCGCGAGGCGCTCCGTCGCCATCTGGCCGCGGCCCAGCTGGACGATCTGCGAAGACGCGTCATGCCCTTCGCCGAGGCTGCGGGATATCTGACGGACGAGGACATCTTTCAGAACATCTCTTGAGGGTCTTCCTCGACACCAACCTCCTCGTCAGTGCCTCCGCCACTCGTGGCAGCTGCGCTGACCTGCTCGCCGTCGTCCTTGCCGGGCATCGGCTCATCGCCGGCGAGTTGGTACTGGGCGAGTTGCAACGGGTCCTGGCGGGCAAGATTGGTCTGCCCGGGGATATCGCCGGAGAAGTCGTCTCTTTCCTCCGGCGCGAGGCCGCAGTGGTGGCAGTGGCAGCCGACAGCCTCGAAATCGAGGTGCGCGACCCCGACGACACAGAAATCCTGGCGGAAGCGATCGCGGGACGCGCCGACGTGATGGTCACGGGAGACCGGGACCTGCCGGAGCTCGCGGTCCACGCCGACGTCACGATCCTTTCGCCGCGGGGTTTCTGGGAGAGGCTTGCAGGCCGCAGCTAGCTGCCGTGCGCGAACGGCTCGGCCCACGGTGCCCGGGTTTCCGGCATCGGGGAGCGTGGGGCCTATTGACTGCGAGGCGACCGCGGCCGTCGTCGGGAGGATTGGAGCGGACGGTCGCAGACGGAAACCACCCGGAGCCGCCGCGCGTCGGGTCGGCCACCTGACCAGCCGAGTCCGGGTCCCGGCGTGGTCCAGCGCCCCCTGAACCGGCCGGTCCCCCCTCGGTCAGGACCGTTACTCCCGGAGGCTACCGGCGGGACGCCCGGACGCAGGGGGTAGAACCGGCTCCCGCTCTACCCGAAGTAGGCCGGTTCATTCCCGGGTTTCCACTTGATGTTGCACCCCACGCTCGGGACCTGGCCCGCTGGAACGGGCTCCCCGTCGATCACGGCGGCGGTCGCCCGGCGCAAATCCTCGCCTGTCACGGGAATTCCGCTTCCCGGACGGCTCGCGTCGAACTGTCCTCGGTAGGCAAGCCGGCGGTCACCGTCGAAGAGGAAGAAGTCCGGCGTGCAGGCCGCCTGATACGCCTTCGCCACCTCCTGGTCCTCGTCAAACAGATAGGGGAAGGTGTAGCCCGCCTGGCTCGCCTCCTCCGCCATCCCCTCCGGCGAGTCGGCGGGAAAGCGCTCGATGTCGTTGGAATTGATGGCCACGGCGGCGAGCCCGCGGTCCTGGTACTCCCTGACGAATGCCGCGATGCCGGACCGAAGGTGCTTGACGTACGGACAGTGCGGACAGAGGAACATGACGAGAAGCGCGGGAGCCTTCCCGTACTGCTCGAGCGACACCAGCCCGCCGTCGGCCGAGGGGAGGGAGAAGTCGGGAGCGGCCGTCCCGAGGGGCAGCATGGTGGATGGCACTTCTGCCATGGGATTACTCCTGGTAGGGGGCCTGTCGTCCCGGGCGGCGTCCCGCGTCCGCTCCCTACTGAGCGACGCCGAGCTGCTGCGGGAGGGTCTCGACGGCGCGCACGCTGTATGTGCGGGGGCCGGCGGGAAGCTGGATGACCACATCGTCGCCCTGCCGGACACCGAGGAGCCCGCGTCCGATCGGTGATTCGAGCGACACGTGGCCGGCATCGAGGTCGATGAAGTCACCGGCCGTCAGAGTGAACTGGAGCTCGCGGCCCATCGCCACGTCCAGGACCGTGACCCGGGAGCCGAAGCCGACGCGGTTGGCCGGCATCGAGGCCAGATCGATCTTCGAAAGCTCGGACATCCGCTGCGCGAGGTGTCCGATGCGCGCCTGGACGAACTGCTGGCGTTCCAGCGCCGACTTGTATTCGGCGTTCTCGCGCAGGTCCCCGAGCTCCACGGCCCGGGCGATCCGGTCCGGGAGCACCACGTTGAGCTCGCGGGTGAGCCCCTCGATCTCCTTGCCGAGCCTCTCGCGAATCGCGTCCAGCATGGGCCGGTCAGCCGGGCGGCGGGAGCGAGGGATCCGGATCCCGGAGAACCGCCGCCGTCCGTTCCGCCCGGTAGGCGCGCAGACGATCCCGGACATCTGCGTCGCCGACCCCGATGATCGCAGCCGCGAGGAGCGCGGCGTTCACCGCACCCGCCTTCCCGATCGCCAGGGTGCCGACAGGAATGCCGCCCGGCATCTGCACGATCGAGAGCAGCGAGTCGAGCCCCTGGAGCGCCCGCGACTGGATCGGCACCCCGAGCACCGGAAGCACCGTCTTTGCGGCCATGACACCGGCAAGATGCGCGGCCCCGCCAGCCGCGGCGATGATGACCCGGAGTCCCCGGCTCTCCGCCGACGCCGCGTATTCGAAGGCGGCGTCCGGCGTCCGGTGAGCCGAGAGGACACGCGTCTCGGCCGGGATCCCGAGCCTCTCGAGCGTCTCCGCCGTCCCCGCCATCGTCTCCCAGTCCGAGCGCGAGCCCATGATCACCCCGACCACCGCGTCGTCCATCATTCCCCTCGTGTTACGAACGGCCGAAAGACCGCCCGGCGCCGCGCCAATGAAGCCTTCATGGTGTATAAAGGACTTGCGGCGAGTCAAGATCAAGCGCGACGAAGCCGAGGAGACGCGGCTCCGGAGTGACCGATGCAGGAAAGCCCGATCCCGATTCCCTGGCCTTCACGCGACCGGTACCTGACCCCATTCCTTCCACTCGTCTATGTCGCGTGGTCGGACGGAATCCTCTCGGAGACCGAGATGGGCCGCATCCGCCAGGCCATAGCGGAGTCGGAGGACCTGCCCGCATCCGCGATCCGCATTCTCGAGAGCTGGCTCAGGGCCGATTCGCCACCCTCACCCGAAGCGCTTGCCCGCCTGGAGGTGGGCATCAGGAGAGCCGCGCGTCGCGCCGCGCCGGAGGAGCTCAGGTCACTCGTGTCACTGGGCGTCGCAATCGCGCGCGCCGAGGCGATCGACGCGGGCGGGTGGGCAACCGCCAAGGGGCTCCGCGTTCTCGGCGGGGTCGAGGAGCTCCTAGGGGTCCTCGGCGGGGAGGCTGCCCGCGACCTAGCCCCGCCGGAGCGCCCGGTCCCCCCGCGGCGGGACGCCGACGGGACGACCGACGCGACGGCGCTCCAGCGGATCATGACGGGGGACGAGGACGAGCGACGCCTGAGGACGCGGGTCCTCGAGCTCCTCTGCGACCCGAGGATCCGGGTGCCGGACGGCCTTCCCACGCGGACCGCGAGAAAGCGGGTCCTGGCCGCGGTCCGCAGGCTCGCGGCCGAGGGTCTCGGACAGCTCGCCTTTCCCCCCGAGTTCGGCGGCGCGGACGACGTGGCGGGCTCGATGATCCTCTTCGAGACCCTCGCCTATGGAGATCTCTCCGTCCTGATCAAGTTCGGCGTGCAGTTCGGCCTCTTCGGGGGAAGCGTCCGCCAGCTGGGCACGAGGCGCCACCACGAGATGCTGCTGGAACGGATCGGGTCGCTCGATCTCCCGGGTTGCTTCGCGATGACGGAGAGAGACCACGGATCGAACGTCCGGGGGATCGAGACCCGGGCCGACTTCCTGCCCGACACGGACGAATTCGAGATCCACACGCCGCACCCGGGAGCCGAGAAGGACTGGATCGGAAATGCGCTTCACGGCCGCATGGCCACCGTTTTCGCGCAGCTCCACGTGGGAGGCGAGGAGCACGGGGTGCATGCGTTCCTGGTCCCGATCCGCTCCAGGCGGCGCCGGCCTCTCCGCGGAATCCGGATCGAGGACTGCGGCGAGAAGGTCGGTCTCAATGGGGTCGACAACGGCCGCCTCTCCTTCGACCGGGTCCGGATACCCCGCCGGAATCTCCTCGACCGCTTCGCCGAGGTGACCCCGGAGGGCGAATACCGGAGCCCGATCGTCTCTCCCGGCCGCAGGTTCTTCACGATGCTCGGGACACTCGTGGGCGGGAGGATCTCGATCGCGGCCGCATCGGTATCGGTCGCGAAGACCGGGCTCGCGGTCGCGGTGCCCTACAGCGCCCGCAGGCGCCAGTTCGGCCCGTCGGGCGAGGCCGAGGTGCCGATCCTGGATTTTCTCGCGCAGCAGCGCAGGCTCCTCCCGGCGCTCGCCACCACCTACGGTCTCCACTTCGCCGTCCGGTCCCTGATCGCGGACTATGCCTCGGCGGACTCGCTGCACACCCCACCGCGGGTGGAAGCGCTCGCCGCCGGTCTCAAGGCCTATGCGTCGCGCCACGCGCAGGAGACGCTTCAGAACTGCCGGGAGGCACTCGGCGGGCAGGGGTACCTGGCAGCAAACAGGCTCGGGGTCCTCGGCGAGGACACCGACATATTCACCACGTTCGAGGGCGTCAACGTCGTGCTCCTGCAACTCGTGGCCAAGAGCCTTCTCTCGAAGTACCGGGAGTCAGTGGGCGATCTGCGCCTCTGGAGCATGGTCAGGCTGCTCGCCGAGCGGGCGGGCGAAGAAGCGGCACGCCTCGATCCGGTCCGAAGCCGACGGAGCGCGGACGAGTACCTGAGAGACCCGCAGACGCAGCGCGAAGCGCTCCTCTTCCGCCAGTCCCGGCTCCTGCACACCGCCGCGCGGAGGCTCAAGCACCGGATCGAGCGGGGAATGGACTCCTTCCACGCGATGAACGAGTGTCAGGACCACCTCGTCCACCTCGCTCGCGCGCACATCGAGCGGAGCATTCTGGACAGCTTCCGGGCTGGTGTGGAGCGGTGCAGGGAAAGCGAGGGCGGGACCGCCGCCCGGCTCCTCGGCGCGCTGTCGGACCTCTACGCCCTCTCCCGGATCGAGCGGGACCGTGCCTGGTACCTGGAGGCGGGGTACATGGAGGCGGTCCAGACGAAAGCGGTCCACGATCTGGTCAACCGCCTCTGCCGCGAACTGCGCGACGAGGCACCGGCGCTGGTCCGTGCCTTCGGGATCCCGGACGCGGTGCTCGCCGCGCCGGCAGCGCTTGACCGCCCTCCGGGCTGAGGCTACTCGCCGCTCCCGTAGCGGGAGTAGACCTCGGTGCGTCCCGTCGTCGTGAACGTCAGTACCTCGTACGGATCGACGTGCCCTCCCATCTCCATTCCGGGGGACCCGATCGGCATCCCGGGCACGGCCAGGCCGCGCACCGGCGGAGCCTCGGCGAGAAAGCGGCGCACGTCCTCGCCTGGCACATGCCCCTCGAAGACGTAGCCGTTGACGACGGCGGTGTGGCAGGAGGAGAGCTCGGGACGCACTCCGTAGCCCTGCTTGACCCCGGTGAGGTCGACACGGTACTCGAGCGCCACCTCGAAACCGTACTGGCCCATCTGCTCGACCCAGGCGCTGCAGCACCCGCAGGTCGGGGTCAGGTAGACGGTCATCGGGATCGGCTCGGCCCAGTCGAGCGGAATCGGCACCCCCGGCCGGTCCACTTCGATCGGGTCCGCCAGCGATGCCTCCGACGCAGCCGTAGCGGCGGGGGCCATGGGCGGCCCCTCGGCAGAGACGACCATGAAGGTTCCGGCCGCGCCCGCCCCGATAAGGAACAGCCCCGCGATAAGAAGTGGAGTCCTGTGGCGCATCGCAGTCCCTGACGCTGAAATTGTCCGGCTACGTACAGTCGCGTGAATCCCTGCCCTGCTACGTCCCGGTTTCCGCGAAGTTCCTTGCCGGAGCCCGTTCCAGGGTACCGGGAAGGCTCCTTCCCCCTTCGCGCCCGGACCCTGTGCGCACCCGTCGCGGGAGAGACGTGAGGATGAGCCCGGGGACGGCCGGAGTCGACCGATGCGGCGCTTACGCCACCCCCGTCGGCTGGCGCGCCGCGATCCCGTCGATGTCGGCGGCGACGCCGGACGCGGTTTCGCGGATCGCCGGAGCAACCGCACCGAAGTCCTCGAGCCCACCGGCCGTGGCGATTACGGCCTTTACCCCGGGGGCGGCACCCTTGAGGGCATCCGAATCTTCCACGACGAGCCGCATGGAGCCGTCCAGGTTCCGCCACAGCATCGCCGCTTCGGCGAGCCGGCCGGCCGCGCCCGCCCCGATCAGCCCGCGCCTTCCCGCCGCCCGGAACACGGAAGCCGCCCCCCGGTCCCGCAGCTCCGGCAAGTCGCCGGTGCAAGCCAGCTGCAGGTACAGGGCGGCGCGCTCGATGTCCCCGAGACCACCGCGCATGTGCGCTATCGACGTCAGGTCCGGTTCAGCCCCGTTCCCTCCGCAGTCGCGGAGCTCGGATATCAGAGCCCCGCGGACACCCTTGCTGCCCAACGCTTCCCTGAGCACCCGTTCGAACCGCTCCGCCGTCCCGGTGTCGCCCGAGGCGAAGACCCAGCGAGCGCGTGCGAAGCTCAGAACCTCGCGAGCCGAACCGGGGTCCCACAGCCGGGTCCTCAGACCGGCAAGGGACCGGGGTTCCGGAAAACCGCCGCGCGGGATCGGTGCCAGCAGGAGGTTGCCGCGCGACAGCGCACGCAGCGCCTTCCCGAAGCGGCGGCAGAGCGCTCTGTATTGCGCGTCGGGTCCGCCCTCGTAAACCACCCGGACATCGAGCGCGACACCCGGCATCGCCTCGCCGGTGGCAAGAGACCCGAGCACGGCCACCGCCACCCCGCCGCTCGTGGGTGGCGTCCCCCGGTCGGCAAAGTCCTCCTCGACTGCGGCGAGGACGCTGGCCATGGAGGCTTCGGCCACCCGGGATAGAGCGGTGCCCGCCTCGGCCGGCGAGAGGCTGCCGCGCATCGTGTGCACGGCGATCTGGAAGACCTTGCCGTTGGACCACTCCAGCGCCGCCTCCACAGCTTCCCCCGCGTCCTGGACGGGGACGTCCTCGAGCTGGTCCTTCATCTCGGCGACGCTCAGCTCATGCGTCCAATACAGGCGCGCAAGTCCCTGCCGGGCGATAGACTCGAATTCCGGATCCGGCCCGAAGCCGTCGGGCAGATCGAGGTCGGTGAACTCCCGGTCCCTCAGCCTGTCAAGAAGCTGCGGGGAGTGGTTGATCCAGCTGGCGATGCGTGGCGCCGCACCGTGGATTTCCGCGATCGCGTCGAAGGCGTCCGGGCGTGCCGCGAAGGCCCTGCTGTCGTAGGCGCTCCAGTCGTCGATCTCGGGATAGAGCTGGGCGCGCTGCCGATCGACCAGCGGATGCATGATCTCGAACCACCGCTCGGGGAAGAGCGCCAGGCCGTTCATCTGGATGTAGCTGCCCGGCAGCTGCGGGGAGTCCGCCTCACCGTGATGCTGAAGCAGCGGATAGCGCCGGTTGGAGGTGTGGTGGTCGGCGTGGCGCTGCATGTTGTAGTAAAGCCAGTTGGTGAACTTGTAGGCGGCACTCCAGGCGTGCCTCGGCTTGACGGGCTCGAACCTCCCCGTGGGCATCCGTATCCGCCGGAGTCCGTAGTGCTGCACGTAGTTGCTCACCTTCATCGAGAAGACGACGCTGCCGCAGAGGACGAGGAATACCAGCAAGGCCACCGGACCGCCCATCCAGAGGAGCAAGCCGTACCAGATGCCGACCTCGACCGCATATCGCCAAAACGCGTTCGTGTAGTGCCAGGCCGGCAGCTGGCGGCGCGCGAGGCGATTGCGTTCGAACCGCCAAGCGCCCAGCAGATTGTTCGTTACCTCCCGAGGCAGGTATTCCCAGAAGCCTACGCCCTTCGGTGCGGAACCCGGGTCCCCCGGCGTGCAAACGCGGGGATGATGAATGTAGACGTGCTCGGTGGCGTAGTGCGGGTAGGAGACGGAAGCAAGCAGAAACTCGCCGAGCCGGCGCTCCCAGAGGACACGCCGGTGAACCAGCTCGTGGCCGACGATAAAGACAGTCTGCGCCACGCCGGTCAGTATCCCGGCCATCAGCAGGACTTCCCACACGGCCAGGTGGTCGGCAACCAGCATCTGCCAGAGCGTGAATGCGAATGCCACCGGCCAGCAGGCCGCCCACAGCCAGAGGGAGAGCTTGTAGAGGAACAGCTGGCTCTCGCGGGTCGTGGCGGGATCCATATTCCGCTCTTCGAGGCCGAAGAGCCTGTCGAGCCGGTCCGCGAGCAGGAAGAAGACCACGGGACCTGCAATCCACCAGCCGCCGTAGGTCGCGGCGGCGATGACGAGCGGGAAGACTGTCAGCGGAACAAAGTGGGGGAGGGCGTTCGAGACAGAGGGCTCGACCGTCCGGCGGCCCATCGCCGCCACGGCACCGGCACTGCTTGCTGTCATCGTGATCCTCGGGAATGTGGACCGACTGCCCGGATGTACCCGACCACAGGTTGTCCTGTCTATATTTATTTATGTGTATTTTGGCCCCGCACGCCGGTCAAGCAACGAAACGGACGCCGCCGGGGGAAGCTGCGGGTCTTCGCAATGGGGCGGGACATCTGCTGCTGAGCAGGGCGGTTTCCACGTCGTCGGCGCAGCCGTCGGGGATGATCGCCCCGTGCTCTCCAGGTGTGGATGGCCCACACCTGGGTGATGGTCCGGACGGAGCGTGAGCGCACCGCGCGACGAATGGGGCGAACGCGGATAGGGAAGTCGAACCACCACCCGGCGGTCTGTACCGCAGCCGGCTGGTCGTGCAGCTCACGGAGGTGGACGGCCTCGCACCTAGGCGACCGCTGCGGCTGCCCCAGTGAAGGCGCTGGCGTCGACCCATCGGCGGCCGGCCGAAATCGCTCCCGCCTCTGACAATACGCCGCGTGCCGTCCGGCCAGCGGCTCCAGCGCGCGCAACGCTCAACCGGACCGGCCTGACCTCCAGCCGTTCCCTCCCGGATTCCGCCGTGCCAGCCAGCCCGGCAGACCTGACTGCCTCAACCCGATCCATCGCCCGGGACAGGCGAAACGGACCCAGGTCACTCCCGACCCCGGCGACTGGCGGTCGACTGGGATCAGCCACCTGAATCGGCCCGGCACCCGAGGCCCTGGGATACCTGGGCATAACTGGTCAGAGGCACCGCACACATCCGGTTCCAGTCCGACTTGTCGATGACCGCCTGGTTCATCAGGCGGATCATCTCATCGAACTTCCGGAGCGCCGAGCAGCCCACCACCTCGGGATCTGCTGCCTCGCGGTGCCGCGGCCAGGCGTGATCCCGAGCGTAGCGCCAGAAGTCGCTCTTGTACTTCGAGCCGCAGGAATAGTGCCAACCGACGAAGAGGCCGTAGCGGAGCATGCTGTCCACGAGAAACCGGTTGACGACCGGTGCATCGCTCTCGACGTGCTCTATCGGACGGTTGAGGCGGAGGTGGAGCACCATCCCGATCTGGAGCTGTGCGGACACGATCGCCGTCGCCTCGAGGGGCTCCATGAAAGCAGCAGCGTTTCCTATGCGGGCCACCGCGCCGTCATACATCCCCCGGTGGACAAAGTTCGGAAACGGAATGACGGCGCGCTGCTCATATTCCGACACGCCGTCGGTTTCGAGGAAGGCGTCAAAGTCGGATTCAACGTCGGAGATCGTGGACACGCCGCGGTTGAATATGTACCCGTAGGACGTGTGGGCTGTAAGCGGAATCTCGAATATCCAGCCGTGCGGACGCGCGACCGCGCGCGTGTAGGTATGTTCGAGAATGAGCCCGTCCGACTCGCCATACATCCTTGCCGGACAGCGCCGGATGACAGCCGTATCGGTGGGGATAAAGGAGATGTTGATGTGCCGCTCCGGATGAAGTTCTCGCGGAAACCCACGGGCATCGAAGACCAGATCGTACTGTTCCGGCGCCCGGTCCTCGAATTCCACCTGTGCGCGCCCCTCTACCTTCTCGATAGTGAGCACCCGCGCGTCGATGTGACGCGCGCGCGTGCTCTCGTGCAGCAGGTCCGCCATCAAGTCGGCAGACAGATGGTACGCGTATGATACCTGCTGCGGTGTGAAGTAGTGCGTGAATTCCCGGTTGCGCCGGCCCCACCCCTCGAAAGAGACTCCGTACTTGCGGGTCCCTTTCAGTCGCTTTTGGACAGTCTCATGG
Source organism: uncultured Gemmatimonadaceae bacterium (assembly GCA_964532325.1). GTDB lineage: Bacteria > Gemmatimonadota > Gemmatimonadetes > Longimicrobiales > Gaopeijiaceae > JAAXGI01. The sequence goes on along the minus strand of CAZHGS010000010.1, from coordinate 62,510 downwards.
GGCAGGTCCGTCAGTTTGTGCAGTTCCTGGACCAGGCTGGGCCAGCTGCCTTCACCCACTCCGATCACGGGGATCCGCGAGTCATATATATGGTGGAGCTCGTGGTCGCTGTCCGGGTGAAGACGCGTGACGGTGGCGGCCGCGAGGGATCCGGCGGTTCCTCGACCGACGACCGCAATCTTCCGCAAATGCTTAGCGCCCGGCTGCAGCACCTCCCAACAACCCCCACGGGCGTCGTCCAATCGCCCCGTTTCGGAAGTCTGGATGTCTTGCGAGTAGGAACATAACACCATGCCGGCACCGCCGGAGCGGCGCCGGCATGACGGATGCCGTTTCACTCCGGTCGACCGGGGAGGCGAGCCCAGTCAGGCCGGAGGGGGACTCTCTACCGATCAGGGTGAGACACCTTGCCAGCTCCGGGTCTGCCGAAGCCGGGGGGAGAGCGATGGTCACACGGAGGGATGGGACGATTCGGTTTGGGGTGGCGGCCGCAGCCGCCGAGCGTCCTCCGGGGCCGGATTCGGAGGTGCCGGCTGCTAGACCAACACGCCGGCAGTTCGCCAGACGGTGCAGACTCGGGATCGCCGAGGAGATCGGCCAAAGCCGCCGGATCCTGCAACACCGCAAGGGCCGTGCGTCGCGAGGGCGTTCTTGACGCGCATCCGACGGCATGGCTCAAGGCAAGCCGCGAGGGCACGCCCCGGTGCGGTCATACGACCCGGGTGCGCCGGGTGCATATGGTCCAGCGGACAGTTCGTACATGCCTCAGAACGGAGCTTCAACGCGTGTCGGCACGCAGGCGAATCAGCTTCACGGCTGAGGGATCGCGTTCGGTTCGGAACCGGCGGCCCCGCCCGGTGTCTGCCCCACCAGGTTATCGTGATCGCAATCGATCCGGCCGACGACCGGACCGAGCAGACCGTCGTCGCGACCAGCCGTCGGAGATCCTTGATGTTCGATCCTAGGGATCCGGGCAACACCGATCCGACCGAGCTTGAAGAAGGCGACCCGAATCCCATCGGTTCACCGGCCGCTCAACACGCGCCAAGGCGCGCCGTGATTCGCCATATTTGTGCTAGGGGTCGCCAGCCGGACAACTTCGGCTGCATGATTCCCGCTAGCCGGCAACTCACCCCGAGGGCGACGTTTACTGCGAGCCCCAGGTCCGATCCATGCACCAGCCCGTTTCCCGGGTCGCACCGCCCAGCCGCCATCGTCGGCGCCTTCTCGGCCAGGTCGGCCCACATGTGCCGGTCCGTCGCCCGGCAACCCACGGGCCGGCGTCACCCACAGCCCGCCACCAGTCGGGACAGCCACCGCGCACCTGTGGGCCGGTACAATGTTGTCGGCAGCCCGCACCCACCCCGAGGTCAAGAGTCAGGACGGTGTCCCCGCCTGGATGCCGCCCTCTTCCCGGCCCCGCCATCGTCCGCCTCTCCCCCGACCGGCAGGGTGTCCTGCATGGCCGGACAACCCGGATTCCTGTCCTTGCCGTACCTACAGTAGGAGGCTAAGCGCGGTCGTGTTCAATAATCCATTTGGTTCGTTTCAGAATACCGTTGCCGAAGCAAAGGAAGAACGTGAACAACTCGACCGGCTTCTGACGATCTCCACACCCCGAGAACGCCTCCTTGTCTCCCTCGTCGCTCTCCTGTTGGTCATCTTCTCTGCATGGCTCTTCTTTGGAAACGTCTCTCGTACCGTTGCAGTGGAGGGAGTCATCGTCAGCGCCGGGGACAGCGGCTCTGTTCAGGCGCTCATCTGGGTCGATGCCGACCTCGCGGCCGCTATCGGTCCCGGAATGCCTGCGATGACGGCCATAGGCGTGGCCGATGGCCGCACCACCACGCTTGACGGCGAGGTCTCTGCAGTTTCCGCCGTGCCCCCTCCCGAAGCAATCGCAGCGTTCAACTCCGAAGCGCCGGTGTCGGCATACCGCATAGACATCACGCTGACCGAACGCCTGCAACTTTCTTCGCTCGCGGGAATGGAATGCCGAATCGTGATCGAACTCGGCAGGCACTCCCCGGTCGCACTTCTCCGAATGGGGAGCTAGTCGCATGCTCCCACGCGCCTCCAAGGCGGGCGCCGGCAAGGCCGCATCCAGTAAATCGAGACAGAGAGTAGCCACCCCGATTCTTCTGCAAATGCATGCGTCGGAATGCGGCGCTGCCTGCCTCGGCATGATTCTGGCCTACTTCGGACGGTGGGTACCACTGACTGAGCTGCGCGAGAAGTGCGAGGTGAGCCGGGACGGGAGCAGTGCGGCCAGCATTCTGAGGGCGTCCCGGCATTACGGGCTTGTCTGCTCCGGTCTCAGCGTCCAAGCCGATCAACTCAAGAAATTGCAGCTGCCCCTTGTTCTTTTCTGGCAATTCAGCCATTTCGTGGTCTTCGAGGGGTTTGACGAGCGCAACTTCTACCTCAACGACCCCTCCACCGGGCGGCGAAGGCTTACCGCCGAGGAATTCAACAAGGGATATAGCGGGATCGCGCTCCGGTTCCAGCGCGGTGCCGATTTCAGGCCCGGAGGAGACCCGCCCAGTCTTCTCAGTCGGTTGCGTGCTGGTCTCGCCGGAGCATGGGGTGTCCTGGCATGGGTCATCGCCTGCGTCCTCATGTTGTCCTTGCTGGCACTGACCGTTCCGGTATCCCTCAGCGTGTTCGTGGACAACGTTCTGGGAAACGGTGCGCCCTGGGGCGGACTGGTCGCGATCCTCCTTGGCGCCGGAGTCCTGGCATACGTCCTGTCCGTTTTCAAGCACCGATTCCTCAAGCGGCTCGCAACGCGAATCTCCGTAATCGGATACAGCGAGGGACTGTCACGGCTGCTGCGGTTACCGATCGTGTTCTTCGAGCACAGGCCGGTCGGCGATCTGACGGACCGGGTCTCGTCCATCGACAGGATCTCGAAGAATCTCACGGACCAGTTTCTTGTTCTGATTCTCGATATGGCAACGAGCGCCGTGCTACTCGTCGCGATGCTCGCCTACGATATCAGGCTCACTCTGATCGTGCTGTTGCTGGCGCTCGTGCACGGCACGGCGGCACATATGCTGCGTGGTCCCCGCGCCATCCGCACCCAGGCGATGAGGCGCGAACAGGGCATGCTGATTGGCGTCGGCATGCAGATGTTGAGTCACGCCGACAATCTGCGGATGACCGGATCGGATGACCGTTTCTTTTCGCGCTGGGGCGGCCAGCAGGCTCGTGAACTGCATGCACGCCAGCTCTATGCCGAACTCGGCGCTGTCAATTACGCGCTCCCGGGCCTGGTTGCGGCGCTCCGAAGTGCCGCCGTCCTGGGCATCGGAGGTTTTCTGGTCATTGGCGGGGAGATCACCCTGGGGACGCTGGTTGGATTCTATTTCCTGTCGGAGATGTTTCTGGCCCCTATCGGACGTTTCCTGGAGTTCTCCGACAAACGCCAGGCACTCGAAACTGACCTTCAACGGCTGGACGACGTCTCGAATGCCGCTGAGGACCCGGTTGTCAGCCGCCGGAGTTCGGAGTCGGAGGTAATCCCCACGTTCAGGGGACGACTTCAGCTCGCCGGGCATCTCGAGGTGCGCAACGTCACCTTCGGATTCAACAAGAGCCGGGCACCGCTGATTAGGGATTTCAACCTCGTGATCAAGCCGGGCCAGCGAGTTGCCATCGTGGGTCCGAGCGGTTCTGGGAAATCCACGCTGGCACGTCTGGTATCCGGTATCTATCAGCCTTGGTCGGGGGAAATCCTGTTTGACGGCCACCTGCGGGATGAAATCCCGGAGGATGTGCTCCGGCGCTCCATTTCGATGGTGGACCAAGACGTCGTCCTGTTTTCCGCGTCCCTGCGAGACAACATCACCTTGTGGAATCCCGCTGTTCCGGATGAAGCCATCGTCACCGCTACCCGGGACGCCCAGATCCATGATGACATCCTCGCGCGACCGGACGGATATGCGACCCGCGTCGAGGAAGGTGGAGTGAACTTCAGTGGCGGCCAGCGGCAACGGCTCGAGATCGCCCGTGCACTCGTAGGCAACCCGACGGTTCTCATTCTGGACGAGGCAACCAGTGCCCTCGATGCTGCGACGGAGGAATATGTCGATGATGCCCTGCGGCGGCGCGGCGTCACCTGTCTGATCGTTGCGCACCGGCTGAGCACCGTGCGGGACTGCGACGAAATCGTCGTTCTCGAAAAGGGCGTCGAAGTGCAGCGGGGCACGCACGACGAGCTGATCACGGACCACGAGGGCACGTACTACAAGCTGGTTAGATCAGGATGACCCGGGAGACGCCGGTGGCCTGTCCATCAATCGCCGATCTCGCCACCCGGTCCGGCACCTCGGTTCGATGTGCGGGCAACCTGCCCGTGACACTGGACGACCCGGAGAGCGTCTGGTTCATCGAGAAGGGCGCCGTCAATCTGTTTCTCGTGGAGTTGAAGGACGGCGTTGAGGTGTCTGCACCGCAGCATCTCCTTCACCGGAAATCGGGGTGGTTACTGCCGGGAGTCGTCCCAGATGGCGGAGATCACGGGGAGGAGACCACGCTCAGCATTGTTGCCAAGGGACAGCCCGGCACCCTCCTGAGGCGCCTGCCGGCATCCTCGCTGTCTGCGGCTCATACAGCAGAACTGGCAGAACAGGTCGACACGTGGCTGGCTGCCATTACCGACACGTTGTCACGTTTCGCAAGCCGCATTCCCCGTCCGACCGCACTGGCTGAGCCCGGCACTACGCGGAAGTTGGCGCCCTGCACGCTGTCTGTACGGCGCAACGTCGTCTGGGTATCCGAACCACCGCCCGGAGCAAGCCAGTTCATGGGTATCGTCGACCCGGCCGAACTTGGCACGGCAGTCGGCCCGCACGCGGCCATGATCCCGCTGACGCGGACGAGCTGGCTCACGCTCTTCGACGAGGCGACACTCTCCTCGGAATCGACCGAGGCGCTGGCGCGGCGTGGAATGCTCCTCCCCGCTCTCCGGTGGTTCCACGTGGTTGCTTTCGCACTGGAACGCCTTAACCGCCGGCTGGCAGTATTCGACGAGGCGAACCTCGAATTCGCGCGGACAACCAGCCGCCACACCGCCGAAAACTCCGCCCGACGGCGCCTTTACAACATCTATGACCTGCCGACCGAGAGGGATGCCGACGTCGAGGACACTTCCTTGGCGGATGCCCTGAAGATCGTCGGTCGCCGTGAAGGAATCGATTTCAAGATTCCGACACGCTCGGGAACTTCCGGTTCCCCGATCAGCCTGGCTGACGTTCTCGATGCATCAGGCGTACGCGCCCGGCGGGTCAGACTCAAGGCCGAGAGCACCTGGTGGCGCGGGGACAGCACCGCCATGCTCGGCTTCCACGCCGAAGACGGCCAGCCGGTAGCGCTGCTGCCGGGCATGTTAGGGCGATACTGGAAAGTCGATCCGGTGACCAAGCGGAGCGTGCGGCTTACGGCGGAGCGCGCGGACTTGCTGGCGGACGAGGCCTGGATGTTCTATCGGCCGCTGCCATCCGGGGACGTGAAGCCGAAAGACCTGCTGCGGATCGGCCTGGACGGATCGGCCGCGGATCTGGCACGGCTCGTGGCTACCGGGATTGTCGGCGGGCTGATCAAGGTGCTCCCGGCGCTCGGCCTAGGCCTCGTTGCAGGCGCGGTGATGACGGACGGCGGCGGCGGAATGATCTATGCGGTCGCCGTAGCCGTAGCCGGGCTTGGCCTCCTCGGTGCGCTGGTCCACATGCTGCAGAGCACGGCGATGATGCGGCTCGAGGGGCGCTCAGCGTCGCGGCTCGAAGCTGCCTTCTGGGACCGCCTGATCCGACTCCCCCAGAGCATCCTGCGCCGCCATCCGGCCGGTGATCTCGCCATGTCCGGAATGACGTTCCAGAGTCTCCGGGACGGCCTGCAGGGAGTGTTGGCCGATAGCATCCTCTCGATCATTTTTTTCGTTCCGGCCTTCGGCGTCATCTTCCTGTACGACCGCAGTCTCGGAATCATCGCCCTCGCCTTGAGTCTGGCTTCCCTCCTGGCTGCCCTCTTGCTCGGCTACCGCCAGATTTCGCCTTATGGACGGATGATCAGTGCGTCGCGGCGTGTGGCTGGCCGACTGTTTCAGATCGTGACCGGGATTGCCAAGCTGCGTGTCGAAAATGCGGAGGGATCGGCTTTCGCCATCTGGGCTCGAGACTATCGGGAGCAGAAACGTGCGGAAGTCGAAATCGGCGCACTCGAGGAACACTCGCGCGCGCTCGGTGCTGCCCTGCCCTTTCTCGCCACCGGTGTACTTCTCCTTGCGCTGGCCCTGTCGGACGATCGGAACGTCCCCATCGGTGCCTTCCTCGTCGTCTACGCTGTCACCATCGCTTTCCAGTCGGCCGTCGCCCGGCTCTCCGAGTCCTTCGGTACGATCGCTGCCACGCTGCCGGCGTTCGATCAGATGCGCCCGCTCCTTTCGGGAGTTCCCGAAACTGAAGTCGCGGGAGAGCCGGTCGAGTATCTGGGTGGCGATATCCTCTTCGACCATGTTTCCTTCCGCTACGATCCCGACGGCCCGTTGATTCTCGACGATGTCACTATTCGAGCCCGTCCCGGAGAGTTCATCGCGATTGCCGGCGAGTCCGGTGCCGGCAAGAGCACCCTGTTCCGCCTCGCACTTGGAATCGACCGACCAGCCACCGGTGCGGTGTATTATGATGGTCGTGATCTGCGGCACCTGAACCTCAGGCAAGTACGGCGAAAGATCGGCGTAGCGCCTCAATCCGTGGGACTCCACCCGCAGGATCTCTGGGACAACCTTATCAGCCACCACGATGGCGTCGCGAGCGACGAAGTGTGGGCAGCTGTCCGGATCGCCGAGGTCGACAAGGAGATCAGGGCGATGCCCATGGGCATGATGACGATGGTCGGCACCAGCGGAGCAGTCCTTTCGGGAGGCGAGAGCCAGCGAATCACGATCGCCCGTTCCGTAATAGGCAGCCCGCGGATCATGCTGTTTGACGAAGCAACCAACTGGCTCGATAACGAAAGCCAGGCCAAGGTGATGGAGAATCTCACCGCCCTCACTTCCACCCGGGTCATCATCGCCCACCGCCTTTCCACACTCGAGCAGGCCGATCGCATCTACGTGCTGAAGGCCGGAAGAGTGGTACAAAGCGGTTCCTTCGCCGAACTCATGGAGGTTGACGGAGTCTTCAGGGAACTGGTCAAGCGGCAGATTGCCTGACCGCGCCGGGCAGGCCTTCGGGGCGTGGTGTCTCGCACCCGCGGTCGCGTATCCTCCGAGGGCCCCTTTCGCGTAACCGCCATCCGTCTCTCGGCTCGCCCGCAATACAGGTCAAAGGAGTCGCCCACGGTGTGCAAGATGCATATGCCGACGCGCGGCGGACCGTCGCGGTCCCCCGATGCCGCTCCACGCCGGCTGGCCTGGTCGTCGCCCGGCCGCCGGGGACTTCCATCCTGCGGAACGGCTCGAACTGTCCGTCGTACTGAAACGGCTGGTCCCGTCATCATCGGCCGGAGGTGCAACCAGACGGCACTGCGGCATTTGCTGCGAGACTCCGAATTGCAACCGGGTCCTGACATGAAATCGTCCGGCGTGCGGGAATCCAGGATAGCTCACAGTCGACCGACAACTACCCAGACGGCGCACACCCATGAATGGCCCCATTGACGCAGAAGATCTCCTGATTTCGAGAGCTGCCGAAGACACCGAATTTCGCAAGCGCCTCATCGAGAAACCGAATGACACGATCGAGGAGGAGCTCGGTGTGACACTCGTCGAAGACCATGAGATTCAAGTGCACGAAGACACTGCCACAACCACGCATCTGGTGGTTCCGCCACCTGACAGGTTCAGTCCCGCCGAAAGAAAAGCGGCAAGGGCCGGCGCAGCATCACTCGCTTTCCTGAGGAAGACACTCTACGACCCCGCACCCCCCGCCCGTCCCCCCCTCTCGGGGCCGACGGGCATGCAGGGGAGCCGGGGCACTTCTGAGGCGCTAGCGGAGGCGGCCAGGGACAGCATACGCCGCGGTCTCGTTTTCCTGGAGTCCGACATGGACGAGAACGGGGCCTGGCGCTGCGTGCGGTTCAACGTCGCTCGCCCGGACATTCCGCGCCATTTCGAGAAGCCCCCGTTCGTATCGGCTCTGTGCGTGCTGGCCCTCGAAAGTTGCAGGGAAGCACGCGCCAATACCATCTGCAACGCCACCAGGAATTACCTTGTCGATACCATTGAGCGCCCCGGGTTTTGGCGCTACTATCGCCATCTCCCCCAGGATCTTGACAGCACCGCTCTCTGTTCGCTCGTCATCGGGAGTCACCCATGGATCTTTCTGGGTCGCAATGTTCCAAGAATGTTGTCCAACCGTGATGAAGAGGGTCGTTTCTTGACCTGGATTCTGGAAGACGACGAGCCTGACGTCGCGTCCAGATTCCGTATCGAGGCTGATCCCGTAGTCAACGCAAATGTCATTGCCCACCTCGGCGACCACCGGGAAACCAGAGATGCCCAGAGATGGCTGGAGGCCCTGATCGGCGACGGCAAGGTGGAGGGAACATCCAAGTGGTACCCCGATACGGTCACGACCTACTATGCCGCCTCACGTGCCATGGTACGTGGCAGACCCGCCCTCCACACCCTGCGCCCCACGCTCGGCGGTCGTATCCTGGACCTGTTCGGGGAGAAAGGAGAAGCCGGCGACATCCTTCAGACGGCTCAGGCGGTGTCTGCACTCTACAATGTCCGGATGCTTGAGAGGATCGACACCGGACAACAGATGGAACGGTTCTTGGATTCCCAACGTGAAGACGGAAGCTGGCCTGAGCAGCTCGCGTTTGGTGACCAGACACTGAGGTGGGGCGTACTGGGGCAGATCGGGCACGGCTCCGAAGCAATCACCACTGCATTCTGTATCGAAGCCATGTCGCGTATTGTCGAAGTCTTGGGGCAGTGAAGGATCTGTAACTGTGTTGATTAGCCGGCGACGGGACAACCCAAGGCGGATTTACGTTGTCGGTGCCATGGACTGCCACCGGGCCCGGGACTCCTCCCCTGCGCCGAATAGGCGGGGTATCCGCCACGGAAGTCGCAGCTGGCAACGCAGATCGACATGAATCGTCAACACGGGATACTGACCAGAACTACTCCCGCGGACCACGGCAGGATCGCATTTCCCGCGCTCACGCCGCACCTGCAGTTCCGCGACATAGGTGACGAGCGCGCACTGCTGGTTTCCGAGTCGTTCAACACGCTTCTTCACGGCGGGCTGTACTGCGACCTGCTACCGCTCCTGGACGGTCGGCGACCATATGATGAGATCGTTGCGGCCCTTCGGGACACACACCTAGACGCTGCCGTATCTGCCACGATCGTCTCGTTCTCCGGCAAGGGTTATGTGGTCTCTGCCGAGCATGGGATGGATGAGAATCGGGCCGCCTACTGGTCTTCACTCGGTGCATCGCCACGTTGGGTCGAGCGACGGCTGGCGGAATCGAGTGTCGGCGTACTGGGCACCGACGTTCCGTTGGCCCGGTACCTGGAGGAGAGTGGCGCCCGTGTGGGCACCGGCGATCCCACGCTGACCGTCGTTTGCTGCGACGACTATCTCGACGCGCACTTGGCAGCAGCGAATCGACACCAGCTCGAGACGGGGGGGGCGTGGACGTTGGTGCGGCCGAGGGGGATGGAGGCGCTCTTCGGTCCCGTCTTTCCTGCGGGTGGAGAAGGTCCCTGCTGGGACTGCCTGGCCTACCGCCTGCGAAACCATCAGGAAGTCCACAGTTTCCTGCGGAACATTGCCGGAGAGGAGGCCGCCTTCAAGCCGTTTGCCACTCAGCCGGGAGTGGCGCGTGCGCTGTACGGGCTGATTGCTGCGGAGATCGTCAAGTGGCTGGTGTTGGATGAGGCGGCGCCGATTCACGCGCACGTGGTTGCAATCGACGTCGGAACACTCGAGACTTCACGGCATCGGGTCACGCGCCGACCGCAGTGTCCGGCATGTGGCGACGAAGCCTATCGCCGGCCCGATCGGCCCGCGTCTCCGCTCCATCTAAAGGCGAGTCCCAGGGCCCATCGGAACAGCGGGGGCGCGCGGACCGTGGCGCCCGAGGTCACCCTGGCGGAGTACCGCCACCTGGTGAACCCGATCAGCGGGGTCGTGACCTGGCTGACGCGGACCACCGACGAGACCGATTCCTGGCTGCACGTCCACTGGGCCGGGAGCAATCTCGGGATGAGAAACCGGAGATTGAGTTCGCTCAGGCGGAGTCTCCGAAGCAAGAGCGCCGGAAAGGGGAGCACATCAGTCCAATCAGAGGTCAGCGCCCTCTGCGAGGCGGTCGAGCGCTATTCGGGCGCCCTGCACGGGGACGAGATACGTATACGCAAACGATTCATCGATTTCGCCGCGGAGGAGGAGGCAATCCATCCCAACGATGCACAGCTGTTCAGCGAACAGCAGCTTGACAACGCGGCGACGATCAACGCGAAGGGCCACCCCTACAACATCGTTCCGACACGTCTCGATCCCGACATCGCGCTCGACTGGACCCCCGTATGGTCGTTTACGCAGCAGCGGCATCGTTATCTGCCGACGTCGCTTCTCTACAGCATGCAGGCAGAACAGCGCTGTCCCACGGACCTGATCGCAGATTCCAACGGATGCGCAGCGGGCAATACCCTGGAGGAAGCCATACTGCAGGGTTTCTTCGAACTGGTCGAGCGCGATGCGTTCGCCATCTGGTGGTATAACAGACTGCGGGTTCCAGGGGTCGATCTTTCCGGTTTCGACGACGACTACCTGGTATCGGCCCCGGCCCACTATGCCGGCTACTCGCGGGACCTGTGGATGCTCGACGTCACCTCCGATATCGGCATTCCGACCTTCGTCGCCCTGTCACGCAGACTCGATGGCGAAACCGAGGACATCATCTACGGCGCGGGCGCCCACGCTGACCCGCACATCGCGGCGCTCCGCGCTCTCTGCGAGTTGAACCAGTGCCTTTCCTGGTTGCTCCCACATCCCAAGAGGCGCGGCGGCCGGCCGATCATCGATGACCCGCTTGTACTCTGGTGGTGGAAGACCGCTCGAATCGCTGACTGTTCTTGGCTGCAGCCCTCGGTGGAGAAGCCGCTCTGCACGGCTTCGAAATACCCTGTGATCGAATCGGCCGACACGCGCGAGGACATACAACACTGCATAGCGGCTGTCGAGGCCAGGAATATGGAATTCCTGGTGCTGGATCAGACGCGGCCCGACATCGGGATGCCCGTCGCAAGGGTCATCGTACCGGGCATGCGCCATTTCTGGCCCCGATTTGCGCCGGGACGACTGTACGACGTTCCCGTGAGCATGGGCCACCGCCAGCACCCTCTCGCTGAAGCCGACCTGAATCCGGCACCTGTAGTCGCTTGAGAAGACGCGATGGATCTTGACCGGGCAGTCACACTCACCCAGGAGAGACTCGCCGAAGAGGGCGAGTCCATGGGGGACCTGCTCGGACATTTTCGAAACAGTATTTCACCAGTTCTCATCGGAGATCGGGAATGGCAACGCGTACTCAGTTGTGCCACGACACTTCCAATCACGATGGGCGCCCTTCCATTCGGGTTTGAACTGCCGCTGCATGACCGCCGTCCGGCAGCGGATCTCGGCGCCTCCTTGGCGAGCGGGACCAGAACAGCAGAATACTTCCGGGCACGGGCACGAGCCGACAGGACGGATGAGACCGCACGGGCGATCACGCGCCTCTTCAGGCAGATGGACTCAATAAACTCGCCCCTCCGTGAAATCGTCGGCCGGAAGTTGATGCTCGAGTATGACATCGGATCAGCGCGGGGCGTCGAGTGCTCACTTCCCGGGATGTTCCTTCGACCCGGCGAGCGTCCGATCCTCGGAGCCTGCGGCCAGGAAAACGATGTCGATATTGTGGTTTCCGCGCTCGTTTCCTGCATCGGTTGGGACATCGGTGACGCTGGGCGGGAACACGTCAGACGGGCCTATCTGGCGCAGCCGGAAGATACGCGGATGGATTCCTTCGGCATATTTCCGTCTCGTTCGCGGTCGGTCCGCCTGGCAATCATGGGATTCAAGTCACGACAGGCAATATGTTCCTATCTGGAAACCGCGGGTTGGCCCGGTCAGATTTCGTCTGTCGAATCCGTCATCGACCGCTTCAGGGAACGGGTCGAAGTTGCTAGGACAGGCGCAAATATCGACGTGCAGAAGGAAGGTCTCGGCCCGACACTTGGCCTCACGCTGATCGTAAAGCAGAGATATACAAAAGACTCGCGCTATTGGCTCGACGGCCTGACCGACTGGGATCCGTTCCTGGAGGCCATGAGCCATGAAGACATTGTGGTTCCCGGCAAGCTCGAAGCGCTTACACGCTGGGTTTCGAGACCGACACCGATCTTCGGCAAGGCCGGGCGTTATGTTCTGCTGCGTGGCATTCACCACATAAAGCTAGTGATATCTGGAAATCAGCTTCGCAAAGCTAAAGCCTATGTGTTCATGGTGCTGTCCGGAGCGGTATCCCAATAGCCCGAATCGCGGCACGGGACCAAGCATTGAATGCCGTGCGACGGGCCGCGCTCGGGGCATGAAAATCCAAATCGGCGAAGAGTCACACCGGAGTCAGATCAGCGGCCGGGCCCAGGCCCGGCATGAGCCTCTTCGGGACACGACGGGGCCGCTCGCCCTCTGGCACCGAACCATTCTCCACCGCTCTTCGCGCGGCAGGGGGACCATGCGTCCGCCGGGAGCATACCACGGGGGGCTGACTCCCGGTGTGGCCAAGACGCACCTGGAGGGTGCTCGGTTTCGAGACGTTCGTTTCCCGTGAACACCCCAGACTCGGGCATGGTGTTGTGCGCCGATCCGAATACAGGGGGGTTAATGGAGGAGGGTTGAGATAGGCCTCAGCCGGATATGGCGAACCCCCGCCCCGCCCCCGGGATCGGGGGGGCGGGGCGGGGGTCCAAGCTGTTCAGGAATGCGGGTTTCCGACGCGTTTCTCACCGCGCCCGGCTAGATAGCCGGGAATCGGACTACCAGCAGCAGCAAAGTCCAGCCGAGATAGCCTCGAGCTGCTCCTCGGTGATGTTCGGATCCGGCGGCAGCGCCAGATGCACCGTCTGCATGTCGCTCTCATGAACCTGGATGTTCATCGAGTCAGGAATCGTGATTCCCAATTCCCCACTGATGGTAGACTTGGGGTCTGCGAGCAACTGCTGCCTGAAATCCGTGTCCAAGGCGGACTTGTCAACGATCTGCCGCAGCATGTCATCGCCGCTTCTCATGGCCACCTCCTTCGTGTTGCACGATGGAGCAACGTCTATTGTTGCGCGTACGCGTACCCCGCGCACATATAGCACGACTACACCGTAACGTCAAGTCGCAGTCGTGTCTTGCGTTGACGGCTCCGTCAAGCCCCGCTGGTCGCGACGAGCAACGGATCGCAGGGACACCGAGGCCGTCGAACAACGCGGCAGCCACGAGGGGCGCCGCCGCCCATCGGCCGGAGGGTTAGACGGCGGCGCAGGGCACGGCAAGCGGATGCTGATCGCTGACTCCAGTCGTCCGGCCTTCATCGGCAGCCGGAGCCTCTCGGTGCTCCGCGTCGCTGACAGGGGGCCGAGGACACGCGGGACGGAACACACTCTCTCTCCTCGATGGAGGAACACATCGATGGGGCCTTTACGGACAGCAACATCGGCCGGAGGGTTTCCCGTAGCAAACTCCCGCCATGCGGCCCCGCGCGGCGCGTTCTGGTGGGGAACACACTTCTCGGACCTTGATGCCGTCTGGCATGTGCACTGTTAACTTGGCATGATGCAGGTGTCGACCGTGCCGCGGTCAGCGTGCATGCAACCTCTTTCGATCCGGCAGCCTCGCTCGCACGGCAGCAGACGCGGGCGACTCCCGCCCCCCTTCACGGTGCATTCACATGTCAGCAACAGGCCGGGGGTTCCGAGTGCCACGCAAGCTCGGCATGGTCCTGCTGGTCGCGCTCGCGGGCACAATCGTGGAACTCGCCGTAGCGGCGGCGCCTGCTGGAGCCCAGGTGGATGCACACGCCATTGTCGACCGCGTCGACCGGCTGCTCCGCGGTGATTCCAGCCGGGGCGTGGCGGCGATGGAGGTCGTGACCGAGAACTGGGAGCGTCGGATGACGATGGAGATATGGTCGCTCGGAACGGACTATTCGCTCGTCCGCCTGCTGGAGCCGCAGCGGGAGGCCGGGACGGCAACACTCAAGGCCGAGGAGGACATCTGGAATTACCTCCCCAAGGTCGATAGGACGATCAAAGTTCCGGCGGCGATGATGGGCGGATCATGGATGGGATCGCACTTCACGAACGACGACCTGGTAAAGGACAGCAGGCTCGTCGAGGACTACGACATCGAACTCATGTTCGATGGCGACGGATCGGACGGCGTGGCCGTCTGGGACTTTCGGCTGACACCAAAGCCGGAAGTCCCGGTCGTCTGGGGATACATCGAGTACCGGATCCGGCAGTCGGACGACATGCCGATCTGGGCGAGGTTCTATGACGAGGACGGCGAACTGGCCAGGACCATAGAACACGGAGACTACTCCGAGTTCAGCGGGCGGCTCGTTCCCGGAGTCATGGACATGTATCCGGCGGACAAGCCGGACGAACGGACGACGATCCGCTACGAGGCACTCGAGTTCGACATCGACGTCGATCCGTCGTTCTTCTCGCTACGGATGCTCCAGAGCGGACGGTAGCGGCGGGTGTTGGACAGATGGTGGCGAATCGGGTGGCGCAACCTCGGCCGTAACCCGAAACGGACAGTAGTCACCGCCCTCGGTCTCGCGGTCGGCTACTTCGCGGTGGTGTTCATGGTTGCGTGGGCGGAGGGGATCTCGACGGAACTTGTCGAGAACGCCACTTCACTCGTCAGTGGACAGATCGAGATCCACGACGTCGACTACAGGCCTGAGCGCAGCCTGTATGAGACGATCGGTGGCCGCGATGGCGCCGACGTGGAGGCGCTGCTCCGCACGATCGAGTCCGATCCCTCTGTGGTGGCCGCCGCCCCGCGTGTATATGCAAGCGGACTCGTAAGTTCAGGCGAGGCGACATCGGCCGGCATCCTACTGGGTGTCGACCCGGAGCGCGAGGTCGCGCTGACCCGGTTCCTCGATCCCCTCGTGGAGGGCCGCCTTCCGGCCACCGGCCGATACGAAGCGGTTGTCGGGGACGAGATGGCGAGGCAGCTCGCCGTGACGGTCGGCGACGAGCTCGTCGTCGTCAGCTCGGGGGCGGATGGCTCGATGGCCAACGACCTGTACACCGTCACCGGCGTATTCCGCACGGGGCTCCTCGAGTTCGACGCCAGTACCATGGTCATGCCGGTCGCCGACCTGCAGACGCTCGTGGTCCTCGATCCGGGTCGGATCCATGAAATCGTAGTCGGGACTGTCGATCCGTCGCAGGCCGAAGCGACTGCGACTCGCCTCGCAGCCGGCATCGGGGCGTCTGAACGCGCTGTGCTGGTTGCGCCGTGGACGGAGCTCAGCCCCGTGCTCGCCCAGTATGTGGCGCTGGCCGATGCAATGTACTGGATCTTCATCGTCCTCATTTTTTCGGTTGCCAGCTTCGGAATCGCCAACACAATGCTCATGGCCACCTTCGAACGCCGCAGGGAGTTCGCGGTCATGCTGGCGCTGGGCGCGTCGCCTCGGTCTGTCGTCGGCACGGTGCTGTGCGAAGCGGTCGCGATCGGCGTCATCGGGCTGGGCCTCGGCACCGCGGTCACGGCGCCTCTGCTGGTCTGGTTCTCCGCGGCGCCGCCCGATCTCGCATGGCTCTACGGCTCCGTCACTGTGGAGGGTGTGCTCCTGACGCCGACTCTACGCGTCGGAACCAACGTGCCGGCGTGGAGCTGGGCCACCGTCGGGCTGATCTTGACCGCACTCCTCTCCGCCCTGTACCCGGCGGTCCGTGCGGCCCGGGTGCCGCCCGCCGACACGCTGTCAGGGGTGTAGCCGTGATCTTCCGCATCCTCGTCCGGCTCGCCCTACGGAACCTCCGACGCTATCTGCGGCGCACCGTGCTGACCGCCTCGGCGATGGTCGTCGGCGGCGCGTTCCTGGTCTGGTCGATGACGATGGACGACGGGAGCCACGAGCAGTGGGTCGATTCCGGTGTGCGCCTGGGGAGCGGGCACGTGACTGTCGAGCGGCCGGAGTACCGGCTGAGCCGCGGGATAGACGATCGGCTGACGGCGGAAGTCAGCCGCGCCACGGAGGCGGCTCTGGCATCGCCGGAGATCGCGCAGCATGTCGTGGCCTCCTCCGCCAAGCTCGGAATCAACGGGCTGGCGAGTTCGGCGGCTGGCGCGCGGCCGGCACAGATCGTGGGCGTCGACCCCGTCGCCGAGGCGACCTTCGGCACAATCGATGAGGAGGTAATCGAAGGACGTTACCTCGAACCCGATGACCGGCTGGCAGGCTATGTAGGCGTCGAGCTGGCACAGAGTCTCGGATTGGAGATCGGATCACGCTTCGTCGTGCAGGCGCAGGATGCGGAGGGCGAGATTTCGGGGCAGCTCCTCCGCGTCGTCGGGATTTTCCGGAGCCGTGTGCCCACCATCGACCAGGCGACGATCCACATCCCGCTCGCGACGGCCGGCGAGTGGCTCGGTTCCGGGAGCGACGTGACCAATGTTGCGGTGGTCCTCGAGAGGAGCAGGGCCACGGAACTGGTCGCCAGCCGTCTGGCGCGCGCACTGGCGGAACCGGTGGGACAAGGCGAGGTGCGTGTCGTGGGATGGCGCGAGGCGAACCCCGTACTCGCGGCCGCGATCGGGATCGACGAGTTCGGCAACTACGTCGTTCAGGGGTTCCTGTTCGCCATCATCGCGTTCGGGATCGTGAACACGGTGCTGATGTCGGTCATGCACCGCCAGCGCGAGTTCGGGGTGCTCCAGGCGCAGGGACTGACGCCGGGCCAGACAGGCACGCTGGTCCTGATCGAGGGACTCACGCTGTCCGCAGTCAGTGGGCTCGTCGGGGTGGGCCTCGGCCTGCTTGGCACTTGGTATTTCTTCGGCGACGGCCTCGACACGACCGCGCTCATGCAGGGGATCGATGAACTGACAGTCTCCGGTGCCGCCATAGATCCCGTCATCGTTCCGATCTTCGAGGTGCGGATGATCATCCTGATCGTGGCGTTCATTCTGGGGATCGGTGCTCTAGCGTCCTTCTACCCGGCGCTGCGCGCCGCTCGGGTCGACGTTACCGAGGCGATGAAGTTTGACCGGTAGCCGCTCGCGGTGACGCTCCGCCGTGTCCGGAGACGGGATCCCCGCGGCAGACCGCGTGCCGGGCAGGGGGCGGCAGGTTGTGTCTCGACTTCGTGTGAGGGCCCATGACAGTGCATGACGCGGCCGCCGCCCGGACCGACGGCGTCTGGAAGATCTTCCAGCAGGAAGCTGAAGCCGTACAGGCAGTCCGCGACGTGAGCCTGACCGTCGGGCGCGGCGAGTTCACCGCCCTCGCCGGGCCGTCGGGCTCCGGCAAGACGACCTTGCTCAACCTGATCGGTGGTCTGACTCGCCCTACTCGAGGTCGGGTCTGGGTGGCCGGGCGCGAGGTGAGCAGCCTGTCGAACCAGGAGCTCGCGCGGCTCCGGCTCAAGGAAGTCGGCTTCGTCTTCCAGGCCTACAACCTGCTCCCCGTGCTCACCGCGCTGGAGAATGCGGAGTTCCCGATGCTCCTGCAGGGAGTGGATGCGGAGGAGCGCCACGCGCGGGTCCGCGAACTCTTCGCGCGCACGGGAATGGACGGCCTCGAGGACCGGCGCCCGGGCAAGCTCTCCGGCGGTCAGCAGCAACGGGTCGCCGTCATCCGGGCGGTGGTCAGCAGGCCAGCCCTGGTGCTCGCCGACGAGCCGACGGCGAACCTCGACTCGGCCACCAGCGAGTCGCTCCTCGATGTCATGGGCGAGCTGAATCGCGACCTTGGCGTGACCTTCGTCTTCGCCACCCACGACAGTCGCGTCATGGACCGCTGCCGGCGTCTTGTCCGCATGGTCGACGGTGCCGTGCGAGAAGACGAGCACCGACCGTAGGGACGATGGGGCTCCGCGCCCGGGTCGTTTGGTCGGCCATGCTCCTGTCGGCCCTCTGCGACACTTCGTCCGGCCACGCGCTGCAGCTCAACGGCTACATGCAGGCCGTCCCTCTCGCCGGAACGCGCGAAGGCCAGCTCGGCGAGTTCAACCGGATCCGCCTTTCCGCCGAGCCCGTCGCAGGGCCTTTCGAGCTCGGCGTGGCCTACGAGCATGTACTGACGTTCCGGCGAGTCGCCGACGCACCCGATTTCAGCCTCGGTGCCGTTCCGGGGGGCGGCGAGTGGCTCCGGCTGCAGTGGACGGTCACGCGACGGGACCACGTCGTCTGGCAACACCGATTCGATCGGCTCTACGTCGGATGGGAGAACGAACGGCTGCAGATCAGCGTGGGGCGGCAGGCGGTCTCGTGGGGGAGCGCGCTCTTTCTCACGCCGAGTGACCCGTTCACACCGTTCAATCCGGTCGACCCGTTCAGGGAGTTCCGCGCAGGGGTGGACGCTGCGCGGATGCGGTTTTTCCCAGGCGCGCTGAGCGAGCTGGACCTCGTCGTGCGACCGACCCGGTCACCGGCTGGCGAGGAAGAGATGACTGCGCTGATGCGCGGCCTCACGACGGCGTGGAACTGGGAGCTCTCGGGATGGGGCGGTATCGTGTACGGTGATCCTGCTGGGGCCCTCGGCGCGGTCGGATCGGTGGGCAGTTGGGCGGTGCGAGGGGAAGCCGTGGTTCGCGACCTCGGGGACCGTGTCGTTCTTCGGGGGACGCTCGGCCTCGACCGGCAGCTTCGGATCGGGGGAAGGGATCTCACGCTGGGCGTCGAGTACCAGCGGGACGGCCTCGGCGCAAGCGGACCGGACGACTACATGGCCACCCTGGCATCGGCCACATTCCTTCGCGGCGAGCATCAGGTGCTGGGACGGGACGAGACGGTGCTCCAGGCGTCCTACCAGATCCACCCGCTCTGGACCCTGAGTGGTCTTTCGCTCTGGAATCTGCGCGACCTGAGCGGAACCATCGGAGCGAGCGTCGCCCACTCGGCCGGCGACAACGTGGCGGTGACCACGGGTACGTTCCTCGGGCTGGGGGACGACCACGCCACGGACATCCGTCCGCTGCCCTCCGAATACGGCCCGGCCGGCGTGAGCTGGTACCTCTCCCTCAGCTGGTATTTCTGAGTGACGGGCTTCGGGAGTTCCGGTTGTCGGCACGATTCCGGAAGACGGTGCTGGACGTCGCATGCCGAGCGCCAGTGCGGAGTCGATTCTGATTCCGAGACTCGATCGTAGCGATGGCGTGATCGGACTTCCGGAGGACCGTGCGTGCGTCAATCGTTGAACGTTACCGGTGGGTTCGGAGGCTGGCAGACGGCCGGGACCGTAGTCCATTGCTGCCAGCGGACCGTCGAGGAACGACTTCGAGGGCTGCGGCAGGGCCTATCCGCGACCAATTTTGGCACGGTTCGGCTTCCCACAATCGTGTAAGTTGAGTTGGGAGAATCGGATTCGAACTGGGTACCTCCTGCTCGAACATACGATGGCTTGACGTGTCCTGCCTCCGGCGACGCGCGGCACGCTCGACACAGGAGAACCTCGATCGGCGTGGAGCCACATCGAGGAGGGGAGGTCGGTGGCCGAGGGCCGAGCGTATGTGGGGCTGGGCCTTCTATACGCGATCTACGGCTGATCCGGCCCGCGCCGACGACTTCACCGTAGCGGCGGTGCGATGGAAGCCCATCTCCTCAGGTGAAGGCCGGCGACGGGGCCGTCCCGCGACGTCCCGGAGTGCGGTCCCACCCGGGGCGGGACGGAATCCCGGTCGAGCCACCGCAGGCATCAGTTCTCGACCCGCACGAGGTGGTAGCTCTTCTTTCCGCGCCGAAGGACCACGAACCTCCCGTGAAGCACGTGTTCGCTCCGCACCCGAAACCCGGCCGCCGTGATTCGTTCCCCGTTCAGGTAGAGGCCGCCCTGCTCGATTGCCCGGCGAGCCGCCGCCCGCGAGGGGGCAAGCGCGACGTCGGCGACAAGCGCCGGCAGCACCATGCCGTCGCCGGCGAGCTGTTCCGCAACGAGAGAACTCGAGGGCACGTCGGCGAATATGTCCTCGATCTCCCCGGGGCGGAGTCCCCTCAGGTCCCCTCCGAAGAGGGCTTCCGAGGCCCTACTCGCCCGGGACGCCTCTGTCTCCCCGTGGACCCTCCTCGTGATCTCGTCGGCCAGGGCCCGCTGCATCGGACGGAGGTGGGGACGGCCCCTCGCCGCCTCCTCGAGATCCTCGATCCGCTCCTGTCCGAGCAGTGTGAACATCCTCAGGAACCGGCCCGCGTCCGCGTCGGCGGTGTTCAGCCAGTACTGGAAGAACCGGTACGGCGACGTCCTCTCCGGATCGAGCCACACCGTCCCGGCCTCCGTCTTGCCGAACTTCGCGCCCGTTGCCGTCATGAGCAGCGGGAAGACGACGCCGTACGCCCGCTCACCCGTGATCCGCCGGATCAGCTCGACCCCCGCCGTGATGTTGCCCCACTGGTCGCGGCCGCCCGCCTGCACGCGGCACCCGTGGTCCCGGAACAGCCGGTAGAAGTCGTAGGACTGGAGAAGGAGGTAGGCGAACTCGGTGAAGCTGATCCCGGTCTCACCGTCGAGCCGCCTCCGGATGGATTCCTTCCCGAGCATCGCGCCGATGGGGAAGTGCTTACCCACATCCCGGAGGAACTCGAGGACGCCGGTCTTTCCGAGCCATTCGAAGTTGTCGACGATCCGCGCCGGACTCGCGGCTGCGCCGAAGTCGAGGAAGGCCTCAAGCTGTCCCCGGATACGCTCAGTGTATTCCCGCGCCACGTCCCGGCCGAGGAGGACGCGCTCGGCCGACTTTCCCGACGGGTCGCCGATGATTCCGGTACCCCCGCCGACGAGCGCGATCGGCGTATGTCCGGCACGCTGGGCATGCACGAGCCCCATTATGGGGACCAGCGATCCCACATGCAGTGACGAGGCCGTCGGATCGAACCCGGCGTACACCGACTGCGCCTCGCCCGAGAGCGCCGCCTCCGCACCCTCGGTCGCGTCGGCGAGCATCCCCCTCCAGCGGTACTCGTCGATGAGGGATCGGATCGTCATCGGGATCGGTTGACGGCAGGGTCGGAAGGGACACGGGCGGGCCCGCAATATACGGGTTCCCCCCCGTGGTGGTAGGGAAGGATCGCTCCCGCAGCCGGCCGCCTACGGCCTGGCGAGGCGGGTCAGGTCGGGCTTGCCCGTCGGTGTCCGCGGTATGGCGGCGGCGACCCTGACCTCGCGTGGACGCTTCGCGGGCGCGAGCCTCGGGCTGGCGTACTCGAGGAGCGCGGGAAGGTCGGGAGGCCGGGCCGGATCCTCCGGCACGACCATCGCGACGATCCGCTCGCCCCACTCCCTGTCCGGCGCGCCGAAGACCGCCACCTCACGGACGGCGGAGTGGCCGAGGAGAACGGATTCCACCTCCGCGGGGGAGACCGTGACGCCCCCGGTGATGATCCGTTCGGAGATCCGGCCCGTGATCCAGAGGTCTCCCTCGCCGTCCCTCCAACCGAGATCGCCCGTCCGGAGCCACCCGTCCACGCACAGCTCCCGCGGGACCGTTCGGCCGCGGACCCAGATTTCCCCTTCGCGCCCGGCACCCGTACCGCTCTCGGCGGGACGTGCCGGCTGGATCCTGACCTCGACACCGGAGAGCGGGCGGCCGACCGTGCCGGGCTTGGCCGGCACGCGCACCGGCGGCACCGTCGCGACCTGCGAGGTCGCCTCGGTAAGCCCGTACGTCAGGGCAATCGGCAGTCCGCAGTCGAGCGCTCTCCGGAGGAGGGGGGCGGGAAGGGGCGCCCCCCCCAAGAGGAGGCAACGGAGCGAGGGGGGTGCAGCGAGCGCGGGGTGCCCATCGAGCAGCCGTGACAGCATGACGGGAACGAGGGCCGCGTGCGTGATCTCTCCGGCAGAGATCCGGCGGGCGAGCCGACCCGCGTCGAACTTCCTCTCCGCGACGAGCGCGCACCCGACGACCGCCGCCCGGTGGAGCAGCGCCAGGCCCCCGATGTGGGCGAGCGAGAGGGAGGTGAGCCACCGGTCCGCCGGGAGGAGCCCGAGGCGTTCGGCCACCGCGGCGGCGGAAGCCCCGAGATTCCCGTGCGAGACCGGCACCGCGCGGGGCGTCCCCGTGCTCCCGGAGGTGAGGACCCGGGCCGCAAGTCCCCCGGGAGCGCCGGGCGGCGCGCCGGAGGCCCGCGCCCACCCGTCGCCGGCCGCTCTCCGGGCGAGCGCGGCAACGGCCCGCTCCGAGTCGATGACCCGGGCCACCCCACCCGCGGCCGCGATCCCCGACCGCCTCTCCGGGCCGGTCAACGCGAGACTCACCGGGAGCACGGCGCCACCGATCCGCCATATCGCGTGGAGGAGCGCCACGGAGTCGGCCGACCACGGAAGGGCGACGGCGACGAGGTCGCCGGGCCCGAGCCCGGAGTGGAGGAGTCCCCGGGCGATCCTGCGCACCCGGCGTTCCAGCCCGCCGTACGTCAGCGCGTCCCCGCCGCCGTCCAGAACGGCCGGGGCATCCGGCGATCGCCGCGCCGCCTCGTGAAGCGGGTCCATCGCGCCCGGGTCAGAGGATCCGGCCGAGGACGAACCCGAGCGCGAGGAGGGCCGCATACCAGGTCAGCGCCCGGGCCACTTCCCCGAGGGCCGGGTTCAGCTCGGCGGGCTCGCCGTAGCGGAACACCGTCTCCATGGCGCGGAGCGCCGGACCAAGACCTAGGAGGGCGAGAACCGTCCAGGGCGGCCACCGGAAGAGCCCCACCCCGACGGGGGGGACGAGTGCGGCCACGGCGACGAGGAGGACGAACTCGGCCCTGGTCGCACCCTCGCCGAGGCGGACGGCGAGCGTGCGCTTCCCCGCGCGCCGGTCGGTCCCGATGTCGCGCAGGTTGTTGACGACCAGGATCGCTGTCGTGAGGGTCCCGACGCCGAGTCCCGCAAGGAGGAGGTCGGGCTCGAAGGCGCCGGCCTGCACCCAGTAGGTGCCCCCGACGGCGGCGAGGCCGAAGAAGAGGAGAACGAAGAGGTCTCCGAGACCGTGGTGGCTGATCGGGAAGGGCCCGGCCGAGTAGGCCACCGCGCAGGTGAGCGCGAGGAGACCGATCAGAAGGATCGGAACGCCGCCGGTCCAGACGAGATAGCTGCCGGCGACGAGCGCGAGACCGAGCGCGAGAACCGTGCCGCGCAGCACCGCCCGAGGCGGGAGGAGCCCGGCCTGCACGACGCGGACCGGACCCACGCGGTCCTCCGTGTCGGCCCCCTTCCGGTAGTCGAAATAGTCGTTGGCGAGGTTCGTGGCGATCTGGATGAGAAGGGCGGTCACGAGCGCCACGGCGGCCGGGAGCACCTCGAGAACGCCGCGGTATTCCGCCATCGCCGTCCCCACGACGACGGGGGCGACCGAGGCGGGAAGCGTCGCCGGCCGCGACGCCATGATCCAGGCATGCATGCGCCCCGGGGCATCGGTGCGCGGGGCGCTTCCCGGGTGCCGCGTTACCACGGGAGCCAGGGAAAACGCCGGAAGTCGGGCGCCTTCTTCTCGAGGTAGGCGTTCTTGGCCGCGCGCGCCTCCTCGGTCATGTAGAAGAGGAGCGTGGCATTGCCGGCGAGCTCCTGGAGGCCGGCCTGCCCGTCGACCGCAGCGTTGAATGCACTCTTGAGGAGCCGGATCGCGAGCGGGCTCTTCTCGAGGATCTCCTGCGCCCAGCGCCAACCCTCCGCTTCGAGCTCCCCGACGGGGACGACGGCGTTGACGAGACCCATCTCGAGCGCCTCGGCTGCCGAGTACTGCCGGCAGAGGTACCAGAGCTCGCGCGCCTTCTTCTGACCCACGATGCTCGCGAGGTACGCCGATCCGAAGCCCCCGTCGAAGCTTCCGACCCGCGGTCCCGTCTGGCCGAAGACCGCGTTGTCCGCGGCGATCGTCAGGTCGCAGATCACATGGAGGACGTGGCCGCCGCCGATCGCGTAGCCGGCCACCAGTGCGATGACCGGCTTCGGCATGCTCCGGATGTAGCGCTGGAGCTCGAGCACGTTGAGCCTCGGAAGCCCGTCGCTCCCGACGTATCCCGCGTCTCCCCGGATACGCTGGTCGCCCCCGGAGGAGAAGGCGTACTTCCCGTCCTTCGCGGGCCCGTTTCCGGTCAGCAGGACAACGCCGATCGAGGTGTCCTCTCCGGCGTCCCGGAACGCCTCCTGCATCTCGAGCAGCGTCTCGGGGCGGAACGCGTTGCGGACCTCCGGCCGGTCGAAGGCAATCCGGGCCACCCCGTCCGCCTTGTGGTAGGTGATGTCCCGGTACGTCCTGACTTCTGTCCAGACGGGTTCGCTCATCCCCCCCTCCTCCTCATGGTGGCCGCGCCCGCCCGTTCCCCCGCACCCACGGGAATACCGGCCCCGGACGCCACCTTCCCGACCGCGGCCGCGCGGCGGTCGCTATTCGCCTCCCGGTCAGTCCTGATCTCGAGGATCGCGCTCTCCCCGCCCGCCAGAGCTTCCGACCATGCCTCCCCGAGCGACGCCGCGGACGCCCGTCCCTCCCCCGACGGCCTGAGATCCACCCTCACGTGCCTGAGCCGGTGAAGCGCGGCGAGGTGGCCCAGGTCGAGGCCGTGCGGCGTCACGAAGAGGGGCGTGAAGGCCGGCTCGTAGGACCGGATGGGGAGGTGGTGGAAGATGCCCCCGCCATCGTTGTTGAGCACGACCAGGAGGACGCGGACGCCCGGGGCCCGGAGACTTGCCAGGCCGTTCGAGTCGTGAAGCAGCGCCAGGTCCCCGACCACGGCGACGACCCGCCTTCCCGAGGCGAGGGCGATCCCGGCCGCCGTCGAGACCACACCGTCGATCCCGCTCGCGCCGCGGTTGCCGAGCACGGTGAGCCCCGCGCGCCGGTGGGGGACGAAGGTGTCGAGGTCGCGCACGGGCATGGAGTTCGACACGAAGAGGAGCGCGTCCTCCGGGATCCGGTCCACGATCCGCGAGACGGCGAGGGCCTCGAAGGGCGGATCGGCCGCGAGGCCACGCACGCCGGCCCGGATCTCGGACTCGAGCGCCCGCCACGCCTCGAGCCAGGGGCCTCCCCGCGGAGGATCTTCCCCTCCCGCCTCCGCGAGCGCCGCGAGGAGGCGGGCAGGATCCGCCGCGATCCACTCCGTGGCGAGTCCGGCATGATCCCGCCAGCGGCCGGCTCCGCTCACGACGACGGTGGCCACCCCCTCCATCGACTCGAGCCATCCCGCGAGCGCCTTCGAGACGGGAGCGAGACCGACGCGGATGATCAGGTCCGGCACGAGCGCCCCCCGGACACGCGGGCTCGCGAGCGCCAGGTCGTAGCCGCCGACGAGCCCCGCAGGGGGCGGCGCCCCGGCCCGACCCGGATATCGCGCGCCCGAGAGCGGATCGGCGAGCAGCGGGATCCCCGTCGCCCGGGACGCCTCGACGAGGCGCGGGCCCACCTCCCACGGGCGGGAGACGACACCGCCGACGAAGAGCGGCGCCCGGGCCGCGCGGAGGGCGGCGAGGAGGCGCCCGAGCGCTTCGGGCGCCACCCCCGAGCGGCGTTCCGGCACCCGTGTCCACGGCCGGCCGGCCGGCCGGCCGGCAGCTCCCGGAGCCGTGCCGTCGGCGAGCCGGGGGCCGAGGTCGCCCTCGACCGGGACGGGCTCGAGCGGGAGGTCGAGGGGAACGTTCAGGTGCACGGGCCCGGGAGGTTCTCCGAGCGCGTGGGCCACGCTCCGGCAGACGACGGACCTGAGGCCGCGGAGGACCGCGTCGGAGGGATCGCCGGGGAAGAGTTCCTCGAAGAAGCGGACGTAGCCGCCGAAGATGCTCCGCTGCTCGATCGTCTGGTTCGCATCCGCGCCCCTGAGCCTCGGAGGGCGGTCGGCGGTGAGCAGGATGAGCGGCGTCTCTCCCTGCGCCGCCTCGACGACGGCGGGCATCAGGTTCGCGACGGCCGTCCCCGAGGTCGTGATGACCGCGGCCGGCCGGCCTGTGGCCTTCCCGGCGCCGAGGGCGAGAAAGCCGGCCGAGCGCTCGTCGATCTGCGTCGAGATCCGGAGGCGTGAGTCCGTCGCGGCGGCGAGGACGAGCGGGGCCGAGCGGGAGCCCGGCGCCACCACCATATGCCCGACGCCCGAACGCGCGAGTTCGTCGATCAGGACCCGGCCCCAGAGCTCGTTTCGGTTCCGGAAAGTCATCGGCCGCAAGCTACCGGCCCCGGGCGGGGGAATCCAGACGCCGGACCGGGCCGGGGTCCGCTCGGGAGCGGCTCAGGCGATCCGCCCCCGCTCCCCGGCGCCGGCGCCGAGCGCCCTCATGGCGGACTCGAACTTGAGCAGCGTCTCCGCCCACTCCGCATCCGGGCACGATCCCTCGACGATCCCCGCGCCGGCGAAGAGGCGCCAGCGCCGGCCGGTACCGACCGCCGCCCGGAGAGCCGGCACGAAGTCTCCCTCCCCCGCCAGGTCGAACCAGCCGACCGGACCCGCATACCACCCCCGGTCGAAGGGCTCGGCCGCCCGGATGAGCGCGTGCGCCGCCTCGCGCGGGGTTCCGCACACCGCCGGGGTCGGGTGGAGCGCCTCCACGAGGGAGAGGATGTCCTCGCCCGGGGACGCGCGGCCGGTGATCCCCGTCTCGAGGTGCTGGATCCGGGCCAGCGCGAGGACGCGCGGATCCTCCTCGACGCGCATCTCCGGGAGCCGGCCGTCGAGCGCCGCGGCCATCGCGTCGGCCGTCACCCGGTGCTCGATCCGGTCCTTCTCGCTCCCGAGGAGTGCGAGCGCCAGCTCGTGGTCCTCGTCGTCGGACTCCCCGCGCGGGATCGAGCCCGCCACCGCGGTCGCACGGAACCGGCCGCGCCTGAGTTCGGCGAGCACCTCGGGCGCGGCCCCGAGGAAGGTGTTGCCCGCGTGGGGCTGGAAGAGATAGACGTGCGCCCGCGCGTTCTCGGCACGCAGGAAGCCGAGGCTCGCGAGCGGGTCGACCGGCCGGGAGAATTCCGTGTCGAGAACGCGGGCGAGAACGGTCTTGCGGACCGTGCCGTCGCCGATCTCCCGGAGGACCGCATCCACCGCCGCATCCCAGCGGGACCGCTCGCTCCCCGCTTCGGCTCCACCCCCCTCCTCCCCCTCCCCCTCCCCCTCCGGCGGCGCCGACACGGAGGGGTGCGGACGGCCGGGCGGCGCGATCTCCGGGTCCCGGCCGGCGAGGGGGGGGGGCGGCGCGGCCAGCGCCTCGAGTACGCGCCCCGCAAGCCGTTCGGTCTCCGGATCGGACCCGGCCGTCCCCCAGGGGGTGATCCCCGCGACCCGGAGGCGGGCCTCCCCCTCGCGCGCCTCGAGGATCACACGCGGGAGGATGAATCCGGCCGGGGGAAATCCCGACCAGATCGGCTCGCCACCGGACGCGTCGAGGAAGGAGAAGCCCCCGAAGAAGCGCGGACGCTCGCGAAAGGGGAGGCTGGCCCAGTCGGTGTAGATCCGGCGGAAGATCCGGCGGGCCTCGCTCCGCACCGCATCGAAGCGGGATCCCCGCAGGCCCGGTGTGACCTCGAGACGCGCGAGCGCCCCGCCCCACGCGACCCACCGCTCCCGGCGGCCCCAGAAGCCGCGGGGCTCGCCCTCGAGGGCCGCGAGGAAGGTGACCGGATCCGCCCCGGGAGCGTCGTAGACGCCCCCGTGGTATCCGGCTCTCGTGCGAATCGGGGTGGGACGCGGAGGCATGGCGGAGGGAATATAGCACGCCCGGCCGATCGGTCAGCCTCCGGCCGGCGCGCAACCCGCCCGACCGGCCTCCTGGGCGTCAGACGAGAAGAAGGCCCGTGAAGGCCACCGCAAGGGCGCCGAGGGCCCACCCCACCAGCACGTCCCCGGGGTAGTGGACGCCGAGGTAGCAGCGGGAGACCCCGACGACGAGGGCCAGAAGGAGGATCGGCGCCCCTGCAGCGGAGGGGAGCGCCAGGAAGAGGGGAAGCGCGACCGAGAGCGTCGCCGACGCGTGGCCCGACGGAAAGGAGTAGCGGTCCGGCGGATCGATCACCGAGCCGAGCCCGACGGGAAGTGTCGGGCGCGGACGGGCGACCGCGCGCTTGAGGAGCTGGGAGAGGAGGTGGGAGACGATGAGGGCGAAGGCGGCGTGCCGTCCCACCGCCCCGGCGTCCGGGACGGCCCCGAGAAGGAGGAGGCCCGCCACGCCGGCGATGACCGGCGGATCGCCGAGGCGGGACGCCGTGCGGAGCGCGAGCGTGACCCACCTGTGCCGGCGGTGCGCGAGCGCCCGGAGGATCCGCCGGTCCACCCGGCCGATCCGGAGCTTGAGACCATTCACCCTCACCCTCCCGTCCGGAGGAACCGCCAATGTAGCCGTTACGCCGCCGTGCCGCCTCGCTCGGGGTTACGTCCCCGGCGCGCGGGAACCACGCGGCTCGAGGAACACCCGCCCGGGTCGCCTGTAGGAGCCCGGGTCCCGGGCCGCGGTGACGTGCGCACATCCAATCCTGGGCCTCGATGCATTGGACGGCGTGCGTACAGGAGACATTCCCGTGACAGAGCTGCAACGGTTTCCCCCGCCCCGCCGGGCGCGCCCGGTCTCGGCCCTCACCCCGCGCGCGCTCCTCCTCCTGCTCCTCCCCCTCGCGGGGTTCGCCGGCAGCGCCCGAGCACAGGCGCCACCCGGTCCCGCCCCGGATCCGGGATCCCCCGAGGCGCTCATGGCCGAGTACCAGGCGGTCCAGTCCCGCCTCGGCCAGCTCCAGGTCCGGGTGATCCGGGAGAATGCGGAGCTGGCCGCCCAGCGGTCGGCGATCGATGAGCTGGTCACGGCGGCCATGCGCGATGTCGACGCCGAGACGGACACCCGCATCGCGAGGCTCGAGGAGCTGAGCGGAGAGGCGATGGCCGCGCAACGCGCCCAGGACACGGAGGCGATGCAGGCGCTGATGGGCGAGATCACCCGGCACCGTACCGCGCTGAACGCCGCCCAGGCGGCCGCGGTGGCGCGCGAGGACGTGCGGAGCGAGATCGAGAGCTTCGAGGCGGCGCTCATGGCCAGGCTCCGGGAGGTCGATCCGGAGGCACCGGAGCTCCAGGCCCGCCTGGACGAGCTCGCGCGGATCCTCTCGGGAGGAGGACCGGGCGGAATCTAGGAGCCGGGCGGCAGGCGGGGGTCCCCCGCGACCGGGAGGGGAGCCGTGGTCCGGCCCAGCAGCGTGGCCCACGGTGTGCTCGCGCTGCTGCTCGTCCTCCCGGCGGCCGCGCCCGCCCAGACGATCCTCAACACCGAGCGCTTCCAGCTCGACGAGGTCGGCGGTCGCCACCTGAGCGCCGACTTCTCCCTCTCCTTCCAGGGCGGAAACGCCCGGGTCCTCGATGCGTCCGTCTCCGGGATGGCAGGCACGCTCTCGGGCAGCAACTGGCTCCGGGCGATCTTCGGGGGTCGCTACCTCTCGACGAGAGAGAGCTCGGTGCTCGACGCGGAGTTCCTCCAGCTGCGCTACTCCCGCGTCCTCTCTCCGGCCACGCGGACCTTCCACTTCCTCCAGGTCCAGAGGAACCGGACGCTCCTCCTGCGGAGCCGGTGGCTCGCCGGTTCGGGCATGCGGATCGACATCGTCCGGAGCCGGCGGGGGACGCTCGCGCTCGGGACCGGCGTGATGGGCGAGCGGGAGGCGCTCGATCCGGACCGGCTCGGCGAGGACGAGGAGGCGCGCACGGGCGCGGTGCGGCTGGCGAACCTCGCCGTCTTCTCCTGGGAGGCCGACCGCGGGCCGCGCATCCTGAACATCCTCTACGTCCAGCCGGAGGTCTCCGCATTCGGGGACATCCGGATCCTCAACGACCTCGCCATCACGGCGCCGCTGGCCGACCGCATCAGTTCGAGCCTCTCGCTCGAATGGCGGCACGACACGCGGCCGCCCGGCACGCTCGGCCGGGACGACCTCAGGCTCGCGGCGGGGCTCACGCTCGCATTCCCCTGATCCCGCCGCGGCGGAACCTCCTCCCGCGAGCCCGCGTACCAACCGCTTGGACAGACGCGGGAGGTTCCACTGGGGGGGAACCGTCCACCATAGGATGGACGCGCGAACACGCGTCCCCGACCGGGAGGGCTTCCCATGGAACGATCCAGCAGGTCACGCACGGGCATCCGGACCGGAGGGGCGGCGAGCGGGACCCCGGCCCTGCTTCTCCTCCTCTGCCTCCTCCCGCTTCTCCCCGGGGGCGGCGCCCCGGCCCTCTCGGCGCAGGACCTCCCGGCCGCCTTCGGCCGGCCGGATCCCGACCCCGATTTCCTCTTCGATCGGCCGAATGTCTCGATCGGGCTCCGTGGCGGGCTCTTCCTCCACGGCGCCGGGAGCGACCTCTTCGACTTCACCGAGGAGCGCTTCACGATCGATCGCTGCAATCTCCTCATCGTCGATCCCTGCGCCTACCGGGGACCCGCGCTCGGCATCGAAGGCACCATCTGGCTCGGGTCGCGCGCCGAGATCACCCTCGGTCTCGACGGAAGCTGGGTCAGCATCGACTCCGAGTACCGGGACTACACCGAGGATGACGGGAGCCCCGCGGGGCTCCCGATCCGGCAGACGACCCGGCTCTACCAGGGACCCGCGCTATCGGTCGGGGCCCGCTACTTCCTGAGGGACCGGGGCCAGCGGGTCGGCCGGTTCGTCTGGGTGCCGACGCGCTGGAACGCCTTCGTCGCCGCCGGTATCGCGACGTCCGGCCACGAGCTCACGCTCGGGGGCGATTTCATCCAGGAATACGCCTACGACTGGGACCGCGGGATCGACGTGCCGTGCCTCGAGCATCCGGACGGCTGCCTGATCACCACCGAGGAGTTCTTCTCGGAGGGCCAGATCGTCGCCCCCTTCCTCGGCGCCGGCGTCGAGATCCGCCTGACCC
Organism: uncultured Gemmatimonadaceae bacterium; assembly: GCA_964532325.1. Lineage (GTDB taxonomy): Bacteria > Gemmatimonadota > Gemmatimonadetes > Longimicrobiales > Gaopeijiaceae > JAAXGI01. The sequence continues at coordinate 31,449 of CAZHGS010000010.1, read as the reverse complement.
CGCATACTGCGTTCACGCTCGAGGGCCGGTACAATTGGGGAAGCCACCGGCTCGGACGGGACTTCGCAACGGACTTCGTCGAGCCGCTCGACCTCTCCGGGGCCCGCCTCACCATAGGGATCAACTACGCGAACTGACATGGAGCGGATCATGAAACACCGAATCATCGCACTGCTCGGGATCGTGGCCCCGCTCGCGCTCGCCCGGCCGGCCGAGGCGGCGTTGCCCGCCGCCCAGGAGTCGTCGTGGCTCGCCTGGATCGGGTGCTGGGAAGGCTCGGCGGAAGTCGGAGGCGACGAGGCGGCAAGCTTCGTGGTCTGCTTCCGGCCGCTCACCACGGGGGGCGGCGTCGAGATCCGCACCTACACCGACGGCGATCTCGTCTCCACCGAGCAGATGATCGCCGACGGCACCGCGCACGCCGTCGAGGAGGGCGGATGCACCGGGGAGCGGACCGCAAGGTGGTCGAGCGACGGGGCCCGGGTCTTCCTCTCCTCCGAGCTCAGCTGCGGCGGGGGGATCACGAGGGGCACCAGGGGCCTCCTCTCGATCCTCCCCGGCGGGGAGGCGTGGGTCGAGGTGCAGTCCGTCCGGGCGGGCGACGGCTCCCCGCTCGTCGGGATCCGCACATTCGTCCCGGCACCGGAGGACGCCCTCTCGGCCGGCCCTATCCTCGATCCCACGGCCGGAATCGAGATCGCCGTGGCGACCGCGCGCTCCCAGGCCGCGGGAGCGCTCACCCCCGACGCCCTCGTGGAGATCGTCGGGCAGACGGGTTCCGACGTCACGAACGCCTTCCTGATCGAGCGCGGGGAACCCTTCGGCCTCGACCGGGCGAGCCTCGTCGCGCTGGCTGCACGCGGGGTCCCGGGCGAGGTGGTGGACGTCATGGTGGCCGTCAGCTACCCCGAGCGCTTCCAGGTCGCCGCGGGAGAGGACATCGCCGAGCTCTCCCCGGAGAGGGAGACCGGCGGACCGGCTGCGGCGCCGGGCGCCTGGCCCCGCCGGCGCTGGTTCCGGGGCTACTCGCCCTGGGGGCTCGGCTACGACCCCTACTGGGACCCGTTCTTCTCGAGCTCGTACCGGCTCCGGTACGGCGGATACGGGTACGGCTACGGGCCCTACGGGTACGGGGGCGGATACGGGTATGGCTACGGGCCCTACGGGTACGGGGGCCTCGGCGGGACGTACCGCGCTCCCAGCCTCGTCGTGATCCAGCCTCCGACGGTCACGGACCGGGCCACGCTGAGCCGGAACCGGGGCGTGGTCCGAAGCGGTGACGGTGGCGGGTCAAGCCGGGACTCCGGGCTCTCCCGCTCGCCGGGGAGCGGCGGCGGTGCTGCCCGCGCGGCCCCGCGCTCTTCCGGAGGGAGCTCCCCGGCGCGCGCCGCGCCGTCCTCCTCGCGCAGCCCGGCGGGAGGCGGGGGTGGATCGGGGAACGTCCGCCGGGCCCGTCCGCGCTAGAACCGGCGGGGGCGGCGGGGCATCCGGCGGCGGCAAGAGCAACGCCGGAGACAGCCTGGACGGGGGAGGGGCGCGCGAGGTCGTGACGCTCGCGGCCGAGGGCATGGACTGCCCGAGCTGCGCCACGACGGCCAGGCGGCGCCTGCTCGAGCTCGCGGGGGTCCACTCCGTCGATCCCGACATCATCGCGCAGCGGGTCACCGTCGCGGTCGACGCCGGGGGCGCCGAACCGGAGGAGCTCCGGCGCGCCCTCGGCCAGCTCGGCTACGGCGATGCCGCGGCTACGAAGGCGCAGGCCGAAGGGCACGTCCCCGATCTCCGGCCGCCCCTCCTCGGGCGCCTTCCCCCGCACGTCGCCCTGGGGGGCGCGCTCTGGCTGCTCACGATCTCGGCGACGCTGGGCTCGTTACCGCCCAGGGCCGTCGCGCTTCTCGCCACCGCGACGGTCGTCGCCACGGGCTGGCGCATCCTTCCGCGCGCTCTGGCCGCGGGCCGCCGCGGGTCGATGGACATGCACGTGCTCATGTCGGTCGCCGCGCTCGGCGCGCTGGTGATCGGCGAATACGTGGAGGCGGGCGCCGTCTTCTTCCTCTTCGCCGTCGCGTCGCACCTCGAGCAGCGGGCGCTCGAGCGGGCCCGCACCGAGGTCCGGTCGCTCATGGACCTCGCGCCGGTGCGGGCGACCGTGCTCCGCCACGGGCACCGCGTGAGCGTTCCCGTCGAGGAGGTCCGCAGGGGCGAACTCCTCCTGGTCCGGCCCGGCGAGCGTATCCCCGTCGACGGGACGGTCGCCGCGGGTTCGTCGGAGGTGGATGCCTCGGCGATCACCGGCGAAGCGATCCCCGAACCCGCCTTCCCGGGCGACCTCGTCTATGGGGGATCGGTCAACGGGAGCGGCGCGCTCGAGGTCCGCTGCGACCGGGTGGCGGAGGACTCGGCACTCGGGCGCGTGCTGAGGAGCATCGAGGAGGCGCGCAGCCAGAAGAGCCCCACCGAGCGGTTCGTGGACCGCTTCGCGAGGATCTACACCCCGCTCGTGATGACCGGCGCGCTCCTGGCCGCAATCGGCCCTCCCCTTCTCGGCTCGGGATCGTTCTCCGAGTGGGGCTACCGGGCGCTCGTCTTCGTCGTGGTCGCATGCCCGTGCGCGCTCGTCATCTCGACCCCGGTGACGACGGTCAGCGCACTCACCGGCGCGGCGCGGCGCGGGATCCTCATCAAGAGCGGCGTGCACCTCGAGGCCCTCGCGCGAACCCGGGTCGCCGCGCTCGACAAGACCGGCACGCTGACCGAGTCGCGGCCGGTGGTTCGGGAGATCCTCCCGCGGGGGGAGACCACGGCGGAGGAGATCCTCCGCCATGCGGCCGCCGCCGAGAGCCGGAGCGAGCACCCGATCGCCAAAGCCATCCTCGAGGCGGCCGAGGAGGAGGGGACCCCGCTTCCGTCGGCGGTCCGGCTCGAGGCGCTCCCCGGGAGAGGGGCCCGGGCCCGGGTCGGAGAGCGCGCGGTGATGCTCGGAAGCCCGCGTCTCTTCCGGGAGGAGGGACTGCTGACGGAGTCCCTCCGGAACTGGATCTCGGGGATCCGCCGCCGGGACGCCACGATAGTGATCGTGGGGTGGAGCGAGCCGGGCTCCGGGACCGTCGAGGCGAGGGGCGCGATCGTCCTCACCGACCGGCTGCGGCCCGGGGTGGCGGGCCTCGTCCCCGCGCTCCGCGGACTCGGCGTGAGGAGGACCGTCTGCCTGAGCGGCGACCGGCGGGCCGCGGTCGAGTCGGCGGCCCGCGCCGCGGGCTTCGACGAGTGGAGGGGAAGCCTCCTTCCCGAGGAGAAGGCGGCGTGGATCCGGGAGCTCCGGCGCGGGCACGGACCGGTGCTCATGGTCGGCGACGGGGTCAACGACGCCCCCGCCCTCGTGGCGTCGGACGTCGGGGTGGCGATGGCCGCCGGAGGGACGGCCCTCGCGCTCGACACAGCCGACATCGCCCTCATGGAGGACGACCTGGACCGGATTCCGGAAGCCTTCCGCCTCGGACGGAAGGCGGCGCGGATCATCCGCACGAACATCGCCTTCGCCCTCGCGGTCAAGGTGGCCATCGCCGTGCTCGGGACCGTCGGGATCGCCACCCTCTGGATGGCGGTGGCGGCCGACCTGGGCTCGAGCCTCGCCGTCATCCTGAACGGCCTCAGGGCGAGAACGGCATGAGCGCGCGGGGAGCCGCGCTTCCCGTGCTCCTCGCGCTCCTCGCGGGCGGGCTCGCCGCCCAGGAGGGCGCGCAACCGCCTCCGCGCCGGGCCGAGGTCGTCTTTGCCGGTCCGGCGGGCGGTGCGCCCGGGGTGAGCCGTGCGGAGATCGAGGAGGGGCGAGACCGCGCCATAGCCCGCATCCTGGCCGTGCTCGGCGACCGCGGGGGAGAGGCCGCCGGGGAGACGGTCCGCTACCGGGTCTACGCCTCGGCGGAGGAGAAGGAGGCGGAGACCGGCGACGGACGGTGGGCGCACCTCGAGGAGGACACAGGGCTCCTCCACGTCGTCGTGAACCGGGAGGTCCGGGGCGAGCGGCTCGGGCTCGAGTGGGCCCTCCTCTTCGCCCGCGCGCTGGGCCCGCCCTCCCTCCCCCTCCTCGAGCGGGGCATCGCCGCGCTCCATGCCCCGGAGTGGGGCGGGCGCGGCGTGCGCTACTGGGCCGCCCGGTATCACCGGGCAGGGCTCGCGCCCCCCCTCGCCGAGCTCCTCCGCACACCATGGCCCACGGAGGTGTCCCCCCTCCTCGCCGCACCCCTCGCCGGCGTGCTCGTCGAGTTCCTGCTCGCCCGCTGGTCTCCGACGGGATTTCTCGAGCGGTACGCCGCCTGGACACCGGACGCGCGGGAGATCGAGGGGCTCGAGGCCGGGTGGTCGTATCACCTGGACCGGGTGCTCGCGGCCCACCGGAGCGCGATCGAGCGGGAACTCGCGGAAGCGGAGCGCGGGAGGCGCCGCGGCCTCCCGCCGGTCCTCGGCTTCAACTACGCCAACGAGGGATACGGCCGCCATGCGGGCTACCTCTCGGAACGCTCCGACGCCTCGATCGCAGGGATCGCACGGACCGGGGCCAGCGGGATCGCCGTGCTCCCCTACGCCAGCATGCCGAGCGCGAGCCGCCCGGAGGTGCTCCGCCCCCCGACGCGCGCGGGGAGCGAGACGGACGAGGCGGTCGTCCAGGCCATACGGGCCGCCAAGCGCGAGGGGCTGACCGTGCTCCTCAAGCCCCACATCTGGGTCCGCGGGAGCTGGCCGGGCGCGATCGCCTTCCGCTTCCGGCGGGAGTGGGACCGCTTCTTCGAGGCGTACGGGCGCTGGATCCTCCACTACGCGATCCTCGCCGAGATGCACGGCGTGCCGGTCTTTTCGGTCGGCGTCGAACTCTCGGAGGCCACACGCGGCCGCGAGGAGGAGTGGACCGCGATCGTCCGGCGGGTCCGGAGCATCTACTCGGGATCGCTCGTATACGCGGCGAACTGGGGGGAGGAATTCGAGGGATTCGGAGCGTGGGAACTCTTTGACTACCTCGGCGTGGACGCCTACTATCCGCTTGCCGGGGACGCGGAGGCCTCCGACGACGAGCTCCTCCGGGGCGCGCACGCGATGCTCGACCGGATCGGGGCGGTTTCGCTGCGCTCGGGCAGGCGCGTTCTCTTCACCGAGATCGGATTCGCGAGCACCCGCGCAAGCTGGGTGCGCCCGTGGGAGGGGCATCTCAGCGCGGAGCCGAGCGTCACCGACCAGCTTCGAAGCTACCGGGCGGTGACGGAGGCGATGGAGGGCCGGGAGTGGATCGCCGGGGTCCTCTGGTGGGCGTGGCCCTCCGACCCGCGTGCGGCCATCCGGGACCGGCGCGGGTTCACTCCCGCGGGCAAGCCCGCGCAGGCGCTCCTCGTGCAGTGGTTCCGGGGGGGCGGCCCCGCGGGGGAAGCGCCGCGGGCCGGGCGCCGGGAGGGACCGCATGAACCTCCAACCTCATAGGGAGGATCTCAGATGACAGGCAGACCGCGCATCCGGGCAGCACACGGCGGAACGGTCCCGCACACGGCATTGGCCGGTTCCCTGACCCTCCTCCTCGCGCTCGCCGGCTGCGCGGGCACCGGCGGAACGGACGCGGCCGGAGGGGGAGGCACGGGCGACGGCCTCCAGGCCTTCGTCGGGGCCACGATCATCGACGGCACGGGCGCTGCGCCGATCGGCGAGGGCGTCCTCCTCGCCCGCGGCGGGATCGTCGAGGCGGTCGGAGCGGGGGTCGAGGTGCCCGGGGACGCCGAGGTCATCGACCTCGCCGGCCGCTGGATCGTCCCCGGGTTCATCAACGCCCACGGACATGTGAACGGAGACCTCGCGGCCGCGCTGGCCCAGCTCGAGCTGTACGCCTACTACGGGGTGACGACCGTGGTCAGCCTCGGCGAGGAGCCGGAGACGGGCCAGCTGCGCGACAGCCAGGGAGATCCGGGCCTCGACCGCGCGCGGGTCTTCGTCTCCGGACCCGTCATCGCCCCCACCACGCCGGAAGAGGCGAGGGCCGACGTGGAGATGCTCGCCGCGCTGAACGTCGACTGGGTGAAGACGCGCATCGACGACGGCCTCGACCTCCGGGAGAAGCCGCCGCCCGAGGTATACGGGGAGATCCTCACGGCCGCCGAGGACCACGGCATCCCGGCGGCGTTCCATGTCGTGGAGCTCGAGGACGCGATCTCGGCCGTCGAGCTCGGCGCGGCAGTCCTCGCCCACAGCGTGCGCGACGCACCGGTCGACGATGTTCTGATCGACGCGATGCTCGAGGCCGACGTCTGTCTGGTCCCGACGCTGACCCGCGAGATCTCGACCTTCGTATACGCCGAGAGGCCGGACTTCTTCGACGATCCCTTCTTCCTCGAGCGCGCGCCCGACGACCTGGCCCAGTTCCAGACGCCGGAGTTCCAGGAATCCCAGCGGAGCTACGCCGCGCAGTTCTGGGAGCAGGCCCTCCCGCTCGCGCTCGAGAACATGAAGGCGCTCCACGACGGCGGCGTCGGGATCGCGATGGGAACCGACTCGGGCCCCTTCGCCCGCTTCCAGGGATACTTCGAGCACATGGAGATGGAGATGATGGCCGACGGGGGCCTCACCCCCGCCGAGGTGATCCATGCCTCGACCGGGGGAGCGGCCGAGTGCATGGGGCTCGCCGGGAGCGTGGGTACCTTCGAGCCCGGCGCCTACGCCGATCTCGTCGTCCTGAACGCCGACCCGCTCGCCGACATCACCAACACGCGCGAGATCGAGAGCGTCTGGATCGCCGGGAACCGCATCCGGTAGGAAGCCGTCCGGGGGGGCCAGGCACGGCCGGCCGTGCCAGGCCCCCCCGGAGAGCCGAGGCCGCTCCCGTCAGCCCGCCGCCGCCCCTCCTCCGCCCGGTCCGGCATCGGCGGCATCGAGGATCCCGGCAACGTGCGCCGGGTCGGGCCACTCGCCGCGCGCGACAAGGCGCCCGTTGACCACCACCCCCTGGACCGGCAGCCTCCAGAGCGTCCCGAGCGCCTCCCGGGGGCCCACCCGGAACCCCCAGAAGTCGCGCGCCAGGAGGAAGAGCATGCTCAGGAGATTCCTGGGGTCGACCACCTGGAGATCGATCGCGCTTCCCGCGCGCTCTCGGAGCACCCGGTAGAGGGGGGCCATCGCGGTCATCGCCGCCCTCCGCTCGGGAAAGGCCGGCTCGCCCCCCTGGCGGAGGAACCGTCCCTCGACCCGCCCGCAGCACCCGCTCCCGGAAAGCTGCTCCTCCCACTCCCGGATCAGGATGACGCTCGGCCGCCGTACCGGCCGCCGCACCCCTACGGGTCTCCGGTGTCGCGCGGAGGCGGAGCCGGCGGCGCGCCGGGGGCCCGGAGGATCAGGGAACCGCCGCGATGCATGCGATCTCCAGGAGCGCGGAGGCCGGGACGGCGGTGACCGCGACCGCCGTCCGCGCCGGGGGCCCGGAGGGGAAGTAGGTGGTGTACGCCTCGTTCATCGGGGCGTAGTCGTCGATGTCGGTGAGGAAGACCGTGCACTGGACGAGATCGGCCATCGTGACCGCCGCCGCCCCCGCACGCTCCCGTATCCCGTCGAGCGCGTCTCTCGTCGCCTCCCCGATGTCGCCGGTCTCCGAGCTCCCCACCACGCCCGAGAGGAAGAGGAGGTTCGAGGCGCTCACGCCCGCCGAGTAGAGCGCCGTGCTCCCCCCGCCCGGCGGATCCACGACGCTCCGGGACGCACCGGGAGCACACCCTCCGGCCAGGAGGAACGCCAGGCAGGGGACGGCCGCGGCGGCGCGGAAGCGCACCAGCCGGAGCACGCCGGTCACAGGTCCACGAAGAGCAGGCGGTTCTCGTTCTCGAGGGGGATGAGCACGCGGTTGCGCACCGGATCGTACCCGAGGTCTCCGGGCGTGTCGATCCCATCGACAAGCACGCTCACCGCACCCGTCCCGTCCACCAGGCGCACGCTCGAGTCCGCCGAGGACGAGTAGGCGAATCCCCCGCCCGCCACGAAGACGACCCCCTCGAAGGACTGGTTCGGATCCGAGATGATCGGCGTGCGCTCGCCGGTCGGCGTGAACCGGAGAAGGTCGCCGCCCGCTGTCGCCACGAAGATCCCGCGCGAGCCGACCGCGACACCCTGCGGGTGGTTGAGGTCGACCCCCTGGGCCAGCGTCCCGCCGGCCACGCCCGCGCGGAAGGTCAGCCGGTAGATCGCGTCGGTCCCGGAGGGCTCGGCCGCCCCGTTCGCCAGCTGGTAGCCGCTGTCGGAGATGAAGAAGGAGCCCTCCTCGGCCAGACCGATGCCGTTGAGCGAGGTGACCCCGTCGAGGCAGCGCGTCTCGTGGATCTCGGCCGTCTCGCGGTCGGCGATCCTGACGCATCCGATATCGGTGACGAAGAGCGTATCGCCCCGGATGGCCATCCCCTTCGGCGCATCGATCGTCCCCGACTCGCCCGCCGCCGGGAGCCACTCGAGGGCGAGCACCTCTCCTTCCGGAGAAACACGGGAGATGAACCCGTTCTCGTCCTCCTCGAGCGGATTGCCGTTGACGTTCGAGACGAGATAGACATCCGCGGCCGCGTCGTAGATGATCGCGCGCGGGCTCGAAAGGCCGGCGTCGGCGACTTCGACGCCGGCGAACGTCTCCTCGACGATCGGCTCATCGCCCCCGCCGCATCCGGCGAGCGGGAGCACCACGAGGAGGGGAAACAGCCGGACTGGACGGATCGGGCGCGATGGTTGTCTCATGGGTCGCGGTCGGGAGTGTGAAAGTCGTGTGGGCGGAGTGGCATCGGCAGGGCCGACCCTCCGAATGTCCGGAATCGCGCACCGAGACGCAACGGTGTGTACATTGACCGGGGGGGAGCCAGAGGACACGCCCCCGCCCACCCATCCTCCCACCCGACGAAGCAGACGTGAATACCCTTCCCGCACTCCTCCTCTCCCTCCTCCCGGGCGCGCTCGCCGTCCAGGTGCCCGGGCAGCCGGAGCCCGCCACGGTGCGCCTCGACACCATCTCGACCGCCGACCCCGCGGAGGAGGGGGAGGAAGGGATGCGGCCCTACCACGAGGTCATCCCCGAGGACGCCGAGTCCGACGAGGGGATCTTCACCGTCCACAGGGTCGACGGCGACTACTTCTTCGAGATCCCGAACGCGGTCCTCGCCCGCGAGTTCCTCCTCCAGACCCGGATCACGAAGGCGCCCACCGGCGCGGCCTACGGGGGCCAGCGCGAGTCGATGGCGACCCTCCGGTGGGAGCGGAGGGACGAGCGGCTCCTTCTTCGGCTCGTCGGGCACCGGAACGTCGCCCCGGACACCCTTCCGATCTTCGAGGCGGTCCGGGCCTCCAACTTCGAGCCGATCCTCTTCGCCTTCGACGTCGAGACGATGCCCCCGGACTCGAGCGCGCTCGTGATCGATGTCACGGACTTCTTCCAGGCGGACACGCCGGTCATCGGACTCCGGCCCGGCCGGAGGGAATCGGCCGGCGTGCGCTCCTTCGTCCGGGACCGGAGCTTCGTCGAGTCGATCCGGAGCTTCCCGGAGAACGTCGAGGTGCGGCGCACCGTCACCTTCGGCGCCGGGGACACGCCGGCCCAGGACGTCGGCGGCGCCCTCTCCTTCGAGCTCGGCCACTCGCTCCTCGTCCTCCCGGAGGAGCCGATGGCACCGCGCGAGCACGACGAGCGGGTCGGGTACTTCTCGGTCCGCCAGAACGACTTCGGAAGCCCGGAGCAGCGCGTCGCCGAGCGGACCTTCATCCGCCGCTGGCGGCTCGAGCCCAGCGATCCGGCCGCCTATCTCAGGGGTGAACTCGTCGAACCGGTCCGGCCGATCGTCTTCCACATCGACCCCGCGACGCCGGAGGAGTGGCGGCCGTACCTCAAGGCCGGGGTCGAGGACTGGGCGGAGGCCTTCGAGCAGGCCGGCTTCAGGGACGCGATCATCGCCCGCGACGCACCCGCCGCGGATCCCGGGTTCGACCCCGCCGACGCACGCTACTCGATGATCCGCTATCTCGCCTCCGGGGTCGAGAACGCGATGGGCCCGTCGTTCTTCGATCCCAGGAGCGGGGAGATCCTCGGGAGCCACATCCAGTGGCATCACAACGTCATGAACCTCGTGCGCAACTGGTACTTCGTGCAGACGGCCGCGGCCAACCCTGCGGCCCGGTCCATCGACCTGGATCCCGAGGTGATGGGAGCGCTGCTCCGCTATGTGGCCGCCCACGAGGTCGGGCACGCCCTCGGGCTCCCGCACAACATGAAGTCGCACTCGGCGGTCCCGGTCGACGCGCTGCGCACGCGCTGGGTGTGCGGGAACGGCACCTCGACGTCGATCATGGACTACGCCCGCTTCAACTATGTGGCGCAGCCCGGCGACGATACCTGCTTCATCCCGAGGATCGGCGAGTACGACCGCTGGGCGATCGAGTGGGGGTACCGCTGGTTCCCGGAGACGACCGGCCCGGAGGAGCGCCGCAAGATCCTCAGGGAGTGGATCGCCGAGCGGGGCGACGACCCCGCGTACCGCTTCGGGGACCCGAGCACGAGCGACCCGGGCGCCACCTCGGAGGCGCTCGGCGACGACCCGGTGCGCGCCTCGGAACTCGGGGTCGCGAACCTGAAGCGGATCCTCCCGAAGCTCCTCGAGTGGACGCACGAGCCGGGGGAGGACTACGGGCAGCTCCGCGAGCTCTACGGCGAGGTGCTCGAACAGTGGCAGCGCTACGTCCGCCACGTCACCCTCGCGGTCGGCGGCGTCGAGTGGACGCGGCGGGCGCAGGGGCAGGACGGACGGCCCTACTCCCCGGTCCAGCGGGGCCGCCAGCGGGCCGCGATGGACTACCTCGACCGGCACGTCTTCCGCACGCCCGCGTGGATGATCGACCCCGAGATCCTCTACCGGATCGAGGACTCGGGCATCCAGGACCGGATCCGGAGCCTCCAGGTGGGCGCGCTCTCCGGCGTCCTCTCGGTCAACCGGATGAAGCGGCTCTCCGAGCAGGCGGCCCTCGGCGGGGCCGGGGCCTACTCCCTCGGGGAGATGCTCGCCGACCTGCGCCGGGCCGTCTGGCGGGAGTTCGAGGCGGCCGGGCCCGTCGACTCCTTCCGCCGGAACCTCCAGCGGGGGTACCTCGAGGAGGTCGACGGGCTGCTGGGCAACGAGGCCGCGCTCGCGACCGACATCGCGCCCCTCCTCCGCGGCGAGCTCGGGGCGATCCGCGAGGCAGCCCGCGCGGTGGCCCGCGAGCCCTCCGACCCGATCACCGGACTGCATGCGGAGGACGTGGCGGCGAGGATCGGGGAGATCCTGGACCCGCAGGGATGATGCGGGCCCGCGCTTCCACCCGCGCGGCCGGGACACGGCCGGAGGCAGCGGCACCGGGCGGCGGGCGGCGGCCGCCTCCCGTCCTCCGGCGCGCGAGGAGGCGGAGACGGACCCGGCGGCCGACCCGGTCCCTCGTCGCGGGCCTCGCCCTCGCCGCGCTCGTCCCGGTCGGCGGACCGGTTCACGCACAGGGTTCGCGGGTCACGATCGGCGCGGTGCGCGTCATGTCGCCGGGCCGGCCGCTCCTCCCCGAGGTTCCGGGCGGGTTCACATTCTGCCGGCTGATGTACGCGCGAATCCGGGCCGAGCAGCGGGGACAGGGATGGCGGACGGACTACCCGGACGCCGAGTACAACCTGACGACCCGCCTCTCGCAGCTCACCCCCACGCGGGTGAGCGGGTGGCTGGACGGGCGGCCCGGCTTCGCCGTGCTCCGGGCCACCGACCGCGAGCTCTTCCGCTGCCCCTTCCTCTTCTCCTCCGACGTCGGGACGGTGGGGCTGAGCGAGGACGAGATCGAGGGTCTCCGCGAGTACCTCCTCAAGGGCGGATTTCTCTGGGCGGACGACTTCTGGGGCCGTCGCGCGTGGACGCACTGGACCGACCTGCTCGCACGGATCCTCCCCGGCCTCGAGATCGAGGAGCTGCCCTCCGACCACCCGCTCCTCTCGATCGTCTACCAGGTGGAGAAGATCCCGCAGATCCCCTCGATCCAGTACTGGCGCCAGAGCGGGGGCGCGACCTCCGAACTCGGGCCGATGAGCGCCACCCCGAGGCTCCGGGTGATCCGCGACGCCACGGGGCGCATCCTCGTCCTCATGAGCCACAACACCGACATCGCCGACGGGTGGGAGCGCGAGGGGGAGGACTACGGCTTCTTCGCCCGCTTCTCGCCGGACGCCTACGCGCTCGGGATCAACATCCTCGTCTGGATGATGACGCACTAGCCGGACCGCGGCGAGGCCGGCGGGGCCCGCGCCACCTCCGCCCGCGAGCAGGGTATTGCGGGAGGGGCGGGGCTCTCCGGCGCGCGGCGGGGTGAGCGCGAGGGGTTGCGACCGTGCCGGGGAGAGCGCACGATGCGACCCGGCCTCCTGTCGGGGCGGGCGAGCCGCTCCGGGGCCTGAAGGCGGCGACGAAACCACCGATAGGCTGCGATGTTCGACAACGTCTTCGAGTACCTCTTCAAGTACCCGCAGGTCGCCTACGAGCGCGGCGAGGTCATCTGGAGCGGGTCGTGGCACCCGCTCCTCCTTCTCGGCGTCTTCGTCGGCGGCGCGGCGCTCGTGTACGCGAGCTACAGATGGGGGCGGGCCCGCACCTCGGTGGCGGCCACCTGGACGCTCGTCCTCCTCCGGGCCACCGGTCTCGCGGTCCTCCTGGTCTGCCTCCTGCGTCCCACGCTCGTCCTCTCGACGGCGGTCCCGCAGCAGAATGTCGCGGCCGTCATCATCGACGACTCGAGGAGCATGGAGATCCCCGACGAGGGGAGCCGGCCGCGGGCCGAGGTCGCCCGCGAGCTCTTCGCCTCCGAGGAGAGCGCGCTTCTTGGGAGCGTGTCCGAGCGGTTCATGGTCCGCCATTTCCGCTTCTCCGCCCTCGCCGAGCGGCTCCGGGACTCGGGCGAGCTGGACGCCTCCGGAACCCGGTCGCTCATCGGGCCCGCGCTCGACTTCGTCCGCCAGGAGCTGGCGACGCTCCCCCTCTCGGGGATCGTCCTCGTCACCGACGGGGGCGACCAGGACCCCGAGGCGCTCGAGGATGCGCTCCTGGGGCTGCGCGCCGAGGGCATCCCGGTCCACGCCGTCGGGGTCGGCCGCGAGAGCCTGGAGCCGGAGGTCGAGATCGAGCGCGTCGAGATCCCGCGCACGGTGATCCAGGGCTCGACCGTCATCGCGGATGTGGTCGTGGCCCACACCGGTCTCGCCGGGGTCACCGTCCCGGTGAACCTCGAGGAGTCCGGGTCGATCCTCGCGACCGAGGAGGTCGAGCTGACGGGGAGGACGGGGAGCGCGACCGTGCGCATCCCGTTCAGCCTGGACGATCCGGGGGTGCGCAATCTCCGCATCCGCGTCCCCGTCCAGGAGGGCGAGGTCGTCGAGGAGAACAACACGCGCGACATCCACGTCGAGGTCCGCGACGGGCGCGAGAAGATCCTCTACTACGAGGGCCAGCCCCGCTTCGAGGTGGGCTTCCTCAGGCAGGCCGTCCGGGAGGACCAGAACCTCCAGGTCGTCGTCCTCCAGCGCACGGGCGAGGAGCGGTTCGTCAGGCTCGACGTGGACTCGGGCGACGAGCTCTCCGGCGGCTTCCCGAGCACCCGCGAGGAGCTGTTCGAGTACCGCGCGCTCATCCTGGGCAGCGTCGAGGCGAGCTCGTTCACACCCGACCAGCTCAGGATGATCGTCGACTTCGTGGACCGGCGCGGCGGCAGCCTCCTCGTGCTCGGAGGGCCGGCCGCGCTCGCGGAGGGCGGATTCGCGGGCACGGCCCTCGCCCCGCTCCTCCCCGTCGAGATCGCCCCGCCGCTCGGTGAGGTCGAGGGAACGGAGGACTTCTGGGCCACGCTCCGGCTGCTTCCGACCCGGAGCGGGATGACCCACCCCGCGCTCCGCCTGGCCGAGGAGGCGGAGGAGGACGCCGGGGAGGCAGGCGCCGGGGAGGAGGAAGAGGCGGAGGGAGGCGTGACACCGTGGGAGGAACTCCCCGCGCTGACGACCGTCAACCTCGTCGGCGAGTCCCGGCCCGGGGCGACCGTCCTCCTCGAGGGGGAGGTCCAGGAGGTCTTCGGCTCGCGCGCCGGACCCGACTTCGCGGAACGGGCCTCCCCCGTCTTCGCCTTCCAGCGCTACGGAGCCGGACTCTCGGCCGTCCTCGCGGTCCACGACACCTGGCTCTGGCAGATGCACGCCGACATCCCCCTCGAGGACGAGACGCACGAGCGGTTCTGGCAGCAGGTGCTGCGCTGGATGGTCCAGGAGGTCCCGGAGCCGCTCGAGGCCCTTGCGGCCGAGACCCGCGTGGCGCCCGCCCAGCCCGTCGAGCTCGTGGCCCGCGTCTCGAGCGAGGAGTTCCTTCCCGTCAACGATGCCGAGGTCACGGCCCGGATCATCGACCCCTTCGGGGCCGAGGAGGAACTCGCCCTCACCTGGGACCTCGACCGCGACGGAGAGTACCGCGGATCGTTCCTGCCGGCCGTCGACGGTCCCTACGAGGTCGAGGTCTCCGCGCTGGACGGGGACCGCGCCCTCGTGGCGCCTCCCCTCCACATCCAGGCGGGCGTCCTCGACGAGGAGCTCCAGAGCGGGGCGATGCGCGGCAACCTCCTCCGGCGGATCGCGTCGGAGACGAACGGCGAGTTCTACACGGTCGGGGAGCTCGACCGCCTCCCCGAGGCGCTCCGCTACACCGAGCGCGGAACCGTCGTGCAGGAGGAGCGCGATCTCTGGGACCTCCCCCTCTTCTTCTTCCTCCTGATGGCGCTCCTCTTCGCCGAGTGGGTTGTCCGCCGCCGGCTCGGACTCGCATGAGGCCTGCCGGACGCCGCATCGCAGCCGCGCTTCCACTCCTCGCCGCGCTGGGCCCGCCCCTGGCCGCACAGGAGACGCACCTCCTCGTCGTTTCGGGGCTCGGCGGAGAGCCCGAGTACTCCGAGCGGTTCGTGGAGTGGGGGCTCGCGATGACCGGGGCGGCGCGCGAGGCGGGGGTTCCCGAGGCGAATGTGCATTTTCTCGCCGAGGACCCCGGGGCGGCGCCCGGCCGGATCGACGGCCGCTCGGAGAGGGAGGCGGTCGAGCGGGCCTTCGCCGGGCTCGCCGCCGACACCGCGCCCGACGACCGGATCCTCGTCCTCCTCATCGGCCATGGGGGCGGCGCGGGCGAGGACTCCCGGGTGAGCATGCCGGGACGGAGCCTCCGCGCCTCGGAGTACAGGGGGCTCGTCGACGCGCTCGCGCCGCGCACCGTCGCCGTCGTGAACCTCGCGAGCGCCAGCGGCGACTTCGTCCCCGCGCTCTCGGGCGAGGGACGGATCGTGGTCACCGCGACCCGGAGCTCGCGCCAGCGCAACGCCGCGCTCTTCGGCGGCTACTTCGTCGAGGCGTACGGGGGAGCGGACGCGGACACGGACCGCGACGGGCGGATCTCGCTTCTCGAGGCCTTCGAGTACGCGCGCATCGAGACGGACCGCTACTACGCCGACCGGGGCCTGATCGCATCCGAGACCGCGCTTCTCGAGGACCGGATCGAGGGGGGCGGCGAGCCGGAGCCGGGCGGTGACTCGGGGGTCGGCCAGCTCGCGGCCCGCTTCTTCCTCGAGAGCGCCGTCCCGCTGGAGATCGCCGGCGACGACCCGCGGTCCGAGCGCCTCCGCGCGCTCTACGGCGAGCAGGCGCGCCTCGAGGACGAGGTCGCGAGGCTCCGCCAGGCCGGGGACTCGATGACGGCCGAGGCCTACCGCGCGGCACTCGAGGCTCTCCTCCTGGCGCTCGCCGAGACGGGGGCCGAGATCCGGACGCTGGAGGCCGAGCCGTGAGGCACGCGCACCGGGGGACCCGTCTCCGCGCGCTCATCGTCCTCCTCGCCGCCCCGCTCGCGGGCTGCGTGGGGAGCGACGGCGCGCGCGCCCAGGGCCCGGAGGCGCTCGAGACGCTCCTCCAGGCCGGAGAGTACGGGGAGGCGATCGAGCGGCTCGAGCGCACGCTCGGCGACCCCCCGGCGCCGGACGCGGCGCTCGGGCTCGCGGAGCTCCTCCAGACCGTCGGGCGGCTCGCGGAGAGCGAGCGCGTCCTCGAGGACGCGCTCGCCGCGACGCCGGGCCACCCGCGCCTCCTCCTCCTCCGGGGACGCCTCCTCCTCGAGACCGGACGGCTGGCGGAGGCGCTCGAGGCGCTGCGGGAGGCCGAGGCGGCGGGGACCGGCGGCGACGCGCTGCTCGCGCGGATGCATGCCGGCGAGGTCCTCCTCAGGACCGGCGAGCGGGAGGAGGCGCTCGGGCTCTTCGACTCCTTCATCGATGTCTACAACCGCTCCGCATCGCTCGACGCACGCGGACTCGTGGCCATCGCCCAGGCGGTGCGCCGGCTCGAGGCCACGGATTCGGCACTCCTCCGCGACGCGCTCCGCGCCTTCGACGAGGCGCTGGCACTCGATCCCGACAACCTGGAGGCGCACCTCGGGATCGGATCCCTCTTCGTGCGGACCTACCAGATCGCCGACGCACAGGAGGCCTTCCGGGAGGTGCTCACCCGCCGGTCGAGGGACCCCCGGGCGCTCCTCGGGGTCGCCGAGGCGCTCCAGGTCGAGGGCTCCGCGCGGGCGGGCGAGCTCGTCGACCAGGCCCTCGAGGTGAACCCGAACCTCGTGGCCGCCAGGGTGCTCCGCGCGCGGATCCGCTTCGCCGCCGAGGACCTCGAGGGGGCGGAGGAGGACCTCGAGGCCGCGCTCGAGGTGGACCCGACCTCGAGCGCGGCCAGGGCCGTCCTCGCAGCGATGCACTTCGCCGGGGGCCGCCAGGCGGAGTTCGACGCGGTGACCGCGGGCGTCCTCGCCCTCAACCCGCACGACGCCGGCTACTTCGTCACCGTCGCCGAGCTCGCCGCGACCCGCCGCTACTACGCGGAGGCCGCCGCATTCGCCGCCCGGGGCGTGGCCGTCGACTCCCTCGCCTGGAGCGCCTACGGCACGCAGGGGCTGAACCAGCTCCGGGTCGGGGAGATGGCCGGCGGCCGGGAAAACCTCGAGACCGCCTTCGGGGGGGACCCCTACAACCTCTGGTTCAAGAACACCCTCGACCTCCTCGACGTGATGGACGGGTTCGAGACGGCCGGGTCGGAGCGGATCCAGGTCTTCGTGGATCCCGAGGACGGCCAGGCGCTCGCACTCTACCTCCTCGAGGTGAGCGAGCGGGCCTACGAGACGCTCTCGGAGCGCTACGGCCACTGGCCCCGCACGCCACTCAGGGTCGAGGCCTTCCGGCGGAGCGCCGACTTCTCCGTGCGGACGGTCGGACTCGCGGGGCTCGGCGCGCTCGGGGTGGCGTTCGGCCGCGTGGTGGCGATGGACTCCCCCTCCGCGCGGGGGCCCGGGGGCTACCACTGGGCGTCGACCCTCTGGCACGAGATGGCGCACGTGGTCCACCTCGAGATGACGGGCCACCGCGTCCCCCGCTGGCTGAGCGAGGGGCTCGCCGTGCACGAGGAGCGGCTCGCCGGCCCCGGGTGGGGCTCGCGTCCCGGACTCCCCTTCCTCGTCTCCTATCTCGACGGGCGGTTCCGCCCGCCGAGCGAACTGAGCCAGAGCTTCGTGCGCCCGCGCTTCCCCGAGGAGATCGGATTCGCCTACGTCCTCGGATCGCTCGTATCGGAGTGGGTCGAGTCGGAGTGGGGCTTCGCCGGGATCCGGGGGATGCTCACCGGCTACGGGGAGGGGCTCTCGCACCGCGAGGTGCTCGAGCGCGAATTCGGTCTCGGCCCCGGGGCCTTCGACGCGGCGTTCGACGAGTGGGTCCGGGAGCGCTATCCGGGCGGCTTCGCCGCCGCCGAGGCGGCGCGCGAGCTGGGGGAGATCGAAGCGGAGGTCCGCGCCGACCCGGAGTGGCTCGAGGAGCGGGTCGCCGCGCGGCCGGAGGATGTGGAGAGCCGTCTCGCCCTCGCCCGCATCCGGATCGGGGAGGAGCGCACGGAGGAGGCCGAGGAGCTCCTCCGGGAGGCGCGCGCACGGTTCCCGGAGAACCCCGACCCGCGCGGGCCGAGCCGCCTCCTCGGCGGCCTTCTCGCGGAGCGGGGCGAGACGGCCGGGGCGATCGAGGCGTTCGAGGCCCACCTGGCGGTCGCGGCCGACGACTACGGCGCGCACCTCGAGCTCGCGGAGCTGCGCGAGGCGGCGGGCGACCGCGCGGGGACCGCGCGGGCACTCGAGCGGGCGATCGAGGTCTACCCCTTCGAGATCCCGGTCCACGAGCGGCTCGCCGGCCTCTACCGGGAACTCGGAGAGGCGGAGGCGGAGGTGCGCGAGCAGCGCGTGATCCTCGCCCTCGCGCCCGTCGACCGGACGGGCGCGCTGTACGAACTGGCCGACGCGCTGTACCGTGCGGGCGCCGTGGAGGAGGCGCGGGAGCGGGTCCTCGAGGCACTCGAGCTGGCGCCGCGCTACCCCGAGGCGCAGGATCTCCTCCTTCGGCTCATGACGGCGCCCGAGGGGAGGTAGCCGCCAGGGCGGGAGCGGGCGGTCCAGGCCGGAGTTCCCGGGCGACCCCCGGCGCACGATCAACGGGACGAATTCAGGAGGCGTGTGTGGCAATCGAGAACGCGACGGCGGTCCGGACGGCCGAGGCCCCGCCGGAGAACAGGAACGATGTCGAGCTGGCGGACCGGATGCGGCGGAGCCGGGAAGCGATTCTCGGGGAAGTGGGCAAGCAGATCGTGGGCCAGCAGGACGTCCTCGAGCAGGTGCTCCTCTCCCTCTACGTCGGCGGCAACAGCCTCGTGCTCGGCGTGCCGGGGCTCGCCAAGACGATGATCATCCACGTCATGGCACAGGTGCTCGACCTCGACTTCTCGCGGATCCAGTTCACGCCGGACCTCATGCCGTCGGACATCACCGGGACGGAGATCCTCCAGGAGGACGCGACCACCGGCCGGAGGCGGATGACCTTCCGGCCCGGGCCGATCTTCGCCAACATCGTGCTCGCCGACGAGATCAACCGCACGCCCCCGAAGACGCAGGCGGCGCTTCTCGAGGCGATGCAGGAGCACCGGGTGACCGTCCAGGGGGTCACCTACACCCTCGAGGAACCCTTCTACGTCTTCGCGACCCAGAACCCGATCGAGCTCGAGGGCACCTATCCCCTCCCGGAAGCGCAGCTCGACCGCTTCATGTTCGAGATCGTGATCGACCACCTCCCCGAGGACGAGGAGCTCGACGTGGTCCGCGAGACGACGGGCGCGGTCAAGGACGACCCGGTGAGCGTCGTCTCGAAGGAGGAGATCGTCCAGTTCCAGCAGCTCGTGCGCCGCGTGCTCGTCTCGGACGCGGTCGCCGGCTACGCGCTGAGCATCGTGCGGGCCACCCGGCCGGAGGCGGAGGGATCGCTCGACTTCATCCGGGAGTGGGTCGCCTACGGGGCGAGCGTGCGCGCGGCGCAGTACCTCGTGCTCGGCGGCAAGGCCCGCGCGCTCACGCAAGGACGCTTCGCGGTGGATTTCGAGGACATCCGGGCCCTCGCCCACCCGGTGCTCCGCCACCGCATCCTCGCCAACTTCCAGGCCCAGTCCGAGGGGGTGACGACCGACCAGCTCGTCGACCGGCTCCTCAAGGCGGTCCCCGAGCCCAGGTCGGGGATGTAGGGCGAGAGGGACGATGCCTGCAAACAACGCGTGGAGCCAGGGCCGGGTCGGGCCGGGCGCCCAGTTCCTGGACCCGAAGACGCTGCAGCGGATCGGGAGCCTGGAACTCGTCGCGCGCGGTGTCGTCGAGGGATTCCTCCAGGGCCTCCACCGCTCCCCCTTCCTCGGCCAGTCGATGGACTTCGCCGAGTACCGCCCGTATGTCGTCGGCGACGACCCGCGGCGCATCGACTGGAAGGTCTTCGCCCGCACGGAGCGCTACTACGTCAAGGAGTACGAGGCGGAGACGAACACGAACTTCACCGTGCTTCTCGACTGCTCCCACTCGATGGCGTTCGGCGAGGCGGAGTTCACGAAGTTCGACTACGCGCGCTACCTCTCCGCCTGCCTCTCCTTCCTGGCGCGCAAGCAGGGTGACCGCGTGGGGATCGTGACCTTCGACTCGAGGGTCCGCGAGATCGTCCCCTGCTCGGCCCGCCACCTCGAGCTGGTCCTCATCACGATCAACCGGGCCGACGCCGACCGCCGGGGCGACTTCGCATCCGCCCTCCACGACGTGACGAGCCGGAGGACGCGCAAGGGGCTCGTGGCGCTCGTCTCGGACCTCTACCTCGAGCCGGAGCGGTTCCGCGGACCGCTGAACCGCCTCCGCGAGGTCGGCAACGACGTCATGGTCTTCCACGTCCTCGACCCGGCCGAGCGCGACCTCCCCTACGAGGGGAAGTTCACCCTCGAGGATATGGAGACCCAGGAATACCTCCCGGTCACGCCCGAGGATCTCAAGGCCGAGTACCGTGAGCTCATCTCGGCCCACATCGCCGAGGTCCGGCGGGTCCTCGTGGGAACCGGGGCCGACCATATCCTGGTAGATACGGGGAAGCCGCTCGACCACACGCTCTTCCACTACCTCCTCTCACGGCAGGAGCGGGCACGGCGCGGACAATGGGCCTCTCTTTCCTGACACCCCTCTTCCTCGCCGGCTTCATCGGGATCATGGTGCCGCTCATCGTGCACCTGATCCGGCGCCACCGGGGCCGGGTGATCCCCTTCCCCTCCCTCATGTTCCTCCGCCGCCTCCCCGTCGAGACCGTGCAGAGGCGCACGCTGCGCGACTGGCCGCTCCTCCTCCTCCGGATCGGGGTCCTCGTCCTCATCGCGCTCGCCTTCGCCCGCCCCGTCCTCCAGCTCGGCGCCGAGGAGGACGGGGTCGCGGGCGATCCGCTGCGCGAGGTCGTGCTCGTCGTGGACCGCTCCTGGAGCATGGCGGAGAGCGGGCGGTGGGAGCGGGCGATGGACGAGGCCCAGGACGCGCTCGGCGGCCTCGTGAGCCCGGACCGCGCCTCTCTCGTGCTCTTCGACGGGGTGGGCCGCGTCGTCGTCGAACCGACGCTCGATCCCGGCCGCGTCCGCACAGCGCTCGACACGGTGCAGCCCGGGTGGGGCGGCACGCAGATCGGGGCGGGGCTCCAGGCCGCGAGCGGGATCCTCCAGGCCTCCGACCGTTCCCGGCGGGAGGTCGTCCTCATCTCGGACTTCCAGCGCCGCGGGTGGGAGGACGGCCCGAGGGACCCGCTCCCGGAGGGCACGACGTTCGTCACGGCGGATGTGGGCGACGACGGGCTCGGCTCGATGATCGTCTCGGACGTGACGCTCGAATACACCTTCCAGGAGGGCCGCCAGCGGGTCCAGCCCTCCGCCCGGGTGGTCCGCCAGGGCGAGCAGGCGCCCACCAGCGCGGAGATCTCCATCGAGATCGACGGACAGGAGGTCGAGGCCACGACGATCGAGATGCCCTCCGACGGGGCTGTCTCGGTCCCCTTCGCCCCCATCACCCTCCCGCCGGAGGCGATCCTGGGGACGGTGCATGTGGATGCGGAGGGAGGCCGGGAGATCGAGCCCTTCCGCTTCGTCGTCTCGCCGAGCGAGGTGCTCTCGGTCGTCCTCGTGGAGGACGGGGACGCCCTCGGCGAGCAGGCGCCCTACCTCAGGCGGGCGCTCGAGGTGCAGGGGGGCGTGCCGATGCAGGTCGAGACCCGCCGGACCGCGGACTTCTCGGACGCCGAGCTCGAGGGTGTGGACCTCGTCATCCTGAACGACGTTCCCCTCCCCGCCGGGAGTTCCGGCACGGCTCTCCAGTCGCATCTGCGCGGGGGAGGCGGTCTCCTCGTGGCCGCCGGCCCCGGGAGCGATGCCGACAGCTGGAGCACGGGGTGGAACGAGTTCATCCCCGCCCGGCCGGGCGAGATCGTCGAGCGGGACCCCGCGATGGCCGCAAGCCTCGCGCAGGTCGACCGCGACCATCCGGTCTTCACGGTCTTCGACGGGGAGGGAGGGAGCGGACTCGGCGCGCCGAGGTTCTTCCGCTACCGCCGGCTCGACGTCCCGGAGCCCGACCCGGCCGACGGCGAGGGCACCGCGACCGAAGAGCAGGATCCGCGGGTGCTCGCCCGGCTCGACGACGGCACACCCATCCTCGCCCAGCGCACGACGGGGGCGGGACGGGTGCTCGTCTGGACGTCGACCTTCGACAACGAGTGGAGCGACTTCCCGCTCCACCCGGTCTTCCTCCCCGTGGTGAGGGAGATCGTGCAGTTCACGGGCGCGCGGCGGGAGAGCGTTCCCTACTTCACGGTGGGCCAGCCCCTCGACCCCACTTTCGTCCTCATCGAGGCCGGGCTGCTCGAGGAGGGAGCGCCCCCGGCCGGGGAGGAGGATGGAGCCGCGGCGCCGGGTCCGGCCCTCGGCCTCCTGGTGGGTCCCGACGGGTCGGCCCTCGAGCTCGTCCCGGACGGGGGGGCGCTCCTCCAGCTCGGCTCCCCCGGGTTCTACGAGGTCCGCGAGGAGGAGGAGGGGGGAACGGAGTGGGTCCTCGCCGTCAACCCCGATGTGCGCGAGGCGGATCCGGCGAGGATCGACCCCGAGGAACTCACGCTCGCCGTGGCTCCGGAGAGCACGGCGGAGGCCGCGGCCGCGACCGCCGGACTGGCCGGCGGCGACCTCTCGCAGGTGGCCGATCCGGACGCCACGCTCGAGGACGGGGAACGGAGGCAGGGCGCATGGCGCTTCCTCCTCGCCGGGGCAATCCTCCTCCTTCTCGGCGAGACGCTCCTCGCCGGACGCAAGAAACCGCTAGCGAAGCAGGCGGGATGAACGTACCGTAGGGTGGGCATACCGGGACCCGAGAGGGAGGCGGGGTCATGAGGGCACGGTTCGAGGAAGGCGAGCGCAGGGAACTCCGAACCGTGGTCCAGACCGTGCGGAGGCGGTGGCGGCTCCGCACGGTGCTCCGCGGGGCGCTCTACTCGACGGTCTCCATCGTCTCGGCGATCGTCCTCGCCCGGCTTCTCGTGGATGGATGGCCGTGGGGGCCGATGAGCGCGGCGGTCGCCACCACCGTCCTCTACCTCGGTGCGGCCGCCGTCACGGCCGTCACACTCCTCTGGGCCCTCGTGCGCCGTGTCTCCGACCGCCAGGTGGTCCTCTACCTGCGCGAGCACGAACCCGGCCTCAAGTCGGAGATCCTCACCGCCGTCGAGGCGCTCGAGGCGGCGCCCGACCCCCGGCGCGCGCAGCTGCTCGACGGCCTCGTCCGCTCCGCCGTCCTGCGCGCACGCGCCGTGGCGGGCGGGAGGCGGGTCGATGCGGAGCCGATCCGGCGCCTCTCCTGGTGGAGCGCCGCGGCCGCGGCCGCGGTCGGGCTCCTCCTCCTGACCGACCCGCTCGGGTTCCGCGAGGAGACGGCACCCGACCTCCTCCGCCCGTGGACGGCCGTCGAGCTTCCGCCGCCGCTCGCCATCCAGCTCTTCCCCGGGGACACGGTCGTTCCCCGCGGCGCGGAGCTCCAGATCGCCGCGCGGCTCGAGGGATTCGAGGCGCAGGAGGTCGACCTGGCCTTCCGGTCCGGGGAGGGGACCGAGTGGGAACGCTGGCCGATGCTCATCCAGGACGAGGAGGACGGCGACCACGAATTCGTGCTCTTCCGGGTGGAGGAGCCGATGGACTACTTCGCCGAGGCGGCCGGGATCCGCTCGGACACCCACAGGATCGATGTCGTCGATCTCCCCTACGTCGCGCGCCTCGAGCTCGAGCTCCACCATCCCTCCTACACCCGCCTCCCCGTGGAAACCATCGAGTCGGCGGGCGACATCTTCGTCCTCCCCGGCACCCGGGTCGTCGTGCGGGCCGAGCCGACGGTCCCGATCCCCGCCGCGCGCATCGTCATCGACGGGGTGGGCGAGGTGGCGATGGCCCCGGACGCGGATGGCCGGCTTGGCGGCGAGTTCATGGCGAACGAGCCCGGGTTCTACCGGATCGACCTCGACGACGGGGAGGGCACGACGCACCGGGGCACCCCCGACCACCTGATCGACATCGTCGAGGACCTGGCCCCGATCGTCTCGATCGAGCGGCCGGCGAGGGACGTCCGCGTGACCTCGGTGGAAGAGGTGTACGTCGAGGCGGAGGCCTCCGACGACTACGCGGTCGCGACCCTCGAGCTGATCTTCTCGGTCAACGGCGGCAGCGAGGAGACGATACCGCTCCTCTCCGGATCGGAGTCGCGGCTGAGCGACGTGTCGGCCGGCCACACCTTCTTCCTCGAGGACTACGACCTCGAGCCGGGAGACCTCGTCGCCTATCACGTCCGGGCGCTCGACAACGGACCGGCGGCCGAGGAGCGGGAGGCGCGCACCGATCTCTTCTTCATCGAGGTCCGGCCCTTCTCCCAGGACTTCCGCCAGGCCGACCAGGGCGGCGGGGGCGGGGGTGGCGGAGGAGGGGGCGGCGGCGATCCGATGGCGGGACAGTTCTCCGAACGCCAGCGGGAGATCGTGACGGCCACCTTCAACGTCGGGCGCGACTGGCGCCAGATCGCCCCCGAGCTCGTGGAAGAGGACATCGCCACGATCGCGCTCTCGCAGGGGAGGCTGATGGAGGAGGTCGGGGCCTTCCTCGCGGAGCTCGAGGGCCGCCTCCAGCGGGCGCCGGAAGAGATGCGGCAGGTGGCCGAGGAACTGCCGCTCGCGACGGCGGAGATGGAGGCCGCCCTCACCGAGCTCGAGGAGAACGACACAGAGGGGGCGCTTCCTCCGGAGCAGCGCGCCCTCCAGCACCTCCTCCGGGCCGAGTCCGTCTTCCGCGAGATCCAGCTCGCCCAGCAGCAGAACCAGGGAGGCGGAGGGGGAGGCGCGAGCGGCGCCGAGATCCGGGAGGACCTCGCCGACTTCTTCGACCTGGAGATGGACCGGCTCCGCAACCAGTACGAGGAGCTGCAGCGGGGCCAGCGCCAGCAGATGGACCAGGAGTTCAATTCGGCGCTCGAACGCCTGAAGGAGCTCGCCCGGCGGCAGGAGCAGGAGCAGGAGCGCCTCCAGCGCGTCGCCGAACGGCTCCCGCCCGGGGCGGCCGGCGCCGGCGGCGAGAGCCAGCGCCGGCTCGCCGAGGAGGCCGAGGAGCTCGCCCGCGAGCTGGAGAGGCTCTCGCGGGAGTACTCCTCCCCCGAGCTGGCCCAGACGGCCCGCGAACTCGAGGAAGCCGCAAACGCGATGCGCCGCTCCGCCACCTCCCGGAACCAGAACGGGGTGGGAGAGGCGAGTGCGGCGCAGGAGGCGCTCGAGCAGGCGCGCCGGCTCCTGGAGCGCGACCAGTCGAACCGGCTCGGACGGGACGCCCAGAACGCCGTCGCGGATGCGGAGCGCGCGCTCGAGCAGCAGCGCGAGATCGAGGAGGCGGTGAGCGAGATGCCGACCGGGCTCGCCGGCCGGGCCGAGGCGCTGCCCCCCGTCCTCGACCGGAAGGACCAGCTGATCGAGGAACTCGGGAATCTCGAAGGGGAGCTGAACCGGCTGGCCGAAGAGGCGGAGGATCCCCGGGCCGAGCGGGGATTCCGGGAGGCGGCCTCGGCGATCCGCGACGGCCAGCTGCCCGACAGGATCGACTTCTCCAAGAGCCTGGTCGCCTCCTCGAGGCCCGAGCAGTCCGAGGAGTTCGAGGCGCAGATCACCGAGCTGATGGAGGAGCTCGCCGAGCAGGTCCAGGCGGCCGGCGGGGCCCTCGGTCCGGACGCGAACGATACGGCCGCCGAGTTCGCGGAGCGGACCCGGGAACTCGTCCGCGCGGCGGAATCGATGGAGGAGCGGGCCCGGCAGGCGGCCGAGGGCCAGCAGCAGGGCGAGGGGCAGGCCGGCGGCGAGCCCTCGGACGGAGAGCAGGCCGGGGGCCAGCAGGCCGGCGGTCAACAGGCCGGCGGTCAACAGGCGGGCGGCCAGCAGGCGGGTGGACAACAGGCGGGCGGCGGGGGCCGGTTCGGCGGAAACCGGTTCGGACCCGGGGGGCCCGGCGGATGGTTCGACGGAGAGATCGCGCGCCAGCTGAGCCGGGAGGCCGTGGAGCGCCGGATGCAGGCGGAGACGCTGCGCGACCGCCTGAGGGACGCCGGGGCGCCGCTCGAGAGCCTCGAGAGCCTCGACGGGGTGATCGACCGCTTCGAGAGGCTCGAGGCGCTCGGGATCTACGGAGAACCCCGCGCTCTCGCCGAGCTCCAGCGGGAGTTGATCGAGAGCCTCCGGGAGCTCGACTTCGACATCCGCCGCCACTTCGCCACCGAGACCCGCGACGGGCCGATGGTCGTCGGTTCGGGCGAGGTGCCCGCCGGCTATCAGGATCTCGTCGAGGAGTACTTCCGGAGCCTTGCCAGGTAGCCGCTGAGAAGGATTCAGCCATGCGACGCTTCCGTTGGATCCTCGGTGCGGCAATTCCCCTCGCCGCACTCCTGGCGACGACCCGGACTTCCTCGGCGCACGAGATTCCCGCGGCCGTCACGGTCCAGACCTACATCCGCGCCGAGGGCGACATCCTCCGGATGCTGGTCCGGGTCCCGCTCGCGTCCATGCGCGACATCCAGTTCCCCCTCCGGGGTCCCGGCTACATCGTGATCGAGGAGGCGGAGCCCTACCTACGGGACGCCGCCGTCCTCTGGCTCGTCGACTACCTCCAGCTCTTCGAGAACGACCAGCTGCTCGAGCGCCCGGAGGTAACGGCGACCCGGATCTCCCTTCCGTCCGATCGGTCCTTCGTCGAGTTCGACACGGCAGTGGAGCACATCCTCGGGCCTCCGCTGCCCGCCGGAACGGATCTGATCTGGAACCAGGCGATGCTCGACGTGGTCCTCGAGTACGCCGTCCAGTCCGACGAGTCGCGGTTCTCGATCCTCTCCGAGCTCTCGCACCTCGGGCTGACGACATCGACGATCCTGCGCTTCGACCTCCCGGGCAGCGAGGAGCGCCTCTACCAGTTCATCGGGAACCCCGGGCTCGTCGAGCTCGACCCGAGGTGGTACCAGGCCTTCTTCCAGTTCGTGGAGCTCGGCTTCCTCCACATCCTCGACGGCATCGACCACCTCCTCTTCCTCCTCTGCCTCG
Organism: uncultured Gemmatimonadaceae bacterium; assembly: GCA_964532325.1. GTDB lineage: Bacteria > Gemmatimonadota > Gemmatimonadetes > Longimicrobiales > Gaopeijiaceae > JAAXGI01. Next base: position 4,359 of record CAZHGS010000010.1, on the reverse strand, counting down.
TCATCCCCTTCCGGCGCATCGTCCCGCTGATCACCCTCGTGACCTCCTTCACGGTGGCCCACTCGATCACGCTCGGGGCATCGGCCTTCGGCTATGCGCCGTCGGGGCTCTGGTTTCCCCCGCTCGTCGAGGCGCTCATCGCGCTCTCGATCGTCTTCATGGCGCTCGAGAACATCGTGGGGGCGAACCTCCAGAGACGCTGGCTCGTGGCATTCGGCTTCGGGCTCGTCCACGGCTTCGGATTCTCCTTCGCGCTGCGCGAGTCGCTCCAGTTCGCCGGCTCGCACCTCGTGACCTCGCTGCTCGCCTTCAACCTCGGCGTGGAGTTCGGTCAGATCGCCGTTCTGCTGGTGGCCGTCCCGGCCCTTGTCCTCCTCTTCCGGCATGTGGTGGCCGAGCGGCTGGGCGTGATCATCATGTCCGCCCTCGTCGCCCACACCTCCTGGCACTGGATGACCGAGCGCTGGGAGACGCTCCAGGCCTATGCGATCTCCCTCCCGCCGCTCGACATCGTCTTCCTCCTCACCCTGATCCGCTGGGCGATGGCGATCCTCGTTCTCGTCGGGCTCGCCTGGCTCCTCAAGGGGATCTTCGGGAAGATCGAGGAACTCGCCGGGGGAGCCGGATCCACCGGCTCGAGCCCCCAGGTCGAGACCTAGCGCCCGCCCTCTTCCTGTTGCCGCCTCCGGCGCGCCGCCCTAGACTAGACCGGTCGGATCCCCTTCGAGCAGTCCCGCCGGCCCCGGCCGGCGCGGGAGCCTCGTCCCTCCGAAATCATCAAGCCCCGACTCATATGGCCCGGAACCCAGTGCGCACCACGCTCGCCCTCCTCCTCCTCGCGGGACTGGCCCACGCGACACCGCTCTCCGCGCAGAGCGCGGGGGAGGCGCTACGGGGCGGATACCCGGAGCTCGCCGGCCTCTTCGACGCCGCCGACGTGACGCAGGCAGAGATGTACGACCGGCTCCTCGCCATCACCGAATCCGCCGAGTCGGCCGCGGGCCGCAACGCGCTCCGGGAGCTGCTCATCCGGTCGATGACGATGTCGATGGCCGAGATGATGGCCGAAATGCAGCAGATGGGGGGGATGGGCATGGGAATGATGCCCGGCCCCTTCGGGGACCTCGAGACGGATGCGGCCGGGGATCTCAGGACGCTCATCCAGGGAGAGCCGTCCCCGGATCAGGCCCGCGGCTCACTATCCGGGGGCGGAGCGCTCACCGGGAGCGCCGCAGCCGTGATCGCAAACGGCCGCGCGTTCCAGGCGCAGGTCTACGACATCTACGCCGACGCCGGCATCGCGGACAAGCAGGCGGCCGTCGACGATGCGGTCGACGCCTACCTCTCCGACCCGAATTCCGTCGCCGCCGGGCCGAAGAGCCCTATCCTCATGTACGGGCATCCCTTCGCGGGCGCGATGAAGTCCGGCTACCCGCAGATCAGCGGCCTCTTCTGGGCCTCGCAGTGGCTGCAGCTGGCCGCGCTCGAGCCGCTCATGTCCGGCGCCGACACGGCCGCGGGGCTGGGCACCGTGGTCGAGCGCTACGAGGCGAAGGTGGCCGGGATGGCGGACGCCTCCCCCGTGCCGACGGAGATCCCGATGGTGCCGGCGATCGCTCCCCTTCTCCTGAGCCGCCATCCCGAGGCGGCGTGGATCATCGACAATCTGAACATCCTCGAGCTCGTGATCGCCGATCTCCTCGTCCACCCGGACGTGGAGGACCGCACGAGCTCGATCGACGCCGTGACGGCCGAGTTCACCGACAAGGAGTCGAATCTCCTCGAGGGATCGATGGGGTACCGCGACTACCTCCTCTCGGCCCTCCGGACGGGGATCTACAACCAGGGCGGACCCGCCCTCGGCCAGCTCGTGCGCTCGGAGCGGAACCGCTCCCGGATGGAGATGGAGATGGGAGGGCACGTCTCGCTGCCGGGAATGAACTAGCGCAGCGTCCTGCAGGAAGCCGTGGTGATGAGAAGACGGTAGCGGACGTCTGCCTCGCCCGCTCCATCCTCTCGGGCACCTCACCGGCCGACTTCGTCCAGACCGGGCGCCCGGGGTTCTCGTTGTAAGCCGAGATGCAGTCGCTGAAGCTCCGCTCGAGGTCGTGGATGGAGTGGAGGATGCCGGGCCGGAGCTGCCTGCACGTCAGAGGGCAGAAGAACCACTCGTCCAGGTTCACCCACGACGATCCCTCTGGCATGAAGTGGAGGAACACCCGCCTCGTGGGCGGATCGCTTGAGGCCCGGTTTCCGGGAGAAAATCCGCTGAAGCCTTACAGGAATGCACGATCCACGTTGCCTTCCGTCTGACTGGATCCTGCTGGACCCGGCCACGAGAGCGGGAAAAAGGGGCTCGAACCGCAGGAATCGGCGCGGGTGGTTGGCCGCCGCTCAAGGTCGTCGCGCAACCTCCTCGAGGCGGTGGAAGATTGCGGCGTGATCGACACCCCCCTGATGGTCACCAACACCCTGAGCGTCGGGACCGTACACCACGCGGTCATCCGCACCTCGACCGCGCGGACTGGGCCTATGGCCGCTCCTGTCCCCACCGGCGCGTGCGGAAGCGGGTTCTCCGTATCTGGCTCGACGACTGCAACCTGAGGCGAAGACACACCGCCATCGGACGGCTCACCTCCATGCAGCGACCCGTCGAGCCAGGGGTCACCAGTGTCCCTGGCGTCTACGGCCAGGAGGGCACTCCGGCAGCCGGGGAATGGACCGCTACGCGCGCAACTTCCGCGATCCGAACCAGACGCCCACGACCCCGATCAGCGGGTTGAGCCAGCTGAGCCATGTCGGCTGGCGGGCACCTGCGGTCGCCTCCATCATCGACACGTCATCGGGGCGCGGTCCCGCCGCCATCTCCACCGGCATCAGGGCCGTCACCACCCCGAGCACGATCACGACTGCGATCAGAATCGTGGCGGCCATGGCATCGTGCGCCACCCCGGCACAGACTCGCCCGCCGACGTACGCCGCCACGATCCCGAGTACGACCGAACCGAGTGCCCAGCCGCCGGATACCTCCCACGTACCCGGCTGGAAGGCGCGCGAGGGCCCCAGCGTCAGCCACATAAGCAGGAAGAGCACGAAGAGCACGGCGGCCATGGCAAAGTAGCCGGCAATGGCGGCGAGGATGTTCCTGAGCATCATCTTCCTCCCTGAAAACGAGCAGTGTCGTCCAACGACGCATGAGCCTGACGGGGGCGCGGGTCTCCGACGAGGTGTGAGCCTGACGGCGGAGGCGCAACCATCCTGGATGGGATGACCGTGAACCTCTCGCTGGACAGGACCCGGACCGTGGCGGAACTCATCCCGCACGCCTTCGCCATCGAGCGTGTGCTCCACTGCGTGGCTCCCCGCGGCTTCGTCCCCGGCGACCCGCCCTGTTCCGGTTGATTTCCAGCTCCGCTCCGATCGCCTTGTTCGTCATCCCATCGGTCGCCATCAACACCATCCGCGACTGCTCCTGCACCGGCACGCCTCGGGACCACGACCACCGTTCCAGGCGATTCCTCTCCTCCCCGGACAACACGATCCTGACCGCCACAAGCATGGCCCCTCCCCATCTCTCTAGAGTACGATGGAGCAAGAGATCGTTAGCGTACCGCTGACAGCGGCCGTCGCCGAGGCGGTCGACGCCTATCTCTCCGACCCGAATTTCGTCGCCGCCGAGCCGAAGAGCCCTATCCTCATGTACGGCCATCCCTTCGCGGGTGCGACGAAGTCCGTCTACCCGCAGGTCACCGGCCTCTTCGGGGCCTCGCAGTGGCTGCAGCTGGCCGCGCTCGATCCGCTCATGTCCGGCGGCGACATCGCCACGGGGATCGACACCGTGATTGAGCGCTACGAGCCGAAGGTGGCCGGGATGGCGGACGCCTCCCCCGTGCCGACGGAGATCCCGATGGTGCCGGCGATCGCTCCCCTTCTCCTGAGCCGCCATCCCGAGGCGGCGTGGATCATCGACAATCTGAACATCCTCGAGCTCGTGATCGCCGATCTCCTCGTCCACCCGGACGTGGAGGACCGCACGAGCTCGATCGACGCCGTGACGGCCGAGTTCACCGACAAGGAGTCGAATCTCCTCGAGGGATCGATGGGGTACCGCGACTACCTCCTCTCGGCCCTCCGGACGGGGATCTACAACCAGGGCGGACCCGCCCTCGGCCAGCTCGTGCGCTCGGAGTGGAACCGCTCCCAGATGGAGATTGGGGGGGCACGTCTCACTGCCGGGAATGAACTAGCCCAGCGTCCTGTGTGAAGCAGTGTTGAGGTGGAGACGGCAGTGAACGTCTGCCGCGCTAGTGTCCTGTATCAGTAATGCTTGTGCAGTAGTTCTGCAGTGACTGGAGGATG
>CAZHGS010000009.1:0-92976 GCA_964532325.1 uncultured Gemmatimonadaceae bacterium | reverse complement strand
TTGAAACTTAGGGGCTTGGACGGTGCTTTGCTATATCCTGACTGCAGGATCCGGGGTGAAGTAGTTCGTTCCGACGTCGGAGTTGCCGGTGCAGCTCCCCCCGCCCGGGCGCTCCCCGAAGTAGGTGGCCTGCGCGGTCCAGTACCCGCTGGTCCGCCAGGTCGTGTCCTCGTACCCGGACGCCGTCGCGCTCATCATCGAGTAGGAGCACTCGAAGTCGGCGATGAGCGAGTTGACGATGATCTGCGCCGATTCGGGCGTAAAGAGATCGGGCTCGGTGAGGTTGCCGGGCACTTCGACGTCGAGCAGGTCGCTACAGGCTCCGAGCGAGAGCGCGGCTCCCGCGGCCGCCAGGGCGGCAGAGCCCCTGAGTCCCCTTCCCTTCGTATCGCTCTTCATATCCGTAGACTCCGTTTGGCCGGTGGTCAGAAGCTGACCCGCATCGTTGCGGTGAATGAGGTGAGGGGCGGCACATTCGAGTTCGAGGAATCGAGGTCCCCGACCCGGCGCGCCTCGGGATCGGTGACGGGCGCCCCGGAGATCTCGCTCTGCGCGACCCAGATCGTCCAGGGGTTGCGGAAAGCGACGTTGACGGAAGCGCGCGAGGCGCCCGCCCGCTCCGCCCATGCGGAGGGAAGCGTGTAGTTGAGGCTGAGCTCCCTCAGCTTGAGGAAAGCGGCGTCGAAGTCCGAGGTGATGCGGGTCTGTCTGGCCCGGCCGGTGAGCGCCGCCACGAAGAAGGGGTCTTCGCGCGTCACGGCCATGTAGGAAGTCTGGAAGCAGGTGTGCCGGCATGCGGCGTCGGTCAGCGACCTCCAGTGCTCGCCCCGCCACTCCGCCATCGCGAAGAGGCGGAGGTTGTCGAAGAGCGTGATCGTGGTGTTCATGCTCGCCTCGTACTTCGGGATCGCGAGCCCGTTGCCCTGGACGAGGAGCGGGGCGGTGCTGCACGGCACCAGGGCATTCCCGACGCCGGGCACGAGCCCGTCCTGGCCGCCGCCGCCGTCGCACATGACGTTAATGGCGTTGCCGTGCTGGTCGAGTTCGGCCGACCGGATGATCCGCTCGGTCATGAGCGGATAGTTCCAGCCCTCCTTGAGGTCATTCGTCTCCGGAACCCCGCCGAGATCGACGATCTCGTTCTCATTGCTCTGGATACCGAAGCCCATGTCCCATGCGAGGTTCGGGCGCTCGTAGAGGCGTCCTTCGACGGCGAGCTCCCAACCGGTGTTCTTCAGCTCGCCCAGGTTCACCGTCTGCGCGCCCGGGAAGCCGAAGGTCGGCGGCACCGGCACGTCGATCAGCGCATCCGTGACCAGCTGGTTGTAGTAGGTGAACTCCGTGCTCATCCGCTCGTCGAAGAAAGCGGCATCGAATCCGACCTCGATCTCCTGGCTCACCTCGGGCCCGAGATCCGGGTTGCCGAGCACGTCTGGGGACACCGACGGCTCGCCACCCGGCCCCGGCTCGGGGCGGAAGAGCGTCACACCCGCGAAGGTATCCGGCTGGCGGCCGGCCTTCCCCCATGCGGACCTGAGCCGCAGGCTGTTGACGATGTCGTCATACTGCTGCCAGAAGGGCTCCTCGGAGATGACCCACGTTGCGGAGAACTTCGGGTAGATCGCGGCGTCGTAGTCCGCGCCGAAGGCGGAGTTGTCGTCGCCGCGGACGGCGGCGGTGAGGAAGATCCGGTCGTTCCACGCCACCTCCTGCTGGACGTACATCCCCACCGACTTGTTCTCGACGTAGGTCTGCGTCGCGGTGGTCGCGGCTGCCCCCGAGAGGGTCACGATCTGCGGAGCGGGAAAGACGCGCCCGATTCCGCCGACGACCTCCTCGGTCCGGGCATAGTACTGGAACCCGAAGGAGGAGGTGAGCGTGATGGCGTCGTTCAGCGAATAGTTCGCGCTCGCGGAGTAGTCGAGCGTATTGTACTCCCGACGGGGCCGCTCGAGATTCAGGTCGCCGAGCGAGAGGCCGCCAAAGTCGTGGTTCGCCCCCTCGGGCCGCCTCGGGAAGAGGACGGAGTTCTCCTCGGTAAGCACATCGGTGCCGATGATCGCCCGCTGCGTCAGCCAGGGGAAGGGGGTATGCGTGACCGTCGCGCTCCCCGTGAAGCGGGTCATGTCGCGGATCGCCTTGTTCTCGGCAATCTCCTCCGGCCGGGCCCTCAGGAACCCGCGGAGCGTCCTCCCCTGCCCCTCCGGGTTCGCCCACTGGAACTGCTCCCACATGCCCCATGCGGTCCGCTGCTGCATGAAGCTCGTTTCGCCCGTGATGTAGCCGAGGCTCACGTCGAGGGTGATGTCCTCGGAGGCGAGCACAGTAACGTTCGATCGCAAGTTCGTCTGTTTCTGCCAGTTGTAGCTGACGATCCCCTCGTCGTCGTCGAAATCGGCCGAGAGGTAATAGCGGACCTGGTCCGTCCCGCCCCGCATCGAGGCGGTGTAGGACTGGAGGCTACCGGTCTGGAAGTGGTCGCGGCCGGCGGCCTTCTCCACCTCGTAGATGTTGAAGGAGATGAGGTTACCGGCGTCGTCCCGTCCGTAGGCGAGACCCACCTTGTCCGAGAGGTCGGCGAGCCAGGTGGCCCCCTGCCTGACGGAGAGGTCGAACTGCGGACGCCCTTGGGCGCCCTTCTTGGTGATTATCTGGATCACGCCCGCGGACGCCTCGGTCCCGTAGAGCGTCGCCGCCGCGGGCCCCTTGATGATCTCGACGCTCTCGATCTCCTCCGGGCTGAAGTCGTCGAGCGTCGCGACCTGGCGTCCGTCACGGAGGTTCGGTCCTCCCGCCGTCTCGTTGTCGACGCGGATCCCGTCCACGTAGATGAGCGGCTGGCTGCCCATCGTCACGCTGGATACGCCCCGGATCCGCATTTCCGAGCCCGTGCCGATGTTCCCCGACTGGCGGTGGAACATGAGCCCGGATTCGCGACCCCCGAGGAGGTCCTGGATCGACCCGATCGGCGCGATCTCGGCGATCTCGGTGGCCTGCACGCGCCCGACCACGTTGCCGATGGCACGGGTCCGGGTGCCCCCGGCCGTGCCGGTGACGACAACCGCATCGAGCTCGAGCGCATCCCTCGAGACGTTAAAGTCGACCGTCGCCGTGCCATCCGCTGTCACGCTCACCTGCTGGGTCGCGGTGGTGAACCCGAGGCGCTGCGCCTGCACTTCGTGGAGGCCGGCGGGCACGTTGACAAGGGTAAAGGAGCCGTCCGGCTGGGAGAGGACGCCGATGGAGAGCTCGGGAATGAACACCTGGGCAGCGCCGACCGGTGCCCCGCTCTGCGCATCGAGCACCTGGCCCGTGATCACCCCGGTCTGGGCCGAGATTCCCGGCGCATGGAGACCGAGGGCGACCGCGGCGACGGCCACCGCGGCACGCTGCCAAGGCCACCTGAAGCGGTTCGTTCTTGATGCACGCATGATACCCTGCGCCTCCTTTCGCGAATTGGGACCTGTCCCGGCGACGGGTGGACATCACGGCCAGACGGACCGTTGCGCCTAGCATACGCGCCCACACCGAGACATGTCCATAGGACGGCCGGGATCCGCTTGGGGGATGCCTGCCGAGGGGCGGACCGGCAAGGGTGGGATGTACGCCGGCGGCCACAGCCTTGAACGACCGGAGGCATGCGGGAGTGGCAGGGGCCACCGCTGAGAGGGGCGCGATTCTACTGGACCACGACCGCTCCCCGCATCCCGGCGCTTGGGCTTCCGTGGATCGTGCAGTAGTAGCCGAATTCCCCGGCAACAGCCGGCATCCGCGCCTCGTGGGTTCCGTCGGCCTGGGTGGGCGAGTCCACGAGTCCGGGCTCGACCCACGTCACATTGTGCTCCGCACGTCCGTTCCAGGTCCAGACGACCACATCGCCCCGGGGAACGGAGACCCGGGCGGGCTCGAAGGCATGGTCGCGCACGGAAACCGCATTCGTCGGGGCGGGCCCAGCCCCGACGTTGCTCCCGCCTCCGCCTCCACCGAACGGATCCGAGACGACGGGGGAACTCCCTCCGCACGCCCCCGAAGCCACGAGGAACGGGACTGCGACCATTCGGTATGCCATGCGCCACCACCCGCGCCCGCCCTTGGTGCGCGCCGCCGTGGTCCCGCCCATGACTGCCTCCGTGGTCCGTCCCGTTCCCGCGCGGCCGGTACAGCGCTTTCCGAAACCCGGCCCGCTGGGCAGGGGTTCCGCGGGAGTCTGCGGGAGCCACGTCCGGGGAACCTCCGGCCCGTTCACGGGAAGATACCAGATGCACACCGGTTCCCCGGCTGCGGAGATGCACCATGTCCGCCCACTCCCCTCCTGCCCAGCCTGCTCTGGCCACCCTGGCGGCTGCGCTGGCCGTCGCGGCCCTCGCGCTGCCCGTATCCGCACAGGCCACAGGCCTCCTGGAGGGCGTCGTCCTGGACGGGCGAAGCCTTCTTCCGATAGCGGGCGCCAGGATCACGGTGTCGGGACAGGGGACCGACCGGGTCACCGGCACCGACGGGACGTTCTCGTTCGGGATGGTCCCCGTCGGTGTGGTCCAGTTTCGTATCGAGCGTAACGGCTACACGTCGAGCGTCGAGCAGATCGAAGTGGTGCCGGAGGCGGGCACATTCCTCCAGCTGGGCCTGGAGCCGATCACCGCGATCCTCGACCAGCTCCTCGTGCGGTCGGGACGGCGGCGCGCCGATCTGGATGCCGTGGACCAGAGCGATTCCGACTCCGGCGAGAGTGCTGCCGATCTCCTCTCGCAACGCCTTCCGGGCGTCCGCGTCGATCGCGGCACGGGGGCTCTCGGCGGGGGCGTGGAGGTGAGGGTGCGGGGGGTGAGCAGCATCTACGGAGCCCGTGAGCCCGCAATCTTCCTGGACGGCGTGCGGCTGAACCCGAGCCGCGCCCCCGGGCTCCCGCTCCGTACCACACCCGGGCTCCAGATCCTAGACGAGATCCCCGCATCGACGGTGCAGTCCATCCGCGTGCTCCGGGGACCCTCCGCGTCGGCGGCGTACGGCGAATCGGCCGACGGGGTGATCATAATCGAGACGGACCGGGGGGACAGCCCCGTTCCGGGCAACCCGCCGCGCGCTCCCTGAACCGGCAGATCTCCCATCTTCCGCGGACACCCCGACTCCGGCGGAACTGGTGTTTCCAATCCCAGATGAAATTGTGACAACGTGTTACAACACAACCGAGCGAATTATGTAACACCTACGACATGCAGATCCGAGCGGGAACAAATGCGACCGTATCGGATGTGTGAACCTGCCGAACTTCGACGGACGGCGAGCGGTCTGCGCTCCCCGTCTCCGTATTCTTTCTTTCCCTGCTCCACGTACCCCGGCCAACGGGATCTGTGTGGGTTTGAGTGAAGTTCGCTCGAAGCGATGGCGACCGGTTCGGGAATATCCCGTTGCTCCCTCTGGCAGCGAGCACTTCCAGAGGATGAACGCCCCGGCCGGGAGCCGCGGCGGATACCCGGTGGGGAGCATGCGCCATCCGAAATAGACAACCCGGTCCCGATGAGGCACCTTGGCACCGGGTGGATGGATCGTGCGGCCGGTGCCGGTCGTACCGGGTGGACTGGACTGCAAGGAGAACTCACATGACCTGGCGACGCACTTCCTTTCTCCTGCTCACGGCTGCCGGACTCCTCATTGGCGCGCCGCGGGCCGCGACGGGCCAGCTCGGGGAGACAACCTCGTTCCTCGCTCACCTCTCGAACGAGTACCGCGTTCTTCCGAATCTCACGTACCACGTGGCGAGCAACCACGAAAACAAGCTGGACCTGTACGTCCCGAGGGGCGCCGCCGAGCCTTCGCCGCTGCTTGTGTACATCCACGGCGGCGGATGGGTCGGAGGGACGAAAGAGGCGAACGTGCTCCGGATCCTCCCCTATCTGGAGATGGGGTGGGCGGTTGCGAACGTGGGGTACCGCCTAGGTGCGGTCGCCCGCGCCCCGGCCGCGGTAGAGGACGGGCTCTGTGCGCTCCGGTGGCTCATCCGCAACGCGGAGCAGTACAACCTGGACACCTCGCGGATCGTCACGACCGGGAATTCCGCCGGCGGCCACCTAGCGCTCACAACGGGGATGGTTCCCTCCTCGGCCGGGCTCGACCGCGAGTGCCCGGGACCGGAAGCTCTCGAGGTCGCGGCGATCATCAACTGGTACGGGATCACCGATGTCGGGGACCTTCTCGACGGCCCCAACATGAAGAGCTACGCCGTCGAGTGGCTGGGAAGCCTCGACGACCGCCACGGGATCGCCGACCGCGTGTCCCCGATGACGTACATCCGTGCCGGACTTCCGCCGACCCTCACGATCCACGGTGATGCGGATCCGACGGTCCCCTACGCGCACGCCGTTGCGCTGCATGAGGAGCTGGAGGGCGCCGGGGTGGCGAACGTGCTCCACACCGTGCCGGGTGGCGGACACGGGGGCTTCAACCGGGAGGAGACGCTCGCGATCTTCGAGACGATCCGGGCGTTCCTCGCCGATCACGGCCTGGCGTCCGGCACGGCGACTGCGGGAAGGCAGTAGGTGTCGAGCTGACGGATGCGGACCCGCCGGCGGGCGGGCACGGGGAACTGGCCGGGGCCAGGGCGCGGGCGCATATTGGGCGGGGGACGGGGATGTCGGGCGACGAACGGGGAGACGTGATGGAAAGGCTTGGTGGATCGCGGGTCCTGATCACGGTGTCGGTCGCCGTCTCAGCCTGCCTGCTTGCCGTCGTTCCGCCCCCTGCAGCCGCCCAGAGCGGGGAGATCCCGAGGACGGCGTCGGGCAGGCCCGACATGAACGGGATCTGGCAGGCGCTCGGCAACGCCCACTGGGACATCGAGCCCCACCAGGCGCGGGCCGCCCTCGCCATGCAGCCGGGTCCGATCGTGCCCGTCCCGGCCGACGAGGTCGTCGCCTTCGGGGCGGCGGGCTCGGTCCCCCCGGGGATGGGGATCGTCGAGGGCGGCGAGATCCCCTACCTCCCGGAGGCGCGGGCCCGCCGGGACGAGAACCGCGGGAACTGGCTCGAGCGCGATCCCGAGATCCGGTGCTTTCTCCCGGGGGTCCCCCGGGCCACGTACATGCCCTTCCCCTTCCAGATCTTCCAGAGCGAGAGCCACTTCTTCATCACCTACGAATTCGCCGGAGCGGACCGGAACATCTACCTGGAGGACCCGGGTCCGCCGCAGGTCGACTCGTGGATGGGCCAGTCGTTCGGCCAGTGGGAGGGCGACACCTTCGTCGTTGAGGTCACCGGCCAGAACGGGCAGAGCTGGTTCGACCGGGCGGGCAACCACGCGAGCTTCCAGCTCCGGGTCACGGAGCGCTACACGATGCTCGGTTTCGATCACATCGAGTACGAGGCGACGATGGAGGACCCCTCCACCTTCAGCCGCCCGTGGACGATCCGCCTGATCCTCTACCGCGACATCAACGCAGATGCCCGGATCGGGGTGTTCAAGTGCGTGGAATTCGTGGAGGAGCTCCTCTACGGGGAATACCGGAGAGCGCCCGAGGGAGAAGCGGAGGCCAGATGAACGGACGGCTCTCCCTCCTCATCCTGCTCGGGGGTCTCGCCGGCGGCTTCCCCGGATCCGTCCCGGCCGCCCTTGCCCAGTCGCCCGAAGCGGAAGCCTGGACGATGCCGCGCACCCCCCACGGCGCCCCCGACCTCCAGGGCAACTGGTCCAACGCGACGCTCACGCCCTTCGAGCGTGCGCAGGGAAGAGGGCCGACGATGACCGCCGAGGAGGCGGCCGCGGTCGAGGCGGGCCAGGCGGAGATCGTGGCCGAGCGTTCCGAGGCGAGCGACCCCGACCGGCCGCCGCCGGAGGCGGGCGGCACCTTCACTGTCTGCATCGATTCGGCCACCGGCTGCTACAACGAAGTCTACCGGGCGCCCGGAGAGCGGGTCGCGCGGGTGGGCGGCGAGTTCCGCTCCTCGCTCGTCACCTTCCCGGCCGACGGCCGCATCCCCGAGGTGACCGACCGCGGGCGCCGGGCCGTGCGGGAGGACCGGGCGTTCCGCGACCGGTTCGGGCCGTACGACCATCCTGAGCTCCGCCCGCTCGCCGAACGCTGCCTGATGTCGTTCGGAAGCAGCGCCGGCCCGCCGATGCTTCCCAACTACTGGTACAACAACAACTACACGATCGTGCAGACACCGGACCATCTCCTGATCATGGCCGAAATGGTGCACGACGCGAGGATCATCCGGATCGGCGACGGGCCCCGGCTCCCGTCCCACGTCCGGCCCTGGATGGGTGATTCCTGGGGGCGCTGGGAAGGCGACACGCTGGTCGTCGAGACGACCAACTTCCATCCTCTTCAGCGATTCCGCGGATACCCGTCGGAGAACCTGAGGGTTGAGGAGCGCTTCACCCGGGTCGACGCGGAGACGATCCTCTACGAGTTTACGGTCGACGACCCTTCGGTGTATTCCGAGACCTGGGGCGGACAGATCCCGATGAAGGCGATGGGCGACCAGATCTTCGAGTACGCCTGCCATGAGGGGAATTACTCGCTCTCCAATGTGCTGAGCGGTGCTCGATACCAGGAGGCCATGGAGGCCGTGGACGCGGCAGCCGGAACAGGGGAACAGAGGTAGAATCTCATCCGAGAGGTGGCATCATGGGAAAGAGGCTGATCTACGGGGCCGTGGCGCTCGGCGCGCTGGCCGTGCTCGGGTACTCCGTCCCGCTCGTGGCGCATCATGCATTCGGCGCCGAATTCGACGCGAACGCGCCGATCCGCCTCGAGGGGCGCATCGTGAGGGTCGAATGGGTGAATCCCCACTCCTGGATCCACATCGAGGTGGACAACCCGGACGGGAGCTCGGACGTCTGGATGGTCGAGGGCGGCACGCCGAACGTGCTGCTCCGCCGGGGACTCAGGCGCGAGTGTCTCCAGATCGGCGAGGTGCTCGTCGTGGACGGCTACCAGGCGAAGAACCACTCGCTCATGCGGGCGAACGGCCGGGATGTGACATTCACCGATGGCCGGAAGTTCTTCATGGGATCCTCCGGAACGGGCGCGCCGGTGGACGGGGCCGAGCGCCGGTCCCTCGAGCAGGGCCGGGTACGCTGCTGACCGGCTCCCTCCCGCTGCGGAGCCGCTGAGGCGGCGCCCCGCCGCAGCCATCTCCCTCCCTCCAGGGAGGACCGCGTCTGCACGGCGGGCTCCACGTCACCGGGCGTGGGGTCCGCTCCGTTCTCCTGCATCGGAGGCCACGGCCGGGAGTCCGACGCCGCCCCGTCCGGTGCGTGCCACCGGCAGCCCGCTCCCGGCAATACCCTTCGGGCGGCCACCTCCGGGCCCCCCGCGGCGGACCGCATCCGGCACCGAGACGCATAGCCGGCAGCCCGGGCACCGAGCGGCCACCGTGAGCAGGACAGCGGTGTCAGCCGGGGCCGGCTCCCCCGGCCGCGATCAGGAGAATCCGATCCAGCGCCCCGCCGCGGCGACCGTGAACCAGAGCACGATCGAGAGTACGCCGAGAACGCGGCTCCGCGCGGAGGTCTCGAGCGTCCGGTCCGACGCCATCCGCCCCTTGACGCCGAAGGTGAAGCCCAGGGCGAAGGGGAGGGTGGACATCTTCACCCAGAAGGAGGTGTTGTAGTAGCACTTGATCGCCTCTGAGAGGAAGAGGGGGACCCCTGTCAGAAGCATGATGGCGATCCCGCCCATGAGCCAAGGCCGCGCCCGCGCGGCGATCTCCGCGATCGCCGCCCGCCTGAGCCCTACCCCGAGGAGCCTGAGGTCCACGATCAGCACCGAGCCGCCGAGAAGGCAGAGCCCGAGGAGGTGGACGGCCTCGATCACGGGGAAGGCCCAGAGCGACTGCCGGACGGCGGTGCCGAGCGCCGTCGCCTCGAACCATTCGAAGAGCGGGAGAAGCAAGGGAGGTTTCCTCCTAGTCCGCCTGGAGGACGCAGCCGGAGGCCCAGTTCACGAAGTCGGGCTGCGGCTGGATGTCACAGTCGAACCAGTTGTAGGCGATGAACCGCCCGGTCACGACGACGAGAGCCCAGACCAGAAGCGACACCGCCCCGGCCACGCGTACAGCCTGCGGCGGCCGCGGGTCCCGGTCCCACTCCGCCACACGCCGGTACGTCCTCGCGTGGAACCACCAGACGTTGACGGCTGCGACGACCAGGAGTATCACCTTGACCCGGAAGAAGATGTTGTGGTAGTAGCGGACCGGGTTCGAGTAGAGGAGCAGGAAACCGGTCACCGCCATGACCGCGAAGCCGCCCCGCGTCCACGGCAGCATCCGGTTCCGGAACTCGGAGACGGGCACGGCCCGGAAGGAGAGCCCGAGGAGCCGGAGATCCATCATCCACGCCGTGCCGGCGAAGAGGCCGAGCGCCAGGACGTGCGTGGACTCGACGAGGGGCCAGACCCAGAAGGACTCGAGGAGCGCGATGCTCCACGGCGTCTGGCCGAGCCACTCGAGAAAACTCCGCATCCGCGCCGCGCGCCCGCCGCCTCAGTCGGGCCTGTCGGCGGGGTTCAGCGTCTGGATCGCGTAGGTGGCGTGGCAGGCCGTACAGGTGAAGTAGACCTCGGCCCCCACATCGAAGACGCCCTGCACGTCGCGCGCCTCGGCCACCGCGATCGCACGGACGGCCGTCTCGGTCATCGCCTGCGCCATCCCCATCCACGGCCCACCGTCGGGAACCCGGCCCTCCATCATGAGAAGGTTCCCGGACTCGGCGATCACGAAGGCGGCGTTCCGGACGGCCTCCCACTCCTCCGGCGTGCCCGGACGGATCTCCGTCGTGCCCGACGCGTCCACGATCCATCCCACGGCGTCCCAGTAGACCTCGGAAGCCGGCTCGAGGATCGTGGCCATGAGCTGCTGCGTGTCGGCGACGGGCGTGAAGGGGACCGGGGACGCCTCGGGCGCCGTGCCTCCGCAGGCCGGGAGGAGAAGCACGAGGAGGAGGCCGGCGCGGCGAACGCACCGCAGCGCCGTGCGACCGGGCGGGCGCGTGCCGGAGGGTCGCGCGGCGCCGGGCGTGTGTGCGGCGCCTGCCCGGGTGGGCCTAGGGAGGATCGTCATCGTAGAGCCACGGGCGCCGCAGCCGGTCCGCGTCCCGCACCCTCCGGGCCGCGTCGCTGTGCTCGAGCCGCTCCTCGAGCTCCATCTCGTCGGAGCCGAGCAGGAGCCGGTTCCTGAGCCGGGCATCGATCCCGAAGGGGACGGGATCCATGTCGGCGCGCTCGACGACCTGCCGCTCCAGGTCGACGGTCATCGGCATCCGGGGACGCGATGTGGCGCGTTCGGCGAATCCCTCGACCGTCCGTAGCGGGAGCGTCACCGGAAGAAGGCCGTAGTCGAAACAGTCGTCGTGGAACACCGGACCGAAGCTCGGCGCGATGACCACCCGGAATCCGCACGCGAGCAGGCGCACGACCGCGAAGCCCTGGACCGTTCCGATCCCGAAGTTCTCGCCGGCAAGCAGGATCGAGGCTTCGCGGTACGGCTCCCGGTTCAGGATGAAGTCCGGGTTCTCCGAGCCGTCCGTCAGGTAGCGGAACCCCTCGAACGCATGCCCCACGGGGGAGGTGTTTTCGTTGTGGGTGTGGGGCGTGATCTCCGGCATGCCGGGGCCGGTGTGGCCAGTGTGCAGGATGTGGAGATCTGGACCGAGCGGCGCGATGAACTCGACCTCCACGTCGCGCCGCATGTAGGGCGCCGCGATCCCGGTGTGGCGCACGAACGGTGGACGCGCACCCCGCGAAGACCTCGCTTGCTCTCCCATGACCGCTCCCTCGATGAGAAGCTGCCGTCGGGTCCCGGGTCCCGGCACGCCGGGACCCGGGCGCGGGCGCCGGCCCGACGCGGCGGACCGGCCTCTGCCCGCGTCCGTACTCCTCCCTCAGGGAAGCGTCAGCGCCTGGAGCTGCCCGGGCTCCCCGCGCCGCGCGCTTCCGGACTGGAGCACGATGTACTGCCGGCCCTCATGCATGTAGGACATCATCCCGTACTGGGCCGGCACGGGAATCTCCACGCTCGCAAGCACCTCCCCCGTCAACTTGTCGCGGGCGTTCAGCACGGGCATCCCGTTCTCGCTCAGCTCCGTATCCCCCCGCAGGTCTTCCGTCGCCTGGACGAGGAGGTCGCCCACGACCATCTGGATCGAGTTGCCCGTCCCGCCGGTGCCGATATCCCCGACGCCCTGGAGGAGCGGGTGGTTAAGGATCCGTTCGGGGGTTTCGCCGATCGGGATATCCCAGAGCTTCTCCCCGGTGTTCATGTCATAGGCGGCGAGCGCCTGGTAGAGCGGCTTGAAGACCGGGAGGCCGTCGATGAGCGGGAGCGAGACCGGGATCCCGCCCGGCGCCCACGCAGCCACGGTCGTGCCGGTCGTCGGTGTGTGGCGCTCCCGTCCCCGCCAGGCTTCGGCGCTCATTCCGGGCAGTCCCCGGGGTTCGTCGATCCCGTTCGTCGGCACCATGAAGCGGGGCGCGCTGCACCCCCGCCTGTGCGACGCGTACATGATCCCGGTCGAGGCATCCGCGATCGAGGGGTGGTAGATGTTCAGCCCGCCCGAGCAGCCGACCACGTTTACGTAGTCGTTGCCGTGCTCGATCGGGAGCGGGGGCATATAGAGCCCCCCGACCTCAAAGTCGGCCAGGATCGCGAGCGCCTCCTCCCGGAGCTCGGGCGTGTAGTCGAGCAGGAACTCGTCGGTGATCCCATTGAGCACGATCCGGTCGAGCGGCTCCGGCCGGGTGGGATACGGCTGGGTGGGCGAGGTGTAGTTGCCGGGCACCTGGGTCTGCATGACCGGCCGCTCCTCGATCGGCCAGATCGGCTCGCCGGTCGCCCGGTTGAGCGCGAAGATGAGCCCCTGCTTCGTGTTCTGGATCACGGCCGGGATCTCGACGCCGTCGACCGTCAGGTCGAGGAGGATCGGGGCGGTGGGGATGTCATAGTTCCACTGGTCGCTCCGGTGGATCTGGAAGTGCCACCGGCGCTCGCCGGTCTCCACGTCCAGGGCGAGGAGGGAGCCCCCGAAGAGGTTGTCCCCGGGCCGGTGTCCGGCGTACGACTGCACGGTCGAGGCATTCGTCACGAGGTAGACGAGTCCGAGTTCCGGGTCCGCCGAGGCGGGCGCCCAGGTCGACATGTCGCCCGACCACTGCCAGGCGTCGTTCTCCCACGTCTCGTGCCCCACCTCGCCCGGCCTCGGGATCACATGGAACTTCCAGAGGAACTCGCCCGTCCGGGCGTCGAACCCCTGGATGTCGCCGGGGACGTTCTCGATGCGCGTCTGGTCGTAGCTCGGCTCGTGGCCGATGAGGACGACGACGACGCCGTTGACGACGATCGGCGGCGAGGAACTCGTGACCATCCCGAGTTCCTGCGGGATCCCGTGGTCCGGGTCGTAGGTGCCGCCGGATGCGACGAAGTCCTCCCAGGGCCCCCAGTCTCCGACAAGCGTCGGGATCAGGTCGACCACGCCCGCGTCGGGGAAGCCCGGAACACCCGTCGGCGCGCCCCATCCCTCGAGCGGCCGGCCGGTCTTCGCATCGAGCGCCCAGAGGAAGTAGGCCGCCGAGGTAATATAGACGACGCCCCTTCCGTCGACCTCGGCGTATGCGATGCCTTTGCCGAAGTCAGCCCGCGGAGAGCGCCGGAACCGCATCGTTTCCGGCTCGCGGAAGGTCCAGAGCAGCTCGCCCGTGGCAGGGTCGATCGCCACGACCTGGCGGCGTCCGCTGAGCACCGTGTAGAGGATCCCGTCGGCATAGACGGGCGTGGACCTGGCCGTGTACTCGACGTACGGCCCGAAGTTGTCGCTCCGGAAGGTCCACGCCACCTCCAGGTCCTCGAAGTTGGACGCGTTGATCTGCGTGAGGCCCGGTGCCGAGCGCGTGTGTCCCGCATCCCCTCCCAGATAGCGCCACTCGCCGTTCTCGAGGCCCTGGCGCTGGGCGGCGGCCGGCGCCGCCATCGCCAGCGCGGGCAGGAGCACGGCCACGGCCCCGATCAGGCGGGACGGCCATCCCCGGACTCCCGGTACAGGTCTACGCATCTTCCCTTCCCTCCTCCGATTGGACAGGGTTTACGACCCGGGCCGCGTTCGCATGCGGGCACGGGAACCTGTCATTATAGGACACCCGCGCCGGGGCCGCGAGACGCCGGCCGGCGCCCATGAAGCAGTGGATGCCCCGGGAGCGGGGAGTGATCCCGGACCGGCGGCGGGCGCCGGGAATGCCCGTGCCGCGCTGACCGGCGGAGAGCGCGGATCAGCCGGCACCCCCCGGCCGGACTCAGGGACCGCTCACCGCCGGCTTCGCCGCCCACTCGAGCCACGAGTCCACCAGCTCCGTGGCAACCTCGCCGGGCAACTCCGAAGCGGGCGCGCTCGCGAGAACCCGGAGCCTGACCTCCCCCTCCCCGGGCACGGGCCGATCGTCGATGTACCCGCCGTCCCGGAGATGCTCCTCGAGGGCCTCGGCCTTCGCCCGGCGGAAGCCCCTGACGCGCGCGTCGCTCTTGCCACGGATCGTCTCGAGGAGCGCGGCCGCGTCGCCATCGAGTTCGCGGGCGATCTCCGCCACGCCATCGATATAACGGGAGCTCACCGCACCGCTCGCCGCCAGAGCGCCGCGGTCGAGAGGCCGACCCCGGCCGCAGCTCCAGACCTCGCAGAACACCTCGAGCATCTGCACCCGGACATCGATCCGGCCCGCCTTCGGAAAACGCGCCGCCAGCCCGCTGGCAAGGGGCGAGCCCGCGACCGTCGTCCACTGCCCCGCCCGTTCGACACCGGACTTAAGGAGCTCACGCAGGAGTTCGAGGTCGTCAGCCAGGACATAGAAGAAGTGCTGCCGCGCGGGCCCGTGCCCCGGACGGAAGGGAGGCACTCCCAGCGCGGTCCCGTATTCGGGGGCCGTCACCCCGACGGGCTCGGGCACACGCGGGCCCGGGCGGACCCGGAGTTCCGACGGACCCTCGACGGCCGTGGCACGCCCGCGGATCGCGCCAAGATCGATCTCGGACGCCACGGCGAACCCGGCCGTCTCGAGCGCCCTCCGGATGCGCTCGCCGTCGAGCGGGTCGCTCGTCAGGTAGAACACCTGGCGTCCTTGGTCGGCCGCGATCTGCCCGAGACTCGCGGCGATCGCATCGAACCTCGCGGGATCGCTCTGGTCCAGCGCTTCATCAAGGAAGAGCGGGAGTGCGAGCCCGCCCTCCACTTCCTCGGCGAACGCCACCCGGGCCGCGAGCAGGAGCTGCGCGCGCGTGCCGTCGGAGAGCTCGGCGAGCTCGCGGCGGGCGTTCCGGCCGAGATCGACCGCGAAGAGCCGGGGCGCGTCCCTCTCCCGGCCGACCCGCAGGTCGTAGCCATGGCGGGTGAATGCCGAGAAGTGATTGCGCGCCCGCTTGAAGACGTGCGGCATCTGGTTCTTCTCGTACTCCGCCTCCACGGCGTCGATCAGGAATCGCCCCGCCTCGGCCAGGATCGCCGCATCCCGGCGCTCGGCGAGTTCGGTACGCGCGTCGTCGCGGCGGGCGATCAGTTCCTCGAGGCTGCCGGCGCTGGTGGTCTGCTTCACCTCCGCATCCAGCTCCGCGATTTCGTTGCGGAGCTCCTCGGCCCGGTCTGCATCGGCCGCGATCTGCTCTCGAAGCCGGCGGAGGCCGGAGTCGTCGAGATCGGCAAGCTCCGATTCGCCGGCCTCATCAAGCGCGTCCCGGTCTTCCTCGTTCCGGCTCTCGAGGTCGTCGACCCCCTTCCTGAGCTCACGGAACGCGTCGAGCCGGCCGATCAGCTCCCGGAGGCCCGCGAGGTCACCTTCCTCCACGGACGCGCGCGCGTAGATCCCCCGGAGGGACGCTCGCGCCTTCTCGCTGTCGGAAGCGATTCTAGCCCGTTCGGCGGCCGCCTGACTCCTGCCGGCGATCGCCGTGGCTAGTTCGGTGTTGCGGTCGTTCAGGCGCCCGACATACGCCTTGGCCCGGGCGGCATCCCTCGGCTCCGGTTCGCCGTGGTCGCCAAGGATGCCTGCCAGCTCGGCGAGACGTTTCCAGCACGTCTCCTCGAGCTCCTCCACCTTACCCGCGGCCCGCGCTCGCGCGTTGCGGGCGACCCGAAGCTGATCGAGAGCGTGCGCGGTGTCGACGAGTTCCGCATCGTGGGGGATCCCGGCCAGACCCAGGGGGGCGAACAGCTCCTCCCGACGTTTGGCGAGCGCGGCTGCCTTCCCGGTAACCGCATCCAGGTCGCTGATCAGGTGTTGGCGGTCCGCAGCGCGGTAGGCTGTCATCCTCGCACGGGCTTCCGCATCAGCCACGTCGGTCTCGAGGGTCCGGAGCCGCGCCTCGACGGCGGGCACGTCCCATGATTCGGGAGGGTCGAGCCCGAGCCGCAGGAATGCCTCCTCCGCATCGGCGCGGGCGGACCCTTCCCGGGCGCGGGGACGTGTGAGGACGAGTCCGGCGAGGAGCCCGGCCGCCGCTCCGGCGAGCAGGAGCGCGGCCGCCGGGTCGATGAACGCCGCGAACCCGCCCGCTGCCAGCAGCAAGCCTGCCACGACAAGCAGCCACCTGCGCAGCCTCCCCGCGCCGGCCCGGTCGTCTGCGGGTTCAGGTGCGCGAAGCCAGCGTCGGAGTGTGCCGACGGCACTCCCGAGATCCTCCGGACGGCTCGTCGCGGCTCTCGTCTGTTCCCTCTTTTCAACATCGTCGAGGAGAGCGAGCCTGGCCCTGACCGCTTCTTCCCTCCCCCGATTCTCCTCGGCCTCGCGCAGGAACCCGAAGAGGCGGGCATCGTCGTCGAGGGTGAATACGGCGCTGTCCGGATCCGTGCCGCCGAGCGAGCGGAGCGCGGCCCCGACCTTCCGCTCTTCCCCGCGGAGCTCCTTCCGGGCCGTCTGCAGCTCGAATTCGAGACGTCCGAGCTCATCCGCCTTCTCCCGCCAGGTCGCGATGTCGGCCGGGTCGACCGGAGCGGCCAGGCCGGCGTCCCGGATCGTGGCGCCGAGCTCGTCCAGCTCGCGGGCGAGTTCCCGGTCCTGCCGGTCCCACCCGGCGACCTGTTCCTGAAACTTCTCGGCCTGGGTGAGTTCATCGCCGGTGAGCTCACCGAGAACAGCCGGCATGTCCGTGACCTGACGCACCAGACCGGCAAGTTTCCCCATACGCTCAACGAGTTTGGCCGCCCGCTTGACATGTGCGTCGCGTGCCTCCGATGCCGAACACCTCTCGAGCTCCGCCATCTGCGCCTGCCGGCGCTCCGCGCGGCGCGCGAGTCCGGCCTGCCCCTGCTCCGCCTCTTCCACGGCCCTCGTCGCGGTGCTGAGCTTCCGCTGCTCTCTCCGGCCGCCGCTCCGCGTCACGGCCGGAAAGAGGTCGCCTACGATCGCGGCGAGATCGAACCCGCCGGACATCTGGCGCCGGATCTCGGAGGCGATCGCCCGTGTGCGTTTCGCCGACGGATCGAGCAGGTCCCGGAGCCGGAGGATGAAGGCGTTCCGGTGGCGCGACGGCGGAAGGCGCGGCCGCATACGGTCCTCACCCTCGGAGCGCCAGCGCACGCGCGGACCGTATCGCTCCGCCCGCCATGGTACGCCGTCGATCTCGAACTCACCGGTGAGCTCCGTGCGCTCGCCCGGCCGAACCTCCTCCCAGTAGAGCGCCTCGACAGCACGGCAGATGCTCGACTTGCCGACTGCGTTCGGTCCGAAGACCACGTAGACGCCGGGGCCCTCCGCGGTGATCTCGTATGGCTCGTCGATCCCCGGGAGCCGGTCGATCCGGAGCCGTGTGAGCCTCATGAGAGCGCCCTCTCCCCGGACTGTGCGAGCATCGCCTCGAGCGCGTGCATGCCCGCGCGGAGGAGTGTGTCGCGGAGAGCCTGGTCGGAGAGTGGATCCACATCGCTCCTGTGGTCACCCGCACGGGCCCACACCGGACGGCTGGCCGTCGGGCCGAGGGCAGCACGGGCGTCCTCGAGGAGCTGCCGCGAGGCGTCACCGCCTTCCTCGAGGAGGATGAGGCGCCGGGCGAGCAGGGCAGCCGGATCGTCCCCCCCGGCGATCTCCGCGAGCTCGAGCCGCGGCCTCATGGCGGGCACGATCCGGTTGTAGAAGACCGCGGTCCCGTCCACGACCCGCCGGAGCTCGTTCCAGGCACCGGAGGCGATCTTCTGCCGGATGCCGTCCTGGCACGGGCTCGCGCCGGTCAGCCGGACCCTCAGCCCGAGCGCGCGCGGAAGCGGCCCCGCCCCGCGAATGCGGGCGACAGCCTCCTCCGCGACCTCTCCCAGGAGGGCGTCGCCCACGTCGTCCGGATGCTCGAACCCGTCCACGGGGACCTGGAGGTGCTCCCAACGGAGCGGGGCGATGGGGAGGTGCTCGAGCCTGACGGCGCCGTCCCCGCCGATCCGCACGATCCACGGGCCGTGCGGTCCCGTCTCCAAGGGGTCGAGCCCGACGAGCGAACCCAGATAGCCCGACGGCGGACGACCGGCTGGCGTAGCGAGCCGGTCGATCGAGGGCTTGTGGATGTGGCCGAGAAGCCAGGCATCGTATCCGGTCTCGTCCAGCTCGACCTGCCGCACCGGCGCATACGGCCCGCCGGACGCATCCAGGTCGGCGTGGAGAAGCCCGATCCGGGGCACAGCCCCGGGAAGACGCGGGAGGGGACTCCCGAGGAGCGCCGCCACGGGGCTCTCCCTGACGCGGGGTGCGCCGAAGGACCAGCCGATGATCTCGGCGAGGGGTTCACCGTCTTTCGTGACGGCGTACGGCTCCCACTTCCCACCGGCCCCGAGGAGGGTGAACCCCTCGAGGAGGGAGGCGAGCCGCGGGAGCGCATCCACATCGTGGTTGCCGGCAACGGCAACGACCTGGATCCCGGCGTCGACGAGCCGGCGGACGGCGTTCTCGAGCGGCGGGACGGCCTCGAACCTGGCGTTCGTGCTCTCGACCACGTCACCGGCGAAGAGGACGGCGTCCACCCCGCGCTCGACCGCGAGGTCCACGGCGAGCCCGAGCGCGGCCGACGGCGTCAGCTCGTCGGGGCTCGCGCCCCACGACCCGTCCACAGGCACCCGGGACGGGCGCGTGCCGAGGTGCAAGTCCCCGATCGCCAGGAGCTCGGCACGGTCAGCCATCGGACGGTTGCGCTGCCCGGACGCGGGGTGTCGGGAGAGGCGGGACGAGCGGGACCCCGAGGACCGGAATATGCATCGACCAGCCGACGGCGAAGGCCCGCCCCGCCACCTACCTTCGGGCCCTCCGCTTCCGCCCGGTGCGGCCGGCCCGCTCGACCTTCTCGATGTACGCCGTCGCCAGGGGCACCTTGCACGAGGTGCCGTTCATCTCCACATGGACCTTGCCGAGCCGCCGGGCCGCCTCCTTCGCGCGGCCGACGAGGGGGAGGACGTAAGTGCCGACCGAGATCACGAACCCGTTCATCGTGTAGCGGACCCTGTTCGGGGCAGCGACGATCCCGGTCTCGATCCGGTCGAGGAGGTCCGCGATCTCGGCGAGATCCAACGCCGCATCCGGCACCACCGCGACGATCCCGGCGTAGGTGTTCCATCCCGAGGAGGCGACGCCCTCCTCTTCGGAATCGATCCACCGCCCTGCGAGCTCGCGGGCGTGCCGGCTGCGGACGGCGACGCGCGGCACCGTGTATTCCGAGAGCATCTGCCAGGTCGCACCGCGCGCCCACCCGTCGAGCTGCCGGCGGCTCAGCCGCGACCCGTCGGCCACGAGACCCGCGAGGTACATCGCGTCGGGATTCCCGCTGGCGTAGAGCTCGCACGCGAGCTCCTGCCTGCCGCGGATCTTCCTGGCGATAACCTTCATGTCGGCCACGCTGACGCCGAACAGCCCGTCGGGCGCCCCATGCGGCGCGAATGCCCTGACCCGCCTGGGGTCCCCCCTCACCTCGAGCTCCGCCATCACCTCGGCCAGTGTGTGCATCAGGCGATCTCCCTTCCGGGACGGCCCGGCCTGCACCGCATGCAGGCATCTGTCCACCTACGATACAGCGCCGCCGGAGCGCCGCAAACGCCGGGCGCCGGCGCGCCCTCCTGGATCTGGCAGCCCCGCCCGCGGTAGATTCCGCGTGCGGAGGCGCACCATCGACCGCGGACCAGGAGGAGCCAGCGTGCTCACCGTACTCTCGCCGGCGAAGACGTTCAGCTCCTCCGGCGCGCCCGAGGGGCTTCCGACCACGGCGCCCGCACTCCCGCGGGAGTCGGAGGTCCTCCTCGCGCACTGCCGGAAGCTCAATCTCGCAAGGATCCGGGAGCTCATGCGGGTGAGTGACCCCCTGGCCCGGACGGCCTTCCGGCGCTTCCGGAAGATGAACCTCGCGGAACCACCCGGGAGCGCGATGCCCGCCGCGTTCGCCTACGGGGGGGACGTCTTTCGCACGCTCGATCCGGCGAGCCTCTCGAGGGAAGACATCGTGTGGGCGCAGGACCGGTTCCGGATCCTCTCGGGCTTCTACGGCGTACTCCGCCCGCTCGACCTGATCCAGCCCTACCGCCTCGAGATGCGCACCCCGCTCGAGACGGCCCGCGGGCGCAGCCTCTACGAGTTCTGGGGGGACCGCATCGCGGACGCGCTGGCCGACGCGGCCGGGCGCACGAGGAGCGGCACCCTCCTGAACCTGACCTCCGTCGAGTTCATCCGGACGCTCAAGCCCGCCGCGCGGCGCCTTCGCGTCGTCACCGCCCGCTTCGAGGAGCTCCGGGACGGGAAGCCGACCACCATCGGTCTCTTCGTGAAGCGGGCCCGGGGCCTCATGGCGCGCTTCATCATCGAACACCGGATCGAGACCCCGGAGGCACTCCGGGACTTCGGCGCGGAAGGCTACCGCTTCCAGCCGGGGAGGTCGGATCCGGACTTCCTAGTTTTCCTCCGCCCGAAGGAGTGGGCGGCGTAGGGGCCTACGGCGCCCCGCCGGAACCGCCCTCCATCTCCTCCCACCGCTCCCGGATCCACTCGCCCCCCCGCCGGATCGGCCCCACATAGGCCCCCATCATGTAGTGGGTGGCGCCCGGCAGGCCGAGGAGCTCGACCGGGGATCCGCGCGCCTCGAGTTCGCGGGCGGCGTCCTCGACGGGTTCGTACGGCACGACCTCGTCGTCCGGGCTGTGGATGAGGTAGAGTGGCATCTGCCCGAAGCTCGTCAGCCGGTCCGCCGCGGGTCTCGCCGCCACGGCGATCGCGCCCGTGAAGAGGTCGGGGTTGCGGGCGGCGAGGTACCAGGTCCCCGCTCCACCCATGCTGAACCCGGTGACGAGCACCCGGTCCGGATCGATCGCGTGACGCGCGGCCACCTCCGCCAGGAGTGCGAGCACCGCACGCTCCGATTCCGGGACCGACCAGTTCCGTGCCGGCACATCCGGCGCCACGATCACCGCATCCCACTCCCGGAGAGCCGGCTCGACGATCGACTGCATGAACCAGCTGCCGTAGTAGACAGAGCGGCCCCCGGGGTGGAGCGCGAGCACGAGCGGCCTCGGCGTCTCCGGCGCCTCCGCGTACCCGGCCGGAAGCGAGATCGCGTAGCGCATCTCGGCCCCGCTCCCCAGCGGGAATACGCTCTCGGTCACGCCGGGCGCGCCGGCGGGCTGCGCGGGAAGCGGAGCCGGAGCCCGGAGAAGGAGGAGTGCGAGGGCGACGAGAAGGGGGGATGGATGTCCCGAAGTCCTCATTTCCGCCTCCGCCCGGAAAGTCCCGGAGGCCACCCGAGGGGCCGTGCCGGGGATCGCCGTGAGTGCCGACCGCGCACGCCCGAAGCTATCCGGCCGGCCGGTCCGCCGCGAGGCCCCGCGGCGGACCGGGGCGGAGTTGCTAGAGCCCCGCGCCCGGCGCATCTTGCCAGCCTGCCAGTCCGCCGCGGCGGGCCGGAAGGCCACCCGCAGACCGGAGATGCCGATGCCGCCGCCGAATGCCCGGGTTCGCCCGAACCGCCCCGCCGTTGCTCTGCTCCCCTTCCTCGCGGCGGCCGTCTCGTGCTCGGACGGGGGGGACGCCCCCGCTCCCGGGGACGCCTCCGGCGCCACGGCCTTCGTGGGAGCGCGGCTCATCGCGGGAACGGGGGATCCGCCCGTGGAGGATGCGGTGTTCGTCGTCGAGGACGGGCGCTTCACCGCCGTCGGCCCGAGCGGCGCGGTCGAGATCCCCGAGGGTGCGGCCCGGGTCGATCTGGCAGGAAAGACCGTCGTGCCGGCCTTCGTCAACACGCACATGCATCTTCCCTCCGGCCGGGACGAGCTCGTCCTGGCGCTTCGCCACAACGCCTACTACGGGGCAAGCGCCGTCGTGAGCCTGGGCTCGGACGCGGGCGATGTCCCCTTCCAGGTCAGGGACCAGGCCATCCCCGGCGCGGCCCGCTTCCTCACCGCGGGCCGGGGAATCACGCGGCCCGAGCCCGGGCGGAGCGACGTCCCCTTCTGGATCGGGACGGCCGAGGAGGGCCGGGCCGCGATCCGGGAGCTCGCCGCCCGGGGTGTGGACATCGTGAAGATCTGGGTCGACGACCGGGGCGGGCAATACGAGAAGCTCACGCCCGAGATGTACGCCGCGATCATCGACGAGGCCCACGGGAGCGGCCTCACGGTCACGGCGCACATCTTCAACCTCGAGGACGCCAAGGGGCTGCTCCGCGCCGGGATCGACGCCTTCGCGCACGGGGTCCGCGACCGGGATGTCGACGAGGAGTTCCTGGCGCTCGCCGGATCCGGGGTCGTCTACGTGCCGAACCTCCCGGATCCGGGGGTGGCGCGGGATCTCGGCTGGCTGGCCGGCACCGTGCCCCCCGCGGCGCTCGCCGAGATGCAGGCCGCCGCGACGGACCGGCCCGAAGCGGCCGACGCCTTCGGCATCCAGGCGCGCAACCTCGCCCGGGTGGCCGGGGAGGAGGGCGTCACGGTCGCCTTCGGTACGGACGGCGGCGCGCCCTGGGCCGCGCACCTCGAGATGGAGGACATGGTCCGGGCTGGGCTCTCGCCGGAGGAGGTCATCGTCGCGGCGACCCGGACCTCCGCGGAGTTCCTGGGGCTGACCGAACTCGGAACGGTCGAGGCGGGGAAGAGCGCGGACTTCGTCGTGCTCGACGCCAACCCCCTCGACGACATCACGAACACGCGGCGGATCTCCGGCGTCTACCTCCGCGGTGCGATGGTGGACCGGGAGGGACTCGGCCGCGAGCTGCTGGGAGCGGGGCCCGCCTGACCGGCGGCCCGACGGATCACCTGACGGAGGCTGCTCAGATGGAACGGAAGACGGATCGGAACACGGCACACGCGCGACGCGCACTCGCACTCCTCGGGGCGCTCGTCCTCGGCCTCCTGCCGGCGGCCGGAACGGCGGCGCAGGGAGCCGGCGGGGTCTTCAGGCTCCTCACCTTCGAGGCCGGGGAGAGCGGCCCGCGCCTGGGGGCGACCCGGGGGGAGGGGGAGGCGGAGATCGTCGACGTGCACAACGCGATCCTCCATCTCTACCGGACGGATGCGGCGGAGGCCGGATCCTACCCGCCGATCCCGGTCGACATGCGGTCGCTCATCGAGGCGGGCGAGGTCCCGATCCGGGCCGTCCGCTCCCTCCACGATCGGGTCGCCGCGCTCCGTGCCTCCGGCGACTTCTCCGAGCCGGGCGGCGCGCAGCGCGTCTTCCATCCGCCCTCGGGAATCCGCTATCTCCCCCCGATCACGAACCCCTCGAAGGTCCTGTCCCTCGCGGGAGCCTACCAGCGGCGCCAGGCCGACGGGACGCCGGGGAACTACGACGCGGCGGAGTACCCGAGCTTCTTCTTCAAGTCGCCGGCCTCGCTCACCGGGCACGAGACGGAGATCAACCTCTGGGGCCTTCTCACCACCGGCGTCCACGAGCCCGAAATGGCGCTCGTGATCGGGCGGGAGGCGCGGGCCGTACCCGCCTCCGAGGCGCTCGACTACGTGGTCGGCTATACGATGATCAACGACGTGAGCTCGCGGGATCTCCCGCAGGGCGTCCACGGCCAGCAGGGCGGCTCGATGAGCAAGTCACTCGACACCTTCACCCCGATCGGCCCCTATCTCACGCTCAGGGACGACATCTCGGATCCGAACGAGATGAGCGTCGTCGGGATCGTGGACGGGGAGGAGCACGACTGGCCGATCCCGAACGGGAATACCTCCTTTCTCACCTTCAGCGTCGAGGAGACGATCGCCTACCTGAGCGAGCGGATGACACTCCTTCCGGGCGACGTGGTCGCGACGGGGGTCCCCCAGCCCTCGATGACGTTCGCCGAGGGCCAGCTCATCGAGATCGTCATCGGGAACTTGGGTGTGCTGAGGAACCGGGTGGTCTCCGATCCGATCCCGGGCCATACACCGATTCCGCCCCGGATCGTCGGGGGGGGCGGGGGATAGAAGCGGGCGGGACGGCTCCGGCGGTTCCCCGAACGCCTCAGGGCCGGAGGAGGCGGTTCACCTTGATCACGAGGGCGCGGGCCGAGAGCTCGGACCACCGGTCGAGCACGTCCGCGTCCCGGTCTTCCGTGTAGACGATGAAGAGCTCGCTCCCGGGCGCCCACTCCCACCGGAGGCGGACGTTCGCGCCGAAGGTATCGCTCTCCGTGTTGTACTGAACGAGGCCGCTCACGAACGACCTCGGACCTAGGCTGTACGTGGCCCGCGTCCGCAGCACATGCTGGTCGAACTGCCCCGACCGCTCCTGCAGGCCCGGGAGGTCGATCCAGTTCATCTCGATGCTCGGCTCCAGCGAGAGCTGCGGGAGGACCTCGATCCGGCCGCGGGCCAGCCCGAGGGCGGTGACGGACCCGGAGTAGAAGCTCCCCCGGGTGACGGAAACGCTCCCCGAGACCCGCCGACGCGGTCCCAGGTAGTAGCTCACCTCGGCATCGCGGAACGGATAGGAGCCGGCCGGTATCACGGCGCCCGAAATCCGCGTCAGACCGCTCAGCCGCTCGAACACATCGGTCAGAATGACGGTCAGCCAGTCCCCGTTCTCGAACTCGACCTCGAGGCGGGTCGCCTGCTGGCGGCTCTCGACGAAACCCACCCGCTCGTTCTCGAGGTACATCACGCGGCCAGCCAGGCTGAGGCGCCGGATCGATGGCACCGATTCGAGCCTCGGGCTCCACCGCCCGAAGAGATTCGTCTCCCGGAAACCGCGCCTTCTGAGGAAGCCCATCTCGGGATTGAAGTCCTCGCCCACCATCGTGTGGTCGACCGAGGCGCTCCAAATGTTGCCCCGCCACGCGACCCGCGACCGGTAGCTGTCGTCCCTCCCGCCAAGCCCCTCCGTCTCCGTCCTCGCGTAGTAGCCGAAGATCTGCAGGTTCTCGAGAAAGGCGAAGTTGGCGTCGGCGCCGTACGCCCGGTTCCCGCCCGCCGCGGCGGTGACGGAGGTGGACCGGTCCTCGAAGAGAACGCCGACGTTGCTCCGGGCGAGGAGGTCGCGGCGGAGGCGCACGACGGTGAAGGTGGCGGGATCCGCGCCGACGCTCCCCTCGGCGCCGGTGCGGATCCCGACCGCGCCGACGTCGAAGCTCCCCACCTTCCCGGTGACGCGCCCTCCCCCGACGATCGGAACGGGTGCGCCGTCGTGGAGCCCGATCCGGCGGCTGTAGAAGAGGGTGGGGGCATGCACGCTGCGCGCGCCCCGCCCCCGCCCCGAGCTGCTCACGCTCGAACTTCCCGGCGGTCCTCCCCCTCCCGGACTTCCCTCCCCGCGCCCGCCGTTGCCGAACTCGAAGATCCCCTGGCTCTCGAGGAAGAACTCGCGCTTCTCCGGAAAGAAGACGTTGAAGCGGGTGAGGTTCGCCTGCTGCTCGTCCACCTCCACCTGGGCGAAGTCGGTGTTCAGGGTGAGATCGGCCGTCAGGTTCTCGGTGATCCCGTACTTGACGTCGAGGCCGAGATCGGCGTGGGCCTCGTTGGCGAGCTCCGGCCCAGGGCTCCGGTCGGTCCGGAGCCCGGATATCGCGTACGGCTTGATCTCGAGGTTCCTCCCCGGCGGCGGGGGCTGGATCCCGACGAGCGTCCCGTAGCTCGATACGCGCATGGTGCCCCGCGTGCCGTTGCCCACGGCGGCGTAGGAGACGAGCGTCAGGTGGTTCCACTCGTTTCTCCGGACGATGGAGCGCCGCATCTGGATCCCCCAGACCTGATCCCGCCCCGCCTGATAGCGGAGTGAGCGGAAGGGGATCGCCATCTCGACGCTCCATCCCCCCTCGAAGCGCCCCGTCCGGATCTCGGTGACCGGATTCCAGTCGGTGTTGGCGTCCTCCTCGTTCATGATCTGGAGATCGATGAACCCGCCGAGCGGGTTCACGATGAATCCGACCCCGTTCCTGCGGTCGTAGTAGGTGTCGAGGAAGACGCCGAACTGGTCGTTCAGCTGGATCGAGGGCGCGTCGCGCCGCATCTCGTTGGCGACCCACGCCTCCTCCGGCGCCGAATCCCAGACGCGGGCCGCCACGTAGACGTTCGCGTCATCGAAGCCGACCCACGCCTCCGTCCGTTCCGTGGGCGTCGCACCCTCCGTGGGGAGACTCTGGACGAAGTCCGAGACGGACGGGGTGTCGCGGTAGAGCGGCTCTTCCAGCGCACCGTCGATGACGAGCGGGTCCGCCAGGCGCACGGCGCGGACGGTGACCTGTCCCGCCTGGTCCCGGCTCACGACCTCCGGGGCCACGGGAACGGGAGGAGCGTCCCGGGAGACGCCGTCCCCCTCGGGCGAGCCCGGCGCCTGGGCGGCGAGGGAAGCCGGGAGCCAGGCGAAAGCGGCCGCGCGGAGCGCGATCCGGCGGAGCGCCGGAGCACCGGCCAGGGGCGCGCACCCGGCGCCGGTACTCTTCCGGCCCGCGATGGCCGCTCCCGATCCCGGTCGGCGCGAGGGCACGCGCCGGCGGATCCGGAGACCCGTCGCCCGGGCGGTCAGGGCCCGGATGCCGCGAGCTCGAGGAGAGCGCCGGCGAGGACGCGGATCCGTGCCTCGTCGCCGCTCTCCTCCCCCCTCGAGACGCGCCCCGCCTCCTCCCAGAGCACGGTCGCGAGCTCCGCGAGGGCGGCGCGGCGACCGGCACCCGCCGCCATCTCCTCCGCCCCGTCGAGCGCGCGGGCCACCTCCCCGATCCGCGTTTCCGGAAGACCCTCGCGCCGCGCGAGCTGGTCGAGGTGGGCACGGGCGACGACAAAGGCCGGGGGCCATATCGCCCTCGGCTGTTCCTGCGCGTTGAATGTCTCGTAGCGCACGAGATTCGCCGCGTCGATCTCGTTCTGGGTGAGGTGCTCGCTCGGAACGAGCTCGAAGACATCCAGACCGCGGCCGATCGCGGAGCCGTAGATGTGGCCGTTGTACCAGTAGGTGGACCAATAGCCCGCGAGGTGCGGCTCGCTCCCGTGGATCGGTCCCCGGTCGAAGTACGCGATCTCGTAGGGGTTCTCCGAATCGGTGAAGTCGAAGACGGAGAGCCCTCCCTGGTACCACGCCTGGGCCTTGATGTCACGGCCGGGGACGGGGATCAGCGAACCGTTGTGCGCTACGCAGTTTTCCAGCTCGGTCTGCGGAGCGGGGAGCTTGTAGTAGCTCCGGAAGCGGAGCTCTCGGCCGACGATGTCGAAGATGGCGTTCGCGCCCCACGTCGGAGGATCGGAGGCGAGGCAGCGCGGAGCACGCCCGCCGCCCCACTCATCCGTGAAGATGACCTTCGTCCCGTCATTGTTGAAGGTGGCGGAGTGCCAGTAGGCGAAGCTGGGGTCGACGACCTCGGCGATCCGCACCGGATTGGCCGGGTCCGCGATGTCGAAGAGAACGCCGTTTCCCTGGCAGGCCCCCGCGGCGAGGCCGATCTCGGGGAAGGCGGTGATGTCGTGGCAGGAGGTGGTCCGTCCCGTCTCCTGCGTCCCGGGACCGTGGTCGCCTCCATCCCAGAGCCCGGCGATCGAGCCCGTCTCCGGATCCCGGAAGACGCGCGGCTCGCTCACGACCCGCGCCTCCTCCGGTGCATCCAGCGGAACCTGGACGACGGAGATGCGCCAGAACGCCGTCCCGGGCTCGTCCGGGGAGGGGACGCCGACGCACCCATCGAGCTCGTCGCCCGACCGGACGGAGCCCGTGCCGGAGACGTAGACGTAGACATTCCCGCTGTCCCCGGGATCCCGGACGACCGTGTGGGTGTGGGAGCCCCGGCACGTCTGGACGGCGGCCACCTGCCGGGGGGTCGTCCTCTCGCTGATGTCGAAGATCCGGATCCCGCGGAACCGCTCCGGATCCACCTCCGGCTCCTCCCCGCCCGGGGGAGACGCCCCGCAGTCGAGACGGCCACGGGTCTCCTCGACGGACATGAAGAGGAGATCGCCGAACACGCTGAGATCACCCTGTCCACCCGGACATACGACCGATGTCACCAGCTCCGGATTGGCGGGATCCGCGATATCGTAGGTGGTGAACCCGTTGAAGCTCCCGACGTATACGGATTCACCCTGAAACGCGATGTCGGTGTTCGCGTACCGGATGTTTCCCGGGTTCTCGGGATCGAAGAAGCCGGGCGGACGGTCGCGGTGGCTGAGAAGCGAGACGTTGAGCGCCGCCTCGCCCGCATCGGCCCATCCCGCCCCAAGTCCGGCGCGCGCGTCCGGAACGGGCCCGCCGGAAGCGGCGTTCTGGCCGTCCCCCGCGACCGGAAGCAGCAGCCATCCCGCCGAGAGGAGTGCGGTCGCCGCGGCGGCGGCATGCCTCCTGCGGACGCCACCCGGCCGGCCGGCCCGACCTCCGAACTCCGGTCTCCTTATCTTCCCGACCACGATCCGACCTCCTCGCTCACTCGTCCGCCCCGTCGGCGGACGTCACCACTCCGCTGCGCTCCCATCCCTCCCGCGAGGGGCGGCGCACCTTGCCCGTCCGGCAGACCCGCACCGGATCCTCACGGTCCCGGGATACCCGAGAGGGCACGGAAGGGCTCCCTCACGCGTAGCGGGAACGCCGCCGCGTCAACGACACAACGTTGCGTGAAGGGCGCTCCCGCGGAATCTTGAGACGAGCGGATCCATCCCTCGTCCCCGGGGCACCACCTCGTCCAGCCAGCAGGAGGCCCGAACGATGTCATCGACGCTCTCTCTCGACCGCAGAGCCTTCCTCAGGCGGGCCGGAACCACCGCCATCCTCGGCACCGTCGGCGCACGCGGGCTTCAGGCGGCCGAGCCCCGGCGGACGGCGGACGGAGACCTCGGCAACCGCCTCCTCCCGCAGGGATACGACTTCGACGAGGTCTACGACCGGCTCGGGACGGACAGCACGAAGTGGGACGGGCCCGTGGCCACCTACGGTGAGCACATCGAGGTCGGGATGGGGATCGCGGACATGGACTTCCGGGCCGCGCCGTGCATCACCGAGGCACTCGCCGAACGGTGCGCCCACGAGAACTGGGGATACCTCAGGCGTCCGGCGGCGTACATCGAGGCGATCGTGGAGTGGAACCGGCGGCGCTACGGACTCGAGGTCGATCCCGAGACGGTCGAGCTCACCACCGGCGTCCACCCCGGTCTCATCGCGGGACTCCACGCCTTCTCGCCGCCGGGCTCGAGGGTGCTTCTCACCGCCCCCGTCTACAGCGGCTTCTACAGCGACATCCGGTTCACGCGCACCGTCCCCGAGGACAGCCCGATGCACCTCGTCGACGGACGCTACTCGGTGGACTTCGACGATTTCGAGAGGCGGGCCCAGCGGGCGAACGTCTTCATCCTCTGCAACCCGCAGAACCCCACGGGCAACTGCTGGTCGGCGGAAGACCTGACCCGGATGGGCGAGATCTGCCTCGAGCACAACGTCATCGTCTTC
Organism: uncultured Gemmatimonadaceae bacterium; assembly: GCA_964532325.1. GTDB lineage: Bacteria > Gemmatimonadota > Gemmatimonadetes > Longimicrobiales > Gaopeijiaceae > JAAXGI01. The sequence continues at coordinate 63,151 of CAZHGS010000009.1, read as the reverse complement.
GCCGACGAGATCCACTGCGACTTCGTGACGAGCGGAAACACCTACATCCCCTTCGCGAGCCTCCCCGACCGGGACATCGTCGACAACAGCATCACCTTCAAGGCGGCGAGCAAGAGCTTCAGCCTCGCGGCCATGAAGGCGGCCTGGTACTTCTCGACCAACCCGGACCTTCTGGCCCGGATCCGCTCGTTCACCCGGGCAGACCTCTCGACTCTCGGGATGGTGGCGAATCTGGCCGCGCTGAAGGAGGGGGACGATTGGCTCGACCAGCTCGTTCCCTACCTCGATGCGAACCACGACCTCACGGAGTCCTACATCCGCGACAACATCCCCATGGTCGGCCACCGGAAGGCGGAGGGGACCTACCTCGCCTGGCTGGACGTCAGCCGGGTCGTCGAGCGGATCGGAGCGAAGGAGACCGCGGCGGAGGAGACCGCTAAGGGAAGCCGCGTTGTCTCTCCCGAACAGGTCGTCCAGCGCTGGTTCGCGGAGAACGCCGGCGTCTTCCTGAACCCCGGCCACTCGTACGGAACGGGAGGCGGCGGTCGGATGCGGATGAACATCGCATCGCCGCGGAGCCTGATCGAGCGGGCGCTCGACAACATGGCCGAGGCGCTCTCCGACCTCTCGTAGCCCGGGTCGGGGTCAGCCGCGCGGAAGAGCACCCGCGACCACGGGCGGCGCTCGCGGGCGCTTCCGTGGTCCCTGAACGGGCCCGCGAAGCACCGCGTGGCGGCACCGAAGTACGGTCCTGGGCTTTTCCGCGAGATGTCGGCGGACAACGCCAGGGACCGGTGAGTCACCCCGGGGCAGCCACGGCATGCGCCTGGAAGGCGGTGGAGATCGCTGCCGACCGCAGCTGCCGCGTCGGCGTCGATGTATCAGGGCGAAAAACGTGAGTCCACGGCACGCGCGTGGCCCCGGATGCTCCTGTCCTCGCTGTTCATCCATACATCGATGAGACGCCCGTACGGACACGGAACGAACACCGTTTCGTCTCCGGCCACGGCTGCCGCAAACCGCCTGATTTCTTCCCGGTGCCGGTCCCTTGCGTGTTCGTCGACCGGTTTGCGGTCTCCAGGCCAATGGTCCGGTTCCGCGTAGAGATAGAACAGCACAGGCTTCAGACCGCGGTGCCCGTTCGTTCGGTGCATCTCGGTCCGGAGCGCGAATGCATGCTTGAAGAGCTGCGCCGCATCAAGGTGAACGAATCGCCCCGGGTCGCTGCGCAGAGTGTCGCGAATCCGTTCGTAACCTCCCATCCGCTCGCCCCAGACCGGACGCCAGTAGGCATCGCTCGGCGATGAAGCTTGCTTCGACCGATAGGGTTCGAACCGCTTGGATTCGATGCCGATCAGTGCCGATGGAGTCTCCAGGAGACCGTCGAGCACCGGATGTCTTCCGCCGCTCCATGGGAAGCGAATCTCGGCTTCGAGGCGTAGCGCGCCTGCTGGCCAGGACTCGGCCTCGCAGCCCGGGAGAGTCGGAAAGTCCGAAACCCGGTTGAGAAAAAAGCCGAGCGCATTGGCGGCGAGGGCGGCCGACGACGCTGGACTGTCGAACTTTCCGCTGGCGATTTCGCGGCCCGGAGCGGCCTCGTAGATCGCCTCGATCGCCCGACCTGGAACTCCGGGCAGGAACCTTCCGGTCATTCCCGACTTTCTTCCCCACCCGGACCTACGGAGCTCAATTCGCCGAACGTATCGCGAATCCTCCGTCCGGGACCTGTCAATTCCGCCCCGCTGCAGCTGGCGAGGACGCCGGCTCCGTCGGCGAACGGCAGCTGATCGAACGGGCCGGGAAAGGCCAGCACATCGAGAGACATCGAGAGTCCGGCTATGCGGGATGCGACGTCGAACCGCTTCAGGCCCTCACGCGCCCGTGCGATGCGCCCCTGCAGATCCGGCACTCTCCAGTAACGGGCCGGCGCCACGACCTCGATCGACACGTGGCGGGCATCCATCAACGAAGCATCTTGGAGCGGCAGCCCATTCCTGTGCACCCGGCAGAACACATACGCGGCACCATAGCGAAAAGCCTGCCGGACCGCTTCGGAGGGACGGTCGCTCCGCCATTTCAGCTCGACCAGGCGCGCTCGCATGGCCGGCACGCTCCAGTGCACGAGATCGACGCTCCTCCGCCTGTCCCTGGAAGAACCTCCGATCCCCGATGCGGTTGGACACCGATTGAACCACCCACGCATGTGTCCGCCCTCGGCGAGTAGGGCGACGGCCTTTTCCAGCATCGTCTCGTCGGAGCGGTTGCCCGATCCGATGCCCGTGGCCCGCCGGAGCTCCCAGAGCCCCTTGGACGTTGACGCCGGGTGCGGGCAGTTAACCGTCATGCGGCGGTAGATTTCGCCGAAGTCCTCCAGACCGTTCGTTCCGTCGTACAGCCCCGCCGGACTCAACTCCGCACTCCGCGGCTGCGTCGACACGCCACCGCCGCCGCGCGGCGTGCGGATCGCGCGCTTCGGCCCCGTGTTCCATCCGGATCCGCAAACACCCGGGCGCGGTCGGGCACGGTCACGCCGTCTTTCTTCTGGTACTCGCGATCGATCGCTACCTGGCGCACGCAGGCCGCCACGGCGGCGGTGCCAGGCAGCACGTCGATTCGAAGCGCAAGGCGGCAACCGAAGGAACCACCGCGATGGTCCCGCCGGGAGAACTCCGGTTCATCCGGGTGCGGATGGCCGAAGAGGTCGGTGAGCCCCGGATCGAGAAGCACCCGATCGCCGTCCCTCTCTTCACCGGCGCGGAAGATCGAGCCCTTCAGGTATAGCGGATGAACTCGAGGAGGTTTCCGTCCGGGTCGCGCGTGTAGATGCTCTGGCCCCGGAGCCCTCCGCCGCCCCGTCCCCCGTCGCGTTCGCCCTCGGCCTCGATCGGGGCGTCCGCGCGCCGGAGGAGGGCCACGAGCTCATCCCTCGTTCCCTCGAAGACCCAGCAGAAGTCCCCGCACGGGGGGACGGCGGACGGCGCCCGGAGGGTGAAGGAGTCCCGTTCCCACGCCGAGGGCGCGTGGAGGTTGATCTTCTGGTCGCCGAAGTGGATAGAGTACCCGCTCCCCCGCTCGCGCACCGTCATCCCGAGCGCGCGGTAGAAGGCGACCATCTCCTCCATCCGCCGGCCCGGGATCGCGACGTGATCGAAACTCCGGATGCGGGGAGCTTGCGGGGCGGGAGCCTCCGCGTGAAGGGGGGCGAGAGCACCCCGCGCCCCGAACGCGCCTCCGGCGAGAAGGGCGCGCTTTATGAAGGCCCGCCGGGACCGAGCGGTCCCGGCGGGATCCCCCTCGTCCGGACTCACCCGATCAGCACCTGCCGGAAGACGCGTACCGCGGTCTCCATCTCCTCCATGGTTCCGAGCGAGATCCTGGAGTGGGTCTCCTGCATCGGCGGGAAGTCGCGTCCCACCCGGACACCGAGCTCAAGGCACCTCTCGCGGAACTCCTGCGCAGTCATCCCGAGCGGGAGGAAGAGGAAGTTCGCGTGGGAGTCCTGTGCGTCGATCCCCATCTCCCGGAAGGCCTGGAGGGTGAACTCGCGGACCCGCGCGTTCTCCCGCCGCTCCGCCTCGATGTGCTCCTTGTCCTGGATCGAGGCAATCGCCGCGGCCGCCGAGAGGGTGTTCATGCTGCCGAGATGCCAGGCCGAGCTGATCTCCTGGACGGTCTCCTCCTGCCCTATCGCGTAGCCGACCCTGAGCCCCGCCATCCCGTGCGCCTTCGAGAAGGAGCGCGTGATGAAGACCCCGGGATACTCCTGGGTGATCGGCGCGGCCGTCTCGACCGTGCGGTCGTCCGAATAGTCGATGTAGGCTTCGTCGATCAGGATCCGCGTCTCGGGGGAGGCCCGCTTCACCCGGCGCACGAACTCCTGGACCACGGCGGCGGAGTGGACGGTTCCGGTGGGATTGTTCGGGTTGCAGAAGAAGACCATCCCGGCACCCACGGCGGCTTCCGCCATCGGCTCGATGTCGAGCCGGAGCGCGCTGTCGAGGCGAATCACCTCGGCACGCACGCCCGTCGCGCGGGCAGCGCTCTCGGGGTTTCCGTACGACGGTCCGGCGGTGACCAGGTGCCGTTCAGGCGTCGTGAAGGCGCGCGTCGCCGCCGTCAGGATCGGCCCGGAGCCGGTTCCGACGATCACGTTGCTCCGGCCGACGCCGTAGTTCTCCGCGATCGCGTCGATCAGGTCATTCGTGTAGTCGGGGGGATAGCCGCGCCCCATCCGCGCCGACATCGCCTCCTCGATCGCGCGGTACACGCTGTCCCCGGGGCCCCGGGCATTCTCGTTCGAGCTGATCCGGATCAGTCCGTCGTCGTACGGCTCCTGCCTGGACTCGGGCTCGAACGCGGCCGCCTCGCGCCCCCTCCCGATGATGAGCGAGCTCGAGAGCGCACCGGCAGTCCCAAGCCCCATCGCCTTCACGAATCCGCGACGAGTGAACGGCATCAAAGCCTCCTTACAAGATCGGACCAGCGTTTCCGGACCGGGGGCTCATCCCCCTCCAGAACCCATGATAACGCCTCGCCGGTAGCGCCGCCAAACGGCACGGACGGGGGCTCCGGCGGGGCGTTTCAGTCCGGCCGGGGCCGGATGCGCGACCCTCACCCGCCCCAGCCCATCACGATCACGACCGCGACGACGTAGGTGAGGATGATGAGCCCGCTACTCGGCTCGAGGAGGGAGAGCCGCCGCCGGCTGCGGAGCGCGATCGCCCCGAGAGCCAAACCCATCATCAAGATGGACGCGAGTCCCACGAAGGCGTGAACCGGATCCACGGCGGCGAGGATCGAATCCGGCGTGAGGAGATCGAGGGGAACGAACATGACCATGTTGATCGCGTTCGAGCCGAAGAGGTTGCCCACAGCGAGGTCGTGCGCCCCGATCCGGAGCGCGGCGAGCGAGGTGACGACCTCCGGAAGCGAGGTCGCAACCCCGAGCACGATGACGCCGACGAAACTCTCCGTGAGCCCCGTGAGCTCGACCGCGCCCTCCGCCGCCAGCCCGAAGACCGGAGCCGAAACGGTCACGACCACCGTTCCGACGAGGAAGATCCCGGCAGCCTTTCTCAGGTTCCACGCCGGCTCCGCGTCGTCGTCCGGCACAGCTTCTTCCCCTCCACCATCCCCCGCCGTCGTGTGTCTCAGGATCGCGCGGCTCCCCACGAGGTAGGTCGTGATGAGGAGAATCGAGCCCGGCCCGAAGCGGCCGATGGCCAGCGGCGTCGCCAGGAGGACGAACCCCGCAGCCATCGCCGTCAGCGAAATCGCCAGGGTGGCGCTCAGCGCCTGGTCGAGACTCGCGCGCCGGAAAACCGCGCTGCCGGAAACCAGATTCAGGGCGGCCAGGATCAGCATGTTCGCCATATTGCTCCCGAAGAGATTGCCTGCGGCAAGGTCGGGCGCATCGATCAGCACGGTCACGGCGGCCGTGGCGAGCTCGGGAAGCGAGGTCGCGAATGCGAGGAGAACCATCCCGAGCCAGAGACCGCCAAGGCCCGTTTTCGTGGCGATCACATCGGCGCTCTTCGCGAGGACGATGCCGGCGTAGACGACGCCGGCGGCACCGGCAACGAGGCCGAGGAGGACAGCTAGTAGGGAGGGCGCTTCTTCCATCAGGGCGGGATGCGGGGAGCCGACTCTCGAAAAGTTCCGGAATTCGCTCGCTCGGCGGGCTACCTCACGAGAGCAAGGGGGAAGAAGCCCAGGAAACCGATCAGGAGGAGGACGGGGGCCAGATTGATCGAGCCCTGTGCCAGGAGGAGGAATCCGGCAGCGGCGAAGATCACGCCGGCCGCACCGTAGAGCGCTGTCTTCCGCGTGAAGCGGAGTCCGGGCTCGCCCCCGGGGCTCCGACCCCGCCCTACGGAAGCGGTTGTCTGCCGCTTCCGCCGTCCCCGTCCCCTACGCTGCCGACTCATGGCCTACCATAACCTGAATGCCGCCGGACGACTCCGGTGACCTGTCTCTTCGGGCGCCTCCTCCCATCTGTCGAAGTGGGGACCGGGGAGGACGCGGGGCAGCACAACCACCTCTTCCATCGATGCTCCTCCGTCCCTCTGCGTGTGACAGACCGGCAAGCTACCGGATCAGGACAGGATTGATCAAGGCTGGCTGCAGCGGGGAGGGGCCGGGAGAGACATGACCAATGACCACTCACCGCCGTGGTCACTCCTGCCCCCGGGGCGGGAGAGGTTTCGCTGCGGCACGACCCTCAACTGATCCCGGCCGACGCCCGGCGTGAGGAGTCCGTCCCGCATCGGCCCAGTAGGCCGGGCGGGGCGGCGGCTGGGAGGCCCGGAGCCTCGCGAGCCCGAGGACCCGCCGACGCGCACGTGCCCGGGCCAGAACGATTAGCGCCGCGCCGACGATGACCCAGAACACGGCGCTCTCCGAGGCGAGAGCGATCCAGCTGTAGCGCCGCCGCACATGCTCCGCCCAGCGGGTCTCGAACGTCCCCGTGGAGTAGCCGAACGTCTGGCGGAACGCCTCCTCGAAATCTTCCATCTCCCTCCACCGTGCCAGGAAAACCGGGAGGCCGCGGTTACCGGAACGGTCAACGAGGTAGGCGACGGCAGAGCCGGCGAGGAGATAGGCGAGTCCCGCCTCCCCCCGGCCCCGCGGCCAGTCGAGGGAGAGGGAATCGAGGGGGGGAGCGGCACTCCCGGCGAGCGCGAGCCGGAGACGCCACGCCTCGGAGATCCGCCACCCTCCCGAGGCACGCTGCGCGTAACCCTCATCGAACCAGCGGGGGATGCGGAGCCCCGCCAGGTACTCGTGGAGCCCCAGATGGGCCCACTCGTGGAGCACCGTCCGGTCCCGCTCCCCGATGCCCCCGGCGGTCGGCGCGAAGAGGGGGATGACGGCCCGCTGGAGCGCCGGGATCGCGATGCCGGCGCTCCACTCGGGTGCACGGCTCCCCGTGAGGGCATCCCATACATCCCGATCCGGAGCGAGGTAGACGTGCGCCCGGCTCGGATAGCCCGGGGGGAGGCCGGAAAGCCCGGGACGGCGCTCGAGGAGCTCGAGGACCCGGTGCGCCGCGGCTTCCCCCTCCCTCCAGTGCACCACCTGCACCCGGCCCGCGAGGGTCCCCTTTCCCGGCGTGATGATCCTGGCTTCCTCCCGCCTAGGAACTCCCGGCGGCACCACGTCGGCGGGCCCGTCTCCGGCCTGACCCAGCGCCGGCGGGACCGGGGAAACCAGGAACGTCAGGACGAGAAGGAGGAGCCGCCCCCAGAGCGCCCCTCGGCGGCGGGTCGGGAGGCCGAGCGGAACCCGGGACACACCCTCACACTCCTTCCGCCGCCGGGGCGGCCCGACCGCTTCCCGGCATCGGCTCGCCGGACGGCTCCCCGCGCGCCCACGCGGCCACCGCGCGGAGATCCGGCGGGAGGGGAGAGCGGAACCTCATCGGCTCCCCGGTCACCGGGTGATCGAAGCCGAGCCTCGCGGCGTGGAGGAACTGCCGGGGGCACCGCCGCGCCAGCTCCCGCGCCCACCCGCGGGCCGGCCCGTCCATCCCGCGTTCCCGCCCGGGTCCGTAGGCGGCGTCTCCGACGACGGGGTGACCGATATGCGAGAGGTGGACCCGGATCTGGTGCGTGCGGCCCGTCTCGAGCGCGACATCGAGGAGTTCGGCCGCGGTCCACGACTCCCTGACCCGGATCCGGGTCACCGCCCGGCGCCCCGACGCGCGGACCGCCATCCGCTTCCGGTCCTTCGCGTCCCTCCCGACCGGCGCGTCCACCCGCATATGGCGCATCGGCAGATGGCCCCACGACGCCGCAAGGTAGATCCGGCGGATCCGGCGCGCCCGCAAGGCTTCCGAGAGCGCGCTGTGGGTCCCCACATCCCTCGCCACGACGAGGAGCCCCGAGGTGTCGCGGTCCAGCCGGTGGACGATCCCCGGCCTCCGGTCCCCCCCGGTCGGGGGCAGCTTCCCGAGGTGGTGGAGGAGGGCGTTCACGAGCGTCCCCGATCGGTGCCCCGGCGCCGGGTGGACCACCATCCCGGCCGCCTTGTCCACGACGAGGAGGTAGTCGTCCTCATAGACGACGTTGAGCGGGATCGGCTCGGCCGCGAGCGTGGACGGCCGGGGCTCGGGAAGCCCGACCTCCACGGTGTCCCCCTCGGAGACCGGCTCCGACTTCCGGCGGGCGGCGCCGTTGACAAGCACCCGCCCCTCGAGGACGAGACGGGCCGCGCGTGAGCGGGAGATCCCGGTTCGCGCAGCCACCCACGAGTCCAGCCGCGAGCCCGCGCCCTCCCCGTCGACGACGATGCACCTCCGGCCGGCGTCCGTCACCGCGCGCGGCGGATCGCCACCCGGACCCGGGCTCCGTCGATCTCGTCGACCGTCGACGCCTCGTAGGCAGCCGCGTCGTCGAGCGTCGACACGCCCAGCGCGAGCGTCTCCCCGGCGATGAACCCCTCGAAGCGGGCGAGCGCGACCTCGACCGCAGGCGACCCCCCGACAGCGAGGTGGATCCGGTCCGTGATCTCGAATCCGGCCTCCCTCCGGAGCCGCTGGATCCGGTTGACGAGCTCGCGCGCCGTGCCCTCCGTCCGGAGATCGTCGTCGAGCGCAGGGTCGAGGGCGACGAGATGCCCGTCGCCGGACCGGATCACGAGGTCGCCCGCCGCGACCTCCGACACCTCGAGCCAGTCGGCTTCGATGGGGACACGCTGCCCTCCCGCGCGGATCCGGACCTCCTCCCCGCGCCCGAGTGCCCGGAGCTCCGGCTGGCCGAGGGCGAGGATGCGTTCGGCCACCGCGCCGCTCTCCCCCCTGAAGCGCGGACCCAGGGTCCGGTATTCGGGCCGCGCCCGAAGCTCGACGAGTTCCCCGGCGGAGTCGGCGAAGACGACCTCTTTCACGTTGAGCTCGTCTTTCAGGAGATCCACGAGCCCGCTTCGAAGGGAGACGCCTGCCGGGAGGAGGGCGTGGAGCCTCCGGAGCGGCTGGCGCACCCGGATCCGGACCTCCTCCCTCGCGGCCCGTCCGAGGCTCACCAGGGTGCGCACCGACGCCATCTCCCGCTCGAGGGCGTCGTCGAGCACCCCATCCTCCGGCGCCGGGAAGCGCGCGAGGTGCACCGAAGCATCCTCCGCAAGGGCCCGGTGGACCCAGTCGGAGAAGAGGGGCGTGACGGGAGCGGTGAGCCGGGCCACAGTGACGAGCGCCTCCCAGAGCGTCCGGAAGGCCGCGTCCGCGTCCGCCGGATCCGTATTTCCCCAGAACCGGGGGCGCGAGCGGCGGACATACCAGTTCGAGAGATCCTCGTTGACGAAGTCGGAGACCGCCCGGAAGGCCGGGGTGAGCTGATAGCGCTCGAGCTCGCACCCCACCCGTTCGACGGTGCGCCCGAGGCGCGAGAGGAGCCAGCGGTCGAGGAGCGTGCGCCGGCCCGCGTCCCGGCCACGCTCTCCCGGCGTCCACCCCTCGACGTTCGCGTAGAGGGCGAAGAACCGGTAGGTGTTCATCGCGGTGTCGAAGAAGCGGCGCGACGCCTCCCGCACGCCGTCGGGTTCGTAGCGCTTCGGCGTCCAGGGGTTGGAGACGGTGATGAGGTACCAGCGCAGCGCGTCGCTCCCGAACTCCCCGATCGCGTCCCAGGGATCGACGATGTTCCCCTTGGACTTGGACATCTTCTGTCCCTCGGCGTCCAGAATCATGTCGTTGACGATCACGTTCCTGAACGAGGAGCCGTCTCCGAGCATCGTGCTGATCGCGATCAGCGAGTAGAACCACCCCCGCGTCTGGTCGAGCGCCTCGCAGATGAAGTCGGCCGGAAAGTGCTCGCGGAAGGCCTCGCTGTTCTCGTGGGGCCAATGCCACTGCGCGTACGGCATCGCGCCGGAGTCGAACCAGACGTCGAGCACCGAGGGGTGGCGGCGCATGACGCCCCCGCAGTCGGCGCAGCTCCACGTCAGCCGGTCCACATACGGCCGGTGCGGATCGAAGTCCTCGGGGAGCGGGCCCGACCGGGCGGCCAGCTCGTCCATCGAGCCGATCCACACGACGTGGTCCGGATCGCTCGAACAGGTCCACACCGGAAGCGGCGTGCCCCAGAAGCGGTCGCGCGAGAGGGCCCAGTCCACATTGTTCGCGAGCCAGTCCCCGAAGCGCCTCTCCCCGACCTCCGGCGGATGCCAGGAGACGGTCGCGTTGTTTTCCAGAAGCTCCCCGCGAAGCTTCGAGGTGGACGCGAACCAGGAGTCCCGGGCCATGTAGATGAGGGGCGAGCTGCACCGCCAGCAGTGCGGATAGGCGTGGGTGAACGACTCGGTGCGGAAGAGCCGCCCCTCTTCGGCCAGCCGCCGGAGGAGCGCGGGATCGGCATCCTTGACGAAGGTCCCGCCGACGAGCGGGATGCCGGCTCTGAAATGCCCGCTGTCGTCGACGGGCCGGAGGAAGGGGAGGCCGTGGCGCAACCCCGCCTCGTAGTCGTCGGCCCCGAAGGCGGGCGCGATGTGCACGATCCCCGTCCCGTCCGCCGCGGAGACGAAGTCCTCGGCGACGACCCGCCACCCCTTCGCCCGCTCGTCCTCCCCCACGGGGACGAGATCGAGGGGACGCCGGTAGCGCATCCCCGCCAGCTCGGCGCCCCGGGAGGTCCGGAGGATCCGGGCGCCGTCGCCGAAGAGGGCGGCGACCCGGCCGGCGGCGGCGATCAGGCGGCGGCCCTCCCACTCGACCTCGGCGTACTCCAGGTCGCCCCGGACGGCGAGCGCCACATTCGAGGGAACCGTCCACGGCGTCGTGGTCCAGACGAGGAAGGCGCGCCGCTCCGGGTCGGGGGCACCCGACGCATCGATGACGTCGCAGAGGAAGTAGAGGGAGGGATCCTCGACCTCCTCGTAGCCCTGCGCCACCTCGTGCGAGGAGAGGGCGGTGCCGCACCGGGGGCAGTAGGGCACCGACTTGTGCCCCCGGTAGAGGAGCCCGCGCCCGGCCAGCTCCTTGAGGATCCACCAGACCGACTCAATGTAGGCGGTGTGGAAGGTCACATACGGCCGGGCATAGTCGAGCCAGTAGCCGATCCTCTCCGAGAAGCGTTCCCACTCCTCCTTGTAGGTGAAGACGGAGTCGCGGCACACCTCGTTGAACCGGGCGATACCGAACTCCTCGATCTCGGGCTTGCCCGAGATCCCGAGCTTCTGCTCGGCCTCGATCTCGACGGGAAGCCCGTGCGTGTCCCAGCCGGCGATCCGCGTGACGCGGCGCCCCTGCATCGCCCGGTGGCGGCAGACGATGTCCTTGATCGTGCGCGAGATGATGTGATGGAGCCCCGGCCTTCCGTTCGCCGTCGGCGGCCCCTCGTAGAAGACGAAGGGCTCCCCGCCGGCCGCCGCGCGGAGCGTCTCCCTGAAGAGATCCTCCTCGCGCCAGAGGCGAAGCACCTCCTCCTCGAGGTCGAGTAGCGACGTCGGCCGGTCGGGGTAGCGCATGCGGCGGGGCGGCGTCCCTAGAGCCGGCCCACCACGTCGCGGACCAGGGTCGTCAAGTGCGGTTCCGCGGCCGCGGCGGTACGGATGATGGACTGCACGTCGGCGACCTCGAGCGCATCGGGGAGGCAGAGATCCGTCACGATGCTCACGCCGAGCACGCGCATCCCCATATGCCTGGCGACGATGACCTCCGGGACGGTCGACATCCCGACGACGTCCGCCCCGAGCGTCCTCAGCATCCGGTACTCGGCCCGCGTCTCGAGGTTCGGGCCGACCACGGCGACGTAGACCCCGCGCTTGAGGGGGATGCCGCGCGCCATGGCGGCCGCCTGCGCCAGCTCCTGGAGCTCCCGGTCGTACGGCTCGGACATGTCGGGGAACCGGGGGCCGAGTCCGTCCGGGTTCGGGCCCACGAGCGGGGTGTCGGCCATGAGGTTGATGTGGTCGTCGAGGAGGACGAGGTCGCCGAGCGAGAGGAGCGGATCCAGCCCGCCGCATGCGCCCGAGACGACGAGCGTCTCCGATCCCATCATCCTCATGACCCGGATGGGGAAGGTCACCTCCTGGAGCGTATAGCCCTCGTACCGGTGGAACCGCCCCTGCATCGCCACCGCGGGCACCCCCTCGAGGGATCCCGCGAGGAGCCGGCCGGTGTGCGACTCGACGGTCGAGAGCGGGAAGCCCGGGATCTCCCCGTAGGGGACCACGGCATCGACCTCCATCGCCTTGCCGAGCCCGCCGAGCCCCGTGCCGAGCACGACCGCGACGCGGGGCTCGAGATCCGTCAGGAGACGGATCGCCTCGACGGCGGCGCGATAGCCGCCGACCGGTCCGGCCGCACCGGCGCCCGTCACCGGACGCCCCCAGCCCGCGCCCGGACCCCAGCCCCCACCGACCCGACTCCCGCTCCGATGCTCACGGCCGCCTCCCGAAGATCGCCGAGCCCACGCGCACGATCGTGCTCCCCTCCTCGACAGCCCACTCGTAATCGTTCGACATCCCCATCGAGAGCTCCCTCCCCCGGTACCCCGGAAACCGGAGCGCCACCTCCTCCCCCAACCGCCTGAGACCCCGGAAGGTGGTCCGGAGTGTCCGCTCGTCCCGCGTGAACGGAGCCATCGTCATGAAGCCCCGGACCTCGAGCGACCCGAGGCCGAGAAGCACCTCGAGCGCCCCCGGGAGCTCACCCGGCGAAAAACCGCCCTTCGTCGCTTCCCCCGAGACGTTCACCTGCACGAGGACCGGGAGCGGCGGGGCGCCGGGAGGGGCGGTCCGCTCGAGCCGGGCGGCCAGACCGAGAGAATCGAGCGAATGTACGAGCGAGGCCAGCCCCCGGACCCTCGGGGCCACCCGCTTCTGGAGGCGACCGATCATATGCCACTCGACCGTCCCGGCTTCGACGAGCCCCGCCTTCTCCTCGAGCTCGCCGACCCGGTTCTCCCCGAGGCGGCAGAGACCAGCGGCGACCGCTGCCTCCACGGCCGCGAGGGGATGGCCCTTCGTGACGGCCACGACCCGGACCTCTCCGGGGTCGCGCCCCGCGCGGGCCGCCGCCACCGCGATCCGGCTGCGGAGTTCCGGAAGGGTGTCGGCCAAGAGTGCCCGGTACATCGGGGGGCGTCCTAGCGCGTCCGCGCACCCGAACGGGCGCAGCCCATACGACGGAGCCCCACCGGCCCGGTCGGCCGGTGGGGCTTGTCCCTTTCGGGCGCCGACCGCGTCAGTTCGTCGTAAACGTGATCGGAACCTGGATCCAAACCGCCACCCGTTCATCGCGGTTGAGCGCGGGGCTGAACTCGAACACCTCGGCGACCCGCATGGCCGCCTGGTCGAGCTGCTCGAAGCCGGAGCTCGTGGCGACGAGCACGTTCTCGAGGGAGCCCGTGTTGTCGATGAAGAAGTGCATGAGGACCGTGCCGCCGACACCGGCGTCGCGGAGCACCGCCGGGTACTCGCGGACGAGGGCGGACTGCACCGCGCTCCGGTTCGTGATCTCGGGCGCCACCTCATAGGGCGTGAACGTCGGCTGCGCGGAGACATCGATCTCGACCGCCTCGGTCGGCGGCGGCGGGAGCTCCTCGATCGGGTTCTGCTCGAAGGTCGTCGGCGCGATCGTGACATTCGTATCGATCGCCGCGCTGGTGACCACAGGGTTCGCCGGACGGGCGATCGCCTCGGGCGGCGGCGGGATCTCGATCTCCGGCGGCAGCTCGACGGCCTCGATTTCGTCCATCGTGAAGGAGACGTCTTCCGCCTCAAGCTCCGGCCAGTACGCCATGATGCCGAAGTGGATCCCCGTGGCCAGGATCATCGAGCCCCAGAAGAGCGAGCCGAACGATCCCTTGAAGCGGTCGTTGGCGGTCTCGAAGATGTCGTCGCGCGCCGTCCCGGCGTCTCCCGTCATGCCCTGATCGTCGGCCATTATCTCCTCTCCGCTGTCATGCGTCGCTCGAGTTCGGTGGCGAACACCACATACACGGCTCCGGACCGCTTGAGCTGCTCCTGCACGAGGTCAACGAACCGGTAAGGCACCTGCGAGTCGGCCCTGAGCGAGATGATCAGCCGCTGCCCCGACGCGACCCACGCCGGCCCGACCACCGCGGCCACGTCCGCCATCGCGACGAGTCGGTCGTTGATCCAGACATCGCCGTTCCGCTCAAGCCAGACGTACAGGATGTTGTCGCGCTTCTCGTCGATCTGTTCCGTCGCGACCGCGTCCGGCCAGTCGATCGGCCGCTCGCGCTCCGTGCGGAACACTGTCGTGACCATGAAGAAGATCAGGAGCAGGAAGGCGATGTCGGCGAGGGATGAAGACGGGATCTTCTCCGACGCCTTCGACTTCCTCTCGAATCCTCCGCTTTTGAGTCCCATCGGTCAGGTCTCCTCTAGTAGCTGGAGCGAGATGCGTTCCGCGCCCGCGAGCTGAAGGGCGTCGAGGACAGCGATCATGTGCTCGTGGGCCGCGTCGGGATGGGTCTTGACGGCCGCGATCAGGTTCGGGTTCTCCGCCACGTTCTGGCGCCAGACGCTCTCGACCTGCGAGGCGGGCATCTGCTGCTCATCCTCGGAGTCCCCGTAGCGCACCACGACGACGCCGCTCGGCTGCACCTGGAGGTGCAGGACGTTGCGCTGGGAGACCTGGACCTCCTCGGCCTCCTCGGGGAGGACAACGCGAAGCCCCGAGTCTCTCGGGAAGACGGTGGTGACCAGGAAGAAGATGAGGAGCAGGAAGGCGATGTCCGCCATCGACGAGCTGGGAATCTCGTCGCTCACCCTTGACTTCTTTTTCATGATAGCCACAAAGCACTCTCCTTTCGCTGTACGCCCACGCCCCGTCCAGTCCGGGCGCGCTTCCCTCTATCCGGCCGTCCCGCTCCTGATCCGTACCACCTTCCCTTCCTTCTCGAGATCCCAGACCAGGTTGAGGATCTGTTGTGTGCCCTGCTCCATGTCGACGATGAGCTTGTCGATCCGGGTCACAAAGAAGTTGTAACCGATATTCGTCGGAATCGCTATGAGAAGTCCGGTAGCGGTCGTGAGCAGCGCCACCTTGATCCCGCCGGCGACGAGGGTCGGATCGACGTCACCGGCCGTCTCGATCGAGGCGAAGGCCATGATCATCCCGGCCACCGTGCCCAGGAATCCCATCAGCGGCGCGACGTTGGCCACGGTGGCGAGGATCACGAGGCCGCGTTCGAGGAAGCCGAGCTCGATCGTGCCCGTCGTGTCGATCGCCTTCGTCAGATCTCCCTCCCGGTACTCGCCGGCCCTGAGCCGCCGGAGCCCCACGAGGAGGATGGCGGCCGTGGGCCCAGGAGTCTCCGTGCAGCGTTGGATCGCCTGGTCGATCTCTCCGGCGCGCGTCAGCTCCTGGACGTCGGCGAGGATCCGGTTCGTGTCCTTATGCGCGATTGTGAGCGCCCACGCCTTCGCGATAATCACCCCAACGGCGACGAGAGAGCAGAGGACGAGGGCATACATCATCGGCCCTCCATCGGCGAAGAGCGTCATGAGGTCGTACGATACGTTCAAGCCTCTACCCCCCTTCACTCCGCGTCCCGGGACGCGGGCATGGACCCACCAGACCGGACAGCCGCGCCAATCTACGGAGCGATTCCCTCCCGTGTCAACGCAGATCCCGGGACGCGGCCGACCGGTCGACCGGGCTCCGGCTCGGGGGTCACAGTCGTCCCCGCGAGGAACTCGCGCAGCCGGTCGAGCTCGACCCCGACCTCGAGGCGCCCCCTGTGCGCGACCGAGACACGCGACGTCTCCTCGCTCACGACGACGACGATCGCGTCGGATTCTTCTGAGAGTCCGAGCGCCGCCCGGTGGCGCGTCCCCATCGACCTGTCGTGCAGCGGGGTCAGCGTCAGCGGGAGGATCGCGCCCGCGGCCCGGATCCTGTCACCCACGATGATGACGGCACCGTCGTGGAGGGGCGAATGCGGCGCGAAGACGGCCACGAGCATCTCCTTCGAGACCCGCGCCTCAACGGCATACCCGGTGCGCGCGTAGTCGTCGAGCCCGACGTCGTTCTCGAGCACGATGATCGCCCCGAGCCTGCGGCTTGAGAGGAGTTCAGCGGCGCCCACGACCTCGTCGACGGCGCGCCGGCCCTGGAGCTTCGCGAAGAGGCGGAACCTGCGGGCCGCCCCGAGCCGGGCGAGCGCCGCCCGCAGCTCGGGCTGGAAGACGACAAGCAGAGCGATGGCGCCGAGCTGGAAGAGCGTCTCGAGGATCGTCCCGATGAGCGAGAAATTCAGGAGCCGGGCGAGGAAGTAGACGACGGCGAGCAGACCCACGCCGAAGAGCATCTGCATCGCGCGGGTGCGCTTGAGGAGGAGGAGGAGCCGGTAGACGAGCGCGGCGACGATCGCGATCTCCACGAGGTCGCCCCACCCGGGCCTGATCACCCGGAACTGCTCCCAGAGCGTGTTCAACGGCTCTCCGTCCCGGCGACCGCGTGTGCGACCGCGAGCGCCTCGACGACCGGGCGCACATCGTGGACCCGGAAGAGCCGGGCTCCGCCCCGGTACGCGACGACGCACGCCGCGGCCGTGCCGACGGCCCGCTCCTTCGGCGCGACGCCGAGGAGTTCGCCGAGGAAGCTCTTGCGGCTCGGCCCCACCATCAGGGGAAAGCCGCAGGCGCGGAGCCGGGGAAGCGCCCCGAGGAGCGCCACGCTCTGGGCGGCCGTCTTGGCGAACCCGAGCCCGGGATCGAGCACGATGGAACCGGCCGGGATCCCGGCGGCGCGGGCCCGCGCCACGGCGACCTCGAGCTCGGAACGGACCTCTCGGGCGAGGTCCGCGTAACGCGCCCGGCGCTGCATATCGGCCGGCGTGCCCCGCATGTGCATGAGGACGAGCCCCGCCCCGGCCGCCGCCACCACTGGGCCGAGCCCGGGATCGAAGGCGAGGCCGGAGACGTCGTTGACGATCGCCGCGCCGGCTCCGAGGGCGGCGCGGGCGACGGCGGCCTTCCGGGTATCGACGGATATGGGGACGGGAAGTCGTCGGGCGAGCGCCCCGACGACCGGAACAACCCGGCGGATCTCTTCGGCCGCCGGGACGGGGGCGGCACCGGGACGGGTCGACTCGCCCCCGACGTCGACGATGGCTGCCCCCTCACGTACGATCTCGTCGGAGCGCCGGAGCGCCGCCTCGATCGTCGCGTTCTCGCCACCGTCCGAGAAGGAGTCCGGCGTCACGTTCAGGATCCCCGCGACGAGGGGCGCAACGAGCGGGAGGGATCCGCCGGCGATCTCCCAGACCGGCGCGGGACGCGCCCGGACGGGGAGCGGAACAGTGGCCGGCGCCTCCCTCATCCCCGGGAGGGATCCGGATCCGGATCGCGGCCGGCGAGACGAGCCGCCGGGGTCGGGACCGGTTTCTGCTCGGCCTCCGCGCGCGGGCCCGCCCCGCTCGCCGGCTCCGCGCGCTCCCCGATCCCAGGCGCGGCGGCCTCCTCCTCCGGATCCGTATCTGCTGCCGGATCGCGGGGGCCGGCCCCTTCCCGGGCCTGGCGCGCCGGGGCCGGCCCCCGCGGGCGTGGGAGCACCTTCCCCTGGGCAAGCAGCTCGACCTGGTCCCGGTCGAGCGTCTCCCGCTCAAGGAGCGCCTGCGCGAGGGCGTCGAGGAGCTCGCGTTCTCCCTCGAGAATCTCCCTCGCCCGCTGGTGGGCCTCGTCGAGGGTGCGCTTGACCTCCTGGTCGACGAGCTGCGCCGTGTGCTCCGAGACGTCCCGTTTCTGGGTGATCTCCCGACCTAGGAAGACCTCGTGGTCGGAGTCGCCGACGGCCATGAGGCCGACGATGTCGGACATACCGAAACGAGCCACCATCCGCCGCGCCATCTGGGTCGCCCGCTCGATGTCATTGCCGGCCCCGGTCGTGACCTTATCGGGCCCGAACACCATCTCCTCGGCAACCCGGCCTCCGAAGAGCATGCTCAGCTGACCTTCGAGCCAGTCCCTCGTGTAGGAGTGGCGGTCCTCCTCGGGGAGCGACGCGGTGAGCCCGAGCGCGCGCCCCCTCGGCACGATAGTGACCTTGTGGATCGGGTCGAGGCCGGGGATCCGCAGTCCGAGCACGGCGTGGCCGGCCTCGTGGTAGGCCGTGAGCCTGCGCTCCTTCTCGGTGAGGACCATGCTCCGGCGCTCGGTGCCGAGCATGACCTTGTCCTTGGCCACCTCGAAGTCCTTCATCGAGACCCTGTCGGCACCGCGCCGGGCGGCCAGGAGCGCAGCCTCGTTGCAGATGTTCGCGAGGTCCGCCCCGGAGAGTCCGGGCGAGCCGCGGGCGATTGTCGAGAGCTCGACATCCTCCTCGAGGGGGAGCTTCTTGGCGTGCACGGCCAGGATCCCCTCGCGGCCCTTCACGTCGGGCGAGTCGACGACGACCTGCCGGTCGAACCGCCCGGGCCTGAGGAGCGCCGGATCGAGGACGTCGGGCCGGTTCGTGGCGGCGAGCAGGATCACCCCCTCGTTCGCCTCGAACCCGTCCATCTCGACGAGGAGCTGGTTCAGCGTCTGCTCCCGCTCATCGTGCCCACCCCCGAGCCCCGCACCCCGGTGGCGCCCCACCGCGTCGATCTCATCGATGAAGATGATGCACGGCGCATGGGCCTTGCCCTGCTCGAAGAGGTCGCGGACGCGCGAGGCGCCGACCCCGACGAACATCTCCACGAAGTCCGAGCCCGACATCTGGAAGAAGGGTCGGCCGGCCTCGCCGGCCACGGCCTTCGCCATCAGCGTCTTCCCCGTCCCGGGCGGCCCCACGAGGAGGACGCCCTTGGGCAGGCGCCCGCCGAGCCGGGCGAAGCGGTGCGGGTCCTTGAGAAACTCGATGATCTCCTCGAGCTCGTCCTTCGCCTCTTCGGCGCCCGCCACGTCCTCGAAGGTCACTTTCGGGGTGTCCGGCGAGATGAGTTTCGCCTTGGAGCGCCCGAACTGGAAGGCGCGGTTGCCGCCTCCCTGCATCGTCCTGAGGAGCCAGAACCAGAAGAGGATCAGGATCACCCAAGGGAGAGCTGAGACGAGGAAGCTCCACCACGGTGTGCGTTCCGGCTCCGCCGTGACGTCGACGGACCGCGCCTCGAGGTCGGCAAGAAGCCCCTCGCTGATCTCGCCGGGGAGGCTCGTCTCGAAGACCGCGTATTCCTGGCCGTTCACCGTGATCGCGCTGGCGAACTCGCCCTCGATCATCACGCCCTGGATGACGGTGACGGATTCGATGTTGCCGCGCGCGAGCTCGTCGCGGAATTCCGAGTAGGAGAACTCGTAACGGGGCGGCTGCTGGGCGCGGAAGAAATTGACCAGGAGGAGGGGGATCAGGATGATCAGGATCCAGAAGGAAGCCGTCCGCGACAGACGTTCCCACCCCGTGTCCTTCCTCTCGGGCTTCCGCGGGTCTTTGGGCCTAGCCATGTTGAGGAAGCTCTTTAGGGTTGTCTCCCCGCACAAGAACCACGGGGGGCCTCGGCCCCGCCTGCCCCCGTTCGCCGGACCCCGATCCACCAGTGGGGCGCCTCCTTCTCCTCCGGTTCCTCCGCCGCCTCCCCCACCGCCTGGCCGGGGAGCCAGAGGACACGTCCGCCGGCATCCACCAAGACGGGTCGCCTCCCCCGCTCCCGCCTGGGGATGCGGCCCTCCCGGAAGAGCTTGGCGAGCTTCCTCGACCGGCCGCGGATCCGGATCCGGTCCCCGGGCAGCCAAGAGCGCACCCGGAGGGGGAAGGCGAGCCGGGCGGGATCGAAGCATGCCGACTCCCACACCCGCCTACGGCCGCGGGCGGAGCCGACCCGGCGGAGAGCGGAGGACGGCGGGCGCCCTGTCCTCCAACGGAGCTCGAAGCGGGTGCCCGAGAGATCGATCTCCCCCCCGCCCGCCGAGGGGGCCTCGATCACAAGAGCGTCCTCTCCGTCGGACGGCGCGTCGGGACCGGAGTCCGAAGCGGGCCGGTACATCCGGATCCGGTCGAACTCGCGTTCAAGGCGGAGTGGGCCGGCGAGATCCAAGCGCGCCCCGCTCGCCTTCCCGGTGATAAACTCCACGGCGGAGGCGGTTCCGGCCTCCGAGAGGCTCCCGCCGATCGATTCGGCCAAGCGCCGGAGGAACGCCGAGCGCAGGGGCCGCGGGAACCGGAGGAGGGCGGAGCGGTCGACGGCGACGTCGGCGACGTCGACAGTGGCGAGTTCCGCGAGCTCGCGATCGAGGAGATGTTCGAGGGCGGCCCGCTCCCGCGAGGCGTTGCGGGCGAGGCGGAGGAGGCCGCGCCGGGCACCCGGGTGGACAGCCTCGAGCTCCGGGAGGAGCCGGCGCCGGATCCGGTTCCGCGAGTGGCGGACCGAGTCGTTCGTCGGATCCACCCGCGGGCGGAGCCGGTGGCGGACCGCGTACGCCTCGAGCTCGGACCTCGCGAAGGGGAGGAGTGGGCGGAGGATCCCCGGCTCGCGCGACTCGGGGATCCCCGAGAGCCCCCGGGGGCCCGTGCCCCGGAGGATCCGGAAGAGCACGGTCTCCGCCTGGTCGTCGGCGTGGTGCGCGGTGAGGACCCACTCTGCCCCGCCCGCGGCGAGGAGTCCCTCGAGGAATCCGTAGCGGAGGGAGCGCGCCTCCTCCTCGCTCCCGGGAATCTCCCCCGCACGCTCCCAGTGGAAGGGAAGCACCCACGCCCGGGCGAGCCCGGCCACCCACGCCCGATCGCCGGCGCTCTCCGCCCGCATCCGGTGATCGAAGTGCGCGACGCGGAGCCCCGGAGCCGGAACCCGGAGGGCGAAGCGGAGGAGGTGCAGAAGGACGAGCGAGTCCAGGCCACCCGAGCAGGCGACAGCCAGCCGGTCGCCCGCGCGCGTCCAGTCCCGGGCCTCCCAGTGGCGCCGGAAACGCACGGCGAGTCCGGCGCGCGCGTCCGGACCGGTCACGGCGGCCCGAGACCCGGGGGGGGCGGCCGCCCGGTCTCCCTGCAGAGCACAGCGGCCAGGAGGTCCGGCCGGTCTGTCTGGATCCCGCCGACACCCCAGGCGAGAAGGGTCCGCATCACCTCCGGATCGTCAACCGTCCACACATGCACGGGGAGATTCCGGCGCGACGCCTCCCGGATGAATCGCGGGGTCGCCACCTGGCGGCCCTCCCAGCGGTAGGGGATCTGGAGGGCGTCGGTGCGCGGCGTGTAGGGGCCCCCGCCCGGGAGCCGGTGCAGGTGGTAGAAGAGCCGGATCTGGCGCCGGCTCGCCGATGTCGGCCCACGGTATCCGTACCGGTCGGCACGCCCCGCCTCGCCGACTGAAGCCAGAAGGACGCGGTGCTCCGCCCCGGCCGCCCGGACCGCGTCGATGACGCGGGGCGTCGTCGCCTCCCCCTTCGCGTCCACATTCATCCGGACGCCGGGGAAGGCCTCAAGCACGTCGACGAAACGCGGGACCACCACGCCGCGGCCCCGGAAGGAGTGCGCGCCCCCGGGGTCGGTGAACCGGTAGCCGGCGTCCAGCCGCTGGATCTCCCCCAGAGTGAGGTCACGCACGGCGCCTCGGCCGTCCGTCGTGCGGTCGACCGTCGGGTCGTGGATCACGACGAGCTCCCCATCGGCGGTGGCGTGGACATCCATCTCGAGGATGTCCGCCTCCCAGCGCTCGAGCGCCGCGCGGAACGCCTGCATCGTGTTCTCCGGGGCGAGCCCGGCCCCGCCCCGGTGCGCGAAGAACAGAGGGGCTCCCGCCGTGTACGGGTGGCCGGGCCGGGGGCGGAGGATCACGCCGCCGCCCTCGGGGTCACACGTCCTCCAGCGTTCCCACGTCCTCCGGTGCAATGCCGTGATACTCGACGAGGACGCGGTCGAGGAGCCCCGCGGTCATCCTGAGCTCGAGCGCCGCGCGGTCCGCCTCCTCGCTCGGCTCGGCGGCCGCCTCCTCGCGGAGCGCCAGGACCCGGCCGGCGAGGAAGTGGAGGAAGGCCTCGACGACCTCCGGCCGCGGCTCGGCGGCCGCGAGCGCGTCGGCCGCGACCTCGGTCAACAGCAGACCGCGTGTGAGCGCCAGGACGCCGGGGAAGGTGAGCTCGGGGAGCGAGCCTCCCTCCATCCACTCCTCCTCGGTCAGATTCTCCCACTCGAGGTCGTTCCAGTAGAGGCTCTCGAGCTCCCCGCCGAGGTGCTCGAGCCGCTCGGCGGGAAGCGACGGGCCGGGCGTCCCGGGCGGGATCGCGAGGGTGCGGCCCACGACGCTGGCGAGGACCCGGCGTCGCTCGGCGAGGAGCGCTGGGGGGGAGGCAGGAGAAGGCATGGCTCGAAGGGCCCCAATATGCGGAGCGCCGGCGGGGGGGCAAGCGCCGGGACGGCGGACACGACACTTTTCAATCCCGCCCGCGCCGGATAAGATCCGTGCGCGGGCGGTCGCACGAGTGCGCGGCCCGGCGCCCTCCCCTCTGAGAACCGGTAAGAACACCACCCAACGGCGAGCCATCCATGCAAATCCTCCCGAGCGTCTGCCACCGCCTCTCGCGAAACCCCGTACGCCCGGCGCACGTCCTTGCGCTTCTCGCGCTCCTCCTCCCCGCAGGGCTCGCCGGCCAGGGGAGCCGGATCGACGTGCCGGAGGCAGCGAGCCCCCGAGGCTCGGCCGCGACGCAGGTGGGCGGCGCCTTCGATTCCGGGGGCGCGTACGGGAACGGCTCGTGGATCGTCGTCGACTACGGCCGGCCCATCCTCCGCGGGAGGGAGAACATGTTCGGCTCGGGGGACAGCTACGGAGACGGATTCCTCCTGGGCGCCCCCCTCTGGCGGGTGGGCGCCAACCAGTCCACCCGGTTCATGACGGAAACCGACCTCGTCTTCGGGGGCAGCCGCCTCCCGGCCGGGGACTACAGCGTCTTCGCCGAACTGGAGGAATCCCGGTGGACCCTCATCTTCTCGACGTGGGGGGTCAAGGAGTCGTTCCGCGAGGAGAACCCCGACGCCCTCTGGGGCTCCTACGAGTACACACCGGACCGTGACGTGCTCAGGACGACGATGTCGGTCGAGACGGCCGACCGCTCCGCCGACCAGCTCATCATCACCTTCACCGACATGACCCAGGAGGGCGGCAACTTCACCGTCTGGTGGGACGACCAGATCGCGACGGCCGCCTTCACGGTAGCCCCGTAGGCGCGGCGGGGAAGCCGCCTTGGGTGCCGGGCAGGAGAGGGACGCCCACGCCGACTACCGGCGCGAACTCCACCGGCTCAGGATCGAACTCGTCAAGCTGCAGCGCCACTTCATCGGGCATGGCGACAAGATCCTCGTGCTCTTCGAGGGGCGGGACGCGGCAGGCAAGGACGGCGTCATCAGGCGCATCATCCGGCACCTGAGTCCGCGGGAGACGCGCGTCGTCGCCCTCGGCAAGCCGTCAGACCGGGAACGCACGAGCTGGTACTTCCAGCGCTATGTGCCGCACCTCCCGGCCGAGGGCGAGTTCGTCCTCTTCAACCGGAGCTGGTACAACCGCGCGGGGGTCGAACGCGTGATGGGGTTCTGCTCGGAGACCGAGTGCGAGGAGTTCATGCGCACGGTCCCGGACTTCGAGCGGATGCTCGTGCGGTCGGGCATCAGGCTTCTCAAGTACTATCTCGACATCCGGGAGGAGACGCAGCGCGCGCGGATGCGGCGGCGGCGCGAGAATCCGCTCAGGCAGTGGAAGGTGAGCCCGATCGACAGGGAGGCGATCACCCGGTGGGACGCCTACAGCCGGGCGCGGGACGAGATGCTCCGGCGCACGCACACGCGGGTCGCACCATGGTCGGTGGTCCGCGCCGACGACAAGCGCGTCGCGCGAATCAATGTGATCCGGGACCTGCTCAGCCGCTCCGACTACGGGGAGAAGGCCACCGGGACGCTCGGGACCGACCCCGGGATCATCTTCCGCTACGACCCGGAATCGGCGGCCGGCCGACTCGCACGCTGAAGGGACGTGACGACCACCACGCGGCTGGTCTTCCTCCTGCTCCTTCTCGTCGCCCTCCCGATGGCAGGGGCGCTCGGCCTCGTCCTGATCGAGGGATGGAGCTTCTTCGACGCCCTCTACATGGCGGTGATCACGCTCACGACCGTGGGATACAACGAGGTGCATCCTCTCGGCACTGCCGGGAGGATGCTGATCATCGCCTACCTCGTCGTCGGACTGGGCGTCTTTCTCTACAGTGTCACGCATCTGGGCGAACTCCTGATTCGCGGCGAGCTGAGACGTAGATTCGGATGGAGGCTGATGAACGCCACGCTCCGGTCCCTGAAGGACCACCAGATCATCTGCGGGTGCGGGCGGACCGGTTCGAAGCTCGGCGCCGTCCTCGCCGAGCGCGGGGAGAGGTTCGTGATCGTGGACCGTGACTCCGGGGCGCTCGCGGCGGCGCGGGAGAGCGGGTGGCCGGCGCTCGTCGGCGACGCGACGGACGACGCCACCCTCCGTTCGCTCCGGATCGGACGGGCGAAGGGGCTCGCGGCGGTACTGAGCAGCGACGCCGACAACCTCTTCGTCGTTCTCTCGGCGCGTCTCCTGAACCCGGGCCTGAACATCCTCGCGCGCGCCACGGACGAGGCGAGCATCGGAAAACTCGAACGGGCGGGCGCCGACAGGGTGGTGAACCTGCACCACATCGGGGCCACGAAGATGGCCCACCTGCTCGCGAACCCGGGACTCGTGGATGTGACCGCGCTCGGCGGCGCGGGTGAGGCGGGGTTGGACCTCGTGCAGGTGGCCGTCTCCGCGGACTCGCCCCACTGCAACCGCACTCTCGCCGACGCGGGCCTCGACGCGGGCGGCGTGACCGTCGTCGGAGTCAGGAGGAAGGACGGGGAGCTGCTGCTCCTTCCCTCCGCCGCGACACCCGTCCTGGCCGGGGACACGCTGACGGCCCTCGGGCCCACAGAGGCGCTCGGGACCGTGATCAGGGCGACGCAGGTGGGGAGATCCGCCTTGCGGGAACCGCGCTTCCACGGATAGCGTCCCCGTATCATGAACCTCGGATCGCCGCTTGCCTGGACCCTCTACGCCCTCGTCGCGCTGGGTGGTCCCGTCCTCGGGCAGGCCCCGGGGGACGGGCCGTTCCGCGTGGACGACATCCAGTGGGTCAATCCCCCGGCCGCTGCCTCCCCCGGGGTCACGCACGGAACCTTCGAGAGCCGCTCGATGGGCCGCGAGGTCGGCTACTCGATCTACCTGCCGCCGGGATATGCTGAGGATGCCGGGCCCTACCCGGTCGTCTACTGGCTCCACGGGCGGCACGGCAACGAGGCGGACGTGCGGGCGGCGGCGGCGCTCGACCGGGCGATCGGGGCCGGCGCGGCGGACCCGGTCGTGCTCGTGGCGGCCAACGGCGGGGTCGCGAGCGGATACATCGACAATCCCGCGACGGGCGTCATGGGGGAATCGGTCGTCATCGACGAGCTGATCCCCCACATCGAGGCGAACTACCGCGTTAGCGGGGTCCGCGAAGGGCGCGGAATCGGCGGGTTCTCGATGGGCGGCGGCGGCGCGGTCCGCCTGGCGATCCGCCACCCCCGGAGTTTCGGCGCGGTCTTCTCCTTGGCCGGGGTCCTGGTCGGCTACCAAGAACTCATGGAGCGGAACTTCCTGGTGGACGCCGACCTCGCGCGCAGCCACGACCCCTTCCCGAACGCGATCGACGCCGTGCCGCGGCTCCGCGCGATGGGCGTGAAGCTCCTCGTCGGCTCCGACGACTCCTGGGTGGCGGCGACCCGCCGGTTCGCGGCGCACCTCACGCACCAGAACCTCGTGATCGACTATTCCGAGCTTCCGGACATCGGCCACGACCTTTCGGCCTACCTCGACCAGGCCGGAGACGAGATCTTCCGCTTCTTCTCCTCGAACCTGGAGGGAGGGCGATAGGCGAGCCCCTCCCCCTCTACCGGACCGCTCTCCCGCTCGCGCTGGCCGGGGCCGCAGGCGGCACGCTCTGGATCTTCCTGGGCCGCGGGATCCTTCCCGATGCCGACCCCGCGGGCGGGTTCTTTCCGCTGCTCTACGCATGGTGGGCGCCCGGGCTCCTCGTCGGGCTCGCGCTCGGCGGCGCGCTCGCACTCGATCCGGACCGCGCGCTCGCACTCGCGACCGCGACGGGCGCGATCCACCTGGGGAGCGTCGGCACCGTCGTCCTCGGGGAGAGGCTCCTCCCCGCTCCCGGCTCCCTCCCCCTCTCGCCCGCCGGGGCCGCCGCGGGTTGCGCCGCGGGCTGGCTCTTCCACGCCGCGGTCCACCGCTGTCTCGGAGACGGCCCGGGCCGGGCTCCGGGGATCCCGGCCGCGGCGGGCGGCCTGCTCGGCGGCGTCCTCGTCCACGTCCTGACGCTCCCCGACCCCGGCCGCATCCCCGTCGTGCTCGTCTCGGCGGCGTGGCCGGCGGTCACCGGAACCCTCTCGTGCCGCCTCGCCGCTGGAGGCGGCCGCTCAGGGCAGGCGCCGCCCGGCACGGACCCGGCGGCTGGGCGGTCCACGCGGATCGTCGCCGCGACCGGACTGGCAGTCACGGTCGCGAGCGTGCTCTCGCTCCTCCGGGCGCTGCCCTGACGGAGGGGACGCCGGCAGGCGGCCGTGCGCATGGCGGGCATGCCTTCCCCTTCCGGTCGGATCGCCGTGCCGCAGTCGGGCGTTGCCGGCTGCGGCACGGGCGTGCCCGGAGACGGCGCACGATGGCGCATGGGGGGGTCGGCAGGCCGGATCGTGGATCGTGGCCCGGCGGCGCCTGCATCTCCCCCTGCCCAACCCCGGTTCCGATGCTTGTTCGACCCGGGCGGGCACCCTACTCTACGCTCTCTCTCGCCTCACATCGCCGCCCCGAACGCCCCCAGCCCGGGAGTTGACATGCGCAGCACCCTCCTCCTCGCCCTAGGGCTCCTCCTCGCCGCATCGCCGCACGCCGCGAAGGCGCAGGGGGCGCCCTCATCCGCAACCGACATCCTGCTCGAGGAGGTCCACCTCCTGCTCGAGAACATGATCGGGGTCTCGATCGACGAGCAGATGAGGATCGCCGACGTCGGAGGCGATAATGTCGGCGTCGGGATCCTGCACAGGACGAGCGACAACGACTCGGACGGCGCGCTGACCGGGCTCATCCACGAGTATGTGACCGAGGTCTACGTGATGCTCTCCGGGAGCGGGACGCTCGTCACCGGGGGAGAGATCATCGACCGGGGGGAGCTGAGCGGGGGGAGCGTCGCGATCGGGCCCTCCTACAGGGCCGAGGTCCGCGGGGGGGACTCCCGCCTGATCGAGGTCGGCGACATCGTCATCATCCCCGCCGGCGTTTTCCATACCTGGACCTCGATTCCGGACCATGTGACATACCTGAGCGTCCGGGTGGACCCGGACCAGACCCTGCCGGCGGGGTACGTGCACCCCGACCTGAACTGAGGAGGCACGCCGATGGAGAATCCGACCCTCCGCGCCCTCGCCGCGGCGTCCGCCCTGATTCTCGGCGCCGTGGCGCCGACTGACGCCGCCGCGCAACGGGGCCCGGCGGACGGGGAGATGCCGACGACCGTCTACGCGCCCCAGAACCGTCCCGACGTGCGGGGCACGAACGGCGCCGTCTCGGCCGGCCACCCCCTCGCCGCGCAGGCGGGCCTCGCCGTCCTGCAGAGGGGCGGGACGGCGACCGACGCGATCATCGCGATGGCCGGGGTCCTGGCCGTCGTGCGTCCGCACATGAATGGCGTCGGCGGCGACGCCTTCGCGATCTTCTACGACGGGGCCACCGGCGAGATCAGCGCGATCAACGGGAGCGGGAGGGCGGGCCGGCTGGCGACGCCCGGGTTCTTCCGCGAGCAGGGGGTGGACCGCGTTCCGGGCTCGGGCGCCCTCTCGGTGACGGTGCCCGGCGCGGTGGCCGCGTGGGTGGACGCGCACGAGCGCTTCGGCACGCTTCCCTTCGACGAGCTGCTCGAGCCGGGGATCCGCCTTGCCGGGGAGGGCTTCCCGGTCTCGACGCGGCTGGCGTACGACATCGAGTCGGGGGCTGGACGGCTAAACGAGGCTGCGCGCGCCCTCTACCTCCCGGGAGGATCGGCCCCGCCGGTGGGATCGCTCCTCCGGAACGAGGCGCTCGCGGCCACCCTCCGGGAGATCGCCAGGAACGGGAAGGAGTCGTTCTACGGGGGCGCGCTCGCCGAACGGCTCGCCGGATTCATCGAGTCCGAGGGCGGCCATCTGCGCACCGGAGATTTCCGGGCCCACCGCTCGACCTGGGTCGAGCCGCTCCGGGCCGACTACCTCGGCCTCACCTTCCTGGTCATGCCCCCGAACAGCCAGGGACTCGCCCAGCTCTCGTACATGGGGCTCGCCGAGGCGCATCCCATCCGGTCGCTCGGCCACAACACCACGGCCTACCTGCACACGATGATCGAGCTGAAAAAGCTCGCATTCGCCGACCGCGACCGGTGGGTCGCCGATCCGGCGCGGGCCGACATCCCGATCGCGGAGCTCCTCGACAAGGACTACCTGCGGGTGCGTGCGGCGACCGTCGATCCCGGCCGCGCGGCGGCGGAGGTCCCGGCCGGGATCGGGGAGCCCGTCGGCGAGGTGAGCGCCGTGCTCGACGACGCGGGCGACACCGTCTATCTCACCGCCATCGACCGGTACGGCAATGCCGTGAGCTGGATCCAGAGCCTCTTCGCCGGGTTCGGATCGGGTCTCCTCGACCCCGCCACAGGGGTCGTCTTCCACAACCGGGGTTCAGGGCATTCCCTCGTCGGGGAGCACCCGAATGTAGTGGCGCCGGACAAGCGCCCCTACCACACCCTCACCCCGATGATGGCGCTCCGGGAGGACGGCAGCTTCGCGCTCGCCATGGGAACACCGGGCGGCGACAGCCAGACGCAGTCGCTCCTCCAGATCGTCCACAACCTCCTGGTCTTCGGGATGACCCCCCAGGAAGCGATCGAGGCGCCCCGCTTCCGCTCGAGCGGAGGACGCTCGGTGGCGATCGAGGACCGGGTCGTGCCTAGCGTGCTCGCGGAGCTCGAGGCGCTCGGCCACGAGCTCCGGGTGATCGAGGGATGGACAGCGACCTTCGGGGGGGCGCAGATGATCTACGTGGAGCCGGGATCCGGCACATTCGCCGCGGCGGCGGATCCCAGGCGCGAGGCGTACGCGCTCGCCTACTGACGGGGCCAAGCCCGCGGTCCGTCAGGCCCGGCGGGAGGATGGACTTCGCAACCGGTAGGGCCGGCCGGCTGGCCGGCGTGCATACTCAGGAAGGAGGAAAGATGAGGCATTCGACACCCGCGGCCGCACTCGCGACGGCGATCTGCGTAGCGATCGGCATGGCGACCGAGGCAGCCGGGCAGGCGCAGTTTCTCGACCGGCTGCCGAACATGTACCCGATGAACTCACTCCCCGATCCGTACGACAGCGAGGACAACTGGGTCGACCTGCCGGGCGGGCGCGAGTGGGGTTCGACGGCCGGCGTGGATATCGATCCGGACGGAAGCCACATCTGGGCAATCGACCGCTGCGGCGGCAACTCGTGCGCGGGCTCGAACCTCGCTCCGATCCTCAAGATCGACCCGGACGGGAACGTCGTCACGGCGATCGGCGCCGGGCTCTTCCTCTTCCCGCACGGGATCCATGTGGACCGCGACGGAAACATCTGGGTGACCGACGCCCAGGGCCCGAATCCGGACAACCCGGCGAGCGCGGGGATGGGACACGTCGCGATCAAGCTGAGCCCCGAGGGCGAGGTCCTGCTCACGCTCGGCCGCCCGGGCTCGCCCGGCGACGGCCGCGGACCGCTTCTCAACACCCCATGCGACGTGGTCACCGACGCCGACGGGAACATCTATGTGGCCGACGGCCACGGCGGACAGAGCTTGAGCGCCGGCCCCGAGACGGTCGCCCGGGTTGCGAAGTTCGACCGGGACGGCAACTTCATCGCATCGTGGGGACGGCTCGGCTCCGGCCCGGGCGAGATGCGCACCCCCCACGCGATCGACATCGACTCGATGAACCGCCTCATCGTCGCGGACCGGGGCAACAACCGGCTCCAGATCTTCGAACTCGACGGAACCTATATCGGCGAGCTGCGCCAGTTCGGACGCCCGAGCGGGATCTACATCGACGACGACGACACGATCTATGTGGCCGATTCCGAATCGCTCTTCGCCAACTCGCAGAATCCGGGGTGGATCACCGGGATCCGGGTGGGAAGCCTGCGGACCGGGATCGTCGACTACCTGATCCACGGGACCGTCGAGGCCTACCCGAACGGGTCGAATCCGGAAGGCGTCGCGGTGGACGCCGCCGGGAACGTGTACGGCGCAGTCGTCTCCCAGGGAGGCGCTTTCATCCGCTCGAGCCGCTGAGCACCTGAGCCGGCGCATGCGTCCGAACCGCTCCGCCCGCTCGCTGCGGGCGGAGCGGTTCTCCCGGGAAGTTAGGGAGGATGCCCGCCCGGGATCCCGGACCGACGGCAGGCGACCAGAGGAGCGCGGCCACGATGAGGATGGGCGGCAGCGCGGCCACACCGTAGGACCACCCCATCACCCTCCCGCGGACTCAACCTCGGCCGGGGGGATCCGCGCGCAGTGGAGGGACCGCCCACTCCCGGCGGCTCTCGAGATTGGTACCGGACGCCGGGCGGGTAGTGTCCTTCCCTCACCTGCGGGGAGCCGGGCCCGATCCGTCCCCGGCCATCCCGGACGGGGACGCTCCCCATGACCGGAACCGGCCGGCGTGCCGGGCGCACCCTTGCGGGCATCGGGATCCCGTGGCACCGGCACCTTATCCGCCCCCTGGCCCTCCTCCTGTCTCTCTCCCTCGCCGCCTGCGCCCCCCCGGAGCGGACGCTCCTTACCGAGTGCATCGCCCCGGCGAACGCGGGCGGCGGCTGGGACCTCACCTGCCGCCTCACCGGCCAGATCCTCTCGGATCTCGGGCTCGTTTCCGGCGCCGTCCCGACCCTCAACATCCCGGGCGCCGGCGGCGGCGTGGCCTTCGCCCACGCCGTCGGGCAGCGCGGCACCGACGAGCGCGTATTCTTCGCCGCGAGCCCGGCGACCACGCTCCGCCTCGCACAGGAGCAGTACGGCCGGCTCCGGGCCGACGACGTCCGCTGGATCGGCGCCCTCGGAGCCGAGTACGGGATCGTCGCCGTGGCCGCCGAAGCACCATGGTCCGGCCTCGCAGACCTCATGGAGGAGTGGGCGCGCCGCCCGGAGGAGATCGTGGTGAGCGGCGGGAGCGCGGTCGTCGGCCAGGACCATATGAAGATGCTCCTGCTCGGCCGCGAGGCCGGGATCGATCCGAGGCGGATCCGCTACGTGCCCTTTGACGGGGGCGGGGAAGCGCTCACCGCACTCCTCGGCGGATTCGTCCACGTTTTCTCGGGCGAGGCCTCCGAGATCGAGGGCCACCTCGAGGCGGGAAGCGTCCGCGTCCTCGCGATCCTCGCGCCCGAACGGGTCGGCGGGATCCTAGCCCACGTCCCGACCGCGACGGAGGCGGGCTACGGCGTGAGTTGGGTCACCTGGCGGGGCTACTACGTACCGGGCGGAGTGAGCGAGGATGCCTATGCGGAGTGGGTGCGGCGCCTTCGCGTCGTGGCTCGGTCGGAGGCCTGGGAGGCGGCCCGGGCCCGGGCCCGGCTCCGGCCCTTCGTCATGGTGGGGCGCGAATTCGAGTCCTTCGTGATGGCCCAGGTCGAGGAGTTCAGGGGGCTGGCCCGGGAGATCGGGATCGTGGAGTGAGGGGGCGGCGCCTCTGGGGATCGGCCGCGTTCGGCGCGGCAGCGGCCGTGCTCGCGCTCGAAGCCGCGACATTCCGTGTCTCCTTCCCGACCGATCCGCTCGGCCCCGCCGCCTTCCCCCTCGCCGGTGCCGCACTCCTCGCGTTCGGAGCCGCCTCCCTCTGGATCGAGGGAGCCGGGGAGGCCGGAGGGGTGGACCCGGCGGGCGGACGCCGGATCGCGGCCGCGGTCGGCTCCTTCATCCTCTACGCGGCGCTCCTCGCGCCTCTCGGGTTCGTGGTGGCCACGGCGCTCGAGTTCGCCGTCCTCGCGATGCTCTTCGGGGGACGGCCCCTCGCCGGCGCGCTCGCGGGCACCGTCTTCGCGCTCCTCCTCTTCGGTCTCTTCGTCTACGGGCTCGGCCTCCCGCTCCCGCTCGGCATCCTGGAACGGGGAGGGTGACGGAGTCCTTCGCCGGCCTGCTCACGGGCTTCGGCGTCGCGTTGCGTCCGGTCAATGTCGGGCTCGCCTTCGGCGGCGTGCTCGTCGGCACGACGGTCGGGATGCTTCCGGGCATCGGCCCGATCAACGCGATCGCGATGCTCCTCCCCCTCCTCTTCGCCGTCGGACTCCCGCCCGAGAGCGCGCTCATCCTCCTCGCCGGGATCTACTACGGTTCCCAGTACGGGAATGCGATCAGCACGATCCTCCTGAACGTCCCCGGAACGGCGTCGGCCGTCGTCACGGCGATCGACGGCCACGCCATGACGAAGGAGGGGCGGGGCGGCGAGGCACTCGCAATGTCGGCGATCGCCTCCTTCGCAGGGGGAACCCTCTCGATCGTCGGGCTCGTCATCCTTGCCCCCCTCCTCTCGGCGTGGGCCATCCGGTTTGGTCCGGCCGAGTACTTCGCCCTCATGGTGTTCGCCTTCTCCGCGCTCTCGAGCGTCTCCGGGCGAAGCGTCAGCCGCGCGCTCGCGTCCACGGGATTCGGACTCCTGCTCGCCACCGTGGGGATGGACCCGAACAGCGCGGTGCCCCGCTACACCTTCGGGCAGCTGCGCCTCTTCGACGGCATCGACTTCGTCGTCGTCACGATCGGGCTATTCGCGGTGAGCGAGGTCTTCCTCGTCCTCGAGAAGACGGCGTGGGCCGGGCACGCCGCGGCCGGGTACGGCCGGGTTGCCGTCCGGCTGCGCGAGCTCTCCGGCGCAGTCTGGACGATGGTACGGGCCAGCGCGATCGGGTTCTTCGTGGGCGTGCTTCCGGGCGCCGGGGGGACGATCGCCTCGTTTCTCTCCTACAGTGTGGAGGAGAAGGCGGCCGGGTCCGGCGGCCGCTTCGGGCGAGGCGACATCCGGGGCCTGGCGGCGCCGGAGGCCGCGAACAATGCGTCGACGACGGGAGCCATGATCCCGCTGCTCACGCTCGGGGTCCCCGGGAGTGGGACCACGGCCGTCCTCCTCGGGGCACTTCTGGGGCTCGGGCTCGTCCCCGGCCCGCTTCTCATCGAGCAGAACCCCGACGTGTTCTGGGGCCTCGTCGCCTCGATGTACCTCGGCAATGTCTTTCTCCTCCTCCTGAACCTCCCCCTCGTCGGCCTCTTCGTGAAGGTGCTCCGGCTCCCGCGCTGGATCCTCATGCCGGGGGTGGCCGGCCTCTCATTCGTCGCCGTCTACGCCGTCAACCAGAGCGCCTTCGATCTCTTCCTCATGACCGGGTTCGGCGTTGTCGGGTTCGGGATGAAAAAGGCCCGCTTCCCGCTCGCCCCCGTGATCCTTGGGCTCGTGCTCGGGCCGCTGATGGAGAGGAACCTGCGGAGGGCGCTCGCACTGAGCGGCGGGGAGTGGGGGGTCATGTTCTCGAGCGGCCTCGCGGTCTTCCTCTGGCTGCTGGCCGCGCTGGCCATCCTCCTCCCCCCGGTATGGACGAGGATGCGGGGGCGCGGGCGGGCGGGATAGCAGAGGGGCCGCGCGCGCCTCCCCCGGCCGCCCGTCACGCAGGATCGTCCGGCCGCATCCGGTGGAAGTCGGTGACGGCCTGGTAGGCAGCCGCCACGGCAAGGAGGCGCTCTTCACCGAAGGGGGGCGCGGCCATCACCACGCCGCGCGGGACCCGGCTCCCGGTCTCCGGGTCGTCGTCGAGACCGATGGGCATGCACATGAGCGGGAGCCCCGTGCCGTCGAAGGGTCCGGTGGCCGTCGTGAGGGCCACATCGCACTGGCCGAACAGCTGCGAGACGATCCGGTCCAGGAGGAGATTGCGGGCCTGCTGCACCCTGACATAGGTGTCCGCGCTCTGGAGCATCCCGTTCAGGAAGCGGGGGAGGCGGTCGGCGAAGTTCCGCACGTCGCGGCGCAGGTGCTCGATGAAGAACGCTGTCGGATCCCCGTGGGACCCGCCGAGCGGCTCCGCAGTCAGCTCCTCCCACTCGTCGGGAAGGCTCAGCTCCCCGACGATCTCGACCCCGCCATTGCTCTCGAGCTCGCCGACGAATGCGCGCCGGAGCTCGTTCACGCGCTCGTTCTCGTCGGCGAAATATCCGGGCCAGATCCCCACCCGGGTAGACCATCGGGCACGGGGTCGCCCGCCGGGAAACGGGGTCGCGGCCCGGACGTAGTCGGGGGGATCGGGCAGCCCGAGCGTCCTCGGATCGTTCGGGTCGGGCCCGGCCACAACCTGGAGCAGGATGGCGGCATCCCTCGCGTCGCGGGCCATCACCCCCACATGGTCGCGGGTGTAGCTGAGCGGGATCACCCCGTAGAGGGACACCCGCCCGAATGTCGGCTTCACGCAGGTCAGCCCCTGCGCGTTGCCGGGCCCCGTGACCGAACCGCCCGTCTGGGTGCCGAGTCCCGCCACGGCCAGCCGTGCGGCCACAGCCGTCGCGGAGCCCGAGGACGAGCCTCCCGGACTGTAGCGCTCGTCGCCGGGACTCCAGGCGTTGCGCGTCGTCGGGATCAGCGTCCCGTAGCGCCGGGCCCGCCCTCCCGCGAGGTTGCCCATCTGTCCCTTCCCCGCGATGAGACCTCCGGCCGCGCGCATGCGCGTCACCGCGGTCGCCTCGTAGTCGGGGCGGAAGCCCTCGAAGACGAGCGAGCCTCCCTCCGTCAGGAGATCGGAGGTATAGAAGTTGTCCTTCGCCACGAGGCACATCCCCCGGAGGGGCGAGCGGCGCTCGTCTGCGGGGAGCCCCTCGAGCTCGGCGATGAGGGCGCCGCGGTCCGGCCGGTCCGCATATGCCTGGTAGACTCCGTCCAGGGCCTCGATCCGGTCGAGGTAGGCGCGGACGAGATCGGCGGTATCCAGCTCGCCCGAGCGAATGAGGGTGATCGACTCGGACATCGTGAGGGTTGTGGGATCCTCCACCTGCCGGGGCGCTTCGGCGAGCCATGCGTCCGGAACGCGCGAGGGCGGACCCGGCGGACCGGCGCGTCCGCGAAGACGACGAGGTACGCCCGCAAGGACGCCGCCCGCTCCCGCCACCGACGACACCCACGCCATCCGCCCGAGAAACCACCGGCGTGAGACCCACTCGTCCTGCGGACGGTCTCCTGGTGAACCGGTCCTCATGAACCCGGCGCCCGACCGATCCACGAGGAGAACGGCGCCGGGTGCGGAACCGGGAGATGGTGCTGTGCATCGATCTCGAAGTCGGCCGCGACCACCTCCTGGCGGAGGATCGACCTCGCGTTCTCGAGGAGCCGGGTCTGGTCCATCGGAGCTTCAGGATCGGACTCCGGGAGTACGGAGATGTCGATCCCCAGTAGAGCGTAGCGGGTGAGGATGTATGCGTTCAACTCCTCGTCGCTCGGTGGCGCTGGGGGAGTGGGAACCTGCATCGCGGTGCCTCCGGCTCGGGCCTGTCCGGCTCTATCCGCACCGTAGATCCGGGGGCAGACCCCGTCAAGCACGGGCGGCGGGGTGGCGCGCCGGCGGACGACGGGGTCCCGGCGCGCGGGGCGGACCCGGATCCCCCTACAGTTTCTCGAAGACGCGCACCCAGAGGATCTCGCCGTCGGCATCGCGGCCGATCGAGATGATCGTCCGGTCGTCGTCGGCGAGCACGCGCGTGTAGGTCGAGGTGATCTCGCCGTCCCGCTTGTTCACGACGAACTCCGTCTTCTCTCCGAGGCGCCGGATCGAGGCGGTGCTCCCGTCCCCGGCCGCCGTCGGATGGTCCCTCCCGTCGTAGCGGATCGACCACTCGTTCAGCCCCCGGCCCCCGTCGGCGTTGACGGAGGTCATCGTGTAGGTCTGCACCCCTTCGGTGATCTCGAAGACGAGCGTCTCCTGCACGGGGCTCGGCCCGATCGACTTCTCGGGATTGAGCTCCCAGCTCCCGTTCATCTCCATGATCTGCGCGGCCGCGGGATCTGCGAGCGCAAGGAGGACGGTCGCGACCATGCTCGTGCTCTTCACCGGATACCTCCAGGGGCGGGTGTCAAATTCAGCCGAAGGGCGGTCGGGAGCCGCATGCACACGCGACGCGGATTATAGCGACGGGACCGCGACCGGCGCCAACGCCGGATGCAACGGCGCAGGAAGGCCTCCCGCCACCCGAGGCGCCGGCGGTGCCCGTCCCTACCGGACCTCGGGGCCGCCCTCCCGGTCGTCGGCCACGAACCGGTCGCGCGCGGGCATCGCGACCGCCGGCAGCGTTTCGCGGTCCATCACGGCGTCATCACCCACGATCCCGTTCAGATTCAGGATGTAGGCGACGAGCGCGTACGTCTCGTCCGCGGTGAGCGTCCCCGGCGTAAGCTGGGGCATCGCCCTCCGGATGTAGTCGAAGAGCGTCGTCGCGTACGGCCAGTACCCGCCGACGGTGCGGGGCGCGCCGGGCCACTCCTCCCACTCCGCCGGGCCCACGAGGACATCGTAGGGACCCTCTGTCCCGGTCGCGCCGTGACAGACGACGCAGTTCGCCGCGTACACCGCCGCCCCCTCCGACACGGTCCCGCTCCCGGGCGGAAGCCCCTCACCATCCGGCTTCACGTCGATGTCCCAGAGCGCGACGCGCGCTTCGGAGGCCTCCGACCCGAACGCGAAGCGGTCCGGTGCTCCGGAGGGAAGCGCGTAGGCCGATCCGGGCGCCGGCGGCATCCCGCTCTCCCCCGCGGGCTCGCCCGTGCCGCAGGCGGCGAGGAGGAGGGAGGCCACGAGAGCGGTACGGGTTCTCACACCAGGTCTCCCAGTCCGAAGGTGATCTCGCCGGTGGGAGCGACCTTCCAAGCGCGCTGGTTGTTCTGGTGATAGGCGGTCCGCTCCCCGCGCGCTTCCCAGAGCTGCTGCACGGTCGGCTGCACGTAGCCCGTCTCGTCGACGGCCCGGCTGAGCAGCATCGCCTCGCGCCCGTCCCACTCCCAGAGGTGGCGGAACCGCACGGTCGACTTCGGGAGCACGGGCCGCTGGAGCTCGGCGTCCACCCAGCTCCGGCCTCCGTCCGTGCTCACCTCCACCCGGGCGACCCGGCCCCGTCCCGACCACGCCAGGCCCTTGATTTCCCACCACCCGCGGTCCGGGAGGACGAAGGGATAGGAGGGGAAGGTGATGACGGACTTCGCGTCCATGACGAAGCTGAACTGGCGCGCGGACCCGCCCCGGAGCGGATCGGTGTACTTCGACGTCTCGTCGCGCGCCATCGTCGGACGGTCCGACACTTCGATCCGCCGCAGCCACTTCACGCTGATGTTGCCTTCCCACCCCGGGAGGAAGAGGCGCACCGGATAGCCCTGCTCCGGCCGGATCGCCTCTCCGTTCTGGCCGTAGGCGAGCAGCGCGTCGTCCATCGCCTTCTCGATCGGGAGGCTCCGGGCCATGACGGCCGCGTCTCCGCCCTCCGCCAGGAGCCAGGCCGCCCCTGGGCGGACTCCGACCTCACGCAGGATCCAGGCGAGCGGCACCCCGGTCCACTCGCTGGTGCTGAGTAGGCCGTCGAGCCCCTGCACCGTGATCTCCGTCGGCATCCGCTCGCGGCTGTAGGCCCCGCCGCCGTTGCCGGAGCACTCGAGGAAGTGGATCCGCGAGACGCAGGGGTAGCGCCGGAGGTCCTGCATCCGGAAGACCATCGGCCGATCCACCATCCCGTGGACCAGGAGCTCGTGCTCCTCGGAGACGATCTGCGGGACCCCCGCGTGGTGCCGTTCGAAGTGCAGGTCGGCGGGAGTGATGATCCCGTCCAACTCGTGGAGCGGAGTGCGTGACGAACTGGAGAGCTCTTGGTTCCGGGTGAGCCGCTGCAGCTGCTCGCCGGGGGCGCGGGTGCCGATCTCAGAGGTCGGGCGGCCCGGCACCTTGCTCGGGTCGGAGGAGCCACCGGGCACCTGCCGGGGCGCGAGCTTCAGCGCGTCCGCCTGCGTGCGGAGCAGCCCGGCGGCGATGACGCCGGAGGTGGTCGTGAGCCATGCGCGTCGCGTGAGCTTGGATCGGTCCATCTGCGGGCTCCGGGTTCATGCGGAACGGCGGGACGCGTCCAACCTGCCACGGGTCCGGGCCCGGGACAAGGAAGGTCCGGGGCTCCGGGGGCGCGTCGGGTCCACGACTCGCGGGCGCACGCCGCCGGATCCGGCGGAGAGGGGTGCCCGCTCCCCCTCCCGGAGCCCGGCCGGCTGTTTGCATCCGGGCCTTGGGATGCCGCATCTTCACTTCCTCCCGACCCTGAGCGGACCCGGCCGGCCGGACCGCGGAGAGAGAGGCCCCGCCGGACCCGTAGCCCGGACTCCGCGTCGCGACCACGACCTTCACTCCGGAGGACCGCCATGCGACGGACCGTCCTGCCCGCCATCTTTCTCGGCCTCGCCGCCCTAACCGCCGGCACCGCCGGAGACCTCCTCGGCCAGGGAGGGCCCTGGGCCGAGCCCGGGGACGGCTCGCACCCCTACTTCGCCGCCGCGGACCAGGTCGTCGCGATCCGCGCCGGCCGACTCTTCGACGGGACCGGGGAAGCCTACGCCGCGGACCAGGTGATCGTTGTCCGGGGCCAGGACATCGTGGCCGTCGGCCAGGACGTCCCGATCCCGGCCGGCGCCGACGTGATCGACCTGGGCGATGCGACCGTGCTTCCCGGGATGATCGACACCCACGTCCACATCATGGGTTTCGGGACCCCCGCGAACCAGTGGATCGGCGGCGTCCAGTCCGCCGAGATGGCGCTCCACGCCGGGTTCACGACCGTCGTGGACCAGGGATCGAGGGCAGACCTTCCGTGGGCGACGATCGACCTCCGGAACGCGATCATGGACGGCCGGCTTCTCGGACCGAGGATGCAGGTGACCGGCCCCGTCATAAACCCGCGGGGGGGGATCCCCGTCGAGCGGCCGCTCGGGTACAACAACCTCGAACTGCCGGGCGACCGGCTGGAGATCCGGGGGCCCGATTCGGCCCGGCACGCCGTACGGCTGCTCAAGGTCATGGGCGCGGACTGGGTCAAGGTATACGGCACCTGGGACAACGTCGCCCCGCGCGGGGACATGTTCGAGCACTACTCCGGCGACGTCCGGTACCTCCCCGGCACGGACGCGATGGCCGGCCTCCCTGCGCTCACGGACGAGGAGTTTCGGGCGATCGCCGACGAGGCGCGCCGGCTCGGCCTCGTGACCACCTGCCACACCTACGGGATCGGGGCGGGGGCGTGGGGCTGCGTCGAGGCGCCCTTCGACGTGCCGATGCACATGATGGATGCCGACCACGACCCCGAGCTGATCCGGGAGATGGCCGGGCGCGGCACCTCGGTCCAGCTCTCCTGGAACGACGCCTGGACCGGCCGGAGGAACGTCAGCACCCGGGCCGTCTTCCGGGAGCTCCACGCCCTCGGCGTGCCGCTCCCCTTCGCGAGCGCCACTCAGGGCGGCACCTGGACGGACCGCGAGATGAACCGGAGGCCGGACGGGACGAGCGGGGTGATCGGGGAGGGAGCGAACATGTTCCCCATCTTCGTCGAGGAGGGGATGACCGAGGCCGAGGCGCTGAACACGGCCTTCATGGTCGCCGCCCGTGATCTGAACTACAACTGGGCCGCGCGGCTGGGGAGCATCGAGGAGGGGAAGCTCGCGGACATCATCGCCGTCCCCGGCGATCCCCTGGAGGACATCGCCGAGATGATGAACGTCGGTTTCGTCATGCGGGGCGGGGTTGTCATACGGAACGACCTTGCGGCGGGCCAGCCCGGTATCCTCGCAGCGCGCACGGAGGTACGGGGAGCGGCCGCCCCCGTCAGCGACCGCTAGCGGGCGGGCGTTCCCGGCTCCTCAGCGGACCGGAGCCTCCCGGGTCGCCCGGGCCGGGCCGGCCGCCGGGCCCCGGGCCGGTTCCGGACGCTCCGGAGGGCTCACGGCTCTCCGAGCCGGAAGACATAGAGCGCGTTGTGCCTGTTGCCCGGCGGAATCCGGATCTCCGGCGCCAGGAAGGTCGACACCCGCCACGGGCTGCCGCCGATCACCCCGGTGGGCACGGCCAGGTACTGGACGCCGTCGACCTCGTAGGTGGTGGGAAAGCCCTGGACCGCGGTGCCCAGGCGGCTCTCCCAGAGCGTCTCGCCGCTGGTGACGTCGTACGCCCGGACGCGCCGGTCGTAGTCCCCGGCGAAAGCGAGCCCGCCGGCCGTGGTCAGGATCGAGGTCAGAAACGGCGCCCGCTGCTCCACGCTCCAGACCTCCTCCAGGGTCCGCACGTCGTAGGCGGCCAGTTTCCCGAGGTTGCCGTCCGTCCCGGGCATTTCCATCCACACCCGGCTCTGGCCGGTGCCCCCTCCGCCGAGCACCATCTCGATCTCGCTGGCCATGCTGCCCATGCAGGTCTGGCTCAGCGGAATGACGAGCAGCCCGGATCCTGGGTGGTAGCCGGTCGCGTGCCAGTTCTTCCCCCCGGCGGTCGAGGGACAGACCGACACCCACTCGCCGACCCGCGCGTCGCGGATATCGGGGCGGTAGGCAACCCGGCCTGTCTCGTAGTCGAGCTCCAAGATGTTCTGGAAGACCGTCTCCGCGAGGCCCAGGAAGCGACCGTCGCGCCGGTCGAGCTTCCAGAGGACGCCGTGCTTCCCGATCTGGAAGAGGACCGGCTGGCCGTCGATGTCGATGAGCACCTGCTCCATCGCCTCGTCCATGTCGAGGGACTCGTCGGGGACGTACTGCCGGTACCAGACGATCCGCCCCGTCTCCTCGTCCAGGGCGAGCGTGGAGCTGCTGTAGAGGATGGAGTCCGCCTCCGTCCGGACCGTTCCCCGGCTCACGGGCGCCCGCGGCTTCATCTGCGAGGCGCCGAAGTAGACGAGCCCGAGCTCCGGGTCGTAGCTCCCGGTGTTCCAGACGTCTCCGCCGCCCCGGAGCTCCCAGGGAAGCCCGCCCCAGCTGTCGCCCCCGGGCTCTCCCGGACGCGCGATCGTGAAGGTCCGCCAGAGCTCCTCGCCCGTCCGGGCATCGTGGGCCGTGATGAAGCAGCTCTCGGGTATCAGGCGGGTGCATCCGTTGATCCCGTTGATCACCCTGCCGTTGATGACGACCGGACCGCTCGTGTTCTCGAAGCCGAGATCCGGCTCGGCGAGCATCGTCTCCCACCGGCGGACGCCCGTCCGCGCATCCAGGGCGATCAGCTGCGCGTCGTTGGTGGACACATAGATCATGTCCTCCCAGATGGCGAGGGTCCGGACCCGGCCCCGGCTCCCGGACATCCCGTCCGGGAAGTTCCGCCGGTACTCCCAGAGGAGGTCGCCCGTCGCGGCGTCGAGCGCCTGGATCGTGTTCCCCCAGTTAGGGAGGAAGAGGATGCCGTCCCGGACGAGTGGGGCGGGCTGGCTCCGCGTGCCGTCCTCCATCCCCCAGACCCAGGCCAGCTCGAGGCGATGCACATTCCCGGTGTTAATCTGGCTGAGCGGGCTGTAGCCCCATGCGCCGAGGTTCCCCCTCGGGTTCAGCCACTCACCCTCGGGCGGGTCCCTCAGCTCGGCGTCGGAGACCGGCGTGAGACTGCCGGCCGCCCGGTAGGTCCGTGTGGCGCCTGTGGCCGTCTCCGACAGCGCGCCGTAGTCGGGCACCGAGTTCCGGCCCTCCGGCGGCGGGACCGACCCCGCGATGCCGGGAGTGGGCGGTGTCCCGCCGGTGACGAGCACGGCTCCCTCCGTCAGAGCGAAGCCTCCCCCGGACGAGAGGCTCAGGGGCGTCGCGCCCGGCTCGACCTGGTTCTCCCTCATCATGTAGGCGGCGATGGCCGCGTACGTCCCGTCCGGGAGCGACCCCTCGGCTCCGGGAGGCATCGTGGAACGCAGGTACTCGAGAACGGACGCGACGGGTCGCGCCCCCCAGCTGTTCCGGAAATTCGTTCCCGCAAGCTGCGGTGCCATGCCACCCTCCAGGGCGTCCCCATGGCAGGCGGCGCAGCTCTCCCCGTAGGCGGACATCCCCTCGGTCGCCTGGGCATCGGTGTACGATGCCTGCTGGCCGAGGGCGGCGAAGGGAAGGAGTACGCCGCCGAGAACCGTGGCGGCGGCGGTGCGCCGGGGAATCCCCGGTTGTCGTCTCTCTCGTGTCATGAGCCAGCTCCTCTCAATGGCGCTTCACGGAAGGCTTGGCAACCTGTGGGCCGGTATGGACAGCGCCCTGGCTCCGGCCGGGCCGGCACCAGGGGCGGCCGATCGCCGTGCACACGGGATCCGAGAATCCGACGGACGCAACATGTAACCGGGCTCGGGTCATCCCGGCAGGGGTGCAAGCGGTCCTTGTTGCCGAGGTGCCATACCCGTTCGCCGGGGGGTCTCGCCACCACCGTCCGAGGGCCGGACCCACCCGACGTCGTTTGCCACTCGGTTCTCCTCCCCACCTCACGGTCATCTCGGCACGTAGCTGGTGAAACGTCATCACTGATACGGCCGGACATCCGAGAAACCGCTGACGCACCTCGGCGGCAAGGCCGCGGTCATGGCAGACAATTGGGACGCGCGAACGTCTCTCCGCCCAACGGCTCCCTCAACCGCGAGCACCGTTTTCCCGATGCCGGCACCACCGGCACCACCGCTGATGGCCGTTTTGGACGTGGCCAGGACATGAGTAGGCGCTGTTCCGCGGCGCCGACGGCGATCCCGGGCATGCGGCCAACCGGGAAACGCTCCCCGAAGGGAACTCGCCACCAGACATTCCCGGCCATCGGGGACACCGCAGCCGTGTGCCCCGGACCGCACCTCTCAGAAAGTGATGTAGCCGCCCAGCTGGAAGAGAAC
Organism: uncultured Gemmatimonadaceae bacterium; assembly: GCA_964532325.1. Taxonomy (GTDB): domain Bacteria; phylum Gemmatimonadota; class Gemmatimonadetes; order Longimicrobiales; family Gaopeijiaceae; genus JAAXGI01. The sequence continues at coordinate 20,272 of CAZHGS010000009.1, read as the reverse complement.
CAGGACGCCAGCCGCGGTCTCATCTCCCCGGTGTACACTGAAGCGAGCACCGTAGCGGCGACCGAATGTGAGATTCGCGGCAACCGTTGGGGAGGCCTCGCCGGCGTCGTACTCTATCCCCGTGCGCAGGGACGGTCGGACGAACCAGCTCTCCCGGCCGAGCAAGACGGAGGCTCCCAGCCGGTTGGCGGATCCCGCCAAGTCGATGCAGCGGTAAGTCTCGACCATGCCGTAGAGGGATACCGGCCCGGCGACCCGGCCCTCAAGGCCGACGTAGTGTCCCGGACATGCGGGGCTCTTGCCTCCGACGATGCCGGCTTCGAGGAGCATGCGGCGCGACGTCTCCTCCAGCTCCTGCGCCGCGATCTTCGAGGGCAACGCCAACAGACACAACAGCAACAGCTTCCGCATCTCGACCTGCCTCTGAAGACGGTCGGCACCGCTCCGGGATGCCGGGGCCGGAGGCGCCGCGGTTGCCCGGCAAGGGCCGACGAATGCTATTCCCGCCGGTATTCGGCGGCAAGGCAACATCGTCCAATCGACGCGGCTGATGAGAGGGGGACCGCTCCCGGCGAGGACTGACACCCCGGAAGGAAGAGCTGCGGTGTGTTCATGACGGTCCCGCTCGCGCCGTGTCCCAGGCTGGACGAGACCATGCCGGACGGACCCCGATGCGCTTCCCCGAGCGGTCGCCACGTCACCGCCCATGGAACACGCCAGTCACGGGGACATGCCATGCATGGTGCGCCGCACCCCGCCGGCAGTGCCTGGGACCGGGTATGGCCTGCGCGGCGGAGGGCCTGGCTTCGCCCGCCGGGCATCGGAGGAGTACAACCACAACGTCCATCGTCGCGGCGGATACGCTTGCCCACCGGGAGGACCCGAGGGGCCCCATCCGGAGGCCAAAGGCATGCCCTGAGAGAAGGAAATGGCGCCCTTCAAGTCGCGTCTGGCGGCACGGGTCAAGTCCGACCACCCGGAACGGCACGGATCCGATCTTTTTTCACATCAGATGGTCCGACTTCGGAAGAGGACGGCAACGCAGATTTCCGAGGGTGACGCGTGACCCGCAGCCCGGCGCCGCGTTCGACCCAGCCAGCGCCGCCGTAGGGCTCAGGGGAGGGTGTCTTCGAGCATAGGAAAAGCCGGGTCGTCCGGCGTCAACGCCATCTCGGCCGACCCGTCCGGACGCTGCATTCGCCAAGCGAACCGTGGCCAACTGGCAGCACGAAGTGCCGCGGGCAGATGAAGCCGAGGCGTGCCGCGGGGCCGGAAGTGCGACGACCAGGTGGGCAACGCCGGGATCGGGGTGCTATGACGGGGGTGCCGCCATCCGGCCCGGTCGACCGAGAGGAGCATCTCTGTGGAGGCCCTCCGTGTCCTTGCAGGTGCCGGAACCGCCGGGCATCTTGTGCCGCTCAGCCCGCTCCGCATTCTGTTGGGGAGGAGGTTCCGTGAGTAAGTCGGACGCCGGTACCGTCCGCATCGAGCGGTGTGCCCCGGTCGCGACCGTATGGCTTGACCGGCCCGGGCGCCACAATGTCCTCGACCGGGGCGGATGGCTCGCCGTGGCCCGGGCGTTCCGGGAGCTCTCGACCGACGATGCGGTCGCCGCGATCGCCGTCCGGGGTGCAGGCGGACGGGCGTTCTCCGCCGGATCCGACATCCGGACATTCGGTGATGAGCGGGACACACCGGAAGATGTCCGCCGGTACTCCGGGGCCATCGCGTCCGCGACGGCGGCAGTCTCGGGCTGCAGGCATCCGACGGTCGCGATCATCGAGGGCATCTGCGTGGGCGGCGGTCTCGAGGTCGCGGCCTGTTGCGACCTGCGTGTCTGCGGCGCGTCGAGCCGGTTCGGCGCTCCGATCCACCGGCTGGGGCTCACGATGTCCTACGACGAGCTCCGCCCGCTTCTCGCCCTGCTCGGACCCGGGCCCGTCCTCGAGATCCTTCTCACGGGTGAGTTGATCGACGCCGAGCGCGCCCTCGCCATCGGCCTCGTGAACCGTATCTGGCCGGATGGCAGCGTCGCGGCGGAGGGAGCGGCGCTCCTCGACCGCATCGTGGCGGGTGCTCCGCTCGTGAACCGGTGGCACAAGAAGTTCATCCGGCGTCTGCTTGCGGGAGGAACGATCTCGCCGGAAGAACGAGCAGAGGCCGACGAGGCGTTCTCGACGCGCGACTACCGCGAGGGCCGGAGGGCCTTCCTCGAGAAGCGGCCGCCGCGCTTTCGCGGAGAATGAGCGGATGACGGGAGCGGCCGCGTGAACGGCGCGCTCAAGGGTGTCCGCGTCATCGAGCTGGCGCACATCATGGCCGGCCCGGTATGCGGCCTCATGCTCTCCGACCTTGGCGCCGACGTGATCAAGGTGGAGCGACTCCCCGGTGGAGACGGGACCCGCGCCTTCCGCCCCCCCGACGTCGACGGCGAGTCGGCAGCCTTCATGATGATGAACCGCGGCAAGCGCGGGATCGCCCTCGACTTCCGGACGGCTGCGGGACTCGCGGCCGTCCGTCGGCTCATCGGGAACGCGGATGTCGTGATCGAGAATTTCCGCGTGGGCACCATGGAGCGGATCGGACTCGGATGGAGGGCACTCCGCCGGGCGAATCCGCGGCTCGTCTACTGCCAGATCACCGGGTTTGGACGTACCGGACCGCTGGCGGGCCAGGGCGGGTTTGACCTGATCGCCCAGGGCTGCTCGGGTCTGATGAGCGTGACGGGAGAGGGTCCGGGCCGTGCTCCCGTGAAGGTCGGCGCCCCCGTCACGGACATCACCGCAGGGATTCTCGGTGCCCTCGGGGTCGCTGCGGCCCTTCTCGAGAGGGAGCGGACCGGGAAGGGGCAGAGGGTCGACACCTCACTCTTCGAGGCCGGGATCACGCAGACCTACTGGCAGAGCGCGATCGCACTCGCGACCGGCGTCTCACCCGGAGCGCTCGGAACTGCGCATCCGCTCACCGCACCGTACCAGAGCTTCCGGACATCGGACGGCTGGATCAACGTGGGCGCGTCGAACCAGGGAACATGGACGCGGCTCACCGGAGCCCTCGGTGCCGCCGGGCTCGCAACCGATCCGCGCTTCGAGACGAACGAGGCCCGAATGGGCCACCTCGACGAGCTCGTGGAGCTGCTCTCGCCCTTCTTCTCCAGCCGGACCAGCGAGGAGTGGCTGGCGGCACTCGCGGAGGCGGGGGTGCCGGCAGGGCCCGTCGCATCCGTGGGCGAGATGCTCGAGCACCCGCAGGCGCTCGCCCGGAAAATGGTCGTGACCGTGGAACACACCCGGCTCGGGCCCGTGCGCTCGGTCGGTTGCCCCCTCAAGATGTCTCGAGCACATCCGGGCCCGGCGGAGTCCGGAGCGCCCCTCCTCGGTGAACACACCCGCGCGGTGCTCAGCGAGGCCGGTTACGGACCTGAAGAGACTGAGAAGCTCCTCGAAAGCGGCGCTGCATTCGCCTACTGAGGCCTCCGCCTACGGATCGGCGTTCCCGGCGTCGGTTCCCGCAAGCGACCGGAGGAACTCGCCCGGCGTCACGACCCGGCACGAGTCGTCCAGCCCCGCCCCGAGCAGATGGCGGTCCAGCGTCACGAGCGTTGCCCCGCTCGACGACGCGAGTGCGGCAAACTTCCGGTCATCGGGATCCGGCACGGACGCAAACCGCTCGGGCCCGACCCCGCCGGACCACCGCTCCGTCTCGACGAAGAGGTGCCGGACGTCCTCCCAAGAGATCCTCGGGATCCGGCGCATGAGCGCTTCCGTCTCGCGGCGCGTCGGCCGATCCCAGACGAGGCGCACCCGCCCCCCGGACACCGCATCAAGGAGCCGCCCCGAGTTACTCGCAGGGCTGAATGCCGCCGCGATGAAGACATTCGTGTCGATAACGGTCGTCGGAGGGGACACGGAGCCTCGTTTCAGTGCGGGTGGAGAGAGGGAGGCGGCTCCCGGAAAACGCCACGCGGGGGCCGGAGGGCCACCCTGGCCGGGTCTTCCCGCCGCCACCTCGAATCCTCTCCGTTCAGCATGTGTCGAGGCAAGCCTCCGGCCACGTTCCGGGGGCGCCGATGAAGCCGGACACGGAGTTGTGAGAGACGGCGGTGGCACGATATCATGGAGGAATGCGAACGTCGGATCCGGCACGTCGCCGGATCCACCACCTACCGCAATAAAGGAACGAAGGAGGGAGAGAATGAAGGCATCGATCGGAGCGGTCGGCGCGGTGGCTGTGGCTGTGGGTGTGCTGGTCGCGGGCGACCTGAGCGCCCAGTCCCAGCAACCGATGGGGTTCTTCATCACAAGCGTGGGCCCGGGCGACGGAGCGAACCTGGGAGGACTCGAGGGGGCGGACCAGCACTGCCAGACGCTGGCGCAGGCGGCCGGCGCCGGCAACCGGACGTGGAGGGCCTACTTGAGCACCCTTCCGTCGGGCGGACAGCCAGGGGTCCATGCGCGTGACCGGATCGGCGAGGGGCCGTGGTACAACGCGAACGGCCAGATCATCGCCGCGAACGTGGCGGACCTCCACGGCGACATCCAACGGGACCGCAACAACATCCGCAAGCCCACGGCTGTGGACGAGAACGGCAACGAGGTCAGCGGCGCCGGGGACCAGCCGAACCAGCACGACATCCTGACCGGCTCCGACTCGAGGGGGTACGGGCTCCTAGGCTCCCCGGACACGACGACCTGCGACAACTGGACGAGCAACTCCGCGGGCAGAGCCATGGTCGGCCACCACGACCGGCTCGGCGGAGCCAACGCCTCCTGGAACTCCGTCCACCTGAGCCGGAGTTGCAGCCAGGAGGACCTCATCGCCACCGGAGGGAACGGGCTCTTCTATTGCTTCGCCGCCGACTGACGCGGTAGCGCACCCGCCGGGTCGCGCCGGTGTTCCGGCGCGCCCCGCGTCGGGGCACGCATCATCCGGTCGAGCGGGACACGTAGGGGCGGACGCCCGGGGCGTCCGCCCCTACGCCCTTACGGGTCCCGGCGGAGTGGCACGAAGCGGACCGATGCGATGTCGGTGACCTCCACATCGCCCTCCTCCGATTTCTCGACCACCCGGAGTGTCTGGACCGAGAGAGTATCACCGACGGGGATCACCATGCGCGCCCCCGGAGCGAGCTGTTCCGTGAGAGGAAGCGGAATGTGGCTGGCCGCCGCCGTGACGAGGATCCCGTCGAAGGGCGCCGCCTCCGGCCAGCCGAGATAGCCATCCCCGCGGCGAACGGTGACGTTCGCGGCTCCGAGGCGGGCGAGCCTGTCGGCCGCCTCGTTCGCGAGTTCCTCGACGAGCTCGATGCTGAATACCTCCGAGACCAGGGCGGAGAGGACCGCTGCCTGGTATCCGGACCCGGTTCCCACCTCGAGGATCCGATCGCCCGGACCGGGCCGGACGAGTTCGGTCATCAGCGCGACGATGTAGGGCTGCGAGATCGTCTGCCCAAGGCCGATCGCGAGCGGCGAATCGGAATACGCCGCAGACCTGTACCGTTCGGGGACGTACTCGTGGCGCGGAATGGCGCGCATCGCCTCGAGGACCCGCGGGTCCGAGACGCCCCGGGCCTCGATCTGCTCCTCGACCATCCCGCGCCTGAGGGCCCCGAATTCGGGCTCCTGCGGTCCGAGCGCCCGCCCCTCCCTCACGATCCCGGGCGAGAGGGAGAGGCCGATCGCCGCGAGGGCGGCGCCGAGGAAACCGATCCGGTCACGCAGGCACGCCGCCCGAAACGGGTTCCGCAGCCACCCGCCGCCGGACACGTCGTCAGAACGTCGCGATCGGATTGAGCGGCGACCCCATCCCTCCCTCGATCCTTAGCGGGGCCGCGGTGAAGAGAAACTCGTAGCGGCCGAGCCGCCGGGCCACTTCCGCGACCCTGCCGAAGTCCAGATTGTCGAAGATCCCGACTCCGAGGGAGACGAGGGCGAGCCGGTGCAGGGGAAGAGCGAGATCATCGGAAAATTCGTGGGGAAAGACATCGTTCCACATATCGTGGCCGATGAAGGCGACGCCCCGTTCCTTGAGAAAGTGCGCGACGTCAGCATGATAGCCGGCGACTCCCTCTGAGGTCGGCCACGGGCCCGTCACGGCCCGCCGCGCCCACCGGCCGGTGTGGAGGAGGATCACATCCCCCGGCTCCACCCGGACCCCCTGGATCTCCTCGAGCGCCTCGAGATCGGCCGCCCGCACCGCCGTGCCCGGCTCGAGCCAGCCCTCCGCGGTGCCGAACCCGGGAAGGAGCGTCGCATCGAAGAGCACCCCGCGGGTGACGATCCCGTCCTTGAGCGCATTGATGCTCCCCCGCGGGCAGGCGCCCGCGGCCTGGATCTCCTCCATCGACACCCCGTTGTAGCCCATGCCCTCGTGCATGATGTGGCAGTCCACCGCATCGAGGTGGCTGTGGATCGTCCCGTGGTAGCTCCCCGTGTACTGGTACATGTCGGAGGCGCCGGTCGCGCTCACCCGGAGCACTTCCCGCTCGAGGATGCTCGACGCGTCTTCGGAGGGGACCTGCACGACGTCGTGCGCCATCGAGACGCTCACCCCCTCGACGACCAGCGCGGCGGCCCGGCGGCGCTTCTCGGGCGTGATGAGATTCGCGGCACCGAGCTCGTCATCTGGGCCCCAGCGTCCCCAGTTCGAGAGCGTCTCCATCGCCTCCTCGAATTCCGCCATCGACGTGATGGGCGGATACTGGGCCCGAAGGTCCGCGACACAGATGGCCAGACCCAGCCAGGCATATTGAAGGACCCGCATCGCGCTGCCGTACGTCCTCATCGTGCCTCCTCGCGTTCCCATTGGCGTTGCTCCGGGCAAGATGAGCCGGGGCGCCGTTCTCCGACAGGCCGGAGCCGGGGGCTGCCGCCGCTGCCGGCCGCCGACCGGGCCGGAGGACCGCGCCTACGGGAAGTACCGCTGGGAGGGGGCGGGAGCGGCGCTAGTGCCAAGACCCGGATGCCTGCCCGACGGGACAGGCATCCGCGGCACTGAGGTTCGGGTTGTTGTCCAGCTCGAGCTGGGGAATCGGAAACGCGATGTCGTCACCGCCGGAGTTCTCCGTCTTGACCGGCGGGAAGAGATCGATCGCTGACCAGGGGTCGCGTCTCAGGCGCCGGGAGGTCGTCATGCGGTCCCCCGTCAGCCAGAGCTCGCGGGCCCGCTCGGCCGCCACTGTCCGGAGGTCGGCCACAAGGCCTCCGACGAGGGTGAGCGGCGCGAGCTCGTTCGCGGCGTCCGGTGGCTCCACATCGCGCAGGATCGTCGTCCGGAGGCTGTAGTCGGATCGCAGGTCGTTCAGGAGGGCCTCGGCCTCCCCCGTCCGTCCGGCCCGCACGGCCGCCTCCGCGCGGATCAGCATGGCCTCGGCGCCGGAGGCGACGAGCACGCCCGTGTCTGCCCGGCCGTAGAGCGTCTGCAGTGTCACCGGGATCGAGGAACTGAACGCCGAGAACCCCTCCGGCTCGCTTCGCAGCAGCTCCAGGTCCAGGAAGAGATCGAGGTGCTCCCACCGCTCGCTTCCCCGGGTCGTGGCCGTTCCGTCGCCGACCGTCCAGCGGATCTGCTGCAAGTCCCCCCAGGTGAACATGTACATCTCGTTGAACTGTTCGGGATCGTTCTGTGAGTACTCGGCATCGAAGACAAAGTCGCGGGGCACGTCTCCGGCAAGCGTGCCGGCCTGCGAGTAGTTGCCGAGCCAGAGGTGGGCGCGCGCCTGCCCGACGATCGCCGCGAACCGGATCTCCTCCATTCCGCCGATGGCCGCGAGGGTCTCGGCCTCCTGGAGGAACCCGAGCGCCTGGACGATCCGTTCATCGGGGGGAAGCGGCCGGTTCTCGGGGAACATCCCGGTGAGGATGCTCCAGCAGTAGAGCTCCCCGAGCCAGAGCCGCGCGTAGCCGCCGTACAGCTTCCCGAAAGCGATCCCTTCGCGGAGATCGTCCTCGACATCGGCGAACGCCGGGTCGCCGAGCCGCTCCTGGAGGAGAAACACGGTCGTGTCCGCCTGCATGCGTGTCCGGTGCAGCGGGGCGTACACGGCACCGGTCAGCACGTCATTGTTGACCTGGATGCGGCGGCGGTCCACCTGGAGCCGATCCTCGAAGGTGCCCGCAAGGATCATCTCGTCGGTCAGGAGCGCCGCGTAGCGTATGATGTTGTCCACGAGCTCGTGGTAGTTGCCTACCACGCCGGCGACAAGTGCGGGGACCGCAGTGGGCCCCTCGGCCTCCACGTCCTCGAAGACGATGATCCCCGCCTCGTCGACGTCCAGGATCCCGTCGCAGCCGGCCAGTGCGAGCATACCCGCGAGAAGCGTCACCTGACGGCCTCGGCCGACGCCCCCCCATCCGAGGAGGCAGCGGGCGAGGCGGCGACCGGCAACCGGATTCATTGGCGCCGCCATCAGAAGGAGATCGAGATCCGCCCGGTGACACGCTTCGGGGGCGGGAGCGTGAAGAATTCCGCCCGCGTGGTCTGCGAGCCGCCAGCGAAGTTGGTCTCGGGGTCGAGCCCGGAATAGTTCGTGAGGAGGAGCAGGTTCTCTGCGGTCACGCTGAAGCTCCCGCGGCTGGCTCCGACCATCCCCAGCCAGCTCCCCGGGAGCGCGACGCGCGCCGAGACGCTCCTCAGGCGAGCGAAGTCCGCGTCCTCGATCCAGGGGGCGTACTCGTCGTCCTCGGCCGCCTGCGCCTTGATCCGCGCCTCGGCGGCCCGCTCGCCGTTTGCATCCACTTCGAAGAGCTCGGGACAGACCCCGCCGTAACTGTCCCCACCGAGAAAGCCGCAACGGAACTGTTCGGTGCTGTTGAACTGCTGGTATCCGGCCGCGAATCCGAGGTCGGCGTAGAGCGTCACCCAGCCGAAGAGCTCGACCGAGGTCGAAAGCGACCCTTCCAGCTCCGGCGTCGGCTGGCCCACGTAGACCGCCGTATCCGATGCCGCGACGCTCCCACCCGAGTCGACCGAGTACGTCCTGCTGAAGTAGGATCCGAAGGGGAATCCCTCCTCGTGCCGCTGGCTGTTGCCTCCGAGCCCGTAGATGATGTGCTCGTCGAGATCCGTGATCTCACCCGTTATGCGCGATGCGTTGAGCTGCCAGTCCCAGCGCAGACTCCCGCTGTTGATCACAAGCGCGCTCAGCCCGAGCTCGAAGCCGCCATTCCGGATCTCGCCGATGTTCGTGAACACCGGAACGGTGTAGCCAGTGGACGGTGCGAGTGTGCGGCCCACGATCGCGTCCTTCGTCGTCTGGCTGAACCAGGTGAAGTCCACCCCGACGCGGCCGTCCAGGAGGTCCGCCTCGAAACCCAGCTCCAGCTCCTCCCCCCGCTCTGCGCGGAGTTCGGGGTTGCCCGGACCCGAGAGGGCGAGGCCCGCGACGTTCTCTCCCCGGAGCGTGACCCGGCGCGGGCCCAGGAGCTTGAGCGCCGCGAAGCTCGCCGGCTGCTTGCCCGACTGGCCCCACGCCACGCGCGCGCGGAGCGACTCCACGAAGTCGCCGGGCACGATCCGGTCGAACCACGCCTCCTCGCTCAGGACATAGGATGCCATGAACCTGGGATAGGCCTCCCGGCCCAGGTGCTCGCCGAAGGCACTGCTGTCGTCGAAGCGGAGCGCCGGGGTGATGAAGAGCCGGTCGCGGTACTCGATCTGTTCCTGGATGTAGAGGCCGAGCGTCCGGGTCTCGCCGACGGACTCGAATCCCTCGGTCCGGACCGCGCTCGAAGCCGTGGTCGCCCCGGGCGGGAGCGTCGTCCCGCTCGCGCCCGCCGACTCCGACTTCTGGCGGAAGAACTGCGCGCCCACCGAGGTGGTCGAGCGAATCTCCGGGGTCACGCTGAAGCTCGCATTCACATTGCCTTCGAGCGTGAACAGCCGGTTGATCCCGTGGCCGACACTCCGGACTCCGCGGGAAGCGTCGTTGAAGGGGCGGTCCGGGTCGACCGGCACGAGAAAACCCGTCTGGTCGGAGAACTGGTCGTAGCCGGCCGTCCCGCGCGCGGAGAGGAAGCCGAAGGGGTTGTAGTCGAGGCTCGCGCTCGTGGTCACGCGCTCGACCTGCTGCGAGCTCACGAGCGTCTCGACGTCCTCGAAGGTGCGTTCCCCGAAGAAGGGGTTGTCCGCGCACTCCTCCTCGGACGTGGCGTCGAGGCTCGTCGCGAATCCGGCGTCGGCAAGCGCCCGGTGGATCTCCCAGGCGAGCGGGCAGGTCTCCCACTCCCCACCGATCGTGATGTCCGTCCGCCGCACCGGCGCCTGCCAGGGGTAACCTAGCATCCCCACGCCGATGAACCCGAAGCCGCTGTTGTCGTTCTCGGGCATGAACACTCGGCTGTTCGCGTAGCCGGCCGAGATGCCGAGGGTGACCCGCTCGGAGGGGACCAGGTCGAGGTTCACCCGGAGATTGCGCTGGACGTTCTCGTTCGTGGCGAGCGTCCCATCCTGGTCGGTCAGCTCGCCCGAGAGAAAGTAGGTCACATTCTGGCCTCCACCCCTGAGCGAGGCCCCGTACGTCTTCTCGATCCCCGTGCGCCAGGGCGTTCCGTAGACGACGTCCCCACCCACGCCCTCCCCGAGCAGGTTGATCGAGTAGAGGGTGTCGGGGATCGCGGCGAAGTGGACGTCGGCCGGGATCTCGCCCCGCGGGAAGAGTCTGGAGACGTCGTAGACCTCGCCGAAGAACGAGCGGGGATTCCAGACCGACGCCGGCCAGTCGGTCGTGTCCCACCGTGCGCCCCACTCCGAGCGGTAGGTCCACTCGGCGGTGCCCGAGCGGCCGCGCTTCGTCGTGATCCTGATCACCCCGGCTGCCGCTTCGGCACCGTAGAGCGTCGCGGCCGACGGTCCCTTGACGATCTCGACGGACTCGATGTCCTCGAGACTCAGGTCGTTCAGCCGGCTCGTCGTCTGCCCGCCCACGCCCGGGCCGGAGTTCACGCTGTTGGAGATCCGAGAGCCGTCAATGTAGATGAGAGGGGTGTTGCTCAGGCTGATCGAGCCGCTCCCGCGGATCTTGACCGCAGACCCGGACCCCACCGTCCCGGAGCTCTGGAGCACCTGCACCCCGGGGGCACGGCCCTGAAGCAGGTTCGTGAGGGTGACGGGAGCCGCCTGCACGAGCTCGTCTTCCACCTGGATGGCGACGGCGGCATTCCCGAGCTCGCGGCGGCGCTGGAGGCCCGTGGCCGTCACCACGAGTTCGTCGAGCGCGACCGCGGAGACATCTAGCGCGAAGTCGAGCGCCGCCGTCTGGCCGGCCATGAGCTGCACCGTCGCGGCCGCCGGAGCGTACCCGAGGCGCTCGACGATTACCTCCGCCTCGCCGGCGGGAAGGCCTTCCAGAAGATACTGCCCCTCCTCTTCCGTAAAGGCCTGGATCCCCGTCCCCACCACGAACACCCGGGCTTCCGGCACAGGGCGGCCGCTCGAGAGGTCCGTCACGGTGCCCGCCACGCTTCCGGTCTCCTGCGCGGAAAGAGCGGAGGCGGCGAGAAGGACCGCCGCACCCACCGGGGCGAGAAGCCGCGCAGCCGCGGGAAGAGGCCTCGAAAGGGACAGGGCACTCATACAGTTCCTCACACCCGGCCGCTCCCTGCGAACGCCGGGGCAGCAGCCGGCAAAGCTCCACCCGTGACGGTGTACGGAAGGAAGATCCGGCGGCGTCGCTATGGGACAAACCCGCCGCGAAGCGGCCGCTGCCCATCGCGCCGACTTCGGCTTCGTGCCAACATATCCAACGTGATTCTGCCGGTCTACCCTGCCGCACGCGATGGCGGGAGTGCCAGGAGAGGTGTTCGCCGTGAGTCCCCCGCCCCGCCCCGCCGGCTGGTCCGCAGCCCTGCTGTGGGCCATTCTGGCCGCTCCGGGCTGCCAGCTCCTGACCGGGGACGAGCCCGGGCCGAGCGAGATCACGATCTCGCCCGGAGCACTCACCTTCGACGCCGTCGGGGACCGCGCGACCCTCATCGCCGAGGTGCGGGACCGGAGCGGCGGGGTCCTCCTCGAAGCAACGGTGAGCTGGAGCTCCTCGGACCCTACGGTGGCATCCGTCACCGCCTCCGGCCAGGTCACCGCCCGCGGAAACGGCGCGGCCACTGTCACGGCCGCCTCTGGCAACGCGACCTCCGGCATCTCCGTGACCGTGATGCAGCTCGCGACCGCGCTCGAGCAGGTCTCGGGGAACCTGCAGACGGGACCCGCCGGTGAACCCCTCCCGTCACCTCTTGTCGTTCGGGCCTCCGACCGGCTGGGCCAACCGGCCACAGGCGTACCCGTCGCTTTCCGGGTGCTCGAGGGGGACGGGAGTGTTTCCGCGGCGGAAGTGGCGACCGACGCGAACGGCCGCGCTTCCGTGGTGTGGACGCTCGGGACCGTGGCCGGCGAGACGCAATCTCTCCGGAGTTCCCTTGCCTACCGGGTCGGCGTGGGTGTGCGCTTCGAGGCAGTCGCGGCCGCGGGTCCGGCGGCGCGAATCGTCGTCCTCTCGGGCGACGACCAGACGGCGCCTCGCGGCTCCGCCCTCGTCGAGCCGGTCGAGGTCGCCGTGGAGGACCAGTTCGGTAACCCTCTTGCGGGGGTGGCGGTGCGGTTCCTGGTCGTCGGCGGTGCGGGATCCGTGCGGCCGGCGAGCGTCGTCACCGGTGCGGACGGGCGGGCCCACGCGGTGTGGATCCTGGGCGACCCGCTGGGCTCCCAGAGCCTCGAGGTCCGTGTGGGAGCGCTGCCGCCGGCCGTCCTTTCCGCCACCGCTACGCCCGTTCCGGAGCGGCTCACGATCCTGGCCGGGGACGGCCAGAACGGCGCAGTCGGGACGCCGCTCCCGGAACCGATTTTCGCCAGGGTACTCGGACCCGGAGGCGTTCCGATCCCATCGCTCGACGTGAGCTTCTCCGCTGCCGCCGGGAGTGGGACCCTCCGGGGCGCCGCCGATTCCGAAGCCGTCGCCGAGCTCGTCGTCCGGACAGACGCGGATGGGGTGGCCGTGCTCGGGAGCTGGATCCTCGGAACCTCGCCGGGCCTCCAGAGCCTCGAGGTCCGCGTGCCCGGGCTCCCCGCCGAGCGGGTGAGCGCCACCGCGGCACCGGGCCCCGCCGCGCTGCTCGGTGCCGTATCGGGGGACGGACAGGAGGGCGTACGCGAGATGCCTCTTTCCGAGCCGCTCGTCGTCCGGGTCACCGACGCCTTCGGGAACGCAATCTCTGGCACGACCGTCACCTTCGCGCCCGCCGCGGGGAGCGGATCGGTGGCGCCGGATGCCGCGACGTCCGGCGACGGAGGGATTGCCTCAACGGAGTGGACCCTCGGCCGCACCTTCGGCGAGCAGTCCGTGACGGCCTCGATTCCGTCGGGCGCCTCGCACACCTTCCTGGCGCGCGCGGCCGCTGGGGACGGGAGCGGAGGGTTCTCGATCGAGTTCCACTTCATCGACCCACCATCCGCCACACTCCGCCAGGCGTTCGAGACCGCTGCCATGCGCTGGTCGGAACTCATTCCAGAGAAGGCGGATCCCAGGCCGGTATCGCTGGGCCCGGGAACGTGCGGAGAAGGCTCGCCCCGGATCGAGCGGACCATCGACGACCTCCTGGTCGTGGTCCGCCTTCAGGAGATCGACGGAGTCACGGGGATCCTTGGCCAGGCACGCGTCTGTGCGCGGCGGTCATCGAACCAGCCCCCGCTCGTCTCCCGTATCGAGCTCGACACGGCAGATATCGCCCGGCTCGAGGCGGGCGGGCGGCTCGACGATCTCCTGCTCCACGAAATCGCGCACACGCTCGGATTCGGGAGCCTCTGGGCCGAGCGAGGCCTTCTCGTCAACCCCTCGCTTCCAGGCAGCCGGGGCGCCGACACGCACTTCCGGGGGGAGGGCGCGATCGCCGCGTTCGATGCGATCGGAGGCGCCAGCTACCCAGGGGCGAAGGTGCCGGTGGAGAACGAGTCGGGGGGCGCCGGCACGAGAGACTCCCACTGGCGCAACTCGGTGTTCCTGAACGAGCTCATGACCGGATCCCTCTCGTTCAGAGCCAACCCGCTGAGCCGGGTCACCCTCGCCTCCCTGGCGGATCTGGGCTACGGCGTCGACCTGGACGGCGCGGACGACTTCGGCATCGCGACCGCGCCACCGGCCCAGGCGCCGGGCGAGCAGGCCATCCCGATCGGCGATGATGTGCTCAAAGGTCCGATCTACATCATCGAACCGGACGGGAGGGTGAGCGACGTCGTCGTGCCCGAGTAGGAAGGCGGGGACCCACGCTGACTCCCGGCCCTTCCGCTTGCCATCGTCGGCGGTGGCAGCATAACGTCCGGCTGCCGTTGGCGAGAGGGGTCACCGGACTTCCGGAGAGTACCCATGCACGCACCGACCACCCCTAGCAGGGGCAAAACGGTCCTGTCACGCCGGCGACGGAGGCGGGCGCCCCTGGTCTTCGGTTGCGCCGGGGTCCTTGCCCTCGCCGGCGGCTGCGGATTCGGCGATGGCGGTCCAGACGGACGGGACGTGCCGGCGACCGCATGCGTCGACCATTCCGACGATCCGGCCGGCTGCCAGCCGAGCACCTTCGACACCCCGATCGGAGAGATGCCCTCGGTACGCGTGAACGCCGAGGGGGTGCTCGACCCGTTCTCTTCCGAGGAAGAGGCGAGGCTGGGCTTCGCGGCGCTCGAGGAGCGGCTCCGCCTCTTCCGCAACTTCGAGCATATCCACTGGGTCCTCACGGTTCCTTCCGGGAAGGATCCCGCCACGGGTGCCTGGAACGGCGGCGACCTGGATGGGGCGGGCGACGCGCGCGGGCTCGGGATCGCCGGAGAGTGCCTCTACGTCGGCCACCGGAATGGTCCGGGGACGACCCATGCGATCAACATCTTCCGGATCCAGCCGGACCCGGAAGCGGACCCACCGGTCCAGGTGGGCGAGATTCCGCCGCAGGTGATCGGAAACGAGGGGTTCGACGACCGCGAGCTCCGCTCGATCCTCTACACCACCTCCGGCGGACGCGAGATCCAGATCCTCGTCAGGAACGCCGGCACGGGGACCGAGGGTCTGCTCGAGAGCTACGAGATCGACCCCGCGAGCTGCCTGCCCACGACCCGGAGCGAACCCTACGATTTCGGCGGCCCGACGCACGAGTTCTTCCTCTGGCACGACCCGGTGAATCCGAGCCGGATCCTCGCCTTCGTGTCGATGTTCAATGGTGGCGGACTGCCGGATCCGAACGCCCCCGGGCTCAGGATCCCCGACGCGATCGTGCTCGCCGTGACCGACGAGGACACCGGCGAGCTCCTCCCCCGGCCGCAGTTCGTCGCGGGATTCAGCCTCCGGGATGTGGGCGGGCCACCGATCAACGAAGTCCCCGACGCGACGGGGCTCTTCGCCGACGGCCGGTTCGCCGACTTCAGCGACCTCGAGAACCGTTCCGGCCGGCCGGGCAATTTCCAGGCGCGCCAGAACAACATGCTGCACTCGCTCTCGGTGTCCAACGACGGAGAGCGCGTCTACGTGGCCGGGGGAAACGCCGGCTTCTACGTTCTGGATTCCTCCGGCGTCGCCCGAAACCGGGACGCCGACCTGGCTGCGGGCACGGCGGACTGCAGGAACCGGTCGACGATCGCATGGGAGGCCGGGGTGCTGGATGTGTCGCGGCTCCGGGAGATCCCGGGCGACTGCCTCCATCCGGTGATCAGCGACGATCCGGGACTCGCGGCGTACCTCGCGTCGGACGCCCCGGATGGGGCGAAGGCCGCCCGCTACCTCGTCCTCCTGACCCGGTCCAGGCTGGACGTCCATCCCCCCTTCAGCTCCCTTCCCACCGGGATCCACAGCGCGGTCTTCATCCCGGACCGGCCCGCCCGAGTCCGGGACAATACGGCCGGTCGGCCCGCCTACGTCTGGCTGACCGACGAGAACTCGGGATGTCCGCTCATGCACGCCCGCATCGCCTCGGTCGAGTCCGAGACCACGCCGGTGCTCGTCGGCGCCTTCGCCATACCGGACAACCGGATCGACGACTGCCTCTCGCAGGGCAACACGGAGCCGAGCGGCGAGCCCCGGCGCAACGTTCCCCAACAGAACCATAACCCCACCGTCTTCCCGAACCTCGTCTTCAACTCCTGGTACGGGCACGGCCTTCGTGCGATCGACATCTCGAATCCCTACACCCCGCGCGAAGTCGGCCACGCCCTCACCCTTCCGCACGGTGTGACCCGGAGCTACCCGGTCTTCAAAGACGGTCTCATCTACTGGACCGACAGCGACACGGGGCTCCACGTCGCGCGCTACACCGGTCCGCGCTCCGGTGAGCTCCCCGGCCCGGGATCGGGTACCTACGAGGGAAACGCGACGAGCCCACACCGATAGGGGAGAGGAGCCGGGGATGAGAGCGCGCTGGATCGCGGGCACCTCCCTGGTGCTCTTGGTCGCGGCAAGCACATGGCTCGCACTCCCCGTCGAGCGCCGTGCCCCGCTGGCGGACGCTCCGCAGCTCGGTGCGCCCCTGCTCGACCCCGGCGAGGAGGTCGCCTACGTCTGCCCGGTCCATCCCGACTACACGTCCGGCGTGCCGGGACGCTGCCCGCGCGACGGGATGGCACTCGTCGAGGCGAACCCCTACGACCCGCGTGACTACCGCCTTGAATTCGTGACCGATCCGCCGGCCGTCCGCGCCGGCGAGCCGGCCACCCTCCGCTTCCGGGTCTTCCACCCAGGAACCGGAGAGCCCGTCCGGGACTTCGTGACGGTCCACGACCGCCGCTACCACCTCTTCGTGATCAGCCAGGACATGGAGCATTTCGAGCACCTCCATCCCCTCCAGGACGCCGACGGCTCCTGGCACACGGAGGTGACACTCCCGAAGGAAGGCTACTACAAGGTCCTCTCCGAATTCGTCCCCTACGGGGGCTCGGGCCAGTTCATCGCCCGCCCGCTCGTCACGGCCGGCTACACCGGTGACCTGGGCGGCGACCTGGCGCGGCTTACTGAGGATCCGGACCCGGACCGGACCATCGGGGACCTTCGAGCGACCGTGACGAGGGACCCCGAGACGTTCGTGGCGGGCCTCTACGGGCACCTTGAGTTCCGGCTCGCCGAGAGCGGCTCCGGCCGACCCGTGACGGACCTTGAGCCCTTCCTTGGGTCCTTCGGCCACCTGATGATCATGAGCGAGGACCTGCGCGACTACGTCCACTCACACCCGATCGATCTCCTGGCCTCGGATGACGAGACGGGACCGCTCGCGCTGATGATCCCGATGGATGCTGACCGCTCGACGCTCTCCGGCGGCCCGGAGATCACCTTCGAGGGTCTGATGCCGCGGGCCGGGCGCTACCGCGCCTGGGCCCAGTTCAGCCGGGGCGGCGAGGTCTATACCATCCCCTACACGTTCGAGGTGGAAGAGTCCGGATGAACCCGCGGGGGACGCACACGCCGGCGCGGAGCGAACGCCGGCACCGGACCGGCCGGATGCTCCCGCGCGCCCTCGCCGCAGGGGCCGGACTCGTCTGGGTCCTCTGGCCGGGAAGCGGCCTGACGCACGTGACGACGACGAACACCGTGGTCTTCGAGCGTGAGATCGTGGGGATCCTCGGGCGACACTGCGCGGACTGCCACGCACCGGGGCGACCCGGCGCGCCGCTCATGAATTACGAGGATGTCTGGCTCGCGCGCGAGGATGTCCTCGCCTCGGTGTTAGCCCGCCGGATGCCGCCGTGGGCGGCGGTGGCCGGCTACGGCGAATTTGCGAACGAGAACGCGCTGACGCTCCGCGAGAAGCAGTTCCTCGTCTCCTGGGTCGAGGGGCTGGGACCCCGGAACGCGGGTGAGGTCTTCCTCAACGTGCCGGGCTCCGCCGGGGACACCGAAGCCGTGGCACCCGGGACCGGCGGGGAGGCGTGGGAACTCGGAGAGCCGGCGCTTGTCCTCGAACTCCCGGAAAGCGCCCCCCGCAGCGGCGACGATGACGGGGAAGAAGGCCGCATCCAGCGGGTCGTGCTCGACCCGGAGCTGGCCGGGGACCGGGGCCTCAGCGGCGTCGAGTACAATCCGGCGGACCGGGCATCGGTGCGGGCGGCGAGCTTCTTTCTCGAGCGGACCGGACGCTGGCTCGGAAGCTGGACACCCTGGCACCCCGGCACGCTCCTTCCCCCCTCCGTCGCGCACGCGCTCCGGGCCGGCGACCGGGTCGTGGCCGAGATCCTCTACGGGCCGGGCGGAGAAGGCGCCGTCACCGGGGGAAGGATCGGCCTCCATCTCACCGCCGAATCCCGGGCGACCACATCGCCGGCGGTCGAGATCCTCCTCGAGGCGCGCGAGGGCACACCCGCCGGCGACGGGCTCACGCGGATCCACGCGGAGGCGACGGTCGGCCGGCCCGTCCGCATACTCGCTCTTCATCCGAGCCGCGAGCGCGGTGTCCGGTCGCTCGAGGTCTCCGCGCGGCTTCCGGACGGGCGCACCGAGGTCCTGCTTCTCGCCCAGGATCTCCCGTACGGATGGCCGACGCCGTACCTCTTGGCCGAACCCGTGCAGCTCGAGGACGGCTCGACGCTCCGCGCCACCGCCTACTACGAGAACGCCGAGCCCGCGGATGCCAGCCTCAGGATTGCAGTGAGCGCGTTCTAGCGGACCTCTCCCCGGTGTCGGCCTTGTCTCGTTCGCCGGTGAGACGCCCAAGGACACCACCCGCGTCCAGAAGCACACGCGCGGCCTCGTCGCGTCCGACTCCACGACTTTCCATCAGGAGCGCCGTCTTCACGTGCCCACCCGCCTCTTCCAGAAGCGCGGCGGCATCGGGCCGTTCCATGCGCAGGGTGTTCATGAGGATCCTCTCGCCTCGATCCTGGAGCTTCTGGCAGGTTACTTGCAGATCCACCATGAGGGTTCCAAACACCTTGCCGGGTCCGGATCATGGCCCCGGTCGTGATTATGTTCAGGATCATCTTGGTTGCAGTTCCAGCCTTCATTCGCGTGGATCCGGTGACTAGCTCGGGACCCACGAGGGGAGCGATGACCACGTCATGCGCCTTCACTAGCTCCACCGAAGGATGCGTGCAGAGCAGGAAGCCTGTTCGAGCACCTCGCTCGCGGGCTCGCGTCAGCGCCCCATGCACAAACGGCGTCGTTCCAGAGGCGGCGATTCCCAAAACGAAATCCTGACGACCCGCTTCGCGTTCGTCCACGGCCCGAGCGCCGTCCTTCGGACTGTCCTCAACCGCTTCCAGGGAGAAGACCAGCGCATCGGCACCACCCGCGATTATGCCTTGGACCATTGACGGTTTCGTACCGTAGGTTGGGGCCATCTCGGCGGCGTCGAGCACCCCGAGCCGTCCGGAAGTACCGGCCCCCACATAGATGAGGCGCCCGTTCGCCTCAAATGCATCCACCACCATGTCGATGGTCCGTGCGATTGCATCGCGTTCCTCAGCCACGGCGTCGGCCACCAGCCGGTCTTCGGCGTTGATCAGGTCCACGATCTCACGGGACGACAGCCGATCGATGTTGGTGGAGCGCGGGTTCATCTGCTCCGTAGGGCGATCATCGAGCATCGGAGGGTCCCGATGCCGACCCCGTGGAATTAGGCCAACGTGCACGCGCTACCGCGACTGACGCCTCACTCGATGGCGGAGCGTCTCCATCAGCTTCCCGTGCTCCTTCACCCCAGCCGTAGTTAAGCGGCCTGGAGACGGACACGCGTCCAGGGGCGAACTGCCGCTTCGTTTAGGGCTTGGCGACCGCTGGGGATAACGGGCTACGCTGGAAGCGGCGGACGAGCACCTCCAGGACGGTATCGCAGGAGCCGCGGACGCCGCCCAGGTTCGCCGCCCGGAGGGAGGCACGGAGCTCTGCGTCGAGGTCGAAGATCGGTCGTCCCGGAGCGGCTTGCACCGGTCTGGGAGGTGGGCGTCCCTTCTGACTCCCACGCATCTCGTCCTTCTCTGGAGGGGACACACGGTTCATTACCATGGGAACTTCGGAAAAATGGGCGCGGACGAGCGGGACGACGGGGCCCTCCGCCGGCTCCGGAGTTCCCTGGTCTACGTTCAAGCCCGCGGGTCAGCTCGACGCTTACAATTCTCGGTAGTGTCGTCGCACCAAGCTCTGTCGGCACGGAGCGGCCGCTACCGAGTGACAGTTGCCCGGCGGGACCTGCACCCGCAAGAAAGGCGCGCCTTGCCACGGCCCACGACGGCTGACTTTGGGCTCCCTAGTCCAACTGTGTAGTCGTTTAGCCCGGATCGCTCACCACGGTGGTGTGCGGAGGAACGCTGATACGCTGTAAGG